>NZ_CP103300.1:3515000-4115000 GCF_025562755.1 Endozoicomonas euniceicola
CGTTTGGTTTTTTTGCTGATGGCACTATAAGGATTAATGGATTACTGAGAAATGTGACTGTCCTCCAAAATATAAGCGGTAGCGACTTTGCTATTCACGGATATTTGAGCCCAGAACCTAACCGATCTTTTGGCCTGGAGCTGAATGAAGAGCAAGATGATCAGACTTCGGTTCATGTCATAGGCACAGTTGCATTCAATCCGGATGATGGCCAGCTTACGAGGTTTGATATTTCCCCTTCAGGACATAATACAAATACGACAGTGAATTTTAGAGGAGTTCTACAACCCTTTGACAGACCAAATGTCGTCAGTGAGCAGGGTTATGACGGGCAGAATGAGGGGGCGGTCGCAAGTGACGGAAATCAGGATAAAGAAGGCATAAAAGATGATCAACCGGATGATAGCCGGCCTTTTTCGATTAATATTCCAGCAAATGATCTGAGTCTTGTTGGTGGTTTGCAAAGCAGAACTCCAGCTGATCAATTAGATTCCAGAACAAGTGTGCTTGGCAGTGTGGAAGGAGCCGGAGCTTGGAATAAAGGTGACACTGGAGGTCATAGCCCGGCAGATCAATAAACAAGGGAAGGTTTATGTTTAACGAAAATTGCGAAATTCCTCCACCACAATAGCATTGCGCAGCCGCACTGACCGAACAAAGACTGGTCGCGCAGATGCTTCCAGCTGGCGGCAGCAATGGCCAGTGCGAAGACAGCATGAAGCAAGGCTACAGGCTGCCCGCGCACTGCCAATGCCCGGTGTAAACGGTAAGTTTCGAGTTATCCACATTTTCTGTGGAATTTTATGTGGAAAAGCCGGTAGAAACCGACCCTGGCAGTACTTCTGAATTGTCAACCCTGTAGCGGACCTGCTTCTGCAAATAATCCATAGTGGCATTGCGTAGCGAGGGTGTTGATCGCAAAGCACTTCTATTGCTCTCGCCATGTTCATAGCTGTTCATAAGTGCAGCATCGCCAATCAGATAATGATTATTCAGCGCCTCTTTGTAGCATTTCAAATGCTTGCTGATGACTTTTTTGAAATTAGTGTTGTCGTTTATTATTGCCACTGGATGCGGCCATGAATACGGGAATGCCCGCTTGATTTTCGGTCATTAAGAGCAGTATTGCCTGATTTAATTCGGGCCGGTGATCTCTGCTGTATCCACGACAGATTTTAATGCAGTTCAGGTCTTCTTCATCGACTTCAGATTCACTGTTATAACGGCCATCCACATGAAAGCTGGTTGAATCAAGGTTCAGAGCATTACACGGCAGTTTCAAGACATTAACGGCCTTGACAGCAGTGATAAATTAAGGCTTGCGACGGTTTCGGCAGGCAACCAGCACAATCATCAGCAGGCTTAATAACAATACCGGAAATGAACCAAGGCGCATAAAAGGTGTTATACCTTCCATAACCGGAACGTCACCACGCAGAACCCCCGCCTTGAAACGCTCAATGCTTTTAACGGTTTGCCCCCGGTCATTAATCAGGGCCGTTTTGCCATCATTGGTAGCGCGAATCATATAGCGTCCTGTCTCCAGTGAACGCATACGGGCAATCTGGTAATGCTGCAAAGGCCCGATGGAACGGCCAAACCAGGTGTCGTTACTGATCGTAATTAAAAGTCCACTGTCTTTTGCCTGCTCCGCCGCAAAGTCCGGGTACACCACTTCATAGCAGATATAGGGGGCAATGGTGGCTTCCGGTACTTCCAGTAATTCCTGATTGTGATCACCCTGGGAAAAGGCGCTCATGGGCAGGTCAAAGAAATCAATCAGCCCTCTCAGTATGGACTCCAGAGGCACGTATTCACCAAAAGGAACCAGTTTCTGTTTATAGTACCGTCCATCGCCTGTACCGATGGCAATAATGGCATTGTAATAACGGGGTTCGCCGGTACTGTTATCGTCCATTGGAATACCGGTGATAAACGCACTTCCACTGGCGTTAGCCTGACGATCGATTTGCTGTATTACAGGGCGGACGCTGCTGTAGAAAACAGGCAGGGCATTTTCCGGCCATATCACCAGATCCCGTCCCCACTCCTTTTCGGTCAGTTTAAAATAGGTTCGAACGGTATCTTCCAGATAGCCTGGCTTCCATTTAAGGCTTTGGGGAATATTACCCTGAATGGCGCTGAAACTGAGCTTGTCGGTTTGAGTCGTCCAGGTTATCTGGTTCAGGGGAAGGCTGATCAGCCAGGCAGCGGCAATGCTCACCAAAGCGATTACCTGTCCGGCAGAAAGACGACATTTGTCGATAAGGACAGAAGTCAGAAGACAGGCTGTAGTGATCAGTAACAGGCTCAGGCCGTAGACACCGGTCACCGGTGCCCAGCCCTGGAACGGTGTGTCCAGAAGGGCATAGCCCTGTAACAGCCAGGGGAACCCGGTCAGGAACCAGGTTCTGAACCATTCAAACAGTACCCAGACGCCCGCAAACAGGAAGGCTCGCTGCCAGGTGGTCGCCACCTTATAGCGATCCCGGAGTTTCACATAAGCAAGAAACAGGGGCGTGATAAAAATGCTGGTCAGGAACAGGGTAAATAACAGGGTCAGCGCAATGGCAAGGGGCACAGGGGCTGAACCGAACTCATGGATGCTGACGTAAACCCATGAAGTACCCGATCCAAACAGTCCGACGCCAAACATCGACCCGCGAACAAGGGCAGGGCGCAGCGCTTCTTTTTGGGTAAGAAAGAAAATACAGCCACTGGCCAGCAATAACACCGGCCAGTAATCATAAGGACTGAAAGCAAAAGTGAAGAGGACACCGGCAAGGGCTGCCATCAGGTGTCCGGGCAGTTTATTCTTCAATATCATCGGCCTGTCAGTCGCGAGAGGCAGTCGCGAGGGTTATTCGTGAGTGTCGGTCACCCGCAGTAATCGAATGCGGCGACCGTCGGAGTTAAGCACATCAAACCGAAAACCGGAAATTTCCACGTATTCGTTACGCTTGGGCATGTGTCCAAATTCCTGCATAACAATCCCGCCGATGGTATCGAACTCTTCACCGCTGAATTGAGCGTTGAAGTGCTCATTAAAGTCATCAATGGGGGTCAGCGCCTTAACGATAAAGGTATTGGCACTTTCTTCAACGGGTTTGATAAAGCTGTCTTCCTCGACATCGTGTTCATCTTCAATGTCGCCGACAATCTGTTCCAGAACATCTTCAATGGTCACCAGTCCGGCGACGCCGCCAAACTCATCAATCACGATGGCCATGTGGTTGCGGTTGGTGCGGAACTCTTTCAGAAGAACATTGAGGCGCTTGCTTTCAGGTATAAACGTGGCAGGGCGAAGGTGGTCTTTAATATTGAAGCGATTATTTTGCAGGATCAGTGGCAACAGGTCTTTTGCCAGCAGAATACCAATGATCTCATCCTTGGTGTCCCCGATCACCGGGAAGCGGGAGTGGGCGGATTCGATAATTTTAGGCAGGAAATCCCGGGGTTCCTGGTCTTCTTCCACGCAGACCATCTGGGAGCGGGGAATCATTATTTCCCGTACCTGCATGTCCGCCACCTGGACGGCCCCTTCAATAATGCTCAGGGCTTCGGTGTCTATAATGCCCCTGCTGCCGGCTTCGTTCAGGATTGACAGCAATTCACTTCTGTTTTTCGGGTCCTGACTGAAAAGGCCAGAGAGTTTATCCATCCACGATGGTGAGGGTTCTTCACCCGTTGGGGTTTCGTCGTTCATTACCTTTTCTTTAAATGTGGCTGTTTAAAAAACAGCTGTACCATCTTCATGACCAGAAACGGAGAGCGCCTCCGCTTCTGTCAGGCATCTGTCGTGTAGCCTGTCGAGTAGCAACTATACCCCGACAGAGTACGGTTCGTTAAACGGTTTCTGCGTAAGGGTCAGGGAAGCCAAGGCTTTTTACTATTTCAGTTTCCAGGGCTTCCATCGCTTCTGCTTCACTGTCGTCTATATGGTCATAGCCCAGCAGGTGCAGTGTGCCATGTATGATCATATGCGCCCAGTGCGCCTGCAGACTTTTTTTCTGTTCACCGGCTTCCCGTTCAACCACCGGAGCGCAGACCACCAGATCGCCCAGCAAGGGCAGTTCCAGCTCGGCGGGTAGTTCAGACGGGAATGACAGCACGTTAGTGGGCCCCTGTTTCTGGCGCCACTGCTGGTTCAGCTCTGCCCCTTCTTCGGTATCCACGATACGCAGGCTGATTTCTGCTTCGTCCCGGTGTGAGCCGACAGCCGCTTCTGCCCACTGCTGGAAGTCCTGTTCACCGGGCAACCGCTGACTGTCACTGGCAATCTGGATATCGATAAACACGTTGGCGCTCATGATGGGACGCTTGCCTCAGTTTGTGCCTGCTGCTGGCGCTGTTCATGCAAAGCCTTGCGTTCTTCGCGGCGCCTTTGCTGTTCCTGTTCCTGCTTCTGGTCGAATACGTCGTAAGCCTGAACGATGCGCTGAACCAGAGGGTGACGAACGACGTCTTTGGAAGAGAACCAGGTAAAGCCCATGCCGTCTACGTCTTTCAGCACGTCAATGGCGCTGAGCAGACCTGAGCGGGTTCCCCGTGGCAGGTCAACCTGAGTGACGTCACCGGTAATAACCGCGGTTGAGCCGAAGCCGATACGGGTAAGGAACATTTTCATCTGCTCGGATGTCGTGTTCTGGGATTCATCAAGAATAATGAAAGAGTTATTCAGGGTTCGACCGCGCATATAGGCCAGGGGTGCGACTTCAATCACATTCTTTTCGATCAGTTTGTCGACCCGTTCAAATCCCAGCATTTCATACAGGGCATCGTAAAGAGGACGCAGATAAGGGTCGATTTTCTGGGACAGGTCGCCGGGCAGGAAGCCCAGTTTCTCGCCAGCTTCTACCGCAGGACGAACCAGCAGGATTCGACGAATCTGTTCATCTTCAAGGGCCTGAACCGCAGCGGCAACAGCAAGGTAGGTTTTACCGGTACCCGCAGGACCAATGCCAAAGTTGATGTCGTGCTGAAGAATGGATTTAACGTAGTTCTGCTGGTTAGGGCCCCGTGGCGTGATCAGCCCTTTGCGGGTACGCAGGGAAACAACGTCGTCACTGCTTTCGGGTGCCGCAATGTATTCAATGGCTGATTCCTGTAGGAACAGGTGTACGGTTTCCGGTGTCAGTGGTGGTTGTTTGCCGGTTTCCCTGTACAGCCGTTTCAGAATTTCCCGGGCTGCTTTGATCGAGTCTGCACGACCTGACACGGAAAACTTGTTACCACGGTTGCGAACTTTAACGTGCAGGCGCTGTTCGATCTGTTTCAGGTTCTGGTTGAACTGACCGCACAGCTCGGCAAAACGCTGGCTGTCATCGGGTTCAAGGGTAAACTGACAGTGGCTTTCTGCCAGAGTATTGGAAGTGTTTCGGGTTTTGGCGTTCAAGTCGGGGATTCAGCTCTTACTGCGATTATTTGGGTTAAGCATATACCGCGGTCTGAAGGTTGGGTAGATCATGGCCGCGATATTGAGCCTATTTTACAGGATTTTTATAGAGAGTTTAGAGGGAGAGATTGTTGAAGGAGGGAAGTGGCAGATAATAATTTCTCTTGTCGTTCCCGAGCAGGCGGGAACGACAAGAGATGGGATTCGGCTCAATAAGGACTCTTTTTAGGGAAGCAGCAGAACATAATATACCGCTGTTGGCTGTTGGCTGTTGGCTGTTGGCTGTTGGCGGTTGGCTGTACGAGCAGCTAATAGCCAAAAGCCAACAGCCCGGTAAGTTATTGAATGCTGCGCCCCTTAGCAAAATCGTCGTAAACCCTCGCCCAATGCGGGCGGGGATATAAGACGGGAAGGCGCAGAGCCTTCCGCCATCAATCTGGTGTACTCTGGCTATTAACGTAGTCCTTCAGAGTCTCGATAGTTGCACCGCCAGCACTGCAAGCAAAGTAAGACCTTGACCACATTAAGCCTGCTTTGCTCTGAGCAGTAAGGTGGGTATTCAGCATTCGCAACCGTCTTGATGATGTTGATTTGAGATTATTTACCATGACACTGATAGCCAGTTTTGGTGGGTAGGTCACCAACAGGTGTACGTGATCTTTTTCGCCATCCATTTCAAGTAACTGGCATTCCAGTTTTTCACATGCACTCTCGAACGACTCCCGTAACTGCTTGATCATATAGCCATCAAAAAGCTTTCGTCTGTACTTTGTCGTGAACACCAAATGAACAACCAGCTTGGTAACGCTATGTCGTTTGCGAAGATACCCTTTAAGCAAATCTTTATTGTGTGCGCTCACTTGAAAACCTCTTTCAAATACCTGTAATATAAAGTTTATATTGATGAGTACTGAAATAACGTTCCATGCTGAGAGCCACCAAAGTACGAATCTATCCAACATCAGAGCAGGCGGAATTTCTCGACCGTCAGTTTGATGCTGTGCGGTTCGTATGGAACAAGGCCCTGGCTATTAAGGTTCATTATTACAAGGTTCGTGGGCAGAGCCTTTCTCCCAAAAAACACCTGAAGCCCTTGCTGGCAAAAGCCAAGAAAAGCCGAAAGTACTCATGGCTGAAAAACGCTGACTCTATTGCACTGCAACAGGCCACTATCAATCTGGATACGGCCTTTCAAAACTTTTTCAATCCCAAATTGCAGGCAAGATTTCCTCGCTTCAAGAAAAAGCATGGCAAGCAAAGTAGCTACCATTGTACGTCTGTCTCTGTGGGCGATAACTGGATAAAAATCCCCAAGTGCAAGCCCATAAGGGCTAAAGTGCATCGTGAAATAGTGGGTAAGGTGAAGTCTATCACCCTGAGCAGAACGCTAACCGGCAAGTATTTTGCCTCCATATTGGCTGATGATACCCAGGAACAACCAAAACAGATTGATAATCTTGAAGCTAATCAGGTTGTCGGTGTTGATATGGGGATTACTGATCTGGCTATCACCAGTACCGGCCATAAGACTGGCAATCCTCGCTTTCTGAAAAAAGCACAACGTAACCTGAAAAGAAAACAACAGGCTCTATCTCGCTGCAAGAAAGGCTCAAAAGGTAGGCACAAAGCCCGTTTATTGGTGGCAAAGGCGCATGAGCGTGTAGCCTTTGCCCGTAATGATTTTCAGCATAAGCTATCAAAACAACTCATCGACGAAAACCAAGCGGTAATTGTGGAGACACTGAAAGTTAAAAACATGCTCAAGAACAAGCGTCTTGCACGTTCTATTGCTGATGCTGGCTGGCACTCACTGATAACCAAACTCGAATACAAGGCAAAGCAGGAAGGTAAACATCTGGTGAAGATAGACCAGTGGTTTGCATCCTCTAAAACTTGCTCAGTCTGCGATTTGAAACAGGAAAAAATGCCATTGAGAATCCGATCATGGGAGTGTAGCTGTGGTGCTATCCATGACCGGGATATTAATGCAGCTCGCAATATCAAGAAGCAAGGCATATTGAAATTAAAGGCGGAAGGACTGTCCGTTTCTGCTGATGGAGGCTTGCGTAAATCCGGCAGACTGTCGGTTGCTGCCTAAGAAATCAGAAGCCTCACCCGATAGGGTGGGGAGCAGTCACTCCAGCTCGGAGCTTAAAATCCTGCCGCGCATAGAGTGGGCAAAGGCATCGGTCACTTCAACATTGGCAAAATGTCCGATCAGGCGTGGATCGTCGAACCTGAAGTTGACAATACGGTTGCACTCGGTACGGCCCATCAGTTCGCCGGGGTCTTTTTTGGAATAACCGGTGACCAGAATTTTCTGGGTAGAACCCACCATCCGACGACTGATCTGCATGGTTTGCTGGTTCAGGCGATCCTGCAGAATGCGCAGGCGCTGCTTCTTGGTGTCCGCCGTTACGTCGTCTGGCATATCCGACGCCGGAGTCCCCGGACGCTTGCTGTAGATAAAGCTGAAGGAGGCGTCGAAGCCCACTTCGGCAATTAACGCCATGGTGTCCTGGAAGTCTTCATCGGTTTCACCGGGGAAGCCAACAATAAAGTCGGAAGACATGCTCATATTCGGGCGATGCTCACGAATGCGGCGAACCTTGTCCAGATAGATGCTGGTTTCATGCTCACGCTCCATCAGCTTCAGGATACGGTTGGAACCGCTCTGAACCGGCAGATGCAGGTGGCTGACCAGTTCCGGTACTTCGCCATAAACATCGATCAGGCTGTCGGAGAACTCCAGCGGGTGCGAGGTGGTGAAACGGATGCGGTCGATGCCGTCGATGGCGGCAACGATGGTGATCAGTTCTGCCAGATCACAAATAGAACCATCGTCCTTTTCACCACGATAAGCGTTAACGTTCTGCCCCAGCAGGTTGATTTCACGCACCCCTTTCTCTGCCAGACCGACACACTCCGCCAGAACGTCATCCATTGGGCGGCTGACTTCCGGGCCTCGAGTGTAGGGCACAATGCAGTAGGTGCAGTACTTGCTGCAACCTTCCATTATGGACACAAAAGCGGTTGGGCCGTCGACGCTTGGTTCGGGCAGGCGGTCAAACTTTTCGATTTCGGGGAAAGTGACGTCTACCACCGGGATGTGATCCTGCTGGGTGGCGTCAATCATTTCCGGCAGGCGATGCAGGGTCTGTGGGCCAAACACCACGTCAACGTAGTGCGCGCGCTTGCGGATTTCCTCGCCTTCCTGACTGGCGACACAACCACCCACGCCAATTACCAGGTTGGGGTTCTTTTCTTTCAGGTGTTTCCAGCGACCGAGCTGGTGGAACAGTTTTTCCTGCGCCTTTTCGCGGACGGAACAGGTGTTGACCAGCAGTACGTCGGCTTCTTCCGGGTTGTCGGTCAGTTCCAGAGTATGGGTTTCTCCGAGCAGGTCTGCCATACGGGCAGAGTCGTACTCGTTCATCTGGCAACCGTGGGTCTTGATGTATAGCTTTTTGGTGCTCATGGCTGTCTCTGCGCTCACGGCTGTCTACTATCTGTTCAAAAGTGGCACATTATAGCCTTTGGCTGACGGGGTGGGTAGTGAGCAATATTTCTGATGCTGGTTGGGGGCTTACCCCTTCTTTTGAGGCGGATACCGGAACTTCAGCAGATACTGAATCATCGTCTCCTCAAGTTGTCAGTGCTTCTGACAGTCTTGTCTGCTTTTGTCCAAACATCCGCATAGACTGCCTGTCTAAAAATGAAGTCATCAAGGATTAAGGGGTAAGTGAGTATGGAGGCCGCGAGAAAAATAGATGTTGATGCTTATGCACTGAGAACTCCGGAGGGAGCTCAATCTCATAAAAGCCCGGATGGCGCAACCGTTGAGTCAGGTACGGTATTTGGCAGGGATATCAGCACTCAGTCTCCTGAAGAGAAATCTGCCTCTCTCCCCAAATCGTCTGCCAATCCCCTGTGCCAGACTTTGGAAGGTCTGACTATAACCCGGGTTGGCCACCCTGAAAGGTTTGTAGCCCATCCAGACATGCTGGGTCTGGAATACCTGGAAGAACCAGGTCTTGACGTGAAGGAGGTATGCAAGCGTATCAAGCAGGTTCGCAAAGGACGGATAAACGGACAGTACGAAGATGAAGGCCTGATCTACTGTAAGTATGTCAGGGATCAGCAATCTGCTCTGGAGCAGCTGGGAAAGGCTGTGGAGAAGAACCCGGTTGAAGTCATTTTTACCATGGAACGAGGCGGCACCTGTTTATATGATTTTCTCGAAACGTATATCCCTCCGGTTAGCCGTCCTGCGGTGGTGGTTTCAACAGCCAAAGAAATGGAACTCAGCTCTGCCAGGCATATTGAAAAAATGGGTCGGGAAGTTGGTAAGGCTTTTCATCTGGGGTATCGCCGGATAGGGGTGGTAGAAGTGAGCATCAGTGGTATGCAACTTCATGCAATAGTCAAGAAGCTCGCTGAGTGCATCGACTCCCTTTCTGACCAGAATGTTGAGGTTCATTGTTTTGTTCTCCGGCAGGCATTGTCAAAAAGACCCTACGATCAAAAGGAGAGAGAAACAAAACTGCGCAAGCTGCTTGAGCGGAATCCGGCCGTACATGTGCATGTTGTCGAAACCCCTTTTCTTCTTGGTGAAGACGTTGAGCAATATTTGCGCTACGGGTCGGAAAATCAACACCCTGTGAACTTGGTCTTGCCAGACCGAAGTCTCTGGCAGCTTCATAGCCATGGCGGCACCAGGCGGACTCTGAAAAATCTGGTGGCCGGGAAATACAATTCTTTCGTTCCCGGGCTCTGTTCGGGTGCTTCTGAACCTTGCCTTATCCCTCATAGAACCATTGATAGTGCAGACCTTGTCAAAACGGTATCAGAGGAAAAACAATTGTGCTCTGGCTGGGAACCTGGAAGGTGCTTCGACTATATTCTGGAAAATGGATGGGATGCCGTGCCGGATGAAGTTAATGGGAAGCCTAAACTATCCTTTCATGTCACTCGTGAGCGTATTTCTAACTTGAAACACTGGCTGGAAGCGAAAGCCAGGGATATCGATGAAAAGTTCAGGGGTATGGCTCCGAATGAATATATGACTCACTGCCAGGTTGAGTTTGACAGTCTTGAAGTGCAGGAACTGAAACCGGTTCTCCTGAAATTATGTTCCCAGCTTGCGTATCATGGGCAGCTGGATATGACGGCGACATTCAGGCGACACAGAAAAAAACTATTGAAGGCATTACCACTGACTGAGAAGCTGGCTGCACCGAAATCCAACACTCATTCTAAAACACCCGCAGTCACAGGCACGAAGAGCGGGGTAGCAAAACGTCAGTCAATAGATCTGGTGAAAGAGGGCGTTAGTTTGCTGGAAGCGGCAGACAAAGTGATTAATGGTAAATTGACACCTCGTTATGACGCAAATATGTCTAACTTTTTGAATAACAAACTTACTATTTTTATCAATAATCTATCTTCACAAATTGTCTCTGACGACTTATGTGATACAGATAGGTCGAAACTGATGGATATTCTTAATTCAGTCAAGCGTGCCCTTTTACCAGTGCTGAAATCAATGGATAAGAGTAAACAAACGGTTAAGAACAAAAAAACGGCAGAGGAGCTTAGTGAAGTTGTTGATAACTGTCTTACATTACTTGGACCTGAGAGTGCTTCTGAAACGACCCGGCGATGTTTTCTGACCATGAATGCTTTGATGCAGGGTAAGCTCTGCCGTCACTGGGAGTTTGTTCAGACACCTGTACAGGCCAGGGCTGTCAGGGAGGCGGGGGAGCATTACGCTCGAAACAGGCCTGTTCAGGAAGAGCCAGCTGGGGTATGGCATTATTTCTGATACTGGTTGGGATCTTTCCCTTTGAGCTGAAAGCCCGGAAAAGACTGTCAATATGAGACTTTCACCCTATCAATTGATCTTAAAGACTCTATCAATGCTGGCTTCTTGAACTATTATGCTTGCTATCCACCAGTATGAAGAAAGGTTGGACAGAAGATGAAGTTAGCCCATAAGTTATTCGAAATCAATGACCCCGAGAACAGGAGGAGTTTCAGATGGATTGAAGGAGCCAGAATGGTAGGGACAAACCGTATAACACCCATGCATGATTGGAAAAACAGGGTATATTTGGCAATGGTCGCCTACTGGCTAAAAACAGCAATTGCCAAAAATTCAGGTCTTTCGGCTGCCAAGAAGATTGGGTCGCACAGATATGGAACCATGATTGCAGAAACCCGGCCTACTCGCATAATCAGACCCAACATCGATGTTAGCCCCTTTAAAACCATACCCAGCATAGGGATGGATGGGTGTGCAACGGATTCCTTAAGGAAGTTTCTGATCGCCCAGAACCTGGTACCACAAGGTATAAAAGGCGGCTTTTTGCATGATTATGATGCACTTAATAATGCATTTGAATGGTTGGTCAATGGAGAATCAGGCAGCGAAGAGCCAGGCAGCCATTGTTGCCTGCTATGCCTTATTACTATAGATGAAATGAAAAAAAACCATGCCTTAGGCATACGCCGCCAATCCACTACGGAATGGGAACTACTCGAGCCTGATCAGGGTCTTTTTATTACTAGCTATCCTAACGAAGGTCCCCTGCGTTTACTCTTAGCAGTTCTCGAAGATTTTCATCTCCATTTTATCCACCAGGCATCCTGGTGGGTTATGTTCAAAGTATCATCTTGACTGTCTTGCTAAATATTTTGACTCGTCAGTAAAATCTGTGGCCACTTTTGCGCTCACGGCTGTCTGCTATCTGTTCAAAAGCGGCACGTTATAGCTTTTGACTGACGGTGTGGGTATTAAGAACTACACTTCACCTCAGCCGCCTGAATGGCAGTATTTACAGTGGGCGCAGGTGAAATTTCAGGACTTGTCCGTAATGTGGTCTGCTATAAATGATTACCCTGTTATGAGTCGTTATTGTTGAAGGTAAATATTAATGCCTGGCTCTATAAACCGAATAAAAAAACATCAGGTTGTATGTATTGTTACAAAAGAACTGCGCCGTTACGGTCAAGAGGTTTCATACAGGATAAAACCTGTCTTGTTGCTGTTTTTTGCATTGGTTTTTTCTGATGCCGTTACCGCCGGGATTACCCATGTCATTTTTGTTGTGAACCGAACGAGTAACGGTGGCACCGCAGGTAAGGTATGGGATGACGAAATTGCTCCCCTGGTGGATAAACGTTTAACGGTTCCGGGCTCAGCCAGCCAGGGCGCCGCACAGAAGATTCCGACTTATGAAGTAGCCTTCACGACAGGTGGAGACAGTGGTACAAAGATTTCTTCTGATGCGTACAGCCAGTGGTTAAAGCGAAAGCCCGGCAAAGATGACCAGCTGCTCGTTGTCGCAGCGGGCGGGGACGGTACAGTAAGCGACGTTGTACAACCTTTTGTTGATAATGAGCGGGTTGTGTTTGGTATTTTTCCCATTGGAACAGCGAATGAGTTAGCCCGAAGCCTGGGGGTGTTCGGACTAGTCTGGCAACAGACTCTGGATGTCTTGCTCCACGGAGATTCCCGCAGAGTCGGTGCTTATAAGGTGGATGCCTGCCTTCGGCAAGACCCGTCAATTAAACACACTGTTTATGCCGTTGATGAAGTCGATATTGGTTTCCTGACCAAAGCGTCTGAAGTAAAGCGGGCTCACGATACCGGAGAGCGCCCAAGCAGGCTTTTACAGTACACTCCAAGGTCTTTTATTTACACGGTGGCAGCCCTGTCTTATGCCTTTGAATGGTTTTCTCCCGGGCTGGCTCTTACGTTTGACGGTCAGCGGGAAGCAAGCGATATCGGATTGTTTCTTGCCTACACCGGATCAAGCAGTGGTGGGTTCTACCAGCTGTTCCCTGCCATGACGCCCGACAAGGCGCGGGGGCAGTCTCTGATCAGCACCAGCAAAAAAGGCTGGAAGGTTTTTTTTCAGTTGTCATCTCACTTGATGACCGGATACTCCAATCTGCGGTGGAATGAGTTTAATTCAGTCCGCGTAGATCATTCTGAGAAGGCCAAGCCCGAGGTAGTACAGGTCGATGGTGAACTCCGGTTGCAAACGCCGGCTGACATAAAATGGGTAAAAGAAATTTTTACATTTAAAGTACCCTGGAAAAAATTAAATGCAGCTACAAACTCTGACCAGGCGCCGCTTCCTGGTCAGCATGAGTGAACCGCTCCTGAGTTTTCAGTGAGTGGGGCAATTTTCCAGAGCCGCTTTCAGTTTATGCTCCATAGCCTTGGGTGAACCGGTTCTGGCTGCGACCAGGCGATACAGCCCCGGTGCAACAAACAGGGTCATAAAGGTGGCGACCAGAACGCCAGTGAAAATCACAATACCAATGGATGAGCGGGACTCATAACCTGCGCCACTGGCCAGTATCAGTGGAACTGAGCCCGCCAGCGTGGTGATGGCTGTCATCAGAATCGGACGCAGGCGGGCAACAGAGCCCTGAATAATAGCCTCCTCAAAAGCGACCTTTCGGTCACGCAGCTGGTTAATGAACTCGACAATCAGAATACCGTTTTTGGTGGCAAGCCCAATCAGCATGATCAACGAGATTTGGGTATAGATATCCAGTGACAGGCCTGTCCACAGCATACCTCCCATGGCTCCGGTGAGTGCCAGCGGTACGGTCATCATGATCACCGCCGGGTGCACGAAACTCTCAAACTGTGCCGCCAGTACCAGGTAAACCACCACCAGGGCCAGAATAAACGTCATGGCCAGGGAACTGCTGGAACGCTTGTATTCCAGAGACTCACCTTTGTAGTCGATGGTGGCTTCGTCGGGCAGCTCATCAATCACCAGCTGTTCGATATAAGCCAGCGCTTCGCCCAGAGAATAATCCCCCACCAGTTCAGCGGACAGCGTAATACTCTTGCGCCGGTTGTAGTGGCTGAGTTGTCGGGGTTGCCCTTCGATAGTGACGTCAATCAGGGTATCGAGCCGTACCAGTTCACCACTGGCTGAACGCAGATGGATGCGGGCGAGGTCGGCTATGGAATTAAAGTCATCCTTTGGCGCCCGAACGTTGACGTCGTACTCTTCACCATTTTGAATAAAAGTGGTGATATTTCTGCCAGCCAGTACGGTTTCCAGGGCGCCTGAAACATCGGAAACCGGAATCCCAAGCTCATGGGCGTAAGCCTGGTTGATGGTGACATTCATGCGGGGGGTGGTTTCGTTGTAATCGGTCTCCAGCTCTTGCAAGCCCGGATTTTCTGCGGCTTTTTCTTTCAGCAGCTCAACCCATTGCTGCACAACGTCATAGGAACCACCGCCAATAACCACCTGGACCGGCTGGCGTGCGCGGGTGCCAAAACTGGAAGGCACGATTGGCGAAACCCTCAGCTGGGCGATGGGTCGCAACAGACGCCGTATCTGATTAGCCACCTCAAATACGGTGACATCCCTTTCACCCCAGTGTTTCAGGTCGATGATCAGAAACATCTGGTTCTGACTCCTTCCCGGAGCCCGTATCCCCATGGACTGGATCGGGCCGTCTGGATGGGTGAGAGGCTTCATGCGTTGTTCGATTTCATCAACCAAAGGCACAAGGGCATGATAGCTGGTGCCTTCGGTAGCGCTCAAACTTACATACAGCCGTCCCTGATCCTCTCGGGAAACAAACGACTGCGGCAGTTGCTGGTAGGTATAGCCCATAAAGCCAAGACTTAAAACAACGGTTAGAACAGCAATCCAGTTGTGCTTCAGGGTAAAGTGCAATACCCGACGATAGCCGTTTTCCAGATGAGCAAACTGCTTTTCAACAAAATGGGTGAAAGGCCCCTGCTGCACATTCAGTTTTAATACACGACTGCCCAGGACTGGCCCCATGGTCAGGGCAACGATACTGGAAAACAGTACACTGGCAGCCAGGGTGACCGCGTATTCCTTGAACAGCATGCCCGCAGTGCCGGTCAACAGGGTAATGGGCAGAAACACCGCAACCAGTACCAGGGTGGTGGCGACCACCGCCATACCCACTTCACGGGTGCCACGGTAAGCGGCAACAATGAGAGGCTCCCCCTTTTCTATACGACGATGGATGTTTTCCAGTACCACAATCGAGTCATCAACCAGCAGGCCAACAGACAAAACCAGTGCCAGCAATGTTATCAGGTTGATGGAGTAACCAAACAACAGCAGTACGGCAAACGTAGCAATCAGTGAGACAGGCACACTAACGGCTGGTATGAGGGTGGCTCTGGCGCTGCCGAGGAAAATGTAGATAACCAGAATAACCAGCACCGAGGTGATGCCCAGTGTCGTATACACTTCGCTGATGGCACTTTTAATAAAGACAGAGCTATCAGACAATGGAGCCATTTCCATCCCCTTTGGCAGAAACGGCCTCAGTCGCTCGACTTCTTCTTTAACGGTTTCAACGACGTCCAGCGTGTTGGCATCGGACTGTTTCAGGAACTCCAGCATCACCATGCTGCGATTATTTAACCGAAATGTCTGATCTTCGTTTTCAGAGCCGGTTTCTACTTTGGCAATATCGGACAGATAAAGCATGGAGCCATCGCTGTTTTTACGAATAACCAGATTCTGGTAGTCGGCAACGGTCTGATAGCTGCGCTGTAAACGCAGGGTGTAACTTCGGGCAGGGTCGGTCAGGCTGCCTGCCGCCGCTTCCAGGTTTTCAGCCCGTAGCGCTTTTTCAACATCGGCCACTGTCACATTGCGACTGGCCATGGCAACCGGGTCCAGTTTGACCAGTAACGCCAGCTTGTTATAACCCCATGTCTCAACAGAGCTGACACCATCAATCAGGCTCAGTGGGTCGAGCAGTTTGCGGTTGATGTAATCACTCAGGTCGACCGGCGACATCCGGTCTGATGACACCGTGTAGCTGATAACGCCATCCCCGTCGGAATCGCTTTTTGATACCGTCGGGTCGTCCATGCTCTCTGGCAACCGTCGTTTAGCTCTGGAGACCGCATCTCGCACATCGTTAGCAGCCGCTTCAATGTCCCGGCCATTTTCAAATTCAATGCTGATTCGGGTACGACCATCGGAGCTGCGAGAGTCAATTGACCTGACACCACGGATACCGGACAGCTGGTCTTCAATCACCTTGGCAACCCTGGACTCCATAATGTCTGCGGATGCGCCTTCATAGCTTGCACTGACGGAAACAATGGGCGTAGAAACATCAGGGTATTCACGCAGGGGCAGGTTGTTAAAAGCCAGTACGCCAAAAACAATCAACAGCAGATTAATCACACAGGCGACAACGGGTCGCTTAATGGCAAGATCCGATAATATCATTGAGTCAGAACCTCACTGTTCTGGATGGACGCGGCACCTTCCCGGGTAAATTGCCGGGCAAACTGTCGATGTTTGTTGTTCGTAATAGAGGAAGGCGTCACGATAATGCCATTACTGACTTTATTAATACCTGCCGTAATGATCTCGTCACCCGCTGTCAGCCCTGAGTGGATATAGGTTTTGTCACCCACAATCTGCAGAGTAGTGACGGCTCGCTCCACCGCTTTGCTGTCAATAACAAGGTAAACGAAAGCCTGAGAACCCCGGTAAAAAACACTGCTGGTGGGTATGGTGATCACACTGTGCGGTGTTAATGGCAGAGTGGCCTGTGCCAGCAGGCCAGGACGCAGCAAGCCTTCCGGGTTGTCCAGTTCAGAACGGACTTTAAAATTACGGCTTTCAATGTTGATGACAGCATCAAGGCTTGAAATCGTTGCAGAAAAGTGACGGTCTGGCCAGGCTTCAAACTGAAGGTTGACGGTCATTCCTGTACCGATCTGACTGAGGTACTTATCAGGAAAATTCAGGTCAACATACAGATGCTCCAGGTTTGTCAATGTTACCAGACTGTCACCCGCTTTCACGTATTGTCCGGGACTGAGGTCGCTTAAACCTAAAATACCGTCAAAAGGTGCTTCCAGTGTATAAAAAGACAGAGTGGTTACGGCTGCGTCAACCAATGCGCTGGATTGTTCAACCAGCGCTTCCTGAGCCTGAAGTTCGGAGAGAGAAACAGCTTTTTTAGCGACCAGCAGCTGCATCTCATGTAAGCGACGCTGGTCGTCCAAAAGTCTGGCTTTAGCCTCATGTAATTTAGCCTGCTGAAAGCGGCTGTCTATTTCAATCAGGGGGTAACCGGCCTGGACAGCCTGGCTATCAGTGAAATTGATTTTATTGATGGAGCCCGCTACCTGGCTGGTCAGGGTAATCTGGTTCCTGGCGTAAACGCTGCCCAGTGCCGTCAGTTCTTCCTGCCAGGTCTGTGCCTGAACGGTTTGAACATCGACAATCACACTGTTTCCCTGCCCCCTTTCCTGACCGCTGCCACTGGCAAGGGCCCCCGGTATGAATGAAAGGCTTGCTAATACGATGAGACTGATCTTTATAAGATTCATGGTGCTAAAGCTAGAGTTCATAGATTGCTGTATTCATTCCCGCAGCCAGTATAAACAGCACTGAATGGCAGAGTGTGTCGGTCAACTACCAAGATGTATCAAAACTGTATCAAGCCGCTGTTTTCCACGGATTTAACCGGAAGATGAGTGTGTTATGCTTGCCGCGTTATTAAGCCACCTTTGCTGACAACAAAGCAAACCGGTGGAAGTGATCAAGAAGGTTTTAATCATCGATGTCGAAAACACAGGTCTTTCGAGTTATTTTTCAAAACGAAGGCGAAGTCTTTGAAGTGTATGCACGCCAGATTTTTCAGAGTGAGCTCTGGGGCTTTATTGAAGTGGAAGAATTTGCCTTTGGCGAACGCAGTCAGCTGCTGGTTGACCCCAGCGAAGAGAAACTGAAGAACACCTTTGAAGGCGTTAAGCGCAGCTATATTCCACTGACGTCTATTATCCGAATTGATGAAGTGGAAAAAGAAGGTACGGCCAAAGTGACTGAAGCCAAAAGCGGAAATGTGCGCTCTTTTCCAATGCCGCCGTTGAACTCCAAATGACTGCTCCTCCAATTAAAGAGTGTCGACTCTAAAATAAACATCATCGCTCCCGCGAAGGCGGGAACCCACCGCAAACGCTGACCCTTCAAAAAGGGTTAGGAAACTGTGTCGCTAAAGGGTTTTCCTACTACAATCATGCTTCTCCCAGCTTTTGAAAGCTTCCGTACATGAAAAAAACACTTATCTTTATTTTCTGTATTGCCTCCCTTGGTTCACCGTTACGCGCTTCCTGTGATGAAGAGATTGCCGTATATCCGTGCAAGGACAATAAGGGGAAAAGATTTTATTTAATTCAGAACATTAATCTAGGGGTCACTCTCAATTACGCCAACCCAGCCATAAACTATTACTGGACCCTTTTTAGTCGCGAGCTTAGCATAACCTATCATTTATATGCTCCACCTGTACCAAACTTTAACGCCGGCTCTCTGAGTAGTGCTACCCTGTACATTTCAGGCTCCCACGTACAATCACTAGTTGTCTATTTTCACCCGGATACCGCTAGATATTTTGCTCAGAACAGTCAAATTATCCAACAGCTTCTACCTCCACCTCCTCCACCTCAATTTCCACGAGCCTTACTTCCAGTTTTTTGGGGTGGCGGAGCATCCAGCCACTGATATAAAGCCGCGTTCGCTGGCCGAGAGCACACTTGAGCAGAGCAGGGATAACAGGTCAGGAATCAGTCTTCCACCGACGTCTTTAACCAGTCACAGGCATCCAGCAGAGCGTTACTGGTCTCCTGCCACTGGACAGGCTGCCCCGGTGCTGGCTGGATACCCCAGGCAGACGGCATTCCAGCCGGACGAACGACGACAATGCGGCTGTTGCCGGGTAGTTTGCCTTTCTCCCTGGCTTCAGCAGCGGCCACTGCCATGATGGCAATCAGTTCATACTGATCCGCTAAATCCGCTTCCGGATCGGGGTGATGAGGTGTTGGCAGGTGGCTCTGGTGGAAAATGGCAAAATCATTGTCAACCAGATAATAATGCGTAGCGGCAGACTCCACACCATGACCGTCAATGCCAAAGACCAGATAGTGGTCAGGTGTCTTTTGTTCAACTTCATTCAGAAACCAGCTCAGATTCCATGGGCCGGGGGCATTGCTGCGGGTGGTTAAATACCCGGCGTCGTCCGGGCATTGCAACTGATCAGACAGGTTTTTGGGTACAGGCGGAACAGGTAATCCTGCTTCGAGCATAGCCTTGTTGATGGTCTCTTTAGCCTGGTCATTTGGTTGCAGCATTTTTTTGGAATTCATGGGATGCCTGCCTTATACAGATCGTGTGAGTTGTGGATCAGGTCGGTTATAAAGCTGTTCTGCCTGTTGCGATAGCGCATTAAAATACGACTGTGGCTTCCCGGTTGAACGCAGGAAATCCGCAACACGCTGTCCCCCTTTGCCACCTTCTGTTGTCGGACTTCTCCAGGTTAACCAGTCGTCTACCACCTTACCTTCACTAGCCAGCTTCCGGGCATGCTGTTTCAGGTCATTCAAACGAAACAGAGTGGATTCAATTTCTTTCTTATCGAGAAGCGGTTCCAGGTCGCGCCTGAGACGATCTTTGTCAAGGGCTTCCAGTTTGTCAAAGGTTTCCCGGCTAATCAGCTCTGGCTTGCCCGGCCAGGGCAGGGGCCAGTCACCCAGTTTCCGGTCAGGTTCAGGGTCGGTGACTTCACGCAGACCCGGATAAAATGCCTGATCATTGTCAATCAAAGTCACACCACCGGTATCCGGGTCAATAAACAGGTTGGTACTGTGACGGTCCTGCTGTCCGGTCAGACAGTCCAGCCATTGGGCGTCGGTCAGGTTTTTCTGGAGGTTGGCTGAAGCGGTGGGCTTTTCGAGAGAGTCGTAGGCAATGTTTTCCGGCTGCCCGATTTCATTGTTGAATGGCTGAACTCCCTGGGCTTCTGTCATAAGCAGGCCCATTTTACCCTTATGGGTGGTCAGGGTCATGGCGGGTAACAGCTTCAGGTCAAGGGCATTCTGCAACTTTTGTGCGGCAA
The DNA here is from genome assembly GCF_025562755.1 of Endozoicomonas euniceicola. Lineage (GTDB taxonomy): Bacteria > Pseudomonadota > Gammaproteobacteria > Pseudomonadales > Endozoicomonadaceae > Endozoicomonas_A > Endozoicomonas_A euniceicola. The sequence goes on from NZ_CP103300.1 coordinate 3,535,345, forward strand.
GGTTTCGACCTGCAAAACGGGGGCGGGACTTATCCAGGTATTTGTCCTTTCCTACCACACGCTCATACTGACTGTTGTCTTTAGCGTCATCGGCTTTAAAGAGGTAATCTCTGGGCGGGTCATTCTCGGTGATACCGGGAAACGTCAGCTTTTGTACACTGTGCTGCCTGCCTGCGCCAAAAGGTTCTTCCGGTTTCAACAGGTCAGCGTCGGTCAGGGTGGTAAACTCGTCGGTCAGACCAGGGTTTAGTGGGTAGCCCAGACGTTTCAGTTCAGTCGCTTCTCCCCAGCTGAGTTTGCCATTCAGAAAAGGGCTTTTACGGTCATCCATGACCTGAACCAGCAACGCCCTCTCAGCATCCATCTCCCTGCTTAACGTTTGCAGGGCCGCGAAGTCTTCCCGTGAATAATACGCTCGACCTGAGTTGGATATTTCAGCAATGACCTGCATGCCCTGCTCCAGAGTGTCAATCTGGCTTTGTGCCTGAGCTTTGATCTCTTCGGCGGTGGTGGGCATGAACTTCGCCTGTTCACTTTTATGTTTATCCAGCACGGAGGCAATTTGAACCAGATGTTTTGATTTCAGGCTGGCACTGGCCTGACTGTGACGGCTGGTGCCTTTCAGGAAGGCGTCGGTGACGCTGGCGGCTTTTTGTCTCAGCTTGTCAGAGCTTTGCTGGACGTCATGGAAACGTTCAGATACCCGGGACTGGTTGATCAGTTTTCTCAGTCCGTGATTTTTGTAGGCTGAAGAAACGGGGGCTGCTGCTTTTGCCTGCGGCAGTGTCTGTGCCGTAGTTCGGGGATGACCAGGCTGGGCAGGCACTTGTGTCAGGTTTATCTGAGGGCGGGGCTGGCTTTTGCTGATGTTATAGTTCGATAATTTTTTGGTTTCTCTTCTGGCGGTGAGCCTGGTTTTTAATCCTCTGAGTTTTCCTTTTATAACGTCTATTTTGCTGGTTTTTCTGTCAAAGGCAGTGCCTTCCGTTTTGTCCGGGCTGGCAGGCTGGGGGGGATTGCTTAAATGCGCCGGAACATTCCGGGAGGAGGCTCCTACGGATGAGTTGCTCACAATTGCTTCCCTGCAAAAGTATGGATGAATACGCCAAGTATAGGCTGCGAGCAATAGAGTAATTCAGGGCTTTTCAGGCTTTTTCTGACGGAGCAGAAAGTACAGTCCGGTACCCAGCATCAGGTTGCCAAGGGCGATAAAGTAACGAAACAGATTCAGGCGCAGATAGCCTGCAAGGGTGCCTTCATTGCCTATCAGCATGCCGCCGACAAAGAAGCTGGCAAAGGACACCATAATCAATGCTTTAGTGCCTGCGCTCATGTAAGAACGGGTAACCATCACGAGACCTGCGATGATGCAGAGCGCCAGTTGCAGATCCCGGTACACAGTCTCCAGCCCATACCAGCGCGATACTTCAAACAGCAGGCAGACCGACAGAATCGCCCTCCACCAGGCCGCTGCACTCCAGAGCTTTGCCGTCAGAATCTGCACCAGGGCAATGGTAACGAGGGGGGGGGACATAAAGGTGGCGATGTTGTTGAACATCCAGTATGGCCCAGCCCAGGCAGTAGAGAAACCGTAATTGAGCGCGCCCAGACCGCCTGCGACCGCCATCAGCAGAAAGCCAAACAAAGCCGCTTTGGCGGGCAGCTTGTGTGCCGGATCAAAGTCCTTTTGCTGGGATAAAAGGAAAACGGGGAAGGCGCTGGCAAAAGCCAGCACCGCATCAGACATAGCAAGAGAAATCATTCAGGGTCATTGGTTTAATAAAGATTGAAAAGCCCGCCCCGCAGCGGCGACGGTTTGTTCTATTTCCTGATCGCCGTGGGCGGCAGAAATGAAACCGGCTTCGAAAGCAGAGGGCGCAAGATAAATCCCTTCGTCCAGCATGGCGTGGAAGAAACGCCCATACAGCTCACTGTCACAGGCCATCACCTGATCGAATCGCTCCACGGTTTCCTGTTCGGTGAAGAACAGGCCAAACATGCCTCCGGCCTGAACGGTTCGCAACGGAATGCCCGCCAGGTCAGCCTGATGCCTGATGCCTTTCAGCAGTTGTTCAGCCTTGTCGGTCAGGTCGTCATGAAAACCCGGCTGAACAATATTGTTCAGGGTTGCCAGACCGGCCGCCATTGCCAGTGGATTACCCGACAAAGTACCTGCCTGATAAACCGGTCCCAGCGGCGCAAGGTGTTTCATCACATCCCGGCGACCACCAAAGGCCCCCACCGGCAGTCCGCCACCGATAATCTTGCCGAGCGTGGTTAAATCAGGCTTGATGTCGTAATGCGCCTGAGCGCCCCCAAGGGCTACCCGGAAGCCGGTCATCACTTCATCAAAAATCAACAGGGCTTCGTGTTCGTCACAGATTCGGCGTAACCCTTGCAGGAAGCCCGGAACCGGAGGGATGCAGTTCATATTGCCAGCAACAGGCTCAACGATAATACAGGCGATTTCAGAACCTGCTTCCCTGAAGGTTTCCTCGACAGAGTCCAGGTCGTTAAAGGTCAGGGTTATGGTGTTTTCTGCCAGCGCTTCAGGAACACCGGGAGAACTGGGTACGCCCAGAGTCAGGGCTCCGGAACCGGCTTTAACCAGCAGGGAGTCAGAGTGGCCGTGATAGCAGCCTTCAAACTTGACGATACGATCCCGACCGGTAAAACCACGAGCCAGACGGATGGCGCTCATGGTGGCTTCGGTGCCCGAGTTCACCATCCTCAACAGTTCCATAGACGGGAACAGCTGACGCACTTTCAGGGCCAGTTCGGTTTCCAGGGCGGTAGGCGCGCCAAAACTCAGACCTTTTAACGCCTGTTCACGCACGGCGGCCACTACATCCGGATGGTTGTGACCAAGAATCATTGGCCCCCAGGACCCTACGTAATCAATAAGCTCGTTTCCGTCAACGTCTTTCACATAGGCTCCCAGGGCGCTCTGGAAGAAAACGGGTTTGCCGCCCACGCCTTTGAAAGCACGAACAGGGGAGTTTACCCCACCGGGAATGACTTGCTGCGCTTCACTGAACAAAGCGCCGGAACGGTTATCGGATCGAGCCATGAATGTTTTCCTTACAGGCAAAGTTCACTGAGTTCACGGGCCCGGTGCTGAATATCGGGTGCTGCAAACAGGTTGTTTACAACAGCGATCATGTCCGCACCCGCCTCTATTATTTGGGAAGCATTATCTACCGTAATTCCACCAATAGCTACCACAGGTACTTTAAAACGCTGCCGGGCTTCCGGCAGCACAGCCAGGCTGGCGGTTTTGGCATCCGGCTTGGTTTTGGAGTCGAAGAACCTGCCAAAGGCGATGTAGTTGGCACCGGCATCAATGGCTTTCTGCGCCAGCTCTATAGAGCCACTGCAGCTTACGCCGATAATGGCGTAATCCCCCAGGCGGGCTCTGGCTTCAGCAGCGGACGTATCGCTCTGGCCGACGTGTACGCCATCGGCTTCAACCGCTGCTGCCAGCTCTACGTCATCGTTAATAATCAGGATCGCCTGATGCTGGTGGCAGAGCACTTTCAGGGCTCCGGCCTGCCGCAGGCGTTTATTCTGGTCGTCGCTTTTATCGCGGTATTGCAGAACCTTCATACCACCATGCAAAGCCTGTTCCGCTGCGTGCAGCAGGCTGTTGTCGTCGGGTAGCAGATGGCTGTCGGTAACACCGTATAGACCTTTGAGCATGATGGCCTCCTGTCTGATTCTTAATTGAGCCGAAGTATACCGGTTGCTATCGGGCATTGGCAGATAATTCAGCCCCCCCGCCCTATTAGAGTCTATAATTGCCGGCTTTCAAAAAGTGGTGGACGGATGTTGTCAGAAATAAAAAAAGTTAAGCTTTTCTTACAACAACTTTTACTGTTTCTGTTTTTATCCGGAGCACTCAGCTCTGGTCTTTTTGCTGAAATGGTTTCAGAAGATGCAGAACTTTATAATGCAGAGCTTTCTGTTCCCGGGGTTTCTATAAAGGTTCCGCTGAATCTTCAGGCTCTCGGCTCTACGGTTGCGACACAGCTGGCCATCTCTTTCGCACTCCTGTTGCCAGCCAGCGTACTTCAGAGCACAGGCTGGCAACGGGAGCAGACCTCCTATTTTATCCTGCAGGCTTTCAGGGGCGCGAACCGTCTTTATTTGTATAATCTATTTCAGCAATGGCTCTCCGGGCTTTTGTTTCCTGATTTTTGGTGGATGCCTGCTGCCATACCGGGAGCCACTTCTGAAGCCGGTACGACCAACCCGAGGCTTGGCTATCAGACACCGATAGAAACCAAACCTTACTACCGGTTACAGCAGGACAATTTTGGCACCCTGCACAGCCTGGTGGCTTACGTAACAGAGATGAAGAAGCAGCTGTCACCGGGTCAGGCAATGGTAATAAGTGATGACTGGAAAGCCGAGCTGCAGATTTTGCAACAGGATACGACAGGAACCACGTACTCAATAACCCTTCCCGGTCTTGATAATACAACCAGCACTTACGAAGTGGGTAGCCATGATAATGTCTACTGGATCAAACGATTTAACAGGATAAATATAGGGCGTTATCAAAAAATTGTCTGGAGTGAACCTGAAGAAGGAAGTGCGACAACCGAGTTAACCATACAGCTTGTCAGCCCGATGAAATACCGGGAATCAGGGGTACCGATAGAACTGACGATTCCTCAATGGTTAAGTCACAGGTTATTGGCGGCAGGCTCAGCTATGGCTCTGGCAGATTTTAACAGGTTGTTTATCGGGTGGTACCGATCTGTTTTTTTAGCGTCAGACCCAAACCCGGGAACGCTTTCCAAAATGCTTTCACCAGAACCTCTGGAGAAGGTCGGTTCTGAAATACAGAACACGATGATATTAGCTTCTTCCGATTGTCTTTATTGCGATGGCGGGAATAAGGTACCCGTCTATTTCCCGCATGGTGTTCCTGAGTCGTATGTAAGAAAAGCACCTGATTCTCAGGGGCAGGCTTCCGGATCAGGGGATAGAAATAAAAAATCCGAAAAGACAAGTCTGAACCCCCAGGCCAGAGGATCAAATCAAAAGACGTTAAAATTCAGGCAGAATAAGGGTAACGATGACAAGAATCCTCCACCATCCACTTATAACAGGTCACCGACGCAAGACGCTGCTCCAAAGACTCTTTTGGAGCAGGCAACAGAGGTGTTTTTTCTCAACAGAGGGCTGAGTGGGCAAGTTTTGTCGGCACCGTTATTGCCGGGCGTCAAAACATTAATTTACTCGCTAAGTTCTGCGGGTATGCTCCAGATTTTGCCCGTTGAAGGTGTAGCTATTGATCAGTGGCCAATGGTTGTAAGCAAGCGGCTTTCTCGTTACCTCAACAGCGTTTTCTCTGCAACCGGCCAGTCTGTTTTTCCGGAGGCTGACGGTGAAAACGAGTATGTTGTAGAAATGACTCAGACAATGTTCAATAATATTGTTGATAATTTTGAACACTTCTGGAAATTGGCTGACGCCGTCAATACATTACAAGATCGTCTAAAAAAAATCATCTCAAGCTTCTGTGATGAAACAAAAGTAGAAAGCTGTTATTACGGTGGATTTTCAGTAAGAGAGTATTTGCTTAATCAAAACCTTGATCACGGACAGCGACTCTATTCCGAAAATCTTTCTATTACAGGGGATATCGATGTTCTTTTTTCATTAACATCTGACCGTGTGGAATATTTTAAAGAATTTATGGGCAAAAGACTTGCAGAACATGGTTTTAAAATTTCAGGCTTTGCAAAAGACAAGTTACTGTTTACGTTTCCCGTAAGAGAGAATAAAGAACTGCCGTATATCCTTAGCAGCTTTGATTTCTCTGGGGTGGGGGAGTGGGAAGCGTTTAATGGTTATTTTCCAGGTCTGGACGTAGCCATGTCTAAATCAGAAGAGCAGGCATCCTTTCTGACAGAGGCGCAGGTAATCGCGGAGAGTGTGAGGCGAGGGTTGCATTTTGAGGCCTCCAAGCGAGGCACTACCACCTTGGCCAAGGAAGGCAAGCATTGGGATCGTATTTTTTTGCTGAATAACGCTTTTCCAAAAAATACTGTATTCAACATGCTTGTGGGAAGTATAAGCCTGAGTGTTAAGAATGGTAAGATGGCAGAGATGCTTAATACGATGTCTGAGAAAATAAAAAAGAGTGACTTGGATAATGTTCGTTTGAGTGCAGAATTATTGAGAATTCATGGTTCTTGTGAATCACTGAAGTTATCCACTGCACACCATAAGAAGCAGGCTCTGGAAAGGTTGAGGACTATTAAATTTAATCAGGAAGAAATAGCTGAACTACAGCTTGAGAAAAAAGAACTCGCTAATAAAATAAGTGAGTTGACAAAATTTGTTTCTGAGGAAAGTAAGGACGATTCAGCAAGCAGGTACTTAGAAAAAGAACAGCTGAACAGTGAAATTAAAAAATTAAAAGTTCTTATGGAGGAGAGCAGTAAAGAAACAGAAATTTTGTTTTCAGAAAAAGAAAATATGAGTCATAGATTGAAAAATTCCATGATACTTAATTTAAAATTGGAAAAAGAAAATTCTGAACTACTTGTTGAAAATAAAGGCTTTAATGATGAGGTGTTTAAGTTAAAAGAAATTAATGGAAAAGGCTTAAGAAAGATAGGAATCCTTGATTTTAAGAATAAAGAACTAGAAAGTGAGTTGAAAAAAATCAAACGGAAAATTTATGAATATGAGCAGCAAGCAAAAGCACGGAATGAAAATATAAAAGATTTAAACGAAGCTCACGATAAAAAGTCGGTGGATACTTCAGATCAGGAGCTTAAAGATAAAGTTGCAGAGCTGGAAATGGAAATTGATTTTTTAAATAAAGAAAAAAAATTGAGTCGTAGATTAAAACTTTCTGAAAAAGACCAGAAATATCTTAATAAAGAAAATGATAAATTAAAAAAGCATATAGATGATTTAAAACGCCAACGGCTTTCGAATAAAAAAACCTCCTCACCCATTAAGTCTGCTAGTCAAAACAGGGCACAAGCCAGCAAACCGGGAATCAACAAAAAACCTGAAGGTAGTCAATGGTATAGATGGTTTGCCCATAATGCCTATGACTATAAACTGGAGCTAAGCCTGATGGCGGGTGCTGCGGCTCTTACAGGGTATAAATTGGTAAGCTCCCGGGATAACGGTTGTGGAAATATCAGTCGGTACGGTTTCAGACAACTTTGTTTAAATCCGGTTAATGATGACCGTTTGGGGCGGGATATTCTGGAGGTAATGGATAGTTTGCCTGATGAATACAGAATTATTAGCTATCGTATTTTTTTGGCTAATATGGATCAGGGAACAATGGTTCCCGTGAAAAGCAAGGTGGCTTCGGAGATTAAGAAAGCAAAAAAAGGATTGAATGAATACCACCATTTAATGATGGCGCATTCCCGGCATTATCCGTTATGGCAAATGACAGCACAGCAGTTGTTGCAGATTAAGAAAGGTATCAGTTCTGCCTGGAAAGCAGAAGGTAAGCCTGGTTCACTCTACAAGGCAGCCAAGGGAATAATCGACTACTGTGGCTTAATGCCTGATAGCATACGGCAGGAAGAGTGCAGCCGGGAAGCATTAATAAAACTGCGCAGTAATCGCTCTCTGAACAACAGTGTTATCTTCAAAGGAAGAGACATTAAGCCCAGTGAGAAAAACTGGTTTATTGCTTTCCTTCCTGTATGGGGTTTTAGCCGCTCAGGTAAGCTGACCTGGCACGATGTCTGGCCTTATCGCCTCGACAGCAAGGGGTATACTATTCTGGGTTCTGCGGAACTGGATGAACCATTTTTATATAAATGCGATAGTTCCAGAGGAAAAAAAGAATCCATTTTTACACGTCTCAAATGGATTGGAATAAAGTCAGATTCATGCCTTGGGGAGGGTATATTCTATATTACCCGGAGTAAAAATTCAGTCTTTTGGAGTCGGTCATTGTACAGGGATGATAAACACTATGTTGAGAGCAACGATAACAGAAAAACATTTTATGGGGGGGCATGGGAATACAATACCTCACCCCATAATAGCTGGAGGCGATTTTAAATCGCCTCCAGGGCCTCGGACAGCTTACTGATACCCACGACGTCCAGCCCCGCAATGGGCTTTCTGGGCTTATTAGCAACTGGAACAATGGCTCGCTTAAAGCCATGCTTGGCAGCTTCTGCCAGTCGTTCCTGACCATTGGCGACCGGGCGGATTTCTCCGGCCAGACCCACTTCACCGAAGGCGATCAAATCCTGTTGCAGAGGCGTGTCCCGCAGGCTGGAAACCACGGCCAGAAGGCTGGCAAGGTCGGCAGACGTTTCACTGACCTTAACGCCCCCGACGACGTTGATAAACACATCCTGGTCACTGGTGAAAATGCCGCCGTGACGGGTAAGAATCGCCAGCAGCATAGCCAGACGATTTTGTTCCAGACCAACAGTTACACGACGGGGGTTGCCCAGTTGAGATTCAACCACCAGTGCCTGTATTTCAACCAGAAGCGGGCGTGTGCCTTCCCAGAGTACACTGATGATACTGCCGGAAGTGGGTTCAGGGGTTCGGGACAGAAAGATGGCAGAAGGGTTTTTGACTTCCTTCATGCCGGTTTCCGTCATGGCAAAAATACCCAGTTCATTGACCTGGCCAAAACGGTTTTTGGTGGCACGCATAATGCGGAAACGGGAGTCGTCGGTATTGCCCAACATTAACTGGGTATCAATGATATGCGACAGTGTCATAGGGCCCGCCAGCGAATTGTCTTTGGTGACATGCCCGACAAGTAATAGTACGGTTCCGGTCTGTTTAGCAAATCGGGTGAGAAACGCCGCAGACTCTTTTACCTGTGCTACGCCACCGGGAGCTGCATCCACACCGTTCATAAACATGACCTGAATCGAATCGATAACGATAACACCGGGCTTTTCCTGTTCGGCAACGGCGACAATGTTTTCGGCACTGGTTTCAGCCAGCATTTTTAGCCGGTCAGCAGGTAGCCCCAGTCGTTTAGCCCGGGCAGCGATCTGTTGTAATGATTCTTCGCCGGAAACGTAGAGTGCGTTCATCTCCCGGGCAACATGACAAAGCACTTGTAGCAGGATGGTACTTTTACCTGCACCGGGGTGACCGCCGATCAGAACCGCGCTGCCTTTAACGAAGCCTCCACCCAGAACCCGGTCAAACTCTGACATGCCGCTGGAAAAACGTGGTGCCTCTGCAACATCCACTTCGCTGAGGGTTTGCAGACCGGACAGGGTACCGGCAAAGCCTGCTTTGTTGGCGGCAGCAATTGAAGGTGCGGCGGCAGGGCCAAGGTTAACCTCTTTAAAAGTATTCCAGGCTTTGCATTCGGGACACTGCCCCTGCCATTTAGCGGATTCGCTGCCACACTCGGTGCAGACGTAGGCCTTGCGGGTTTTTGATTTTGCCATAAAGGGGTATTTTTCAGATAAAGGCTCATAATAACCGTTGCAGGGAGTGGGCGATATTCTTTTCCGCCTATCTTTCCGCTATGTTTTCTCTATTGCGGCTGTGGATCTTTTTTCATTTTATTCTTTCGGGTTCTGGTTTTCTCAAAGGCTTCTTCTATCAGGGTTTTCAGATTGGCTGGTGACTCTGGTTGATGCTCTGTTCCTATTATTTCAAACTCACTGAGCGCAGGATACTGTCTGATAAGTGATTGAAAGCTGTCACTAAGGTGGTTCAGGGCAAGGCGATTAGCTATGAAGCCATAAGAAAGGAGGAGGGTCAGCCGCTCTTGTTCATCATCCTCAAGGTTTTTACCTTGTTTTTCTAGCTGATTCTTTAATATAAGAGCGGCTCCCTCGGATACTCTTACATTCAGAGTTGCCTGTCTGAGCCTTTGTCTGTGTTCAATAATATAAAGAGCGGTTTTTGTAGCCTGAGTGCTAGTGTCCGCATCAGCACGTAGATTGTCCAATACATCAATGGATATACGAGGAACTTCCTGATAATAGGGAAGAAGCTTCTCATAAACTTCGGTTCGTGTTTCAACATCCATATCAACAGTGTATTTCATATAGGTTTTAATCTGACGCCATTGAACCAGATACTCTTCATAGATATATGCTATCAGTTTTTTAATCAGTTCAGAACCGAACTCAGTCTGATGGCCTCGCAGGCGCTTAATGCTGTTGGGAACTCGCGAACTGTTAGCCAGAATAGCTGTGGCCGCCTTAATGGAGGTTCTATTGTTTAGCCCGGCCTGTGTGAAATTTGACAGCTCCGAAATAAGCATATTGAGATTGATATCAATAGACTGGCTATCTTGCTGATACCAGCGATCGGCGAGCTCAGCGCTTCGCTGCCTGATCGTTTCTGGTGATAATTCCAGACCTTCCAGGTCCAGTGAGCCTCCTTCGATAGAGAATTGACCATCATTGTTGCGGATGGCTATGCGTAACTGACCTGAAATGTCCAGTGTTTCCTCTGCGGGTAAATGAATATGTTCAGGGAAATTCTTTTGCGTTGTGCGGGTAAGAGATGGAACAGTAATATCAACTTCGACAACTGTTACTCCGTGTTTAAAGCGGGTAATGCGAATCGTATTGAAATCTACCCGGGGCGTAATCGTTATGGGATACCTTTCGCCGGTTGCCGTTTGCCAGCCAAGGCCATGTTCCTGTTCCAGAATTCCAGACTGTTCAGGTGTTGAAGCTAAGCTATCCTTAATTTCTTGCTTAATCCGATGAAGTTCTGCAACTATCTGGCGAATCCCAAGGGTCACTTCTTCAGGCTGATCGTGATTCAGCGATTCAAACGTTATGTTCATTGCCCGACTGTGTAACCGGTTCTGATCCGTACATAGTTGATTCGTGCAGTTTTCTCTGATTCGATTTTGACTCTCTACACTGTTGATCAGCTGGTAATTTCTGGCCGGTGTCTTGCCGGTGATTGAGGTTTCATGAAAATTCAGCTCCATTGGGTGTAAAAGAGATGTGTTTCCAATTTGACTCTCGTCAACCGGGATTGGCCAGGTGGTAATTGACTCAATCACTGACGCAACTCTTTTTTCTAACCCTCTCAGAGCTAGAGTGGGGTTATTGCCCCAGCCGGATTCTATGGCGCGCGGCTTTGCAAATGAATGTGTCTTTATTGTTTTTTTCATCACCTCCCGCTTTTTGCTACGCAGTTCATTAAGGGCTTCAGAGTTGTTGATCAGCCCTGCTCTATTGAGCAACTCAGCGCCACTACTGACCGATAGAACACTTTTTATCAGATCCTTCAGACTGGTATTGTCGGGAAGAGGTTTTGAAAAAACAGATGAGAGCATTTCTCTTGCTGCGACTGTAAAGGTCTCTTTTAAATTGACTTTTTTTATAAGGCTGGTAATGGCTCTAATGTTAGCCTCTGTCGGATTTCGTGCAGACCTGTTGAAAAAGTCTATGGCCCAGAAATAAGCGCTGGAATTTCTGCTTTCATCGACATTGGCGTCTAATTCTTTCTGGCTTTCTTTCTGGCTAATATTTTTTGAGAAACCTGCCCCATCTTCACCATCTAAGCTATTGTCTCCATCTGGACTATCTATGCCAGCTGTTTGTGATTCTGTGTGAAAATTTTGATTACTTCTATCACTATCAGGAGTAGACCAGGTACTGCCGTCAGAAGGTTCCTGATCGTCCAGCTTATCACCTTTTGCTTTAGGCAGGCGGAGGGTGAGTCTGACGTTGCGGTGCGGGCCGTAGGCGAACAGGGGAACTTCACCGAAGTAGGCTGCAATTCTGGACTCCCAGAATATCGACCTCAGGCGCCTGTAGTCGTCTACTGACAGGCTCTGAATGGTACCATCGGGCAAGTGTATGTCCACAACCCAGGTGCCGTCCGTGTTCTGCTTCAGGCTGACCATGGAGCTTTCCGGAATGGTATAGGGCTTGCCCGTATCTGTCAGGATGGATGTTTCTTCGAAGTGACTGGTGAGGGAAATGACTTCTGAATCGATTCTGGCCAGTACCGGACACCTGGCCTGCAATGAGTTGTGCAAGATGATGCCGGATGTTGGTGGGTGATCAGGGTCCGGGTAGATTGACACATAGCCTTTCGGGTCAAGGAAAATCCAGACAAAACCATCCCTGTAAGGAAGTCTTTCTGCTTCAGCAACGTTGAGAGAATGTGGACGGTTAAGTTCCAGTAATAATGGCTTGCAGGAATGGGAAGGGAGAGAGACTTGTGTTCTGTTTGTTTCTGGCAGAACATCGGGAATCGTGGCATTCGGATGAATATGGATTGGCTGGGAGTCAGGGGAATCATCGCTGTTGTTGGCGATTGCCTGGTATTGAGGCGCCAGACGCTGCTTACTTACCGGAATGACCAGAATGTGATCGGGTGGATTCTGTTGCCCTGCTGAAACGCTATCTGTTGAAACACTATCTGTTGAAACACTGTGGGACGAGAAACCATCGTAGTTTATTGTGGTTTTACTGTGCTTATCCGGATAGGGCAGATTTAACGACAGTGACTTTTCTGCCAGCCCATCGTCCGTTTGTTTCAGATTATCAATAAATATGACCCAGTCTTTACCCGGCATAAGGCAGGGAAAAGAACCAGGCTGGGGCTTGTTTAGCAATGCTGGTTTTAGCAATGCTGGTGTGTGCAATATTGCATCAAAAGGGAGCACCCCTGACAGGTGGCCCTGTGATATTTGAGCAGGAGCCAGAGATACGGCCAGAGTCAGATATACAAACAGAACCAGAAGAGCTGTCTGACGTTTTATTAGAGCATTGGCCATTTTTGTTGTGAACATGTGACGTACAATGGATTGATAGCTAAAAAGCTGATCTTTATTAGAAAGTTGTAGAGGGAATCCTAGACCAGATTTTAGAAAACTCTCAGAAATATCTGATTTGATATTGAATAATTTCTATTCAATAGAGTCAGGCTTTTCACATCACCCTGTTATTGCATTATTTGCAGGGTGGATTTATATAGTCACTGTCGTTTATTGAGCTGACAAATGAAAAACTATTGAGGCTTGGATGATTTTTTTATTTCAGCCCGATATGTCATCGCAGCAGCCGTAGATTTGAAAATAGTCAGTAATACTTTGGCAGCTATAAGTGTAATTCCTTCTATTTTGGCAAGATTAACGGCTTGCCTGGCCACCAGCTTTTCATTTGACGCCTGCATATGCGACATCCTGTTACCAGCGACTCTTCCATATTGAATCATGGCCGCCGTTGTCAACATGTTCAGAGCCTGCTTGATTGCCGTTCCCGCCAGTACTTCGTATTCTGTGGGGTTTTCTGAATCCGGCAATAAAATCACTACAGACTGGTGATCCCTTTTTTCAGACTTCCTCTGAACCGTGATGGAAGCTGTTGCTATGCCTTCTGCCTTTGCTCTGGTCAAACCATTCTGTACGTACTCTGGAATACCCGCTATGCCAACGCCAACCACGATATCATTACTGCTAACGCCTTGTGACTGAAGGTCTTTCCAGGCATCGGCCTGTTCTTTTTGTGCTGTGGTGAGCGTGCGTCTGAGCGCCTCGCGGCCGCCTTCAATCAGCCCGGTGACGGTGGTAGATTCAACGCCAAATGTTGGGGGACATTCAGAGGCATCAATTACGGCCAGTCGACCGGATAAGTCCACGCCAAGATAAATAAGGCGTCCGCCATTCTTTATGACAGGGAGCACCTCTCTTACCAGTGCTTCAAGCTGTGGCAATGCGTCAGAAAATGCATTGGTAATTTCAGCGCTGCTTTTGATAAACCTCTTTAGGAGCGCATGTGACTGCTCCCCACCCTATCGGGTGAGGCTTCTGATTTCTTAGGCAGCAACCGACAGTCTGCCGGATTTACGCAAGCCTCCATCAGCAGAAACGGACAGTCCTTCCGCCTTTAATTTCAATATGCCTTGCTTCTTGATATTGCGAGCTGCATTAATATCCCGGTCATGGATAGCACCACAGCTACACTCCCATGATCGGATTCTCAATGGCATTTTTTCCTGCGCGGCGTTCACGCCCGCTGCTTCTCCGGTGGCTGGCATTGCCGGACTGGGTGCGCTTGCGCGGCGGGAAGGCCGGAGAGACGCTCTTCAGTCACAGACTCAGTACTGGCTGTTTCTCTGATAATATGCGCGTGGGGATAGAGCTGCCTGATAACGGTTTCCGGGGGCCGGTTTATCGGCTTCTCAAGAAGCGCCTGAAAAGCCCCGGGAATACGCTCACGAAGGTGTTCGGCAGGAAATCTCTGTTTCAGTATTCCTCTGCTTTCAATGGAATCGGCCTGCAGACAATCGTGGCAACGACAGGGACCGTTGTCCGGCATGAGTGATTGAGAGCAGGCGAGTATAGACTACGAGTTAAAAAAGGACTCAAATGTACTGAAGCTGGTTTGAATTACGTGCATCGTGAGTCTTTCTCTGATATTAAAGGCAACACATTTATAGATACTCCCAGTAAACATGAGATTGACTAAACACACTGACTTTGCCCTTCGGATTCTTGTTTATTCTGCAATGGAAGCAGGGGAGGGGCGCCTGTTGTCCGTTCAGGAAGTGACGGATGCCTTTGAGGTGCCACGTACTCATGTGATGAAAATTGTACAGAAGCTGGGGCAGCTGGGTTATCTGCAAACGTTCAGGGGCAAAGGTGGCGGTTTTCGTCTGGGCATGCAGCCGGAAGACATTAACCTTGCTGAAGTGGTTAAAGCGATGGAGTCCAGCATTACCCTGGTTGAGTGCGAGGAGATCGCCTGTCGTGACTGTTCCACCTGCCAGCTGAAAGCTATTATGAATCAGGCCATGGCTGCCTTTTTCAATGTGCTGGCGCAATACTCACTGGCCGATGCCCTGGATAAGAAAAATGGCCTGCTGACTCATTTGTCTTTCAGCAGGTGCAGCAACATTTGTACGGGATGAAGGATGCGAGCGTCGCTCAGGCGCTTGGCCTGACTGCGACAGGAGTAGCCCGTTGCCACCAGCCTGCCCTGATTTTCAGGCTTTTCGACCACTGACTGCCAGCTGAGTTCATAAGCTTTGCGGGAAACGGCCTGGTTCCGGGTCTCATGACCGTAAATGCCTGCCATACCACAGCAGCCCGTTGGCTGGTAAGTCAGCTTCAGGCCGCAGGCTTTGTACAATGCCTGCCACTGTGAGGGAGTGGCGGGGACATTGGTGGTTTCGGTGCAATGCCCCAGCAGAATGTAGTCGCCTTCCAGCCCAAGGTTCAGTGCGGCAATCCGCTCAGTTTCTCTGGCAAACCACTCAGACAGCAGCAACACCTCTGGCGTGTTATCCCCCATCACTTCCAGGTACTCGTCACGATAGGTGAGAGCAACAGCTGCGTCGATGCCCATCAGGCTGACGCCGGATTCAGCCAGCTGTTTCAGTTCCTTGCCGTTGGTTCGGGCTACTTTTTCAAACCTGCCCAGGTAACCATAAACATGCAGAACCTTACCATTAGGCTGGAAGGGCGTTACCAGGGGGCGATAGCCCAACCTGACCAGCAGTTCAACCAGTTCCGTCAGTACCGGGGTTTCAAAGAAACTGGTGAAAGCGTCCTGCACGATAATCACTGTCCGCTGTCGTTCTTCTTCGGGTAAAGAGTCCAGTAACTGTGGTGTGGCAACCGAAGCGCCTGAACGACAACAGTCATTCAGCGGTGAGGTGCTGGTGATGGCAGGAAGATCCTGAAGCCCAATGGTTTTACTGGTCACCCAGTTAGCCAGTTGTGACCGGGCAGCAACGTTATAAACCGGTTTGACTTTTGCCAGGGCTGGCAGTATGGGTTCCAGCAGTCCGGCGATATGATGTTTCAAAGGTCTTGGGTAGCGGCTGTGGTAAAGCTCAAAGTAGCGGGAGCGCAGGTCGGGTATGTTGACCTGGATCGGGCATTGCCCGGCACAGGACTTACAGCTCATGCAGTTGTCCATTGCCCTGTAGACTTCATGGCTGAAATCTTCTTTGCCTCTGAGTTTATCGACGGTATTGCGGGCTTTGTCCATGGCGTTATAAAACAGTCCGCCGTGGCGTACCTTCTGGATTTCTTCGGCGATATTAGTGCCTGTCGCGCTTTGCAGGCGCAGCCACTCCCTGACCAGGCCGGACCTCCCTTTAGGTGACTGGGTTCTGTCGTACGTGGCCTTCCAGGTCGGACACATGGCGCTGTTTGGGTTGTAGTTAAAACAGGCACCGTTACCGTTGCAATACATGCCGCTGGTGAACGCTTCAAAGGCTTTGCGCTCAATGGTGCTGTCCAGCTCCCCACGGGTTTGAACACCGTCAATCTTCAGCAGCTCCTGATGACCAGGCGTCGCAATTTTGCCGGGGTTCAGCTGATTATGAGGGTCAAAGGCGTTTTTGATGTGTTGCAGAACCGGGTAAAGGTCGGCAAAGAAAGCCGGAGAGTATTCAGAACGAACCCCTTTACCGTGTTCCCCCCAGAGTACCCCACCATGAGATTGCGCCAGTTGTGCCACTTCATCGCTGATTGAGCGCACCAGCATGGCCTGCTGCGGGTCTTTCATATCGATGGCAGGCCGTACATGCAGGACGCCGGCATCCACATGACCAAACATGCCATACGTCAGTTGATGTTTATCAAGCAGCGCTCTGAACTGCTGGATAAAAACGGCCAGATGTTCCGGAGGTACGGCAACGTCTTCCACAAAAGGTATCGGACGTGCGTCGCCTTCCATATTGCCCAGCAACCCAACAGACTGCTTACGCATCGCCCAGATTTTCTTAACGTTAGCCGTTCCCATCACGATCTGATGACCAGAGCGTTTAATGGCAGAGCTTTTATTCAGTTCCGTCACCAGGCGGGCGATGCCGTCGTTTAATTCATCCTCATTGTCACCGGTAAACTCGACAAAGTTAATGCCATCAATCGCTTCGCTGTTCTGGGGAAAGAAATCCTTAACGCTTTCCCAGATGCTGTCGGCTTTGGCTAACCCCAGCACTCTGGAGTCAATGGTTTCAACGGAGCAGGGTCTGGCTGCCATCAGGGTCTGAGCATCTTGCAATGATTCCTGAAAGCTTTGGTAAAAGACCAGAACCAGGGCAGACGTTGCAGGAATTGGCAGCAGATTAACCTTGATTTCGCTAACCATCGCCAGAGTGCCTTCGGAGCCACACAAGATGGCATTCAGGTTAAAGTCGCCCTGTTTATTACGGATATTGGCCAGATCATAGCCGGTCAGGTTGCGATTCAGCTTCGGGAATATGTCGTCTACCTGTTGCTTATGGTCGTCGTATGCCTGGCGAACCGTCTGGTGAATCCTGCCGATATTGTCTTCACGCTGACATAGCTGATTCAGTCCATCATCGTTGATGGCGGATGACTTCCAGACGGTGCCATCCGCCAGTACTGAAGTCAGCTCCAGTACATGGTGCCGGGTCTTGCCATACACCACCGAACCCTGCCCGCTGGCATCGGTGTTGACCATGCCGCCAACGGTGGCGCGGTTGCTGGTGGACAGTTCTGGCGCAAAGAACAGGCCTTCTTTCGCGGCCAGTTCATTCAGGTAATCTTTCACTGTACCGGCCTGAACCCTTGCCCAACGCTCTTTAGCATTGATTTCCAGCACCTGGTTCATATAGCGGCTGGTATCCACCATAAAACCGGTGGTTAAAGACTGGCCATTGGTCCCTGTACCGCCTCCTCTTGGCGATAAAACAATCTGCTGAAATTCCGGGCGGGCGGCCTGGGTCAGGATGGTACTCAGGTCATCGGTAGAACGGGGATAAAAAATGCCTTCCGGCACTAACTGGTAAATGGAGTTGTCTGTTGCCAGTACAGTGCGGTCAGCGTAGCCCAACTCGATATCGCCCAGAAAACCGGCGAACTGCACAGCCTCTGCATAAGTTTGATACAGGGTGTTTGTTGTTTTGTTGTCCAGCTTACTGATCACAGCCCTCTCCAGATTTGCCTTTCGTGCAGTATTTTAAGTGTTAATACGGTGTCTTTGCAGTATAAGTTTGCCAGCGGGCTGTTTTTTTAGAGTGTATTTCTGAAAAAGAGCATAATGGCGTCATTCTGACAGCGGTTAATACTGGTTATGAAAAAGTCAGCCTTCTCTGGGGTTCTTATCAGGGAGATTGATAATGCCCTCAGGGTATACACCGATGAAAAATACCCTCACAGCACTCCCAACCTCCTTCTTATTTGTCGTGGCTGGTATGGGCGAACGCATAATTCCCCGAGTGAAATAGCGACATTCACCCTGCCTTCATGGTTGTCTCTTTTTTTCTATGCCCCCCATGATTCCGTGCTGCACTGTTCAAACCTGAAGCTTCTGAAAAACAAATACGCACCTCAGGAAATATGTAGCCCGGGGGCACAGGTTACCGATTATCAGCTGGAGCCTTTTTCCGAGATAGATTGCTTTAACGAGAACACTTACAAAGAGTTGTTTTTACAAAGCCACCCATCAGACATGAAGCAACGCAGGCATGTGCTCAATTACTACGATATTCTCACCCTTGAGCCCTGTCGACAGAACTTCATGATTCTGCCCTTCCGGGAAGTCATCGACCGGTTACATGATACCGGGTATCAGAAGAGGTACTCCAATCTACACTGTTCGTTCGACCGTATTCCCGTGCAATCAGGAAGCCGGCCAAACTTTTTTAGACCGGCTGCCTGGCCAGGGGAAGTTGCTGATGATGATTTTTTTGGCGACTGGGAATGGCTTTGAAACCGTCATTCACCACCTTGCTTAGTGCCTGTCCGAAAATCCTCAAACACTTAAACACAGCAGCCTGAAGCCCCATAGAGTTTTCGAAGATTGTCCAAAACAGGCTGGTAAGGGGGAGCGCGATATTTTTGCAGTATGAATTCGTTAACAGGCTATTTTTAGTTCATGGAGTCTGCCCGATGTCAAAAACCAATAAATTAATACGTTGGCTGGTTGCTATCTGGTTTATGGCCTTCATCATAAACCCTTGTCAGTCATCTGCGGACTCTGCTCGTAAGAAACAAGAGCAACAGGAAACCACATCGCAACCGGGGCTGTTTCTCCAACAGAAACTCAATGACGGAACCCTTAATAAAAAGAGCCTGGTGATTCTGGATCTGGACGACACCACCATTACCACCCCGGAAGGGCAGTGGTTGGGGCGGTCTGAGATGTTCTATTACCTGGTGAATAAGGAGATGCAGCGCAACCCCGGCAGGGAAAGGCAGTCTGTTGTCGCTGATATCGATCCATGCTCTCATAGCGACCTGTGTACAGGCAGTCTTTCAGACTGCTTGCTATCCATCTCCATCCAAACGGCAAAGCTGCGCAATGCCGCTATGGATGGAGAATTCCGCAAGGTCTGTTAAACAGGACTGTCAGAACCGCTATTTTAAATGCCTACTGCTATTGTTGAGAACTATTTGGGAACTATAAACCGAAGTGTGAGTCGGATAAGGGCATATACCATAAAAACTCAAAGGAGAAACTTGTGCGTTGGTTGTTATTGGCCTTTCTGATGTGTTGGGCTGCTGTATCGATGGCTGGCCAGAACGAGCAAGCGACTATCCCTAAAATGCCCAAACAGTTAAAGGGAGTGTTCGAAGCACAGGGGTACGAAGCGGTTAAGTGTGAACTGCTGGAAGGTGCCATATCCTGCCACCCTCTGTCTATTGCGTACTCACTACAATTTAATGACAGAGAGCATGATACATCGGTGATAGCGTCTGTCATGAATCAACTCTCCAGACAACAGACCATTGTTTCCCGGTTTGATGGAATTGACAGACAGCTGCGGAATAGCTCCCATACTCAGGCAGCAGCGGTGAGTTACTATCTGGCGGCAAGGCTTCATGCAGCGCTTAGCTCCCCGTCCGGGCTTTTCCAGCTGAGGCAAACATTAGAGCGTCTTTCTGAGCAAGGGCACCATAGTATCATTCTGACAGCGCTTAATACCTTTCAGGTCATTAACCAAAACGCAGAGACTGATGAATTATCACGGCGGGTGCTTGAGCTGACTAATGATGTCAGGCGGGATTTGAATCAATTTGGAAGCCTTGAGACAGCTGTTCTGCTATCAATGGCTGCGGGTGAATCTGTTTTTGTGGTTGATGGCAGTAACGGTTCTGACATTAATGTAATAACGATTACCGATACAGGTGAACAACTGACGTTGTCATACGACAATGTAGGTGTAGAGGAGAATGAAAGGCTTCAAAGTTTGATTACGACGGGGCTGGATTCAAGTCCGTTGCGTTTTGTTGTATCCCCCGGATACGGATTATTACCCTTGCAAAATCTGAATGTAATCCCTCAGGAACAGCCCGCAATTGTTGAAGGTACTCTCAGAAGGCCTGCCAGTTATATCAGCAATGAATGTTCTGCTACCTGCTATGACACGAGAATTCGTGGTTTTCGAGATATGGGGTCAGATGACCAGCCTGCGAAGAGCCGGTTTTCCCCAAAGCTGAAGAAAGGTCTTCCAAAAAAATCCATCAAAGACAAATGGAATCGGTATTACAGCCAGGCCGGCCAGGGCAGACAACAACCATTGGGCAAATCAGGCCTGCCGCTTTACGATGCAGCCTGGTTTATCGCCGTTTCAGCATTGAGTTCTTACATGCTTTTAAATGGACAAATCAGGAATGCAATCTATCAGGAAATTTGCGGTACCAGCGATGTCGGGCAGTGCGGGAAAAATTATCTTTATCACGCTAAGGAATCCGGTGAATACATTCTGGAGGCAGGCTACGGGGTTATTTGTGGTGCCGACGACGCCTGGCAGTGTGGAAGTTATTACCTTAATCGTTCTGAGGACATGGTCAGCGACATTCTGACAGCTGGTTATGCGAAGGCTTGCGGGGCAATGGCCTGGCGTGAATGCCTGAAATATTACCGGGGAAAATAATTATTCACGTAGTACTTCTGGCATTCATGCCAGGTTCTATTCCCACAAACAGACTGATACAAACAAGCCCTGACTCTTTCATCCTGACCAAGGAAGGTGCCAATGGCTGAACCTATGAAAACAACGGCTAAGTTACGATAGGTGATTAAGCTCGGGTTAGAGGTGATTGAGTCTGGTTTGTCCGGTGTCTGTTGCCTGAATCGATTGCTATAACGTTCCCATTTATCCCTGATAGATTCTTTTGGAAGACCTTTTTTCAGCGTTGGGGAAATTCGGCTTTTCACCGGCTTGTCGTCAGATGTCCCTGCATTTCGGAAACCGCCTGTTTGCGTATCGTAGCAAGTAGCAGGGCATTCATTGCTGCTGCAACTAAAAAGCCTTTGTGTGCTTGCAGCAGGTACAGGCGGTTCCTGCAAGGATTCGTTCAACCTTTCTAAGGGCAATAACCCGTATTCGGGAGATACAACAAATCGAAATGATGCGTTATTCAGCTCACGTTCCATCCGTCCCTGAGAGAGTTCTTCCTGCTGCGTAATACGTAATTCGACCCATGGAAGCATGGTATGGGCACCTCCCGGAACGGTTATCGTTATTGCAATAACTCCGGAATGATTACTGCCATCAAGCACCAGGGTGGGTTGAGAGAGTGTTATTGATAGAAGCATGGCTACTTCAAGGCTTCCAAATTGATTCAAATCCAGTCGGACATCATTGACCAGTTCGTCCATAGTAGGGGGTAAATTGACGGGCTCTGCACTTTGTCTAATGGCTCTGAGGGTATTTATTGCCGTTAGAATGATGCTGTGATGTCCCTGTTCCGAAATACTCTCCAAACCTGTTACCATTGTATACAGCGTTGGGAGTTCGAGTGCTGTATTAAGCGATGTCGCCAGAAAATTACTCACCGCTGCTGCCTGAGTATGGGGGCTATCCCACGACTGTGGGTCAATGCCATCAAACCGGGAAGCAACAGTCGGTTGTGTAGAAAGTCGACTCATGATAATGTCCATTTCTTTTATTTTTCTATCCTCTCTGTCAAAGATTTGTATCGAATGCACAATCGACGAGGAATGACAGAATTTGCCTTCTTCCAGTGGTTTGCACTTAATCACTTTGTAATCTGATGATGCGAGTAGTTCTTGTAATTGTTTGGGAATAGTCGCTTTTTCGCCCTGGCCTGCCATCGATATACCGGGCCAGCAAACCAGAAAGGTTATGAACAGCCAGTGCATAAATCGCTTATGGAGTTTTAACGTATCTGGCTCTGCCATCACTTTGCCTCTGTTTCTCTCAGTTGAAGTTAATTCGCAGCAAGACTGCGGGGAATAAGGCCCAATAAGGTGACCATTCAGCCATAGCCTTTGTACTGGCGTGAATGCCTGAAATATTACCGGGGAAAATAATTATTCACGTAGTACTTCTGGCATTCATGCCAGGTTCTATTCCCACAAACAGACTGATACAAATAAGCCCTGATTCTTTCACCCTGACCAAGGAAGGTGCCAATGGCTGAACCTATGAAAAAAACGGCTAAGTTACGATAGGTGATCAAGCTCGGGTTAGAGGTGATTGAGTCTGGTTTGTCCGGTGTCTGTTGCCTGAATCGATTGCTATAACGTTCCCATTTATCCCTGATAGATTCTTTTGGAAGACCTTTTTTCAGCGTTGGGGAAATTCGGCTTTTCACCGGCTTGTCGTCAGATGTCCCTGCATTTCGGAAACCGCCTGTTTGCGTATCGTAGCAAGTAGCGGGGCATTCATTGCTGCTGCAACTAAAAAGCCTTTGTGTGCTTGCAGCAGGTACAGGCGGTTCCTGCAAGGATTCGTCCAACCTTTCTAAGGGCAATAACCCGTATTCGGGAGATACAACAAATTGAAATGATGCGTTATTCAGCTCACGTTCCATCCATCTCTGAGAGAGTTCTTCCTGCTGCGTAATACGTAATTCGACCCATGGAAACATGGCATGGGGACCTCCAGGGGCGGTTATCCGTATTGCAATAACCTCTGAATGATTACTGACATCAAGCACCAGAGTGGGTCGAGATGTTGTCATTGATAGAAGCATGGCTACTTCAAGACTTCCAAACTGATTCAAATCCAGTCGGACATCATTGACCAGTTCGTCCACAGTAGGGGATAAATTGACGGGCTCTGCACTTTGTCTAATGGCTCTGAGGGTATTTATTGCCGTTAGAATGATGCTGTGATGTCCCAGCTCCGAAATACGCTCTAAAATTGATGCTAGATACACCTCTGAGGTTTTAAATACTTCATTAAGCTCTGCCGCCAGCAAGTCACTCACCGCTGCTGCCTGAGTATGGGGGCTATCCCACAACTGTGGGTCAATGCCATCAAACCGGGAAGCAACACTCGGTTGTGTAGAAAATCGGCTCATGATATTTGCCATCGATGCTCTTGGTATATTCTCTGTGTCAAGGATTTGTATCGAATGCACAATCGACGAGGAATGACAGAATTTGCCTTCTTCCAGTGGTTTGCACTTAATCACTTTGTAACCTGATGATGTGAGTAGTTCTTGTAATTGTTTGGGAATAGTCGCTTTTTCGCCCTTGCCTGCCATCGATATACCGGGCCAGCAAACCAGAAAGGTTATGAACAGCCAGTGCATAAATCGCTTATGGAGTTTTAACGTATCTGGCTCTGCCATCACTTTGCCTCTGTTTTTCTCAGTTGAAGTTAATTCGCAGCAAGACTGCGGGGAATAAGGCCCAATAAGTTGACCATTCAGCCATAGCCTGTGTACTGAAAGGCTATGGCTCCTCTTAGCTCTGATTCAGCGCTTGTACGAAATGAACCGGTTGTCCTTATTGTTCCTCAAGGTCAGGATGATCCTTTATAAGTTCCTGTGCTTTTTTTCCTAACTTCGTCAATATAAGTTTCCACTGTCTATCGTTATTAACTTGTTCTTTTGGCGGTTTCTCATTTTTTTTATTGTATTCATCAATGGCATCCCTAATAAACATTCCGTTGATTTTCTTTATATTTTTTTCTGTTATTGGACCTACCTTGGAACGAACGGAAAGGAGACGCGCTTCTGTGATTTCCGCAATAAGCGCATCAAGCACATGTTGATTGTCTTCACTAATGGCAGTGTCCATATTTTTAACAGGTTTTTCTTTCCTGTTTCCGGTTTCACAAAAATCAGGGTTTATTATCTTTAAAATGATATGTTTTCTGTTTTTCAAAAACAAAGGCTGGACAGGCTTAATGACAACGCCTTCTGCGTTCTGGTCTTTTTCAATTGGACCGTGAAGGCTTTGGAAAACTGGATTAAAAGCAAGGGCTTCCTCGAATGAATCGAAAATTCTGACCTCTTTTGCGATGGGTATTTCAGTGGCTGAAGTCCATTCTATAAACTTGTTGTAATCTATTTTTCTATTATTAAAAAAAATATCGAAAGCGGCAAAGTCAAAACCTTGTTGATAAAAAATTCTCTTCTGTATATTGCCTCCATAAAGCTCACCTGTAACAGTTAGAGTATCGCCCTCTTCACAGTATTTTTTGAACATGTCTAAAATATTTTGATGGTATTTTTCATAGATAGCGCTGTCATCAAAAAAATGGTCTCCTTCCACAATCCACCCAGTCCGTTTGGCAACCCGCACTTTTTTACCGTCTGTCCAAAAGCTGTAATTAGAACCATCAATTTTTTCTTGTGCTACCCATTGCACGACAGGGGATCCATTATCTTTCATCTCTTTAAGGCGTTCCAGAATTGCATTTCTGGCCTTTTCATGACTGCTGTTTTCTATTGAGTGATACTTCACGAATTTAAATTCAGAAGGCTCTTTTGATGTTCCGGCCAGTTCTTCAGTTGGTGCTGAAACCTCTTGCTCAAGCATTGGTGTTGACAGGGATGCAACTGTGGCAGAGCTGACAATCGAAGAGCCTGTTATTGAGCCGTCTGAGTGGGTAGCGCTGCTTTGCGTTGATGAGCTGACAGTCTGTTTTTTCTGATGCTCGCCGTTGTCGGTTTTTCCCCCATGGCTATCTGGCGCTTTCCTGATAATTTGCTCAAAAAAACCGGATACTGAGCTACCATCCTTCCCCTTTGGGTAAACCCGAATGGTGTCTGAGGTTTCAAAATCAAGGTCAATATAACTCCCATCAGGAGCAAATGATGACGAAGGGGGGGACATAGGGACAGAGGTGGTTGCGTGGAATGTTTTTTCGGTTTCTTTATAAAGACCTATTTCAGGTGGATTAATGGTTTTAGTATTGTATTCTGTCGGGCTGGTCAGTGTGGGTGTTGCCAAAACTACGGTTTGAGATAAAACGGTGGACGCTAATTCTATAACGCTACTGTTTAGTAGCTGCAACCCTTTAGTCTGATCAATGATTTGAATACCCGTGGCGGTAGGAGTTGGCTCAAACGGTAATAGGAAATGAATAATTTTTGGTTCGTTGGTTTTATATTTATAAATTTCTATCTTGTCTTTCTCTACTCCTATTTTTTGAACCCCTCTTTCCTTCATTGCCTGAGATAGTGGGTTCGTTTCACGTAGCAGTCCATTGCTTTCAAACAGGGCTTTATCACCCTGAACCTGCACTTCCACCCCTCCCAGACTTCCGACAAAGACGGCTCCGGAAGATTGAGCATTACCTGAAGATATCGAGACTATACATGGCACACAAAAAGAGAATGCTTTTAATGTTTTACTGAGCATAGCTATAGATTCTTATTTGTTTAGGTGAGCGAAAAAGAATAGTAGCTTTTGCGAAAAATTACAGACAGACAGGGCCTGAAGACCGGAACGAAGGAACCGATTTTCAGGCCGGGAAGTAGCGGGTCGGCTGTCTATTAAGCGTCGATGCGCTTGTACTTGATGCGATGTGGTCCGGCAGCCTCTTCGCCCAGACGTTCTTTACGGTCAGCTTCGTACTCGGTGTAGTTACCCTCAAAGAAGGTCACCTTTGAGTCACCCTCATACGCCAGAATATGAGTTGCCACACGATCCAGGAACCAGCGGTCGTGGGAGATCACCATGGCACAGCCGGGGAAGGCCAGCATGGCTTCTTCCAGTGCGCGCAGGGTTTCCACGTCGAGGTCGTTGGAGGGTTCGTCCAGCAGCAGTACGTTACCGCCATGCTTCAGGGTGGCTGCCAGTTGCAGGCGACCACGCTCACCACCGGACAATTCACCAACACGCTTCTGCTGGTCTCCGCCCTTGAAGTTAAAGCGGCCAATGTAAGCGCGGGAAGGCACTTCATAGCTGTTGATTTTCAGAATGTCCTGACCATCAGAAATCGCTTCCCAAACGGTTTTGGAGTCATCCAGTTCATCGCGCAACTGCTGTACGTTGGAGATTTTAACGGTGTCGCCCTGTTCGATAGAGCCGGAATCCGGCTGCTCTTCACCGACAATCATTTTAAACAGGGTGGATTTACCGGCACCGTTACCACCGATAATACCGACGATGGCACCTTTGGGTACGCTGAAACTCAGGTCATCAATCAGCAGGCGACCGTCGAAGCCTTTGCGGACATTGTTGAATTCCAGAACCTTCTCGCCCAGACGTGGACCGGGTGGAATGTAGATTTCATTGGTTTCGTTACGGGTCTGGAACTCCTGGGACTGCATTTCTTCAAACCGTGCCAGACGTGCCTTGGACTTGGACTGACGGCCTTTGGCATTGGAGCGAACCCATTCCAGTTCGTGTTCCATTGCCTTACGACGGGCGTCCTGTTGTTTCTGTTCCTGTTCCAGACGCTGTTCTTTCTGCTCCAGCCAGGCGCTGTAGTTACCCTGATAAGGAATACCTTCACCACGGTCCAGTTCCAGAATCCAGCCAGCGGCGTTGTCCAGGAAGTAACGGTCGTGGGTGATGGCAACCACAGTACCCGGATATTCCACCAGGAAGCGCTCCAGCCAGGCAACGGATTCGGCGTCCAGGTGGTTGGTAGGCTCGTCCAGCAGCAGCATTTCCGGGCTGGACAGCAGCAGGCGGCACAGGGCAACACGACGACGCTCACCACCGGACAGGTTGGCAACATTGGCATCCCATTCCGGCAGGCGCAGGGCGTCGGCCGCCACTTCCAGCTTGCGCTCCAGGTTGTGGGCGTCGGCTGCCTGAATGATGTTTTCCAGCTTTGCCTGCTCGGCCGCCAGGGCGTCGAAATCCGCATCTGGTTCAGCATAGGCCGCGTAAACTGCTTCCAGCTTTTCCTGGGCTTCCTTGATTTCACCCAGGGCTTCTTCAACCACTTCACGAACGGTTTTGGTCGGGTCCAGTTCCGGCTCCTGGGGCAGATAGCCAACGTTCAGGTCTGGCTGTGGACGGGCTTCACCGTCGAACTCCTGATCAACGCCTGCCATGATGCGCAGCAGGGTCGATTTACCGGCACCATTCAGGCCCAGCACACCGATTTTGGCACCGGGGAAAAATGACAGGGAAATATCTTTGAGAATCTGGCGTTTTGGGGGAACAACCTTGCTCACCCGGTTCATGGTGTAGACGTAAGAGCCTGTTTTTCCATGCTTGTCACCTTTTGCCATTAGTCATGTCTCCTTTGTTCAGTATTTGAGATGTTTCTTAAGGTTTTTAGTGTACGAAAAGCAATCGAAAAAGTTATGTTCTGGTTGATCAAAAACTGTTCGTTACTATATTTTGAAAAAGTCACTAATAGAATGATTTCTGGGGTTTGCCATGGGTCATCAAATTGAAGAGATCAGGGTACACGGCGCTAGGGAAAAATCCTACTAAAGGATGGTCTGCCTGTATTTTATCCTAATCTTTATACCACTCAAGAGCTTTCAGTCAGAGCATTGAACACACGGAAAAAATATCCTGAACATATTAGTCTGTTTGAGGATTTTCTGGAGTGATATGGCAGAGTTTTCCGGACACTTTTTTACGCTGCCTCGGCAAGTTGTTGTTCATACTTGAACGGTGTCAGGTAGCTATTGGTTGAGCGCTTTCTCTGACAGTTATAAAACACTTCAATGTACTCGAAAATTGCCTGCTGAGCTTCTTCTCTGGTCTGGAAGTCCTCATGGTGGATCAGCCCGGTTTTCAGCGTATGAAAGAAGCTTTCAGCCACTGCGTTATCCCGGCATTCTCTAATATCTGCCTTTGTGCCCTATGGGTATTCAATGCCTGATCCTCCTGAGAACGCTTGGATAGTGGACGGGATTTAGTTTTTGCATTTTCTTTGCGTAAGCGCTTGATTTCGTCGTATATATACTCGTCGTTCTTGTGAGGCTTGCTGGCAGCCTTAGGGCGGTATACTTGGCAATTTTCTGACATTTGGACATACCTTGATTGGGGCTCATATTACCCGTGTTTGTGTGTCCGGAGAACTATAACCACTTCAATTATTTTCATCCTGCAATCATGGATGATAGATCCAAAAGCGTGAGGCTCATTTCATATTGGAGAAGACTAACGTTTGCAAATAGCAAGGTCACCAATTATCTTTTTGTACTTCTTTTTTCTCAAAGTGAAACTTAGAGGAAAATACAATAAACAATAAACAATACTTGGATGAAACATGAAATTTGCATGGTTTCCATTGATAATTTGTATATCAATTCCTATAAGAGCTGACATCGGTTCTCCGGCAAGTGGTCATGATGAAGAGCAGCCTCTATCTTATCAATTCAATGAGAGTAGGATATTAAATTCTTCGGAGGTTAATGATAGTAGGGTACTAAATTCTTCGGAGGTAATTGAGGTCAGGGTATTAAATTCTTCGGAGGTTAATGATAGTAGGGTACTAAATTCTTCGGAGGTAATTGAAGGGTCTGGGCGAGAATATTGGCCGTATTTCGTGCAACCAATTGGGATTGGGTATGGAGTGATGTACGGTGCCGGACTTGCAGGAACCTATATATTATTTGAATACACAAGTTTCTGGGAAATAGAGTACTCGGATAAATTTCTGGCCAGCATAGATTTCTTTTCAGCTGTTTTAGTTGCCCCCCTCTTTGAAGAAGCCGCTTTTAGAGTTCCACTTTATATAGTTTTAAAAAGCGTGGTTTTACCAAAGATTACGAATAATGATGCTGAAGATTTGGTTGCTTCAGCCTCTGTTATATCCGGGATTATTTTTGCCAGCCTTCATTATGGGCAGTACAAAAAGGGTGCCTTGATAATGGTGGTATGCCGATCATTCACAAGCTCTTTTCATGGTATTTTGCTTGAAGCACAAGGCTTCACGAGCACACTGGCTGCGCATATTACCACCAACTTTATATCCTGGCTTAGTTTTAAACTACAGCGAAAATATCGTAACTATTCAGCCCCCAAACGATAGACTGGAATTTTTGTGATTTTGTGCCATTTTGAAAGACAGTTTTCAGGCATCTGCACGTCATGAGTCAACCTGCTCCCGAATTCCAGATTATCGTCGCTCTCCTTACTGCTGTGAATGAGCAACAGGAGCAGATTACTTGTTTGAGTGAGCAGGTTTCAAAACTGGAAGCAGAGAACAAGGAGTTAAGCGACAGGCTTAACACCAACAGCAGGAACAGTAGCAAGCCTCCTTCTACGGATGGTTATGCCAAGCCTTCCGCCAAGAAAAAAGACTCATCTGGTACGACGCCAGACCCGGACAGTGATCCTAAAGGCGAAAAGCCCAACCCCAAAAGCTTACGAGAGAAATCTGGTCGCAAGCCCGGTGGTCAAAGAGGTCATAAAGGCTCTACGCTTAGGCAGGTCGAAGACCCTGGGCGCACCCAATACCATCCGGTTATAGACTGCGAGAACTGCCATCGTTCATTACGTTCTTCTAAAATCGTCAAGCTAATCGAAAGGCAGGTATTTGAACCTGGTCGTTTTGGTCACTTTGAAGTCACGGCTCATGTAGCGGAAGTCAAAAAGTGTGAATGCGGTCATGTAACCCTCGGCAGCTTCCCGGAAGGCGTTGACTCCCATGTTCAGTATGGACCTGCTACCCAGGCGCTGGCGGTGTATCTCTGCCAGTACCAGTTGGTGCCATACAAACGCGCTTCCCAGTTTTTCCTGGATATTTACGGGCTGGAAGTCAGTCCGGGTTCCATTTGTATGTTCCAGGAAAATGCCTATGATCAACTGGCCAGCACCGAGCAGGTAATTGTCGATGCTCTTAAGAACGCACCCATTGCTGGTGCCGATGAGACAGGCATGCGGGTGGCTGGTTCGCTATGGTGGATGCACGTTCTGCGTAGTGAAAAATGGACGCTGTATCACCTTGATCCCAGTAAAGGCCACTCTGCCATTGAGTCAATGGGCGTTTTGCTGACTTTTGCCGGAATACTGGTTCATGACCATTACAAGGCTTACTTCCGCTATGCCGCTCTTCATGTGCTGTGCAACGCTCATCACCTGAGGGAGTTACAGGGTGTTGTTGACCGGGATTGCAACCATCTGGCTGTACGCCTTCAGCGGATGCTAAGGCTGGCTTGGCATCTCAGCAACGGTTTCAAAAAAATTGGCATGGAGGCGATGCCAGAGACGATTCGCCAACGGATTAGTTCACTGTTCGAGCGGACTGCGAAAAGGGCTCAGGCCGAGGAAGCCGAATATATGGAACGCCTACGGCAACGGCGGGGCGACGACAAAGTGAGAAATACGAAAGCCTTTAACCTGTTCAAGCGACTGGTGAAATTCAAGGAAGCAACCTTGAGGTTCATGACTGACTTCAGAATACCCTTCGACAACAATGGCAGTGAGCGAGACATCCGGAATGGTAAGGTAAAACAGAAAATATCGGGATGTATCCGAAGTAAGAAAGGGGCGGAATGGTATAGCCGTATCCGAAGTTATGTCTCATCGGCGAGAAAGCAGGGGCATAACGTTTTTGAAGCCTTGCTTATTGCGATGAAGAATTACAGCGATCAACCTTTGCTGGGTGCTGAATAGTTACAAAATATCATCCTACCTTGCCAATGTAAGCGAGGGTTTGCGGCGCTTTTGCTAAGAGGAATCCGAAGGCTTTAGAGGATGTCAAAGACATGGAGTACCGTCAAGACTGATCGTAACGGCCCGCAATTTTTCTACCGGTTTGTACTCGAACGACCGTGACAGTTCATTGACATCGTCAAGCCACCCTCTGTACGACGGCTGCCAGACATTCTCACCACCGATGAGCTTACCCGATTGCTGAGCCGTTGCCGAAAGCCTGAAATTCGCACATTTATACTCACCACTTACAGCATGGGACTGAGGTTGAGCGAAACTCTCAACCTGACGGTCAATGCTGGAAAACCCACCGAAATCTGCGCTGGCTGTTTCCACAGGGGCAGAACATGCAAGCACAGCACAGGGCTGCAAAGCCCATGAATCGCTCCCTGCCTCAAAAAGCCATGAGAAAGTTAGTTCAGGAATGCAGGATAAACAAGGTGGTCAGCCTCCACTCCCTGCGACACAGTTTTGCAACACAGGGGGAGCTTTGGGAAGCGGATTTGAGAGAAATGCGCCCTGATCCGGGCATTAAAATACACAACGGTAAAATATTGTCTATATTTCAGCGTCTATTTTCCTCTGTTGCACAGCATGGGAGAGGCTTTTAAAGATACGAAGAAGAGGTTGTAAGGTTATGATTCCAAGAATAATACATGGCTTGAACGCTGTTTTGGTGATGACATTGCTTCAGGGTTGTGGCAGCGGAGGTGGAGGCACTAAAGTGAGGTTCTCGCCCCTGGGTCTTAGTGTTGAGAACACAAAGGCCACTGACCTTAAAGAGTCAATAGCGTTCTATGGTGGTCATGATCCTTCACTCTCGACTGTTTCAGAACTTTCTTCCAAGAAGCCCTACTATGCCAGTAGGCTGAGTAAGGCAAAGAAGGATATGCTGAGTTCGGCTTTTGAACGGGCAAGCAAAGCTTACAAGAATAATGCGGCAAAAGACTCACCAAGCTTAAAGGATCTTGTCGTAGCCCGTTATTTAAGTCTGCAAAACTATACACGGGCCCCGAAAGATTCAAAAATCTTCCTTGAAGACGACAATTACCTGACCATGGTAAAGGCAATCAATGACGTTGCAGCCTTATGCCGTGACGGGAAGGTCAGTAGCAAGCTGGGTGATCCAAACTTCATTAAAAACCAGTCCTATCTGACGAGAACAGCCGACCACCACTGGAAAACCCATACCAAGTCCATCAGCCAGATCTGGCGTATGAATAACCTTCTGAAACAGGGCGTTGAACTTGGTGACGACGCACCGATGGTGGCCGATATCAACAACTCTCAGGGCTTGTTCAATGGCCTGGAAGACGATCACTGGTATGTATACGGGCAGGGGTATGTTTTCCGTGGACACTGGGAACCTGAAGCTGGACTGAAGCAGGAATACAAAGGGGAAGGGGCTGAGTTCGGTACTTTCCGTTATATGGGGAATGGCTTTCTATTGGGGGGCATGTTCGGTCTGCAGAAGGTGCGTATGGAAGCAAACGCAGGCGTTTCTGGCAATATGGACTCTGATGCCCGGATTTACCGGCTTGGCCCTTTTGTGTCCTGGAATAACGGCCGCTGGACCATTGATTCCATGCTGACCTACGGTTGGGTGTCTCTTGATACGGATCGGCGGGATCTGTTGAGTAATCGCTGGAAAGCGTCTCCGGAAGGTTCGGAATGGGCTGCTCACCTACAGGCGAGTTACCGGATTCCTCTCGACAGCTGGACCATGGGATTAAGCCTGGTTCCGGAAGCCTATGTGGGTTATCGCCTTGGAACCATAGAGAAACATACAGAGAAAAATGAGAACCTCAGAAACCCTGTTACCGAATCGAAGCACACAGGTTTAACGACTCGTCTCGGCACTGGTATTGGCTATATGTTTCCTGATTTAAGCCAGCCGACGGATATTATGGTTAAGCTGGGTATCCAGAAAACGCATGGCTGGGAAGACAAAAGCAAGAGCAGTTCCAGCATGTGGGCAAAGACCCCAAAAGCTGAAAGTCGTGATACCGCTATGTATTACAGCCTTGCCCTTAATCGCCAGTTCGGAGCTGACCTGGATAAGATGATTGGCCTGGAATATGCCGGAACATCGGGTAAGAAAAGTGGCAGTGATGCATTGATATTCAGTTATCGTCAGGCATTTTGAAACCAATGCCCATAGGAGCCTGTCGGACTTAAGACCGTCCTGCCGGCTCCATAGCGAAATCCCCCAAAGGGTGAGTTGTCTGAAATGGAAAAACACCCCTTATCCGTCAAACTCGAAGTCGATTCTTTCGACGGTAAAATTCATGTCGAGTGGGAGCCTGAAGCATCCTTGCGGTTCACCCGGGAAATGGTCTGGATCAGGTTATGTTTCTGGATTGGCTTATCAATATAAATCGTATCGAGGAATGGCACGTCAAAGCCGGTCAGCCACATATCCACCACAATGGCGATTTTGAAGTTGGACTTCTCGTTTTTAAAGGCGATCCAGCTCCTTGCGATAGTCTTTATTGCCCAGCAGGTCATACAGTTCCTTCTCGTCGTCCTTGCCACGGGTCATCACGTTTATACTGCCTTGCCAGAAAAGCCCGCAGGTCATCCTTAATCAGAACCTCTTCCGGCTGGCGGTTGACCTGTGAACCGGGAACATAAGGGTAGCCCTGCTCTCCCAGTAACTGAATAATCGCTTGTTCAAGGCGTTCTTCTGTGAACTTCATCGTACTGTCCGTTTGTTAATACGTCAGGCTACCTCAATCCGCTCAAGATAAGCCTGCAACCCACTTAAAAGATGCTGGAAACTCACGGATTTATTGGTGTTGAGAGAAAGGTGTGGAGAAATCTTTCGAACCCCTGCCACTTTTTGGTAGCCCTTTACCAGCTTGATTTCCAGAACGTAAGTCACCAGCCGCTCGACCCCACCGATGGCAAGCCGAAACTGGAGAGTAAACACTATCGGCTGGTCAATACAGCCACGGGTTACTACTTCCTTGAAGCCACCCCGTTTCTGAAGAGCTGTGCGAACGTTGCCAGCCAAAGCATCTTTCAGGAAGCCAAACACATCAAACAGGGTGCTTTTACCGCTGCCGTTAGCCCACAAGCAGGCACAAGCCGGGCATGTTGCGAATCCGGACATCCTGGAAAACCCGATAGTTTTTTATAGACAGGGACTCAAGCTTCACTGGGCTGCTCCCACAATAATTACGGTTGTGAGTATTGCTTTCACTAACCTACCATTTTTTGCGTTTTGATTTTCTGTGAACTTCATACTGTCCTGTTGAACTTTCCGGAAATACCGGATTATTCCTCTCTTTTCTCTTTCTACAGCCAAAGCAAACGGCTGCGCTGTAACTGTTCCTGCAACTCCTGTTCGCTGGGTAGATACTGTGATGTACTCCCACCACTAAGCCGCTGATGCGGCTATAGTGGGGGCTTCTTGCGACCCATGCTGAGAACGCTCAACACCTTTCGCTGTAGCACCTGCACTGACTGTTGTTGCGGTTGTCCCGGTAAATCAGCCAGCTACCATTTGTTAGCTGCGATTTGACGATCTTGATAATAGCAACCATAATGCAACCATATAGACACTAAAAAGGTTGTTAACTATGCCAGCACTCACGATAAAAAATATTCCTGACTCTTTGTATAAAAAGCTAAAAGAGGCTGCTAGTGCGCACCACAGAAGCATAAACAGTGAGCTGATTCACTGCCTTGAGCAAATGTTATTGCCCAAAAGGGTAAGCCCGGCAGAACACCTGAAAAAGGCTAGGGAGCTACGAAAAGGCATAGACTCCGACATGATTGATGTCGATGACATTCATGATGCTATAGATCGAGGTAGAGCATGATTGTTGTTGACACTAATGTGCTTGCGTACCTGTATTTGCCTACGAAGTACACGTCAAATGCAGAAAAGCTACTGGAAGATAATCCTATTTGGGCTGCCCCCCATCTTTGGCGAAGTGAGTTTCGCAATGTATTGGCTCTGTATCTACGGAAAAATATTATCACATATGAGAGAGCGTTACAGATTCAGGCTGAAGCTGAAACCCTCATGGCTGGCAATGAATTTGAAATGAAGTCAATCAATGTTCTTTCTCTCGTCAATAGCAGCGAATGCTCAGCTTATGATTGTGAATTCGTTTCATTAGCCGTAAATTTGAATACGAAGCTCTACACGATGGATAAAAAAGTTCTCAAAGAATTTCCAAAAATATCCTGCTCTCTGAAAGATGTCATTTGTTGACTTCAAGCAGCTAACGCCTGGTTAAGCCGCATGCCGAAGGCACGTCGGGTGGAGGGCAAAGCCCGGAGCGAACTTGAACCATTTGTTAGGCATTCTGTCTAAGTTGTAAAGAGTTATAGGGAATTTTTTAATTTTTTACGGCTCGAATTTAAATTGATTTTTAACCAAGGAGAGTAAATATGAATCCTACTAATAGTTTAAATGTTGGTTTATACCATACATCAGGTCAAACTGAATCTTCTTCTAGTAGTGAGATATTAGGGGGTTTCTCATTTCGTTCTGTTAGAGGCACTAATCTAAATTTCTCTTACCACCTTAAAAATAAAGGAATATATGATACAGATTGTATAACTATTAATACAGCCTCCAGCCATAAAAGTACCTTTTTTACATTTTATACAAAAAATGAATATCCTGATGACTGGGTTGCATCTGAAGTAGATAAATGTGCATTTATTATGCCAGAATCTACGAAGCATATTCCTGAATTACATAAAAGGGAAAGCCCTTTGGATGAGCATTATCATATTGAAGTTAGTAAAAAACAAGATCCAGATTTAGTTATTAAATTGGCACTTAAAAATATAGGCATTAAAAAAGAAAATATGAATAATTTATGCCTTTCGGCTCAGTATCTTATAAAAAACCCAAGTGAACCGGGTTTAGCATTCAAGGATGGAAGTTTCACAAGGAATGGTGGTTGTAAATCTTTAAATGATGATAGTCATAATCTTTCCTATATAGAGGGGCCATATATGTTATATAAAATTAAGTAACAAATCATTGGACACGTATATTTTAATATTTTAAATTTTTAAAAATGTTTCATATAGGCTGATACCTAACACTTAGTAGAAGAACTCGTCCGTAATCCTGCCAAAATTTCACACGAGTCCATATTTTTGCCGCACATGCGGAAAGTCCATATAACCTCCAGCTAATCCTGCGGTTTTAATTCGACCCGCTAATCCCAAGGGTTACAGAGGTACAGAAAATTAATGCGTTCGCAGACTTTAGCGTCTGTTTTTGATGATTGGACGACAATAACCCGTTATTCAGAACCATGTCTGATCGCAAACCACGAAAACATCTATGTATGCCTCGACAGTATGATCCAGCTGATTTGTGACAGTTTTGCCAAGATTCCAGATCACTGCCCTAATCATTACCAGAACAAGATTTCATTGGCAGACACCTTGATGACAGCCTATGCCATGATGCACCTGTACCGGGTCAAAGGCAGGATACCTTGCGACACTTACATGCACACTATCCTTGATCCATTAGACCCCAAAGTCATGAGAGAACCTTTCAGGCAGCTCTTTGCTGAAGCGCAGCGAGAGATAGTCAGCGAGTAACCATCCCTAAAAAATGTTCCGAGATGGGAAAAAGGTTATGTTTTGACGCCATATTTTGCAGAAAGGTAACTAGTTATCGATTTATGGTGTGAATAGCAAGGTTTTATGAAGTGGCTTTATTTCTTTATATACATGACATTCAACCGCCTGCCCACAACATAACTAAATATTTATTAGATAGATTGAAATACTGTGCCATGGAAAGGTGTCTCTGTATCCAGTTGATTTAACTGCGGGAAGATACATGTAACGGTATTACCTTGGCAATGCTTTGGGAAGGGTATTTAAGCGAAATGCGCCCTGATACGGGCAGTCACCTACACAACGGTAAAATATTGTCTATATTTCATCTTCTGTTTTCTTCTGTTGCATGGCACGGGAGGGAGTTGCAAAAGTATAACAATGGGTTGTAACGTTATGAAAAATATAACAAAAACGAAGGGTTTGATGGTCATTCTCTCGGTTGCACTGCTTCATGGCTGTGGAACCGGGGGCGGAAAGAATAAAGTGAGGTTTTCGCCACAGGGTATTAGTGTTGAGAGCAAAGAGTCTCATGAAAGTAAGAGCACTGTGGGGATAAGCAGCGGTTATGATCCCTCGCTTTCAAGTCAGGGAGCTGACTTCGACAAGCCCTACAATGTCAGCAAGCTGAGTAAAATTCAAAAGGATACGCTGAACCTGGCTTTCGATGCGGCAGTTAAGGCCTATAAAAAGAATGCGGCAGCAGGCTCCCCGCTATTGCACGATCTTATTCTGGCACGTTATTTAAGTCTGCAAAACTATAAGTCCGTTCCGGATTCGAGTGAGGTCAGCCTCGATGGTGGAAATTACATGGTCATGGTGAGTGCACTGAGTCAGATTGCTGACTTATGCCGGCAAAAGAAAGTTGGTAGTAAGCTGGGTGACCCGAACTTCATCAAAAATCAGTCCTACCTCACCAGAACAGCCGACCACAACTGGAAAACCCATACCAAATTCATCAGCCAGATACGGCGTATGAATAATCTTCTGAAACAGGGCATTGAACTTGGTGATGACGCACCAATGCTGGCAGATATCAACAACTCTCAGGGCTTGTTCAATGGCCTGGAAGACGATCACTGGTATGTATACGGGCAGGGATATGTTTTTCGTGGACACTGGGAACCTGAAGCTGGGCTGAAGCAGGAATACAAAGGGGAAGGAGCCGAGTTTGGTACTTTCCGTTATTTAGGGAATGGCTTTCTGTTGGGGGGCATGTTTGGCCTGCAGAAGGTGCGTATGGAAGCAAACGCAGGCGTTTCCGGCAATATGGATTCTGATGCCCGGATTTACCGGCTTGGCCCTTTTGTGTCCTGGAATAACGACCGCTGGACCATTGATTCCATGCTGACCTACGGTTGGGTGTCTCTTGATACGGATCGGCGGGATCTGTTTAATAGTCGCTGGAAAGCCTCTCCGGAAGGTTCGGAATGGGCTGCTCACCTGCAGGCCAGTTACCGGATTCCCCTCGACAACTGGACCATGGGGTTAAGCCTGGTTCCGGAAGCCTATGTGGGTTATCGCCTTGGAACCATTGAGAAGCATACAGAGAAAAGTGAGAACTTCAGAAACCCTGTTAACGAATCGAAGCACAAAGGTTTAACGACTCGTCTCGGTACTGGTATTGGCTATATGTTTCCTGATTTAAGCCAGCCGACGGATATTATGGTTAAGCTGGGTATCCAGAAAACTCATGGTTGGGAAGACAAAGGCAAGAGCAGTTCCAGCATGTGGGCAAAGACCCCAAAAGCTGAAAGCCGTGATACCGCTATGTATTACAGCCTTGCCCTTAATCGCCAGTTCGGAGCTGACCTGGATAAGATGATAGGTCTGGAATATGCCGGAACATCGGGTAAGAAAAGTGGCAGTGATGCATTGATATTCAGTTATCGTCAGGCATTTTGAAACCAATGCCCATAGGATCCTGTCGGACTTAAGACCGTCCTACCGGCTCCATAGCGAAAGAAAAGCAGGCAACATTAATGGCACGGTTTAGTGTTGCCTGATCCTGTTAAGCAGAAATCACCTTGAGTGTGGATAAATACTCAACCCTATTGTGGGCTTTTCCCCGGTATTTCCATGCAGTTCCCTCTGATTGTGTATTAGAATAAGCGATCTTCTATGAAGACAGGCAACACAGAGGTCTTAAATGTTCAAAAAGAGCATGTCCATAGCTGAGTTCGACCCGGAACTCAAAGCCGCCATTGATGCTGAAACCATCCGTCAGGAAGAGCATATCGAACTGATTGCCTCTGAAAACTACACCAGCCCTATGGTGATGGAAGCTCAGGGGTCTGCCCTTACCAACAAGTACGCTGAAGGTTACCCGGGCAAGCGCTACTACGGTGGATGCGAACATGTAGATGTTGCTGAACGGCTGGCCATTGATCGTGCCAAAGCCCTGTTCGGAGCAGCCTACGCTAACGTACAACCACATTCCGGCTCTCAGGCAAACGCAGCCGTTTATATGGCTCTGATTAAGCCAGGCGATAAAGTGCTGGGTATGAGTCTGGCCCATGGTGGTCATCTGACCCATGGTGCCAAAGTTAGCTTCTCTGGCCGTATTTACGATGCTGTCCAGTATGGCCTGAACGCCGAAACCGGTGAAATTGATTACGAAGAAGTTGAGCGTCTGGCTGAAGAACACAAGCCAAAAATGATTGTTGCTGGTTTCTCCGCCTACTCCCGGGTGGTTGACTGGCAACGTTTCCGTGACATTGCCGATAAGGTGGGCGCTTATCTGTTAGTGGATATGGCACACATAGCCGGTCTGGTTGCAGCGGGTGTCTATCCGTCTCCGATTGGTATCGCCGACGTCGTCACCACGACCACCCACAAAACCCTGGGCGGCCCTCGTGGCGGTTTGATTCTGGCTAATAATGACGAAGAGCTGAACAAAAAGCTGAACTTTGCCGTCTTCCCGGAATCGCAGGGCGGCCCATTGTGCCATGTGATTGCAGCTAAGGCGGTTTGCTTTAAAGAGGCCATGGCGGATGAGTTTAAAACTTACCAGCAACAGGTTGTCAAAAATGCACAGGCGATGACTGCTGTTATGCAGGACCGCGGTATCAGCGTTGTTTCCGGCGGCACTGATGACCACCTGTTCCTGATGGATTTGATTGGTAAAGAGTACACCGGTAAAGACGCTGAAGAAGCTCTGGGGCGTGCCAATATTACGGTTAACAAGAATGCCGTGCCAAACGATCCACGTTCTCCCTTTATTACCAGCGGTCTGCGCATTGGTACTCCCGCTATTACACGACGCGGTTTCAATGAAAACGACGCAGCTGATCTGGCTGGCTGGATTTGTGATGTGCTGGAAAATATCGGCAATGAGCAGGCTGAAAATGAAGTGAAGACCAGGGTGTTGGATATTTGCCAGCGCCTGCCGGTTTATAGCTGATTGCAGTCGCTGCTTTTAATAG
The DNA here is from genome assembly GCF_025562755.1 of Endozoicomonas euniceicola. Classification (GTDB taxonomy): domain Bacteria; phylum Pseudomonadota; class Gammaproteobacteria; order Pseudomonadales; family Endozoicomonadaceae; genus Endozoicomonas_A; species Endozoicomonas_A euniceicola. The sequence goes on from NZ_CP103300.1 coordinate 3,575,102, forward strand.
TTAAAAAGTAAGCGTTTAAAAAACGCCGGTTTAATCTCCGGCGTTTTTTTTATGGTGAATATTTTTTCATTAGCTCATTCTTTCCATTATCTCATTCTTTCCATTAGCCCACGGCTGTTTTTACCTGATTGCTGGTGCTTGTATTTAGTCGACATCGGTTTATGATGACCAGATCAATAATTATCGAGTCAGTTCTGACAATGCATTGTCCTTATTGTAGTGCGCAAGACACTAAAGTTATCGATTCGAGACTGGTGGCTGATGGAAACCAGATTCGTCGTCGTCGTGAATGCCTGACTTGCTCTGAACGTTTTACAACGTATGAAACGGCGGAGTTGCTGATTCCCCGCCTGGTTAAACGCGACGGTTCCAGGGAACCCTTCCATGAAGATAAATTACGGGCGGGTATGGCACGGGCTCTGGAAAAACGTCCGGTCAGTGTTGAACAGCTGGAAGAAGCCATCAGTCGTATTAAGCACCGGTTGCGGGCAACTGGCGAGCGTGAAGTTAAGTCGCTGGTATTGGGCGAGGAAGTTATGCGTGAGCTGCAGCAACTGGATGAAATTGCTTACATTCGATTTGCTTCTGTTTATCGTCATTTCAAAGATCTCAATGAATTCCGGGAAGAAATTGAAAGACTGGAAACGGTTGAGCGATCCAAAAGCTAGCGGGCTTTGGGTTGATGGGGGGGGGATTCTTTTAACCCCCCCTGATGTTGCCTTTTCCAAAAGGTTTGTTTTCAGAAGGTCATCGCCAGAGCGACCATATAAACGACAAAGCCTGCCAGAATAAGCCCGCTCTTAAATCTTGATACAGTGCATTCAAATTTTACTCCTTTGCCGGTGTCGGTCAGGAAAGTGCGCCTTGATGAGATCATTGCTGAAATGGCAATGATGAGTAGAAGTGATGTCAGCCCTAGCATCGCCATGCAGTCCCTGGTTATTGCCAGTGCTTCGAGGGGTAAGTCGCCAGTAAGAAGGCTGGGCATGGCTAATACCCCCAGCAGGTTGAAAATATTAGAACCAATAATCATTGCCAGCAGCATATCAAACAGCCCTTTCTTTACGCAGGCCAGTGCCGCAGCCAGCTCTGGCAGGCTGGTGCCAAACGCAATGACGGTTAAACCGATGACCATTTCGCTGATACCAAAAGAGCGCGCCAGCTCACTGCTCCCCCAAATCAGCAATTTAGAGCTGCCAATCAAAATGATCAGCATGGCGACCACTTCGAAAATAGAGCGTGAGGTATTGAGGGGCAGAATAATCACTTCCTGATCTGAGCCATCGTTATTTTTTTCGTTATTCCCTTCGTAACTTTTTTCATCACTATGCTCGCTATTCTGATTATTGTTTTGTTTTGTCAGGTAGACACCATAGACAATAAGGCCCATAAGGAGTACATAACCGTCGGAACGGGTCAGCATACCGTCAGCCATTAGCAGGAATGCCAGACCACTGACAGCCATCAGCAGTGGCATTTCGTGGGACAAAATACGATGACTTAATACCAGTGGTGTTATCAGGCCGCAAATAGACAACACCATACCGGTATTGATGATATTCGAACCCAATGCATTGCCAATGGCGATAGAACCTGAGCCTTCCAGTGCAGCAACAGCAGAAACAGCTAATTCAGGCGCAGATGTACCAAAGGCGACAATGGTCATGCCAATGGTGAGCGTTGACATGCCCAGTCTGAAAGCCAGAGTGGAAGACACTTCAACAAGGCGATCGGCACTCCGGCTAAGGGCTATAAACCCAAGTACGATAGCCAGAAGTTGGACGACAGTAGATAACATTTAGACAAACTCAGAGGGCGTACAGACAAGGACAACCACACCAGGCCCTCATGACCAGTGTCGTCGTCCAGGTCTCATCAAGCGACAGAAGCGGATTCTGTGCCGGTTACGCCACAGCCTGTGGGCTGATGATGTTGACGCAACCACTTTTAACCATCGGCAATGATTGATTGTCGACGGTTAAAGCAGACTACTCCCCCGGAGCAGAGGCGGATAGTAATAGATGCTATCGGGAAAATCCATAGTATGACCCAATGGCTCCTATGGTTCAGCCTGTGGATTACCATCTGGCCCGGATATAAAGTGGGAAGCCTCTTTGCTGTTTAGCATTAGTGCGGAGCTTTCCAGGGCGGGAACACGATCTCTCTCTTTTTTGCCGTTCATTATTTCGTGAATGGCTTCAGCCAGAAAGTACTCACTGACATCCTCAGGCATGCTGAAAACAACGACAGGTGTCGGACGTTTATCATCAGCTACGTAAAAAAGGTTAAGCTTCTCTTTGTAAGCGCCTAAAAGAAAGAACTGATATTTTCTGGCTCCTTTGAATAGAAGAAGGTGCATCATTCCTTCATTCTTGCGAGCTGTGAAAATGGCATCCTTTATAAGGTTCATTGGTTCTATTACTTCAGAAGGGTGATTAATTGCAAAAGCCGTAAATATCTCTGACCTTTTCATCGCGAAGTCCGAGGCTTCCAGGTCATCGAATTGACTGGCCAGTCGCTTGAGTTCAGCACTCATGCCCCCTTCCTGACCTACCTGCCGCTGCAGTTGTTCAGACATTTTGCACTCCTGCATGAAAAGTGTTTGCTGCTCCAGCTCATCGGTAGGGTAAGGGGAGGAGAGATAGTGAAGGGGGCCACCGCCGTTCAGTACAACGGGCGAAGCTCCACAGTCATAAGCTACCTCGAATAATGGCGCTCTGTGTGAATCAAATACCCCCGCTTTTCCGAGACGCATGAGTGTATATAAAGAGTAAGAAAGAAGACTGCTCTGTTGTTCAATCGCTTTGGCAATGGCCTCATGAACCGGTATTCCATATCGAAGGGCTTTGGCAGTTTGAATGAGATTCTGAGGGGTGCGATCTTCCATTTTCTCATAAGCTGTTTTAAGCAGAGAATTAACTTGCAGACCTTCATTGTGAATTAAGCCTAACTGCGTTAATTGACGAAATTGATCAGCGTACGAATAGTCCTGGGTTTCCTTATTAGCCTCAAACGCCTGTTTTGCCTGATAAAGCGCTTCGCGATCGTTGATATCCAGCACCTTGCTATTATCAGCGACGTCGGTATAAGCGGTGGCTTGAGTGATGGATAGTGTCGCCAGAATAAAACATAGAATGAGTAAGCAAAATTTGCCAAGTGAGTACTTCATACAAAATCTCTCTTGTTTTTGTGGAATCTGTATTCTCTGACCGCCTGTTTAGGAAAAAGTTCGTGGCATCCCTCAGCACAAACTATCGAGATCATCCTCGTCAGACGTTATCATGACCCACTTTTAAACCTGTATGCCGGAGTTACCCATGGCCTCTGCTTCTGACCACCTGTACATGTCCCGGGCTATAGAGCTGGCGCGAAAAGGGTGTTATACCGCCCGACCTAACCCCTGCGTTGGCTGCGTTATTGTGCAGGGGGATCAGGTGGTGGGTGAGGGCTATCACCAGCGTGCAGGAGAGCCTCATGCCGAGGTTCATGCATTGGCAATGGCGGGGGCGCAGGCACAAGGGGCAACCGCTTACGTAACCCTTGAGCCTTGCAGTCATTACGGACGTACACCGCCTTGTGCAGAAGCGCTGATTAAAGCCGGGGTGGCTGAGGTGGTGATTGCCATGCAGGACCCGAACCCTCAGGTGGCTGGCCATGGGATCAAAATGCTTGAAGAAGCAGGCATCAAAACCCGTGTCGGTGTTATGGAGGCTGAAGCCAGGGCCTTGAATTCAGGCTTTATCAAACGCATGCAAACAGGCCGTCCTCATGTTCGGTGCAAACTGGCGATGAGTCTGGATGGCCGCACGGCTATGGCCAGTGGCGAATCCCAGTGGATCACAGGGCCTGAGGCTCGCAGTGAGGTGCAGCGCCTGCGAGCGCTCAGTGGCGCTATTGTGACCGGGGTTGGGTCCATTCTTCATGATGATTCAGCGCTCACCCTGAGAGAGACTGAGCTAAACCTTCCGGACGCCGCTGAACTGCTGCAGAAGCAACCCCTGCGAGTGGTGCTGGATTCCCGTTTGCAGACACCCGCTGATGCCAGGGTGGTGACGGGGCCGGGCGATGTCATGATCTTCTGCTCAGTGGAGGCAGCGAAAGCCCGTAAACAGGCGCTGGAGGCAGCGGGTGCTGAAGTGTTGATGCTCGACTCTCACGATGGGCGAATCAACCTTGAGCAAATGCTGGAAATTCTGGTGACAAAGGACATCAACGATGTACTACTGGAAACCGGCGCTACGCTGGCGGGAGCCATGATGCAGCAGGGGCTGGTGGATGAACTGATTGTCTTTATGGCACCGACACTGATGGGGTCCGGTGCCCGCCCATTGCTGGAAATGCCTTTCACCAGTATGTCGGAAAAGCTGAACCTGAATATTACCGATATTCGGGCCGTGGGTAATGACTGGAAAATCACCGCTTTTCCAAACAACGATTAAATGGCTATTGGCTGTTGGCTATTGGCTATTGGCTGTTAGCTAAAAGCCAAGAGCCAACAGCCAATAGCCAACAGCTAAAAAGTGAGTTAAGGAGAAAGTCATGTTTACCGGAATTATTGAAGCCGTTGGACGTTTACTGTCGGCGGAAAAGCGTCGGGGTGACCTGCGAGTGACCGTCGACTCGGGTCAGCTGGACCTGTCTGACGTACAACTGGGTGACAGTATCGCTACCAACGGCGTGTGTCTGACGGTTGTGGAACAGACTGGTTCTGGTTATGTGGCCGATGTGTCACTGGAAACCCTGGAACACACCACGTTGGATACACTGCCTGCTGGCAGTCCCCTGAACCTGGAAAAAGCACTGACACCCACCACAAGGCTGGGGGGGCACCTGGTCAGTGGGCATGTGGATGGCGTTGGACGCGTGGTTTCTGTAGAATCCGCTGCCCGATCCAGTGTGTACTGGCTGGAAGCGCCGAAAACACTGGCTCGTTATATTGCGCACAAAGGCTCAATAACAATAGACGGTGTCAGCCTGACGGTTAATAAAGTAGACGGCTGTCGCTTTGCCCTGAATATTGTGCCTCATACGCAGCAGGAAACCATTATCACTCATTACCGACCCGGAACCCGAGTGAACCTGGAAGTTGATTTGCTGGCGCGTTATCTGGAACGTCTGTTGGACCCATCGCTGAAAGACGAACGGGCTGAACCGGCTTCCAACCTGACAACCGGTTTTCTGGCTGAACACGGATTTATGCGTTAACACTTCGTGGCTGACTTCTGTTAATGCTCGTAAACCGTTAGAATGGGCGCGTTTTTGCAAGCCGGACAATCCTTCTGGCTGAATCTTTTTCCGGGGGTGTTATGCAGCTGAATTCCATCGAAGAAATTATCGAAGACATCCGTCTTGGTAAGCCCGTCATCCTGATGGATGACGAAGACCGTGAGAATGAAGGCGACCTGATTATCGCTGCAGAAAAAATCACTCCTGAGATTGTCAACTTTATGACCCGTGAGGCGCGTGGATTACTGTGTCTGACGCTGACTGGCGAACGCTGCGACTTTCTGGGGCTGCCACCGATGGTCAGCTCAGATGAAAATCAGTCCGGTTACGGAACGCCGTTTACGGTCTCTATTGAGGCGGCCGAGGGCGTAACCACTGGTATTTCTGCCCACGACCGGGCGCGTACCATTCGTACGGCAGTGGATTCCCTGTCCCGTCCGGACGATATTGTTCAGCCAGGGCATGTCTTTCCACTGCGCGCTCGTCCCGGGGGCGTGTTAAGCCGTGCCGGTCATACTGAGGCGGGTTGCGATCTGGCGCGTCTGGCGGGTATAACACCAGCGGCAGCGATCATTGAGATTATGAACGAAGATGGCTCCATGTCCCGTCGTCCGGATCTGGAGCTGTTTGCTGAAAAGCACGACCTGAAGATTGGAACCATCGCGGACCTGATCCATTACCGGATCATGAACGAAAAGACCGTAGAACAGGTTGAGAAACGCAAGCTGGATACCGACTTCGGTCAGTTTGATATGACGGTCTATAAAGACACCATCAGCGGAAATACCCACCTGGCGCTGAGCAAGGGCTATATTACTCCCGATACGCCGGTTATGGTTCGTGTGCACGCCATGGAAACCTTCCGTGACCTGCTGTCTGCTCAATCCGGTGAAGGTACCAGCAGCTGGTCCCTGCACAAGGCGATGGCTAAAGTCGCTCAGGAGTCCCAGGGCGTCATTGTTCTGCTGGATAACGAACATAAGCTGGACCTGGGGACTGCTCTTAACCGCTTCAGTGAAGGGCGCACAGGAATTGGTATGTCGGGTGCTTACCGAACCATTGGCACTGGTTCCCAGATTCTACGTGAGCTGGGTGTTGGCAAGATGCGTCTGTTGAGTTCTCCGGTGAAGTTTGGTGCATTGTCCGGTTTTGATCTGGAAATTGTCGAATATATTCCCTGTGAAGGTTAAGTCTTTCACAGGATTGTTGAGAGGAAGATAAATGTCTTTAAAAACCATTGAAGGCACTCTGGAACCCAATGGCGGCAAATACGCCATTGTGGTTGGCCGCTGGAACGCTTTTGTAGTAGAAAGCCTGCTCAGTGGTGCGGTGGACAGCCTGACCCGTCACGGTATTCCGGAAGAGGATATTACGGTTGTGCGTTGTCCGGGTGCTGTTGAAATCCCACTGGCCGTTAAGAAAGTGGCTAAATCCGGCCAGTACGACGCCATCGTTGCCCTGGGCGCTGTTATCCGTGGTGGCACGCCACACTTTGAGTTTGTTGCCAACGAATGCGTGAAAGGTCTGTCCCATGTCAACCTGGAATACGAAATTCCGGTGAGCTTTGGCGTATTGACGGTTGATACTATTGAGCAGGCCATTGAGCGCTCTGGTACCAAGGCTGGTAACAAAGGTGAAGAGGCTGCCATGGCCGCTTTTGAAATGGTGTCTCTGCTGAAAAAGCTGGAGGTCTGAATTGACTTCTCTGAATCAGGAAGCCGGGCGCAAAGGCGCTCAACGAGAGAGTAAACCAAAGCCTTCCGAACGCCGTCGCGCCCGCCAGCTGGCGCTGCAGGCTTTGTACCAGTGGCAGATGTCCAAATCGTCCCTGACTGATATTGAAATGCAGTTCCGGGCAGACAATGATTTCAGCAAGGTGGACGACGGTTACTTCCACTCCCTGTTGCACGGTATCCCCCGTGAAATGAGCACGCTGGACGAAACGATGAACCCGCTGCTGGATCGCCCCATCAGTCAGCTGGATCCGGTGGAAGTGGCTGCTCTGCGTATCGGCTGCTATGAGCTGATGAATCGCTCCGACGTCCCTTACCGTGTTGTGATCAATGAAGCCATTGAGCTGGTGAAGCGCTTTGGTGCTCAGGATTCTCACCGCTACATCAACGGCATTCTGGATAAGCTGGCTCCCCGCGTAAGAGCGGACGAAGTTCGCAGTTATCGCAAGCGCTAGAAGTTGAGGTTCCGGAATGTCTCTTGGAGAGTTTGATTTAATCCGACATTTCTTTGATCGTCCGGAGCTGCGATCTTCCCGGCCCGATGTGCTTGGCATTGGTGACGACTGCGCCCTGCTGTCAGTGCCTCAGGGTATGCAGTTGGCACAATCTCTGGACACGCTGGTGTCTGGTGTCCACTTTCCTGAACGCTGTGATCCTTTTCTGCTTGGCTACCGCGCACTGGCAACGAATATCAGCGACATTGCCGCTATGGGAGCCGAGCCACACAGTTTTACCCTGGGTCTGACACTGCCTGAATCCGACACCGACTGGTTACAGGCATTTTCTGACGGGCTGGTGGCACTGGCGCAACCTTCGGGGCTGGCACTGATTGGTGGCGATACCACCAGAGGCCCGCTCACTATTTCCATTCAGGTTCAGGGGCTGGTTCCTTCCGGTCAGGCACTGCGGCGCAATGGCGCTGGGACGGGTGACTTAATATACGTCAGTGGAAGTCTTGGAGATGCTGCGGGAGCCTTACCGGCGGTACTGGAAGGGCTGTATCCACAGAGCTGTGACGAGGAATCTGTGCAATACCTGCTGCAACGTTACTATCAACCGTCACCAAGGGTGAAGCTTGGGCAATGGCTGGCGGCAAACGGTGCCACGTCGGCGCTGGATATTTCTGACGGTTTGCTGGGCGATCTGGGGCATACCCTGAAAGCCAGTCAGGTTGGGGCAGAGCTGAATCTTGAACAACTGCCGCTGTCGCCGCAGTTGTTAAACGTTGCCGGAAAGCAAAAAGCGCAGAGCTATGCGCTGAGTGGTGGCGATGACTACGAACTCTGTTTTACCTGGCCTGCCCACAAAACGCTGGAATTACCCGAAGTGATTCGGGCAGAATGTTCTGTCACCTGTATTGGTTATATTACGGATGCCGAAGGCATCTGTGATAAAGCAACAGGACAACCTTTGTCCTCTGCCGCTTACCGGCATTTCTAAACATCTAATAGATATTCAATTGATAAGCTATGAGCCGATCTCCTTCCGTCTGGTCTAACCCTGTTCATTTTCTGGCTTTCGGGCTTGGCAGTGGTCTGGCTCCTAAAGCACCGGGTACCTTTGGCACACTGGCGGCGGTGCCTTTTTACCTGCTGTTGCAGTATTTGCCCGTGTGGAACTACCTGCTGGTGCTGGTCGTCAGTATGGTACTGGGTATCTGGATTTGTGACCGTACTTCCAAAGACCTGGGTGTACATGACCATCCGGGGATTGTCTGGGATGAATTTGTGGGGTACTGGATTACCATGATGGCCGCGCCCGCTGGCTGGCTGTGGGTGATAACGGGTTTCGTTCTGTTCCGCTTTTTCGACATCATCAAGCCCTGGCCTATTCGTGTGCTGGATAAAAAGGTAAAAGGTGGCTTTGGCATTATGATTGATGATGTGATTGCCGGGCTGTTTGCGCTGGGCTGTATGCGGGTTCTGGCGGCGGTCTGGGGCTAGATCAGCGTTCAATTATCCTGTTGTCCAAGCTCTCTGATCCGCTGACCTTTAAAGTAACTGGTCATCATAACCCTACTGGTTCCAGAGAACATTGTCAGGTACGTAGCGGTTTCAGGTACCTCCTTTAAGCCAACCAGGTCATGCAAAAGCTCATGAGGCTGGCCAATGTGAAAACTCTGGTAGAAATCTGGGGCGTTAATGACGACATACTGATGGTGATCGGCTGGTAAAGATGGGTTAAAAGGCAGGTGGATAACTTTGTCAGTCCCTGCCTTGTTATCCCATATAAAGTTCGCAGGCCATCCGTTGACAATAAGTTGTCCGATGGGAAAAAAGAAAAATCCTTCAGAAGAGGTAATAAGAAGAGGAAGATAGCGGACATGGTGACCTTCCAGGTCAGAATAGTGAACTGGAAGTCCGTCTTTAAGATATTTGAAGGCGATTTGTTCTACGGCAGAATTTGTTTCATGCAATCCATTATAATTTTGCTTATAGCACTGCTCTAATAAACCTGGTGAGGGGATATAACCGCAAATGGAAAAAACAGTTAAAGATTCTTCCAGGCTGTTTTGCCTGTTTTGAAGTATGCTTTCTGTTGTGTAGGTCTTGAGGATGGTTTCTATACGGGACACAGGAACTTCATCAAGCCGCGTCAGAGACTTAAAAGCAAAAAATAATGATTTGTTTGGTTTGTTATTTAAGTCCTGTACACGCCCAGAAATTTCCCTGATAGAGCTCGTTAGCTTTATATTGCCGTTATTATCCTCTGTCACGAGTTGGTACTGGGGGATTTTAAAATCCGGGAATTTGCTCAGCAAATCAAAGAATGCATTTCCCCTGATCAGATTCTCGGATATTTTGACACAGAGTTCTGCTGCCTTGTCACCCAGCGAATAGCATGGTATTTCCGTTTTAGACTCTGTGACATAAGGTATCAGGGCTTTATGTGGCGGTACGATATCTCCTTTGTATAATACGTTGTAGCGAATACGGCCATCGCTCAGAAGCAACCTTGTGGCGAGGGTTTCATAGCTAAAGAAAGACCCCAGTAAATCCATCGGCCTTACTTTTTGCCAGGTAAGCGACGGGTTTAAAAGCTCCCTTTCAGTTTCTACCTGAAGCTTCAGACTTAAATCCAGATTTCGTATTGTATCTTGTGACAACGGTGATCGCTCAATGAGCCTGAGATCACGTTTATCATTCAGAACGGGTAAGATAAGGGGTTCGCTTTCAAGTTTATTTATCCCGGCTACAGGCCAGGCTGCAACCGTTAACCAGTATGGCTTGTTTTCGTGATCAGACATTTTCGTATAACTGACCAGTAAAGCCTCTGAGGATGGCTTGTTATGCCATTGGTCAATTAATAGTTTTGATACTCTTTTATGGCAGGGTAAGCCGCTTAGTTTTTCTGGCTTACCACATAGAGCCATATGCCACTGAAATGTGGTGAAAATATCGAGACCGGATTTGCCTAAGGATTGATTTATTAAAGCACCAGTCAATTCAATAATTTCTTTTTTTTCTTCAAGGGTGAGCTGCTCGAAAGTATTGATTTTTTTCAGCGGAATGAAGTGGAGTGCCTTGTCTGCTTTTTTGTAATCTTTGTTGCGATAAGTCTTTACGTTGGTTTTAAACAGGCCGGGATCAAATAGTTCCCCCTTGCGGTGAATAACAGGTTTCAGGATGGCAGGCATGTGATCAAATAGCTTTTCTGTGAGTTCTGATAGCACAGGGTCTGACAGTTCTTGCTTAATTTTCTCTTTTTGTACCATCAGGGCTTTAATAAATTCCAGTTCTTTTGCAAGTATATTATCAACTTTTTCATAGTTGTTTTTTTTGTTTAACTGCTTTTCTTGCTGAGTATTATCAGAAGATGTTGGTTGTTTTTTTTCGACTGGTTTATCTTTTTGCAGATAGCTCGTGATAGCGTAAAACAGCTGAGTGCCTATTGCAGAAAATACAGTAATTACAGCAGGCACTAAATAATACTTAAAATGTGGCCATGAGTTTGCCGGGTAAGCTTTATCGGTAGGTGTGGCTGAATTATTTTTTTTTGCTTTTTTACGGGCTCGTTTGGCTAATTTAGCTTCTTTTTGTTTCGCAGATTTTTCAGCGCTGCCTGGCTCGTTAGAATTACTCTGATTATTTGGACCTTCTTCTTCAGATGTTTTTTTTTCGGAAGAATCAGTAGGTGGCCTGGGTTGTTTAAAGTGGTCCTGCTCCTGGCAAAGCTGCCCGGAAACTGCGGAAGGGATAGTAACAGGATGTTCGTTAAAGCTGGCAGTTAGTCGAGATAGCGCAGCCTGAACGTCATTCACTAATCTCACATGATCCGGTTCTGTCGCTTCATAATCTGAATTTGATGGAAGGGGTGGGGAGGATTGATGCGTTGCAGGGAGTAGCGCCTGCGTCTGCAGGGGAGAGAGTTGCATAGAGGAAGGCTGGTAAGCCGCGTCAAATCCTGACGATGACCTTTGAGTGGTAGATGTTGCTAATTGAGTGATACGAGGCCAGGGCAGTTGTGCAAAAAGATCGAGTACTACGTAATGCGTGATCATAGAACCATTATGTATGAATACCCATAGTGTATTTTCAGTGTTATTCATAATCCCGCTGGCATGTACGGCGTTTGCGTATAGTTGGTAAATGTACTCCGGACTAAACACCAGGTCTGTCAGTGAGTAAAGCCTGCCCTGAAAAATCACCAGGTATCCCTGGTTAAGGTAATTCTGAATCACTTCAGCAGCGAGGACGTAGGTGTTCCGCAAATTCAGAATGCTGTCAGCAGTAACTGTCAGTTGGCCATAATTATTGTGCGGGCTATGGAAAACGGCAGGCATGGCCAGATTTAACCAGGCAACCTGGCTGTGGTCGTTTAACGTCAAAACCCTTACGTGGTCGGGGGTAGCTAGCGGTCGATTTGAACCTTCGTTGATCACACCCAGCAGTTGCTGGGGGTCAGCAACTGCATTGGAAAAATAAGCAGCCCTGTCATAGATGACTACATAACCGGTATTGAGCAGACCTTCAATAAACTGTCGGGCAACAGGGTTTGTGATCTCTCCTGTGTATCCATGATAAAGATACTGGCCGCCCTCTGTTGAAGAATTAGTATCTGAGTTGTCGTTTCGTGGTGCATAAGCATGAACAAATTGACCTGCGTTATGGTTTCCGGGCGTGTCGACTAATACAAAAGGAGTAAGCTGGCCTGAGTTAACAGTGGCAACTCTGAGGGCTGAGTTGTTATTGGGGTGATGTTGAAGGTCGTTTATAAGTGCATTTTGAATTTGCTGTGCTGTTACAGGCACTTCGGTAGACGATGTGTAATAAAAACGCCTGTCTATAACAACTTGTGACGGCCTTTGTAATAACTGATCAATCTGTTGACGAAGGCCTTCGTGCCTGATAAACCCGGTATTGCCCTGAGCCAGTAATGAAATGTTGTACAGCGTGCCCTGAAGGTGATCTGGTGCATGAAAGCTTATGAGTTGTAGCTGTTCGCCGTCAGACTGATAACTCAGAACAACTCCTTCAGGTAGCGGTGGAGTGGGCAGTGCCCCCATAGCCGCTTCAGATAACTCTTGTTGTCCAGGGTAAATGCGGTTCCCATGAATAGCAAAGTAACCTTTATCAAGAAACTGTTGGATGAATTTACGGTGTACATCATCAAGTTCGCCCGTGCTTAAGTCGCCTGTTTTCCATTCGGCAGTAATGCCGGATACTGGCAACAGGCAAAGCAAGAGAACACTTATAAGCGCTGGTTTACAAATTAATTCCAGTTTCATTCGTCCCCTGTACACTTGAGGATATATTTTGTTAGTACGACATCTTATCGATAGAGTGATACCGCCTTGAAAAATAGAGAACACTCCGGTAATCGTCAATCTGGTCGGCAGGCATTATGTAATGAGGGCAATTCTTACCTTCTTCTTGCGAAAAGCCTTACCTTCCGGCATTTGTCACTATTTTCATGTTTGTGGTGAGCTGCGCTTATGCTAAAAAACCGGCTCATGGCCGTTTGTCAGCTGATCCCCTATGGTTACTCGCCTGTATTGCCAAGGACTGGTACAATCTGCCCGCACGACTGTTTTAAGGAGTAGTGAGTGTCTGTAAGGTTTGTCGCAGAGTCTCGCCTGCCCACCCCTTTTGGTGAATTCATCATGCATGGATTTGAGGAGAGTGGCACTGGCAAGGAGCATCTGGCTCTCACCATGGGTGATGTGAGCCAGGACGGTCCCGTTCTTGCGCGGGTTCATTCGGAGTGTCTGACGGGTGATGCCCTGTTCAGTATGCGTTGTGATTGTGGCCCTCAGCTGGAGGCTGCCATGCGCAAGATTGCTGAGAAAGGTCGTGGCGTTATTCTGTATCTGCGCCAGGAGGGGCGTGGTATCGGCCTGATGAACAAGGTTCGGGCTTATCATCTTCAGGATGAAGGGCGTGATACCGTAGAGGCCAACGAAGAGTTAGGCTTTGCGGCGGATATGCGCAAGTACGACATGTGCAAAACCATGCTGGATCATCTGGGTGTCAGCCAGTTGATTCTGATGACCAATAATCCCCGCAAAGTGGATGCCCTGACGAAACAGGGTATTGAGGTGGTGGAGCGCCAGCAGCACCAGACCGGTCAGAACCCTCATAATGAAAAGTATTTAACCACCAAGGTGTGGAAGCTGGGGCATCTGCTGGAAACTGCCTGAGTTCTCTATAGCGATGCCATGGCAGCGGCTTGTATTGATGGCACTCTGGAGTTTGGGTTGTGCTGACCTGCTTCCGGGGTGCCCTTGGCTTAGGGTTCGCAATGCGCTTGTGTTTTTCCTATGTATAACGAGGGTGGCACTACAGTATTTGTTGTCAATGGCTCCAGTTCGCAGACAATCCGGTTATATTTATTAGCATGTTCTTTCATGGATTTATCATTACTCTTCTCATATCGGTCACGATAATATTCTGCCAGCGTGTAGGCATTCCAGCCTTGAGCTCCTGTGAAATTAGGATTGGCACCCTGTTTTAAAAGAAAACTTACCACGTCAGGCAGTCCCTTGTAGGAAGCGTACATAAGAGCGGTCCAGGCTGAAGAGGGTTCTTTTGTTTCTTGTGGTGGCGTGCATTTGGGACTGCCTGCAAATGGTAGGTATTCCATCCACTCGCAAACGCCATGAATTAACGATGCTAGATTACCCAGGCTTTGAAGAACGCTGGAATAGGTTCTGGGAACCGCAATGTTTTCTTCCTGGTAATTAATGTCAGCCCCTTGGGAAAGCAACTGCTTAATGTGCTCAATTATGGTCTCTTCCGTTGGGACATGATAACCGGCTTTTTCGGAAAAACTGATTTTTTCCTTAATACGAGTGATCAATTGTTCGTTTATCTGATCATCAGCCAGCGTTGTAGAGCACCACAGGGGAATCGTTACGGCTAAAACGGGCATCATTTTTTTGAATATTCTATAAAACATTTTTCTTCCCTTATTTCTTAGAGTTAGTCTTTGGACTGTGTATTAAGGGAAGAGTTCCTGATATTCATCATAATTAAAGGCACTGGGTATACAGTGCCTTGTCTTGCTTAATTATTTACTAGACCAAAAGTAAATACGGTTGTGTGATCGTATACCTCGCCGGGCTTCAGTTCGGTTGAAGGAAAGTCGGCCTGGTTGGGGGAATCCGGTAAATGCTGAGTTTCCAGACAGAAGCCATCCTGTCTGTTATAACGACGTCCTGCTTTTCCGGGCAGATCCTCCAGAAAGTTGCCTGTATAAAACTGCACGCCAGGCTGAGTCGTTTTTACGGTCATTCTTCGGCCTGTTTCCGGCTCGGTGACTGCAGCGCATTCTTTTAGCAGAGAATCCCCCTCATTGATTACCCAGCTATGATCGTATCCACGAGCTTGTAGCAACTGCTGGTCATCGGCATTGATGTCTTGCCCGATTCGCTTTGGCTCTGTGAAATCCATGGGTGTCCCTGCCACAGACTGCCTGTTGCCGAAAGGTATGGCCGACGCATTGGTTGGCACGAAGGTATCCGCCAATAACTGCACCTCATGTTCAAGACAGTTGCCTGAACCTTTGAGGTTAAAGTAAGCGTGATTTGTCAGGTTAACGACAGTTGTCTTGTCGGTAACAGCGTGATAGTTGACCGTCAGCTCATTCTGGCTGTTCAGGCAGTAGCTTACCTGTATATCAAGGTTGCCCGGATAGCCTTCCTCACCGTCGGGCGATTGATAGCGCAGAGTCAGTCGGGCTTCGGAGTCGCTCTGTTCGGTATTGGCTGACCAGATACGCCGATTGTACCCCTGGTTGCCACCGTGCAAATGGTTGGGCCCATTATTACAGGCCAGCTGATAATGCTTGCCGTCGATGACTAACTGGCCTTCCCTGATGCGGTTAGCGTAACGACCGCACAGGGCACCCAGGTAAGCCGACTGGTTTTCGTAGTCAGCCACGTTATCGCAGCCCAGCACAATATCAGCAAAATGGCCGTTTTTGTCCGCTGTTCTCAGGCTCTGGATAATGCCGCCCAGGTTCAGGATGGATACTTCAGTACCCTGAGCGTTTGTCAGGGTGTAACGGGTGACGGTCTCTCCCTGTGAGGTTTGACCGAAGGGTTCTTGCTTGATTGTCATTGTCATAGCCAGCAAAAAAGTAAACAGAAAAAAACGCCGGTCAGAACCGGCGTTAATTGTGGAAAGTTATCAGTTGACCTTAGGGGCGCAGCATTCAATAACTTACCGGGCTGTTGGCTTTTGGCTATTAGCTGCTCATACAGCCAACCGCCAAAAGCCAAAAGCCAACAGCCAACAGCCAACAGCCAACAGCGGTATATTATGTTCTGCTGCTTCCCTTACAGTGCCGAGGCACCCTGACTGGCTTTGCACACATAGATATCAGCCGCCAGTCCGGTTCTGGTTTCATACTGGCTGGCAATGGCCTCTTTGATCGCTTCCACCTTGTTCTCAGGAGTAAGCGCAACGACACAGCCACCAAAACCACCGCCCGTCATACGAACGCCGCCTTCTGCACCAATAACGTCCTTGACGATATCAACAATGGTGTCAATTTCCGGTACGGTAATTTCAAAGTCATCACGTATGGAGATGTGAGACGCCGCCATTAACTCACCCATACGCTTCAGGTTGCCCTGGGGCATCACTTCAGCGGCTTCCAGAGTTCGTACGTCTTCTGTTACCACATGGCGAGCCCGGCGATAAGCCACTTCATCAAGCTCATCTTTACGGGCTTCCAGCATCTCAACGGTGATATCCCTTAATGCCTTCACCTCAAAGTGTTTAGCCACTGCCTCACATTGCTGACGACGAGTGTTGTATTCTGAATCAACCAGCCCACGCTTTTTGTTGGAATTGATAATCACTACCGTAGCGCCTTGTGGAATGGCAATGGAGCGGGTATCCAGACTGCGGCAGTCCAGCAGCATGGCATGGCCTTCCTCGCCACGGGCTGACACCATCTGATCCATAATGCCGCAGTTAACGCCAACGTATTTGTTTTCTGCTTCCTGACCGATTAAAGCCAGGTCTTTCAGGCTGATATCATGATCAGACATGCGGGTCAGTGCCAGGCCGGTGCAGACCTCCAGGCAGGCTGAAGAGGACAGTCCTGCCCCCTGTGGTACGTTGCCGATGATGGCCATATTGGCACCTTTCAGTGCCAGTCCGCGTTCCAGCAGAGCGGTTGCCACACCTCTTACATAGTTGCTCCAGGTTGCGTTTTCGCTGGGCTCAATAGGCAGAGCCAGTTCAAACTCAGTGACTTGTCCATCAAATGCCGCCGCTGTTACCACCAGCTTATGATCATCTCTTGGGGTCGCTGCAATGATCGCCTGGTAGTCGATGGCGCAGGGCAATACAAAACCGTCGTTGTAGTCGGTATGTTCGCCAATCAGGTTAACCCGGCCGGGTGCCTGAAAGAATAACCCAGGTTGTTCTCCAAAGGTTTTTTCAAACAGGGCAATCAGTTGTTGTTTCATTTCCATGGCTTTTGTTTCTTTCAAGTATTTCGATCAGGCGTTCAGATAGTGTGTTTCAGATAAATTGCGCAGTCGTTCAGCGGCCTGTTCTGCCGTCAGGTCGCGTTGGGTTTCTGCCAGCATTTCAAAGCCCACCATAAACTTGCGCACAGTGGCTGAGCGCAGCAGTGGCGGATAGAAATGCGCGTGCAGTTGCCAGTGCTCCCGGTTATCGTCGTCTGTAGGCGCGCCATGCCAACCCATGGAGTATGGGAAGGAAGTCTGGAACAGGTTGTCGTATTTTGTCGTCAGGCGCTTGAGAATATCTGCCAGTGTCGTACGTTCACTGTCTTTCAAATCCGGCATTCTCAGAATATGACGCTTAGGCAGTAACAGGGTTTCAAAAGGCCAGGCTGCCCAGTATGGGACAACGGCAATCCAGTCATCATTTTCCACCACTGTCCGTTCACCGGACTCTGATTCCTGACGGGCGTATTCAACCAGCATATTGTTGCGCTTGTCGGTCAGCCATTGCCTCTGGTTGTCGTCTTCCTTGCGGGCTTCATTGGGCAGAAAACTGCTGGTCCATACCTGTCCATGGGGGTGTGGATTGGAGCAGCCCATTACCGCTCCCTTGTTCTCGAACAGTTGCACCCATGGGTATTGGCTGCCCAGCTCTGTCACCTGTTCAGACCAGACATCCACCACCTGACGAATGTCTTCGACACTTAACTGCGGCAGGGTTTTGCTATGATCCGGAGAAAAACAGATCACTCTTGCCTCACCCCGGGCTCCGGATGATCTGAACAGATCAGAGTCACCGGCAGCGTCTGGCGTATCGGTCAGCAGGGCCGGAAAATCATTGGCAAACACATAAGGCCGGGTGTAGTCCGGGTTGCTGTCACCGGTAATTCGCTCATTGCCCGGACAGAGGTAGCAGCTCGGGTCGTGGGTTGGACGATTGTCAGTGGCGGTCTTTTCTACCTGCCCCTGCCATGGTCGTTTAGCACGATGAGGGGAAACCAGAATCCAGTCACCGGTCAAAGGGTTGTAACGGCGATGTGGATGATCCACCGGATTAAATTCCATAGAACTCACTCTTTACTTCATTTATTCGCTGTAGCCTTCTATGCGCTGTAGCTTTCTATGCGCTGTAGCCTTCCGGGTTTGCGGTTTGCCATTTCCAGGTATCGGCGGTCATTTCGGCAATGGTCCGGGAGGCCTTCCAGCCCAGTTTCTCGTTGGCATAGGATGGGTCTGCGTAACATTTCGCTATATCGCCAGGTCGGCGTGCAACGATTTCGTAAGGGATGCTGTGACCACAGGCCACTTCAAAAGCACTGAGCATTTCCAGAACGCTGCTGCCGTTTCCGGTTCCCAGGTTGTAGGTATGAACGCCGGTATCGTGCCAGTGGGTTTTGAGTGCGGCCATGTGTCCTTCGGCCAGGTCTACGACGTGGATATAGTCACGGATGCCAGTGCCGTCTTCGGTAGGATAGTCACCGCCGAATACACACAGTTTTTCCCGCTTACCAACGGCGACCTGGGCAATAAAGGGCATCAGGTTGTTGGGAATGCCGTTAGGGTCTTCACCAATGATGCCGCTGTCATGAGCGCCGACCGGGTTAAAGTAGCGCAGCAGGCTGAAGTTCCAGCGCTCATCCGAAGCAGACAAATCCTTCAGCATCTCCTCTATAACCAGCTTGGTGCGGCCGTAAGGGTTTGTGGGTGTGCCGGTAGGAAAGTCTTCGCGGACAGGAACGGTTTCAGGATCTCCATACACGGTGGCTGATGAGCTGAACACAAGATGACGTACATCGAATTCATCCATGACTTCCAAAAGGCAGCGCGTACCATTGACGTTGTTGTCATAATATTGCAGTGGAATTTTTGTGGATTCACCTACTGCCTTCAAGCCTGCAAAGTGAATGACGGCCTCAATAGAAAAGTCTGCGAAAACCTTTCTCAGTCCTGCAATATCCCGAACATCAACATTTCTGAAAACAATTTCCCGACCAGCAAGATGCGACACGCGCTTCAGAGATTCTTCATTGGCGTTGCATAAATTATCAACGACAACAATATCATAACCAGCCTTTAGCAGCTCAAGGCATGTATGGCTACCAATATAACCGGCTCCACCTGTGACCAGAATACTCATCTCAGCATTGTCCGTACTTGTTTAATATTGTGAATATCGTAGCGGAGGAGGGGGTTCGGACATTTGACCTATATCAATATTGAAAATGTTTTCAAAATTTTCAAAGGCTCAGTCTTTGGCTACTGAGCTCTTGATTAAAACCGCAACGAACGCAACATTCGTTGTTATGATTAAGGCTCAAGCTGCCTTGTTAGATTTTTAAGAAGGACGTTTCTCGCACCGTTGATGTCTCTGTCAACGGTGAAACCATTGCCTTTTATAACTTTTGATGAACCAAGCCGATCATCAATACTGCCATCCCATGAGCGGGTCTTTGACGTGTACGCTTCATTGCAATCCACAACGTGCTTTCCGTACTTTCTGGCGTACCACTTCAAACGCACCTTAAACCCGTAATGATTGAGATCTAGCATCTGGCGGCAGGTATTCCGGCGTATGGTACGCACCTTTTTGTCTTTTCGCGTGACCATACCCCTCGTCTCGAAAGACGGCAGAAAGATAACGTCATAATTGGATACAAGCTCGAACGCCAGTCGGTTATGCAAGTCCAGAATAATGTCATCTTTCTTGCACTTGAGGCGGTTAATCTCTTTGTCAAAGTTGACAATACGATCCTGCGCCCACTGAGGCATGTCAGGAAACTTTATGCCTTTTTGGGTGTTCAGAATCTTTTGTTTTTGCCCAATGAGATTGTCAACTCGTTTCATAAGCGGGAACAACTTTTTTTTGGCAAAGTCATTTCCTGCAATTAAAGCCTCTTTATCGCTGAAACAGGTAGCAAAAGTTCGCACTCCGGGGTCTATCCCAACACACCTCACTGCGCCTTGGATATCGGCATTGAGTTCTATGTGTTGTTGAACCTGAATGAACCAGCGCCCTTTGTCACAGGTAATAACGCATGATTTACCAATGGCTTCGGCAGGCACTTCTTCCGTTAGATGGATTCTGCCCAACGCATTAACGCAAGGGTTCAATCCCTTTGGCAGTCTATCAATAGAGAATGAGTGCCTGCTTCCTTTACGGCTCTTAAAACTTATTTCTGAGAAACCTCCACTTGCCCCTTTGAGTTTTTTGTTTTTACTGCAAACAGACTTGAATGTTGTCGCTGCCGCTAGTGTTCCATTATCTGAAATAATAGAGTTATAAGCCCGTCCATTGTCTTTTTGCTCCTTCTCCACCTGAGCCTTTATCGACGGGCGCATATTAGTAAATTTACCATTTTCGTCCTTGTATTTGTCATTGCGGAACCGCTCTACAGCCAGGTTGTAAGAACGCCTGTAAAGAGCAAGTGCATCCCTGTAGGCCGGTTCATTCTCCGGGTAAATTCTGATCCTTTTTGATGCTACGATCTTTGCGCCTTTTAGCGGAACGCTGTCCGTAGTGGCTGTTGCAGAACGAGGTAATGAAACCGATAAGCTCATGGATATCAAAGGCTTCACCGGAACCATTCGAGTCATCCAAAACTTCGATTTGTCCTCCTGATAATTCAACGAGCCACTTGATAAGTTCGAATCCTGATCGTGCGAGCCTGTCTTTTGTGGTAACCACAATGTGGGTTGGATGGTCGCACATCGCTGATTCCAGAATGGTTTGCAGTCCTTTTCGTTTAAAGTTGAAAGCACTGGCAATGTCACTGATAAATTCTGCGTCAGGATGCCTTTCGAGCAAGCGTCGCCTTTGCGTAGCAATGGAAGATTTTTGCTTCCCTGAGCTAACCCTTGCATAGCATATCTTCCTCTGCTGGTTGATGAATATGCGGTAGTGACCCCCGCTCGTTTGCATTATTTTCTCGTAATGACCGCTTTCGATCTTTCGCCTTATTGTCTGGGTTGTTACGCCCTCAATCTTGGCAAGTTTGGTTGTGGATACCCACAAAATAAACGCCTCTGGCTATCTATGTTGTTGTCAGTATAACAAGTTATGTTGCGATTGTTGCATTTTTATTTAACTGTCCTGATCTCTGGCATTGCTTTGAGGTGATTCCGGGTCTTTTTTTTCGCCTCGTCAGTAAAATCTGTTGGCAGTTTCTGGTTCAGATAGCTTACCAAACGCATGATATAAGGCGGCTTCTACACACCTATAGGTATCTATAGGTTCGGAATCCATACGATTTTCTCGTAGTGAGTTTTATCCTGGTATTCAGATCCTCAACAATTCCGCTGGAAAACGCCTTTTTTGCCCTGAACCAGTTCAGAATAATCGGCTTATGTCATCGAATAGTTTTGGCTACCTTCTTCATCGGATCTATCTTTGATCGCATGACTCTTGTGCATTAACGATCCAGATATTTGTCTGCAAATAAAAACGTACCAGAAATTAGCCGCTGGTGCTTCTTTCTTCAAATTTGTTAACTTTTACCCACAATTATTCCTGAAGAGCCAAAATTATTAATTGATAGAAATATTATTTGCGCTAACCTTAGTCGAACTTTGAATAAAGAGGTTAAGAAATGCACAACTTTCCAAACTGTATATCTTTAATATTTATAGCAATAACTAATTTTATTGTTTCTTTATCTCACGCAAGTATAGAAGGGAAGCATGAGCTTTTTCTTTTAGACAAAGATGGGCGTGAAGTGCGGTCATTGAAAATTTATTTTACAGAAGCACCAGCTATTCCAGAGATAGTCATTCAAATTGACAAATCCCAAAAAATTACTCTAACACCTCGTGATTCGAGCTTCTTAATTCTGAATATGGTTAATGGAGCACTTGCTAAACATCGAATGCATCCTAGATTTAGACCTGCGCAACAAGATGCTCTTGGACAATTTTCATTTTTGGCTTCACTACATAACCAAGTGAGCGAACCTGGAATGTATCCTGCTTTTCCCATTTCATCAAATGACCCTATATTTGGTGGGAGTTTCGGCTTAGTGAATGGTGCATCTGGATTTCAAATGACTTTGAATGACGAAAGAGATATCCCTTCTCAGAACGGCCGCTTTGTCAAAATTCAATTTAACAACAAACAGTGTGGTGGTAATGGGAATAGCAATGTGAATATTAATTTCTTTTTGCGCCCCAGGGATGAAGTTATGGATAATGCTATACGCTCTTCATTTGTTATATGCGGTATTATTATCAATGTTGATGACAGATCGAAAATTGTACATTATTATGATAATGTCAATTTTAAATACCGACATCGTGATTCTAATAATGAACCTGATTCAGGAGGAGCGTCTGGTTCAACAAGAGTTTTTTAGAGCTTAAAATTTATTCCTCGTCAGTAAAGCCTTTGGGCAGTTTCTGATTCAGGTAGCTTACCGAGTACATGATATAGGGCGATTTCCGCACATTCATAAGTTCTGAATCCATACGATTTTCTCGTAGTGAGTTTTATCTTGGTATTCAGACCCTCAACAATTCCGCTGGAAAATGTCTTTTTTGCCCTGAACCAGTTCAGGGTAAGGCGACTTATGTCGTTTGACAGTTTGGCCACCTTCTTCATTGGATCTATCTTTGATCGCATGACTCTTGTGCACTAACGATCCAGATATTTGTCTGCAAACAAAAACGTACCAGAAATTAGCCGCTGGTGCTTCTTTCTTCAAATTTGTTCATTTCTACCCACAGTTATCCCTGAAGAGCCAAAAATACAGGTATGGCAACAGGGTAGTGTTTTAACGCACCGGCTTTCGCCGGTGGTAATAGGTTGGTAGTTGTTGAGTGTAACGAGGGTTGTCGTTTATTAAGATCGGGCGACCTGTGCCAGCGCGACCGTCTGGCGAACATCCCTGCTCAGACGATCATTAATTGAATTGACGATACCCTGGGGGTCAAGGCCGCACTCTTCCAGCTGTTGCCCATGGCTGGCTGCCTCAATATAACGATCGGGTATGCCCAGGTTCAGTACCGGTACATTCATTGCCTGTTCATTCAGGTATTCATTAACCCCGGAGCCCGCCCCGCCACTGATACAGCCTTCTTCGATGGTGACTAGCAGTTCATGGTTTTTTACCAGTTCATCAATCAGGCCGGTGTCCATAGGCTTGATAAAGCGCATATTGGCGACGGTGGCACCTAACTGTTCAGCCGCTTTAAGTGCGTTGGTCAGAACCGTGCCAAAGGCGAGAATGGCAACGCGTTTGCCCTGGCGGCGAATTTCACCCTTGCCGATCTCCATGGGTTCCAGCGCTTCACTGATGACTGCCCCCGGCCCGGTACCACGAGGGTAACGAACCGATGCCGGACCGTTATACTGATGACCGGTGGTGAGCATCCGGCGGGTTTCATCTTCGTCGCCGGGAGCCATGATCATCATATTGGGGATGCAACGCAGGTAGGCAATGTCGTAGCAACCACCGTGGGTTGGGCCGTCTTCGCCCACCATGCCGGCACGGTCAATGGCAAACAGTACATCCAGATTCTGAACCGCAACATCGTGTACCAGCTGGTCATAACCCCGTTGCAGGAAGGTGGAGTATATGGCGACCACCGGCTTCATGCCTTCACAGGCCATGCCTGCTGCCAGTGTGACAGCGTGCTGTTCAGCAATGGCGACATCAAAGTAACGATCCGGGTAGTGTTCGGCAAAGCGAAGCAGGTCCGAGCCTTCGCACATGGCAGGCGTAATGCCAATCAGTTTGTCATCCTGTCCCGCCATATCAAACAGCCATTGTCCGAATACATTGGCGTACTTTGGCTTTTTCGGGACAACAGGTTTCGGAGAGTGGGCTTCCTGTTTCCGGGGTTCCAGCTTGGTAATGGCGTGGTAGCCAATAGGGTCCTGCTCTGCCGGAGTAAAGCCTTTGCCCTTGCGTGTGACCACGTGCAGGAATTGCGGGCCTTCCAGGTCTCGCAGGTTTTCCAGTGTGTGCAGCAGCATGGGCAGGTCGTGACCATCGATCGGGCCAAAATAGTTAAAGCCCATTTCCTCGAACAGAGTGCCGGGAATGATCATTCCCTTGACGTGTTCTTCGGTACGGCGTGCTAACTCCCAGGCACGGGGGATGGCGTTCAGTACCTTTTTGCTGCCTTCACGAATATGGTGATAGGTCTTGCTGGACAGAACCCTGGTCAGGTAATTGGATAAACCACCCACACTGCGTGAGATAGACATATCGTTGTCGTTCAGTATCACCAGCACATTGGCTTTCTCGTCGGCGGCATGGTTCATGGCTTCATAGACCATGCCCGCTGTCATCGAACCGTCACCAATAACCGCTACAGTACGACGTTGATCCCCCTTGAGTTTGGCGGCAATCGCCATGCCCAGGGCGGCACTGATAGAGGTACTGGAATGTCCGACACCAAAGGTATCGAACGGGCTCTCACTGCGCTTGGGAAAGGCGGCCAGACCGTCTTTCTGGCGCAGAGTGTCCATGCGCTCTTTGCGACCAGTGAGGATTTTGTGGGGATACGTCTGATGACCTACATCCCAGACCAGACGGTCTTCCGGCGTGTTGAACAGGTAGTGCAGAGCCACGGTCAGCTCCACAACACCGAGGCCTGCACCAAAGTGCCCTCCGGTCTGGCCAACGGAGTAGAGCAGGAACTCACGTAGTTCCCGGCTCAGCGCAGGCAGATCGGACACATTGAGAGCACGAAGTTGCTCGGGCGTATTAATGTTGTCCAGTAAAGGCGTTTCAGGCCTGGTCTTGGGTATTTCGTGAAACATGTTGTCGCTTGCGATTCGGGCTTCTTCGGGCTTCTTCGGCCTGGGGGCGGCTGCCAGTGGAACATCAGACAGTTGTCCTGATTTCGCTCTGGCCCGGATACCCCATCTGTATTTCCACCATACGCCTGTCGGTATGGTTAGGGGAAGAGCTGGTATGAATAAACTTCCCGCTCAGGATATTGAAAAAATCGGTTGAACCCGACTTTATAGCTCATGACTGCCCATTGTACCTGAACCTTTATCGATAAGGCACTCTCAGATCAGGGGCGGAAATTGCCTAGCCCATTAAAACATCAACAGTCTTAATGAGAACGACGGATAATGTACTGCGCTAACTGACGCAGCGCAGAGGCTCGTTCGTCGAAGTCTTTGATGGCCTCAATGGCACTGTCGCACAATGACTGTGCATAGGCTTTGGCTTCTTCCAGCCCCATCAGGGAAACATAAGTCGGCTTGTCCAGCGCCAGGTCCGCACCCTGTTGCTTGCCCAGGGTTTTGGTATCAGCGACAACATCCAGAATGTCGTCCTGTACCTGAAAGGCCAGACCAATGGCTTTGGCGTAGTGATCCAGTTGTTCCAGCTGGTCCACGGGCGTAAAACGATGACTTAGTGCCCCCATCTGCACGCTGGCACGAATCAGGGCACCGGTCTTATGGTTGTGCATGTGCTGTAGCTGATCGGCAGTGAGGGGTTTGCCAACCGAGTGCAGGTCTTTCGACTGTCCTCCCGCCATACCCCCATGCCCTGAGGCTTCTGCCAGGCAGCGTACTTGTTTAAGCCGGTATTCGGCTGAGTAATCCCCTTCCGGTAACAGAAGCGGGTTGCACAGGGTTTCAAACGCCAGGGTCTGCAAGGCGTCTCCGGCAAGAATAGCGGTGGCCTCGTCAAAGGCTTTATGACAGGTGGGTTTGCCACGACGCAGGTCATCGTCGTCCATGGCGGGCAGGTCGTCGTGAACCAGTGAATAAGCATGAATCAGTTCAACGGCACAGGCTGCTGCATCGGCACAAGGGTGGTCGCCTCCCACTGCCCGGTTAGCAGCGTAAGCCAGTACCGGGCGAATTCGCTTGCCGCCATTGAAGACTGAGTAAGCCATGGCTTCAACCAGTTGCAGGCTGATATCACTGCTGGCAGGAATGACCTGTCGTAATTTGTCATCGACCCGCTGCTGGCAGCTGGTCATATAATCCTTAAGTGTCATGGCTTGTTAACCTTCCCCTTTAGGGGTTTCGAAAGGACGGGTTTCCAACTGACCGTTATTGTCCAGCAGTTGTTGTACCGTCTGTTCCGCTTCGGTTAAAGCCTGCTGACACTCTCTGGTGAGCCTGACGCCTTTTTCAAAGGCTTTGAGTGACTGTTCCAGTGTCAGGTCTCCGGATTCCATTTGTTGAACCAAAGATTCCAGCTCACTGAGCGATTGTTCGAAGGCAAAGCCCTGGTTTTTTTCTGGCATGCTGAGAGCCTGTTCGTCGTTCTGGCTGTCAACCGGTTACAACAGTTGTAACCGGGTTGGTCGATAACTTTTCCGTGATCTTGCAAAAACGGGAGTTTGCATCAGTTATGGATAAGGTAAATCGAGCAGAAGCATACCACAAATCAAGGCTTGGGCGGATTCTGCTGAAACGGGGTTATGTTTCTGAAGCGCAGCTGGAAAAGGCTACCGAGCTGCAAAAACGGACCGGGCAGAAGCTGGGAGAGGTATTGCTTGAGATGAAGGATATTTCCCTGTTTCAGTTACGCAGGGCGCTCTCCAATCAGACACGGATTCGCTTTTCATCGTCCCTGGCCATTGCCCTGCTGCAACCATTGCAGGTATTGGCCGGGCAGCAGGGTGAGGATGATTCGGATGAAGCGGTGCAGGGGACCGATCAGCTGACACGGCTTATTATGCCGCTGATTAATTCCCTGACCACGGCCGATGGCTTTCAGGCTCTGGAATATGATCCGAATGATGCAAGAGCTGAGATTCGTGCAGATGGCTCCATTAGACTGAGAATACCCTGCTCTCTGGGAGAATTAAGGTTTGAGCATTTACGTATCCGGGCTTCAGCCACTCAGGATTATGAAGAACTGACAATAGCGGATGTGGATCTCAGCAAAGCGAAGTTCTCGGTCAGGGCTGTCAGGAGATAGTCGTTTTTTTAACAGGCAAAAGAAAAGGGTGCGATGGCACCCTTTTCTTTTTCAAACAAAACGAATTAAACGATTCTGTCAGTCAGCGATGAAAGCAGGTTTTACGTCAATTGATTCGGAGTCAGTTGTAGAACCGTTGTTGTGTTCCTGCCAGACATTTTTATCCATGGTTTTATTCAGGAACGGGAACTTGCTGCGGTTGAAGATCGGAGTCATACCGTTGTCCAGCTGTTCGTCGTAGTCTTTCAGCACCTGAATCACGATGTTGGACAGAACGCAGATAGCAACCATATTGATCAGTGCCATGATACCCATGGATACATCCGCGAAGCTCCATACCGTTGGCAGGCTGCCTGTAGAGCCCCAGACCACCATGGCCAGTACTGCAATGCGGTAAGTGATCAATACGCCTTTGCTGTCGTTGATAAAGCGCAGGTTGGATTCGCCATAGTAGTAATTGGCAATGATGGAAGTGAAGGCAAACAGCAGAATAGCCAGTGCCACCAGGTGACCACCCCAGGAGCCCACCTGAGAAGACAGGGCTGCCTGAGTCAGTTCGATACCGGTCAGTCCACTTTCATGCATGCCGGACATAAGGATGATGGCCGCAGTCGCTGTACATACGACCATGGTATCCAGGAATACCCCCAGTATCCCCATCAGCCCCTGGTTAACCGGGTGTGTGGAGTGAGCAGCGGCGGCAGCGTTTGGAGAGCTACCCATACCCGCTTCATTGGAGAACAGTCCACGTTTGACGCCGTTTACTACCGCTGCGCCAATGGCTCCGCCAGCAGCAGACTCAAACCCGAAGGCGCTGCGGAAGATCAGGCTGAATACCGCAGGCAGTTCAGTGATATTCATCAGTACAACGATGATGGCAGTGGTCAGGTAGCCCAGAGCCATCACGGGAACGATCAGCTCGGCCACCTTGGAGACAGAACGGATACCGCCGAAAATAATCAGTGCGCTGCCAACCGCCAGGGCAATTCCGACCACAGCTGGCTCAATACCATAACCGCTGAACGCCGCAGCGATAGAGTTAGCCTGAACACTGTTGAAAGCGAAACCGAAGGCGATGATCAGGGCAACAGAGAAGGTGATACCCAACCAGCGCTGGCCCAGGGCTTTTTCAATGTAATAAGCCGGGCCACCACGGAATGTACCGTCGCCATTGTTGGTTTTGTAAATCTGCGCCAGTACATTTTCTGCCAGACTGGTTGCCATGCCCAGCAGTGCAATAACCCACATCCAGAATATTGCACCGGCACCACCGAGATAGATCGCTACGGCGACACCGGCCATGTTACCTGTACCAATACGGGCAGCGAGGCTGGTACAGAAAGCCTGAAAAGGAGAAATCTGGGATTTGTCAGCCGTAACGCGGCTCCCCATCATGATTTTGATGGCAAGACCAAAGCGACGGAACTGAAAGAAACGAGTGCGAACAGTGAAGAAAATACCGCCACCGACCAGAAGGTAGATCAGCACGCTGCCGTAAAGCAAGTTATTCAGCGAATCGATGATTGGTGCAATAAATTCGTTCATAAGGTTCTCAGAGTTATTGATAACCTCAGAGTTTTATTTCAAATAGTCTTTTAAAACATTAGTGAATAGCCGTGAGCATCTTAGTAGGGATACTTATCGGGTGTTCGCGTAGATTTTTATTAATGAAAGCGGGGTATGCTGCGGGTAATGCGGCTTAAACAGAAAAAATATTTATACGTCAATCGTTGCCTGTATCGGTATATGTGCCTAGGAGTGTAAGTGGTACTGGCGGGGTAAATAAGGTCTGTGTATTAACTGTACAGTGCAATCAGTCGTGCTTCTGAGTAATTTATGGTTAAAAAAACTGCATTTGGCGTCTGAGTCGCAATAAACCATTGAGAATGAAAAAAATACAGATGGAAACCATTTCTGTGACACCTTGTTAACATGTGTCGCAGGAATGGTTTATGTCTCCTATATTCAAGAGCCGCTTCGGTCGCACTGACCGTTACCCTCAACTAAAGGTAGTTACTATCCATTTATGATCGTTACAATGTCAAAAATTAGCTGGATCACTCTTCTGGTCAGCCTGCTGTTATCTTCCATGGCTCTGGGGAGAGTCTGTTCAATATGTGGTGCATCGTATGCAGGAGAGACCTGCGACAATTGCACCCGGCATTCCCCCCCTGATCCTGATAGCAGCTCCTCAGGAGGTTCGCACTGCGGCGCAATATTTGAGGCTGGCACGTTTGCGGGGGCTGGCATTCTTACCCAGTCCTGCAGTCAGTGCTTGAGAACAGAGGCTGATTTCAGAGGCTCTAAAAAAGAGATCAGAGAGGAAATTGCAAAGGCTGTATCGCCTGCATCCTATAAAGAAGAACGGACCAGGGGAGCCGCAAATAACAGAAAGAGATATCGTATGCAGCAAGCCATGAAACTCCTTGCCCAAATCGTCGACACAGAGTTCTCCCGAAAAGCAGAAAAAGATGGAGAAGCTGAAGAAAGCGAAGGAAGTGAAGAAAGCGGAGAGGCAAGGATCGCTGTTCAGTGGAATGCTGCTTCTATGAGGCTGTTTGATGATCTGCGTAACATCTATCAAAGCACCATCAGATGCGAATCATTAGGCACTATAATGCGAAGCAATATGTCGAAATTTGAACTGCTCTGCACAGTTACCAGCTTTGTCAAGACTTCAGAAGACGGTACTCATGACTTCAATGAACACAATTGTTACGTTGAAGGAACCCAAAGAGACAGGGGCGTGATATTCACCATCGCAGATTATGAAAATACCCTGATTACTGCCGGTTACTTCTTTCATGATCAGGGAGTGAGCTCTGTCTATTTGCTGGGTTCAGATGTGCCAATCAATATCAGATCAACAGAGCCATTACCTACAATGATCTTGAATCGCCTGGTTGAGGAGCTTATAAGGCTCAACATAATAGAAGATAACCAGACGACGATTAGACTTTACCAGAGACGCCAGAAGAGACCGCCGGAACAGTCTGAATAATGTCAAAACTGAGTGCCAGGCTATTACCGCCGCACTCTGCCTCAGATACATTGTGGCAGAGCACTAATTTCATCGTGCAGGGAATGCACGAAGATTTGTTCAGGAACGGTCAGGAAGCTGGTCTGTGTCATCGGCAGCTCTGGGTGAAGCTGTTTCGAGTGGAGTCGCTTCGGATGAAGTGCTGTCACTTCTTTCGTCCAGGTCATCTGGCTCATCAGAGCCGGAAGTCCAGACATCGTTATCTATTGTCTGACTCAGGAAGGGAAAGTGCTTACGATTAAAAACCGGTGTTTTTCCTGCCTGTAACTGCCGGTCATAATCTTTCAGCACTTGCAGTGCGGGACCTGACAGTAGAACAATAACCACCAGATTAATTAATGCCATAAGCCCCATGGAAAGGTCTGCCAGAATCCATACAGACTCCAGACTGCTAACAGCGCCCAGGTAAACCAGTAACACCACAGCCAGGCGGTATAAAAATAACAGTTTCCGGTTGTTCTTCATGAACATCAGGTTGGATTCGCCGTAGTAATAATTGGCGACAACCGATGTAAAACCAAACAGAATAACAGCACCGGTAATAAACCATGCCCCCCAGGGACCGACGATACTGCCCAGTGAAGCCTGAGTCAGTTGAATACCATTCAGGGTATTGCCGGTTTCCAGCTGGCCCGATAACAATACGATGGCAGCTGTTGCAGTGCAGATGACAATGGTGTCGATAAACACGCTGGTCATGGAAATAATACCCTGAGCTGCCGGGTGATGTGGCCAGGGTGTTGCGGTAGCGGCAGCATTTGGGCCGCTGCCCATACCTGCTTCGTTGGAGAACAGCCCCCGCTTTACCCCCTGCATAATGGCCTGGGCAACGGAGTAGCCAATCCCCCCGCCAACAGCCTGCTCAAGACCAAAGGCATGGCTGATAATCAGGGAAAAAACGGCAGGGATATCTTCCAGACGCATCAGGACGACGACCATTGCGATCAGGAAATAGCCCAGTGCCATAAATGGCACCACTATCTCTGCAAATCGGGTGATGGTATGAATGCCCCTGAAGATAATCAGGCTGGTGATCAGGGCAAAAAACAGCCCGATGTACTCGATGCTGATATCGGTGTAAACAGAAACGGATGCCGCCACCGAGTTCGCATGCACCATATTAAAGACAAAGCCAAAAGTAATCAGTAGCAGGGATGAAAACACTATGCCCAGCCAGCGTAATCCGAGAGCCTTTTGGATGTAGTAGGCGGGACCGCCACGGAAGGTACCATCGTTGTTATTGGTTTTATAAAGCTGGGCGAGCGTATTTTCTATGTAACTGGAAGACATGCCCAGCAGGGCCACTACCCACATCCAGAAAATAGCGCCCGGTCCCCCGATATAAATAGCGATAGCCACCCCGGCAAGATTACCAGTACCCACATGCGCCGCAAGGCTGGTACACAATGCCTGAAAGGAGGAAACTTCATTCTTTTCGGTGCGTCTGGAAGCAAACATGATTTTCCAGGCGTGAATGAAATGGCGAATCTGAACAAAGCGGCTACGCAGCGTAAAGTAGATACCTGCACCCAGCAGCAGGTAGATGAGAAGGTAGCCCCAGAGTACTGATGTGATGGCATTAATCATACTGCTCATAATGTATCCTGATATTTTAATGTCCGGGAAGCTTAGCAGATAGGATTTGGTCAATAGTTCAGGTGAGTTGAAAAGCCATACTGACAAATAGCGAACGATTATAAATATTCTTGCTATAGCTTCTAATTTTTATCAGACCTCATGGTTTCAACGACTATTGTTACCCGACTAACAATTAATATGCGTGCTGATTGAGATCATATCTTTATTGCAAGTCTGAGATTTCCAGAAGCATTTTGCCCTTGAATCCGGAGCTGAAGTTATTGTTCTCGTTGAAAGCTATGACAAATGGAAGAGCCGGAACCAGAGGGCCCGGGCCTTCATTTATGTATTCCGGAGGTTCTGGTTATGATGAGTTTTGGATGTGCCTTACTGGCGTTGTTGACGGGGTATGCCTTGTACGGCTCGGTGGTGGAAAAAGCGTTTGGTGCTGACCCTGCCCGCGCAACACCCGCTTATGAGTTAACAGACGGTGTTGACTTTGTTCCTTTAAGCTGGCCTAAAATCTTTCTGATCCAATTTCTTAATATTGCCGGGCTTGGTCCTATCTTCGGTGCCATTCTGGGCGCGCTGTATGGCCCGGCAGCTTTTATCTGGATTGTCTTTGGCTGTATTTTTGCCGGTGCGGTGCACGACTATTTCTCGGGCATGATGTCGCTTCGGCACGAGGGCAAGAGTATTCCGGAAGTGGTCGGTATTTATCTTGGCTCACGGGTTCGGCAGTTTATGAGGATTATGTCCATTGTATTGCTGCTGCTGGTCGGAGTGGTCTTTATGGTGGGGCCTGCCTCATTGCTGAGCAATCTGGGTTTTGACGGTGTGTTGGCGGACAAGTCATTCTGGCTGGCTGTCATTATTGGTTACTATTTCATTGCCACCATTCTGCCGGTCGACAAGCTGATTGCCAGAATCTACCCGCTGTTTGCGGTGGCGCTGTTATTTATGGCGGTGGGGATTGCTGTCATGCTGGTCATCAATGACCTGCCGGTGCCAGAAGTGGGAACGGCTTCCAACCACCCTGCCGGTTTGCCGGTCTGGCCGATGCTGTGTATCACCATAGCCTGTGGTGCCATCAGTGGCTTTCATGCGACTCAGTCACCTTTGATGGCGCGATGTATTCCCAATGAAACCGTTGGTCGGCGTATATTTTATGGTGCAATGGTGGCCGAAGGAATCGTAACGCTGATTTGGGCCGCTGCGGCCATGGCCTTTTTTCCGGATGGTATTGAAGGACTGTCGGAAGTTCTGGATAAAGGCGGCCCGTCACTGGTGGTCAATGAAGTGGCTATTGGGTTGATGGGCAGCCTTGGCGGTATGTTGGCCATCCTGGGGGTCATTGCCTGTCCGATTACCTCTGGTGATACGGCGTTCAGGAGCCTGAGACTGATTTTTGCTGATATGCTGAACATCCGTCAAATTCATATCTTCCACCGTCTGGTTCTGGCAGTTCCGGTTTTTCTGGCTGGCTACCTGTTGACGCTGGTCGACTTTTCAATTATCTGGCGTTATTTCGCCTTTTCCAACCAGGCACTGGCTACCGTTGTTTTGTGGACAGCTGCCGTTTATATGGTCACTCAGGACAGAAACTTCTGGATTCCTCTGGCTCCGGCTGTGTTTATGACCGGCGTGTGTTCAACCTATATTCTGATGGCTCCTGAAGGTCTTGCAGTATCTTCGACAGTGGCCTGGCCTGTCGGTTTACTGGTTGCCCTGATTTCAGGTCTGTTGTTTATTCTTAAAGTTTCTGGAAAGCGCCAGCAAAGGGAAGAAATAGTTCAGTGATTTGAAGACGACAATAATCTGGTATTCGCCTGTTGATCTCTCTATGATTTATCCGTGAGTAGTCGGGCGAATAATGCCTTGTGCGTCACTGTCGTGTATAAATCAAGGAAATAATAATTGCATCTTATGGCGATACTGTCTTTTTTTCTGGGTGCTGGTATCACCTGGCTGGTGATGTCCGGCTTATTATCCCAGATCATCATGCTACTGGTTCGTATCTGGATCCCTTCTCGCTCTGAAAAGGGTGTTATTGCTGACCAGTGGCTTCTTAATAGTGGTGTTTCCACGTCTTCCCGCTGGCGTCTTCTGGGTTATTGGCACGATACTGCCAGCTATCGTCAGGCTTCTTCAGAGCTCGCAGGTTTACTGGCCGACAAAGCCTGCCTGTCGAATCAGGACAAAGTGCTGGATATGGGCTTTACCAGTTATGACCAGTTACTGGTCTGGCTGGACTACTACCAGGTTGAAGCTCTTACAGCGGCTACAGAATCTGAACGAATTCTTGCTGACGCACATCACTACTGCGGTCACTTCAGCCAGTTAAATCTTGAGCGTGGCAGTGTCTCGATTATGCAGCGCCTTGAAGAAGGCTCTTTCGATAAAGTCCTGGCTCTGGACTGTGCTTACCATATGGAAAACAAGAACGCGTTTTTTCAACAAGCTCGACGGGTGCTGCGTCAGGGTGGTTCAGTGACTTTAACCGATATGATGTTGGCCCGGCCTTTTAAAGACCGCTTTGAGCAGCGACTGGTCACTCTGATGGCGAGAACCTGTGGCATCCCTGTAAAGGGGTTGTATGTGAAACAGGTTTATGAATCCATGCTGAACCGCTGTGGCTTTGAAGAAGTCCAGACGACCGATATCAGCGAAGACGTCCTTTCTGGCTTCTGTTTCTGGTTTTCTCAGCACTACGGGCAACTATCTTCAGTAACCCGCTCAAAGGTTTGGATTCGCCTCCGTCTGCTGGTCTGGTTTATTCGCTGGATGCAACACCGGGGATTGCTTCGATACCATCTGATTTCGGCAAGATAACAAGTTGTTCATAACTTCTCCCCTACAAGGTTATTCACACCATCTGTGGATAACTTTGTGATCATTTTTTGGATAGTTCCGCAGACTCGACTCCGTCTGGCATGATTTTATTTTTGTTCAAAAAATACTCAGTAATATGCCGGACTCAATCACAGGCTAATCATAACCAGCCCAAGCAGCAACAGCACAACGCCACAGCGCTTGGGTGCCGGAGCGCTTTCATGAAGCCAGAATACGCCCATTAACACTCCAATAGGGATGCTGGCCTGACGCAGCGCAACCACATAACCCACATTATCAAATCAAGCAAATATCAGGGAGGCTGACTTATTATTTCTTTTTGTTATTGGTCGATAAGTACAAGTATACGTACAATGAATG
Source organism: Endozoicomonas euniceicola (assembly GCF_025562755.1). Classification (GTDB taxonomy): domain Bacteria; phylum Pseudomonadota; class Gammaproteobacteria; order Pseudomonadales; family Endozoicomonadaceae; genus Endozoicomonas_A; species Endozoicomonas_A euniceicola. The sequence goes on from NZ_CP103300.1 coordinate 3,609,710, forward strand.
CAGTTAAAAAAACGTGTACGCCTGACTTGTGCCCATAACATGGAGATACACCTTATGGACGTAATGACCTACTCCGATTTTCGCAGTAACCTTGCCCGAACCATTGACCGGGTTAACGACAACCACAAACCAGTGCTTGTCACACGGCAGAATGGCAAACCAGCTGTGTTAATGTCGGTTGAAGACTACAACGCTTTTCAGGAAACCGCTTACCTGATGGCAAGCCCGAAAAATGCCCAGCGTCTGAGCGAGGCGATTCATCAGATTGAGTCTGGTCAATCCACGGATCACGGATTGATCGACGAATGATCCTGTCATGGGCGGATACTGCCTGGAGCGACTATCTCTACTGGCAGGATACCCATAAAAAGGTAGTTAAGCGCATCAATACTCTGATTCGGGATATTCAGCGCCAGCCCTTTACAGGCTTGGGTGATCCTGAACCTTTGAAGCACAACTGGTCTCGGTACTGGTCACGGCGCATTAACAGGGAACACAGGTTGGTTTACAAAGTTACAGACAGTGCGATTTTTATTGCCCAGTGCCGCTATCATTACTGAGTTATGGGGCTCATACTAAAGACATAAAAAAAGAGGGTTGAATCTCTTCAACCCTCTTTGATCGTATTGGTGGAGGCGGCGGGATTTGAACCCGCGTCCGCCGATTCGCAACCTTTGGCTCTACATGCTTAGATCCACCTTTAAATTTAACTCCGTAACGACCCAGTGGTCGGGGTTTTACAAAGCGATTCTCACTGGTTTTAGCCCGTCAGCCAGAGAACTGCTGAACGTGGCGAGTCCGCTTACGGTGACAGTCTGAAAAACCGGCCAGCGAACGAACCGGACAGACTGGAAGCTTCGTAGTGTTTAAGTACGATTAAGCTGCAAACTGCAGCTGAGCTTCGTTGTAGTTGTCTTGATTGGCAACTAAAAGGTTTGTAGTGTTTTGATTAACGAGAACCACTACGCCCTCGGCATGCACCTCAGGGTTTGATACCGTCGTCGAATCCGAATCGCCCCCGTCCCCTATTTATAGAGCAGACAGAGGCGAATCGCAATCAGAGTCTGCCAGAAAAACGCAGAGAGTAAGCATTGTCGCCTTCAGGCTGACCCAGAAACTCCAGTCCCTGTTTCATCTGGTCTGGCAACTCTTCACCCGGAGTCAGGGTGGCAGCCAGGTTAAAACTCATGTTCGGGCGCAGGGTAAACTGCCCTTCTGTGGCGATGTCGCTGGAAGACTGATTAACCGAAGCGGTCAGAGTACCGGCTTCACAGCTCAGGCGTGCGCCGGCATCACCCAGACGAACACCGCCAAACGGGCTGTTCAGCCTGCTGCGCTGCAAAGCGACCAGACCATCAAGATCCTGGCAACCCTCCTGAGTAAAGCTCATTGCCTGAACGTCCAGATTGATGTTGCCCAGTACGTCCACAACCACAAAATCAGGCATGGGGAACCGGGACTGCAACCATTGAGCGCTCACATCAACCGTGGTGTCAGTCAGGCTGACTTCAGAGGTGGTCGCCCGAACCGTGGCTTCTGCTGACACCGGTGATTGCAAATCCCCCACCGTAATGTCAGCTTCAATCGCCTGTCCCAGCAAAGCAGATGGCTTGATGTCCCAGTTCACGGAGGTCAGGGTAACGCTATTCACCGTCACTTCCCCAGCCTGCCCGGACCAGACCGTACCGCTGATATTACTGGCACTGACATTGTCCGGCACCGGAGCCATCTGGTAAACAAAAGCAGCGGGCAGGTTGACCACCAGAAAGAATCCCCAGGCCAGCAGACCCGTGAAGGTTAACCCAACAATCTTTTTAATCTTCATCCTTCACTCAGCTCCAGACGTTCAATGCTGACAATGCCGGGTAGCCGGGTCTGTTCAATACGCAGTTGCTCAATCACCACGCTGCTGCCCTGTTCAAGCTCAACCAGCCAGCCCATCAGCTGATCAAAAGAGGCATTAGCCAGGCTGACCTGCAAACGGTTCTGCTGTGTCCGCACACCCGTCACGCGCAAACCATGCTCACTGGCGCTACGATTAATTAACTGATCCAGCGGACTGTTCGGGCGTTCAGTGATCACTGCGCCTTTTTCCTGCAACCGCAGAATTTCGGCGGCCGTGCTTTTTACCCGGTTAAGCATTTGCTGATTCTTCATAACATCCTGTTGTGCCTGTTCATGCTTGTCCTGCACGGGTTGGACAATAACCATCCACACAATCCACACCAGTAATAAGGGAGCCGCAATGGCAATCAGCTGACGTTCCCGGGCTGAAATACCACTCCAGTAGGCTTTTGCCTGCTGTGACAGTTGGTTCAGTTGTTGAATGCCTCGTTGACTCATTGGTCGTTACTCCTGATCACCAGCGCACCGATTACCACCTCTTCCTGTTGCTCAACCGTTTGCACGGTAACGGAAACGGAGGCAGGCGCTTGTTCACGAAAACGGCTAAACGTATTGAAGGAGTCCGACTCCGCGCTCATGCGCAACTCCTGACGACTGTGGTCGTAGTCCATTTGCACAGGCTTTAAGGCCGGTTCCGATTTAAACGTCGGAGCCAGTTCATTCAGCAAGGCTGGCAGCCCCGTTTTTTTCTGGTCACCGGGCTGCTTTAAGGCACTGAGTTTCTGTTGAAGAGAGTACTCCAGGCGAACCAACCGTTCACCGGGGAACAGATCGTTATAAATGGCGTAAGCCTCGGCTCTGAGGGCATCTGCCTGGCTTTCCAGTCTGGCAGTACTGACCATATTGACGCCCAGCATAAAAGTACAGGTGGTCAGCAACAGAGCGGCAGCGGTTCGCCAGGGCTTCAGGTGGCGGATAATCATAGATTCCGGCTGGTAGTCACCTTGCAGCAGGTTCAGGGAACTCCGGGCTGCGGGCTCAAGCAGAGGTTGTAAAGCATTTTCATGATGAAGCGCATCGGCCTGAATCTCTGTGTCATCCGGCATTGGGCTGAGAGCCCGAACCTTTACGTCATCGGATTCAGAATGCAGGCTTTCCAGATAAAGTGGCAGCCAGGACGGATCACAAACGGCAGCCTGCCACTCTCCGGTACGAACCAGATACTGGTCATTTAATTCCAATACCGCACATTCATCGCCAGTAAACGGCAGAGACAGACTATCAGGTAACCATTGCCGACTATTGATATCTGCATCAATTAGCCATGCCTGCCACTGCTCCATTAAAGATTTGGCGACAACCGCCATATAAGCTTTACCATCGCTGTGGCTTAGCAGGGCAAAATGCATATCTTCCACTTCCGCAGCCAGGTCATCTTCAAGGTGCCAGGGCAGGGTTTGCAGCATGGTTCGGTTCAGTTTGCCGGAATGCTCCACAGCATGAAGGCCAACGGCTTCACCGGGAACCAGAATTTTACAGCGATGGGTGCTGGTCAGTTGCTTCAGTTCACCAAGCTCTGCAACTGATGTCGTACCGTAATCACTGTCTGTAGACCAGTAAACAGCGTCGTCTGTTGACAGAGGCAGACGAATAACCAGCAGGTTTTTAGCGGTGCCGCCTGTTGACGGTTGTTTTATGGTATTACTGTTCAAAGGGTCGCTTGTCATAAAAAAGCACCGAATTTACGACGGACAACCGATAGCCTGTTGTCGTCATTGCGTCTTAGCAAACTGTGTAAGCCTGTACGTGTTCCGGCAAATTCGCTGTTAGCACGTAATTCAAAATAAGAACTGTTAACGGTCAGCAAAGATCGTACATTGCTGCTGTTGTAATTGGTCAGAAGGGAACTGCTCAGAAATTCATCCACTGTACCCCAGCCATTGACAGGGCGTTGTTCCAGCACGTTTCGTGCCTGATCAACGGGAAGGTCGCCTTTATACAGCGCTGTCAGTAGTTCAGGCTGATCTGCGGGAATGGTATTAACATTAACTTTCAGTTCACTGGATGGTGTGGCACAGAGATAAGGCAGCGCCCGCAAGGCAACGCCCCGGGAAACCCCGGCTACCGCTCGCCACTCACTGACGTCCCGCATGGCAGTCTGTCCGGCAAGATGAGGCACCGGACGGGACATATAGTGGTCATCGCCGTACTGGGTGTAGTTTTCGCCATTGTAAACCCAGTCCCTGGTCGCCCAGCTAATGTTTATGGCTTCACTGGCACTGACTCCCAGCTGTTCCAGCAGGTAAGAAAAACTCTCCACGACCAGAGGCGCTGAACCATCCGTATTGTCGGGGACATTCATGGCGTTTACATTAAAACAGCCCTGAGAATCGCGAATCTCGCCAGCAATACTGCCATTCTCAACCGGGAACACCATGCCTTCCTTTGCCCAGTACTGACCAAGATGAATAACACCGTCATCGTCGTCAAAACTCTGTTTCAGAACCCGAATAGCTAACTCTTCAGCCGACAGCGCATACCAGCGGGCTTGCTCTAACTGCTGTCGTCCGGTGGTTTTACGCAGCTGGTTGCGGTAAGAAAAGGTTACTTCCGCCACTATCAGGGTCATTAGCGTGAGGATCAGCATGATACTCAACAGGGCAACCCCCTGTTGTTGCTTATGCCTGGTAATCAATGGCAGCTTCATCAGGCGCTCTCCCACTGCTCAGGTAGCAGGAAGCGACGTTCAATTCTACCCAGGTCCTGTAGATCCATTTCAATCAGCAGACCTTCAGGCAGTTGTCCACTGTCTTGTAATGTATTGTGCCATTTGCTGTTATAGAAAAAGCGAAACTTCAGACTGTTCACACCGTCCAGCAGTTCCCGGTTCACGGGTTCGGCATTTTCTAATGGATCAAGTACCGGGTGGTGCATACGTTCCAGGCGATGGCTTTTCAGGCGATAGGAAACCCGCTGTAATTCAGAGCGGGGCAGTTGTTGTGCAGGGTTGCGCCAGTTACTGCGAACAAAAGCGATGGCCTGATCATCGGTATTCAGCATCGTGTCATCGGAAAACAGGCTTTGAGTCGATACATAGCCATCGGTACGGACACCCCGGTCAACCAGCTGCCGGAAATCCTGCTCCAGCACCAGCATGGTGTGTTCCACTTCTTTCAGTCGTTGCAGATTTGAACGGGTAATCTCTTTGGCGTCGATAACGCTCATAAATAACTGACGGGCACTCAGAGTCAGCAGACTGAAAATAGCGATAGCTACCAGCATTTCCAGCAGAGTGAAGCCTTTTTGCCGTTTTCCCGGCCGCTTATTCACAGACCGCTTCACTGACGCACCATATACGTTTGCAGGGTTTCCAGAGCTGGGGCCTTGTCGTCTTTCTGGTTCCTGACTTCGACCTGAACCATGCGGAAATTGTCGTTGGTGGTTTTGACACTGCGTTTGCGGATATGCCATTCATTGTTTGCCATATCAACGGTATAGGATTCCCAACTCTCCTTAGGCCACTGATGTTCCAGGCGAATCGTCGTCAGTTCGTTATCCGCCACCCAGCGGGCGATGGTTTTCTGTCGCATATAAAGCGTATTGCTGACATTTGCACCAACGGTACGGGTAACACTGATGCCGACAATGGCAAGAATGGCGAGTGCCATCATCACTTCCAGCAGGGTAAAGCCTTTTTGATTCATCACGACGGCCTGTCTCCGGAAAAATGCACGTCGCCGGTTTCTTCAACCTGAATGGTAAACGACGGAAGTCGACTGGATGTCACTCTTTCTGAACGTTCTGAACGGCTGCCTGAGTGGGAAGACTGGAGGCTGAAAACAATCTCTGCCGGTGTCATATCGCCCGATGACCAGATATAAAGGTCGGGTTCTTTCATCTTTTCAGGTTTGGAGAACCAGTCTTCCAGCAGAGTGTCCTGTTGCTGCTGTTGCAGCGACGAGTGCCAGATCGTTTCACCCGGCGTAAAACGCATTCGGAAGCTGTCTTCAAGCGTGGTCTGACGCAGCAGGCGATCATGGGTTATTGCGACCCAGCCGTCCTCGCCAAACTGCACAAACTCATAGTCGTTGTCGTTAATCACCACGCCCAAGTCGCGGCCACTGATAATGGCTTCTTCATGGGCGGTTTCGATCAGGGCGGCAAAACGTTCTGCGGCTCTTTGTAGTTCTGCACTGCCATTGTTAAAGGTGATCCTGGGCACCGCCACCGAGGTAGCCAGTCCCAGCAATAGCAGAACCAGCATAATTTCCAGCAGTGTGAAGCCTTTGTGGTGATGCCTTACAGTCATTGCTCGTATCAGGAAGGCAGGTCCCAGTTACCGATATCAGAGTCGGTGCCAGGCTGACCATCAGGGCCGGCGGAGAAAATATCAATCTCACCGTACTGACCCGGGTTCTGCAAATAGTACTCGTTACCCCATGGGTCTTTTGGCAGACGACGGATGTAGCCATTGGAACGGTAGCCGGTAGGCTCCGGAGAACCCGTTGGTTTGGAAATCAACGCTTCCAACCCCTGTTGGGTGGTCGGGTAGTGGTTGTTGTCCAGTCGGTACATATCCAGAGCGTTTTCCAGGGCGACAATATCGCTTACCGCCTTCTGCTTATCCGCCTTTTCCTTGTTGCCGATAACATTAGGCGCAACAAAGCTGGCTAAAACCCCCAGAATCACAATCACCACCATGATTTCCAGCAGGGTGAAACCGGACTGTTTTTTATGCACCGGTCCTTGCCGTTGGATTTTTGAACGCATAATTTTTTCCTTAGTCCATTTTATAAGACGATAGTTGTTTATAATCGCTTGCTTTAACCACTGACAAGCGAGTTAAGATCCAGCATTGGCGTCAGAATCGCCATCACAATAAACAGCACCATGCCCGCCATAAGCAGAATCAGCAGCGGGGCGAAAACACCTAAAGCAATGTTTACCTGAGACTCAAACTGTCTGTCCTGTGCATCGGCTGCATGCGCCAGCATCTGTTCCAGCTCGCCGGATTTTTCACCACTGGCGATAATATGCAGCATCATCGGGGGGAACAATTGTGTCTTATCCAGTGCGGTCCAGAGGCTGGAGCCTTCCCGTACCCGTTCGGAGGCTTCTTGCAGTGCCTGACGGATATGCGCATTAATCAGTACATCGCTGGCGACCTTCATACCTTCCAGCAAAGGGACCGAGCTGGTGGTGAGAATGCTCAGGGTTCGGGCAAAACGTGCCGTATCCACGCCCGCTGAGACATCTCCCGCTACCGGTAGTTTTAGAAATAGTCTGTCGTGTGCCAGGCGAAGATTCGGTTTTGTAAGAATCCTTTGTCGTATAACCAGCAACGCCATAATGGTGATCAGAACATGCAGGCCATAGCCCCGTACAAAATCACTCATGGCAATCAGAGCCAGTGTCATATCCGGCAGTTCCTGACCCATGTGGGCGAACTGATCAACCACCGTGGGAACCACCGTTGCCAGCAGGGCTGCAACCACACCAATGGCTACCACAGTCAGGATGACCGGATAGATCATGGCCTGAATCAGTTTGCCTTTAATCTGCTGCTGCTGTTCGCTGTAGTCAGCCAGGCGTTCCAGTACCACATCCAGATGACCGGACTTTTCACCGGCAGCGACCATGGACCGGTACAGGCGATCAAAGGCTTTGGGGTAGCTGGCAAGGCTGTCGGCCAGTGTCTGACCCTCCAGTACCCTTGAGCGAATCGCCGTGATCATGGCTTTCAGGTGGCTTTTCTGTAACTGTTTAGCCAGTGCCTGCAAGCACTCTTCCAGCGGAATGGCGGCGGCGACCAGGGTCGCCAGTTGGCGTGTCAATAGCGAAACTTCAGCCGGTGTCGCATTCTTTGCAAACAGGTTGATGGAGAATGAACGACGTCCGGTTTTTGTTTTTTCGGTGGCTGGCTCAATGGATACCGGGGCAAGACCGTCTGAACGCAATTGCTGGCGTAATAGTCTGGGCGAGTCTGCTTCAAGTACGCCTTTTTTCTTGCGGCCTTTGGTATCCAGAGCTTCATAAGCAAAAACAGCCATGTCTTACTCCTCTCTGGTCACCCTGAGCACTTCTTCCATGGAGGTAATACCTTTCAGCACTTTGCTGAAACCGTCCTGTTGAATGCTCGGAGTATGCTTGCGGATTTCTGCTTCAATAGCCTGTTCGCCGGCACTGTCGTGAATCAGGTTTCGTATTTTGTCGTCGACCAGAAACAGTTCGTGGATACCGGTTCGCCCCCGGTAGCCAAGCTGGCTGCACTCATCACAGCCTTTAGCATCCCAAACCGTTGCCGGGGAATGGTCAGTCAGCCTCATCATGGTTCGCTCACTGGTAGAAGGTTCACGGGGCTGACGGCAATCCGGACACAGGGTTCGTACCAGTCGCTGTGCCAGAACGCCCAGCAGACTGGACGACAGCAGGAAGGGTTCAATCCCCATATCCCGCATTCGGGTGACAGCACCTATGGCGGTATTGGTGTGCAAAGTGCTGAGCACCAGGTGACCCGTCAGGGACGCCTGAATACTGATTTCCGCGGTTTCCAGATCCCGAATCTCGCCCACCATGACCACATCAGGGTCCTGACGGAGAATGGCGCGCAGGCCACGGGCGAAGGTCATATCCACTTTCGGGTTCACCTGTGTCTGACCAACGCCTTCTATATCGAATTCTACCGGGTCTTCAACGGTCAGGATGTTGCGCTCGGTGCTGTTAATAGAGCTGAGACCGGCATACAGTGTCGTACTCTTACCGGACCCCGTGGGCCCCGTTACCAGTAGAATGCCATGAGGCTTAAGCAACAGCTCGCTGACTGTGTCACGAATGGATGCCGTCATGCCCAGGCTGGTCATATCCAGCTGAACGCTACTCCGGTCCAGCAGACGCAGTACGATTCGTTCTCCATGGCGGGAGGGCAGGGTAGAAACACGCACGTCAATGGCCCGACCCCCGAGGCGCAGAGATATACGACCATCCTGTGGCACTCGTTTTTCAGCAATGTCGAGTTTCGCCATGACCTTAATACGGGAAACCAGCAAGGCGGCCAGCTTGCGCTGTGGCCGCAGAATTACCCGCAATACACCGTCTATCCGGAAACGGATGACCAGTCTGTTTTCAAAGGTTTCGATATGAATATCTGACGCACCATCCTTGATGGCTTCACCCAGCATGGCGTTAATCATACGGATGATTGGCGCACCGTCGTCGGCTTCCAGCAGATCTTCATTGTCGGGCAGTTCTTCAGCCAGCGATTGCAGACCTTCATCGTTGCCAATATCCTGCATCAGCTGACGGGCAGCGGATGAATCCTTCTGGTAAAAAGCCGCAAGGCGTACATCAAAGTCGCTGTTTGCCAGCTTTTCAACGGTGAACGGTTTGGCTGTTAAACGACGTACTTCGCTTAATGCTCGGCGTTCAGGCAGACCGTGATAAAGCAGGTGGTAATCACCGGTTTCATTATGTTCCAGCAGTACGCCGAACTTCTGGGCAAAGTAAAAGGGCAGGGTGACCTTCTCTGCCAGCCCGGCGGATTGCTCCGGGGCTTCAGCCGTTGGACTGTGCGTCATGACCTTCGCCCTTCTTCTGTGCGCTCTTCTTAAGCTGCCTGGCTTCCGCCTGCTCAATCAGCTTGCGGGCCTCTTCCAGTCGCTTCGCCTGTTTAACGCTGTTGTCTTCGTCCATCTGTCGGCGGGTTTCTTTCAGAATGTCCTGTGGTGACATATCTTCAGACAGTACCGGAATGCGTGCGTTGGGCATCAGGTCTATGCCACTGGCGGCACGGTCCAGCTGACGGGCACGCATATAATTGTATTTTCTGCCGCTGATTTCAGTCAGGGTGTGGTCGTCGCGGATAATGGTTGGGCGGATAAACACCATCAGGTTGCGTTTGCTGACAGTGTTGGAGGTTGAGCGGAACAGGCGGCCGATAAAAGGAATATCGCCCAGCAACGGCACTTTGGATTCGCTTTCCTGAACGTTCTCGTCGATCAGACCACCAATGACCACGGTGTCGCCACTGCCCACCATGACCGAGGTTTTTACCTGACGGGTGGCAAAGGTGATATCGACCGGTGTCGTACCGTTGATATTGGACACTTCCTGTTCAATGTTCAGTTTGACGGCATTACCTTCGTTGACCTGGGGCTTGATGCTTAGCTTGATACCCACTTCCCGACGTTCAATGGTCTGGAATGGATTATCGTTGTTAGCACTGGAGGTGGCACCGGTCAGGGTGGGTACCTCATCACCGACAATAAACGACGCTTCTTCGTTATCCAGCGTCATCAGGCTGGGTGTTGCCAGTACGTTGGATTCAGACGACGAGGTAACGGCCTGAAGCAGGGCGGTCCAGTCCCCTGCTGTTGCTGTGAACGCCGCGCCGGATACACCGGAAAGGGCTTTTGCCAGAACCGACCAGTCACCGGGTTTGTCGGGGTTAGTAATTTTACGACCATCTTTGTCTATAATGACCGAGCCTTTCTCCCCTTCCGCCTTCTTGATGCCGTGCATGATCTGACCGATAGGCACGGTCTGACCATTCTGGAACTGCATCAGACCGCCTTTTTCGCTGCCCAGCTGAAACGACAGGTTGATGCCATCTCCGTCAGCCACTTCAACGATAATGGCTTCAACCAGCACCTGGGCGCGGCGGATATCAAGCTGCTGGATAACGCTTTCCAGCACACTCATCATATCGGGCTGTGCGGTGACCACCAGGGCGTTGGTCTGCTCATGAACATTGATGCTGAAGTTGGTGCCGGGAGATGTGGGGTTCTGGGAGCTGGTCTGCTCGGCAAGAACGGTTTGTCCAACGCCTTCAAGGACTTCTTTCAGGTCTTCAGCAACGGCATAGCGCAGGTAGAAAACCCGGGTGTTGCCAGTGCTTTCCTGCTCGGCATCCAGGCGGGATACCAGGTGTTTAACCCGTAGCACCTGAGACGCTTCACCGGAGACAATCAGGCGATTGCTCACTTCATCGGCGACAATGGCAGGTTTGCCGGACAGGCGGCTTTTGCCCCCGGACTCGGTACTCAACGCTTTGAGAATACGAGCCATTTCATTGGCAGAGCCGTGTTTCATATTAATAATTTCAACGGTTTTGCCACCGGCGTTATCAATGCGCTGAACAATTTTAACCAGCCTTTCGACATTGGCAGCCCGTCCGGTCATCAACAGGATATTGGACGGGTCATAGTGCACCACATTACCGGCAGTGTCGTTCAGTTGTCGCAGGATGGGCGACAGTTCACGTACAGGGACATTCCTGACGGGCATAACCCAGCTGATCATTTCATCACCAGCCCCTGGCTGGCCGGAATCGAGTACCCGGATCGCTGAGGTTTTGGCTTCTTTGTCCCGAATGACTTTCAGAATGCCGCTGGGTTGTTCAACCACGGCAAAACCGTGGACTTCCAGCACACTGAGGAAAAACTGGTAGTACTGTTCTTCATTCAGGGTTTCGTAGGAACGAACGGTGATGGAACCCTGCACCGATGGGTCGATGATAATGGTTTTGTTGAGGTTGGCGCTGACGGTGTTGACGAACTCTTCAACTTTGGCGTTCTGAAAGCTTGCGGAAAATTCACCAGCAAATGCCTGCCCTGCCAGCGTCGTGTTAATGACAAGAATACCAGCGCTCAATAAGATGCCGGCTGTGATTGGGCGCAGTGAACGACGCAAGGCGTCTGCCATTCTGAAAAGTACTGTACTTTTTTTCATGATGATAAGTCGATCTGGTAAATCTGTCCCTGGCGTTCAATGGTCAGCGAAATCTGTTCGAGGTCTGGCAGTTCCAGCATCAGCTTCATGGCTTCCGTATTGTTGGTCAGGTCGATGCCGTTAATGGACAGGGCTATATCGTCATTTTGCAGACCGGCGGCTCTGAACAGATCAGGGCGTGACGTGGGATTTATTCGATAGCCTGCCAGTTTGCCCTCTCTGTGTACTGGTGAAATGCTGATTAGCTCAGCAATGGATGTGGGGTTGTTTCGGAGCTCTGCACTCAGCTGCTGAAGGTTTTCTGAAGGCTTGTTGGGCGTTGTGGTTGGGCGAGCTGCCGTTTTCTGGTCAGGGCTGTTGGGGTAAAGCAGCAGGGCTTCATGTTGTCCATTGTTTCTGACAATCACCCGGTCCGGGTAAATGTCCACCACTTCGGCGTTGGCACCCGCCAGGCGATCCCCAATGCGATAGGTTTTGTCTGCTGAACGGAAATTGATAATGGCCAGAGAGCGTTCTGGAATGCTGCTGGCAACGATGCCGGTAACGCGGGCGCTGAGCCTGGAGCGTGGCACTGAATCCGGGTCAATGGTGTTGGCGGTTTCGGCTTCCGGTGCTGGTGGTGTTCCAAACAGGTGTAAGCTGGCCAGTTCCGGGTAAGCCTGACTGCCGTTAACCTGCTGCTGAGACGACACTGACTGACTTTTCCAGCTGCCAGAGTCACTGTTTTCGACAGGAATAAGCTGCCAGGTGACTTTTGCCAGCTGGTGAGCCAGCAGAATGACCAGGAATACCTCGCACAGAAGGATCAGCTTGTGATAACCGAGCCCGGAAAGATTAAAAGACCGGGTCAGTTTGGAAGCCATTGTAGATATTGATTCAAGAGGCTTATTTTTCTTAAATGCGATGGGCATGGACACTCATTTTTATCAGTCTGTAACCTTCAAACTTGCTGGGCGAGGGTATAGCCACACCATGGTACACAATTGCTAAAAAACAGTCATGAGATAAGTCAAGGAAAGCTCAAGTTTGATCAATTTTTGTTACATTACTGTGACAGGGTGAAGTCTTCAGCGCTCTATTAAACAGATCGCCGTAAACCCTTGACAAGGTGGGGAGTATCACTGGCGGTTAAACGAAAGAGTCGGCATACTCGCTGTTTTCCTTTGTATGAGCTGACGGGTATGTCTGTGCTTCGTTCACGTCTTATTATTCTGATTCTGGCAGCGGCTGCTGTTTTTATCTTCTTCTTTTACTCATCATCGGTGACAGACACAGTTTCTCCCTCTTCTATAAATGCAGAGTCGTTTAATAATGTACTGCTGGAACGAATCAATCAAAAACAGCAGGATCATGCTGTTCTTTCTGAAAGTTATGATGAGCCGCTGGGGGAACTGATCAGCCGTCAGGCTGACCGTCATGGGGTGGGTGTCGCCATAACAAAATCGAACTGGCAGAAAGCCGATGTCAGTATTTTGCAGGGTGAGCCTGAGCAGTTGGTTGAATGGTTGTCTGAGCTGGCGGCGGTGAACGGTATCCGGATACAGAGCCTGCACCTGTTATCTGACAGTGGTCAGCCATTTATGGTTGATCGTCTGGTTTTGGTGCGGTGATGGATAAAGAAACAATTCAGGTACACGAACCTGAATAAAATAAGTGGCACAGAGCAGAGCACGAAAAGGCATAAGTAAAGGAGAAAATTGTGTAAATCAGTTGCGTCTACCAAACTTGGCTAGACCAGCCTCCTGTTGCCACGATGAAGGCTCTGCGAAGCCGTAAAGTCTGAGTGGCAGCAGCGAGACAAGCGCAAGAATTCATATGCTGCTCATTCGGCCAGTGAAAAACTTGAGAGTCGAGATGTCTAATGAAGAGGGCGGCGGATGGCAGTGTTAAATACGATGTGCTGGAACTCACTAATCCTTTAAAGTTCCATAATACAAATCTCATACCCGGTACTACGCGTACACTTCACAGATGTTCAATATTTGGAGAGGTGAATATGTATGGGCAGTTTTGCGGATACGTCTTCAGAGGGGACGCAAGACCTCCCGAAATTGTATTTAGACAGGGTTTTATGCTTCCTAAGCCGATTGAGTCAGTAGATTACTTACGTCGTGCGACTGGCTATCGGAGTGGCTGTACGGCAGACTACGGGGTATCAACCAGCGCTGGCGTTTATATAGCATCTCATTATGTCACAAGGTATGACAAACATAATACACCATCGTCTAGTTTTGGCTATGTCTACCTGATTGACGCAACCTGTATGATTGGCTTCCATATGCCAGACATAGGTATTTTAACAGATGTTCGGATATACGAAGGGGATTTAGCTTCATTAGCTGACGTAAAGATAGCTGAGGTCAACTTTCCATGCAGCATTCCAAATTCATTGGTAATAGGGATGGTAACGATGCCTGATGAAGTAAGCCCAATCACTCTAGGGCCGATCTCCCAGCCAGCAGGACACAATTTAAAGTTGTTTGTAAACCCCATGTACCAGAAGTTTTTTAAAAAAGGCCTGAGTGCCGCAGAAGATGTGGCCGGTTTATTTAATAATGCGGAGACCGACTTTATTGACTTTTGATAAGGCATGACTACACCAAAATCTGAGTATTTGCAGATTGGCAAAAATCCGGAGACAGGCATGCCTGAAGAAGAGTTTATCATCAATGTTTATTGTCTGGTCGGTGATTTGTTCAAAAAGCTTTTCCCTGACCCCATACGCACCCGTGGTTTTGAACCCAAGCTGAGTGATAGCGAGGTAATTACCATTGAGGTAGTTGGAGAGTGGCTCGGGCATCACAAAGAGCGAACCTCTGGGCAGTAAAGCAAAAGATTACAGAGCGACTGGTTCAAATGCTGGGTGCTGATCGGGATGATGTCTACCTGACAAACGGCTTTCCTATCGAGGTTTGCGCCAGGAGCCTGGCAACCCGGTAGAACAATCACAGAGTTCTTAACCGGGCCGCATAATACAAAGGCCAGACTATATCGGTCTTTTCTGCCTCACTGCTGCCCACAGTGCCTGCCAGTTTCACTGTCCGCCCGGGGTTGTATCGTTCTTTGTACGAACGCAGACTTTTGGCCTGTGTCCGGCGGCCTGATTTCACTTCAACAGGAACGATTTCACCAGCAGGTGTTTTAAACAGAAATTCAATTTCTGCCTGCCTGAACTCCCAGGAGTAAGTGGGGTAGTATCCTGAAGCTCTTAACTCATTTTGAACAAAGTTTTCGGCAAGGTAGCCTTTGTATTCAAGGTTTTGCTGACGGTGTTCCTGATAGCTGATATCCAGCATATACCCCAGTAAACCGATATCAGACAGAAAAAGTTTGAAGAAATTTTCTTTACGGTAGGCCGCTAGTGGTGACTGGGGTTCACATTGAATGGGGTAGCAGCGTGATATGAGTTTGGTTTTTTCCAACCATTCTATTGGGCCGCTCAGATCAAGATAGCTTCGCTTTTTCTCAATAACGTCATTAAACCGGTAACGTTTAACAGAGGTATCGATATTTTTGGATAGTTGCAGTGGGACATTGTGAAAAACTCTTTCAATGTGCTGAGCATTGGTTTTACCACTGTATTTACCAAAGTCCCTCAAGTAGCCGGCGATAAGTTCTCCGTGAATGCTGCGGACGGTTGCGCAGCGCTCATTGATTCCTGATGTCAGGTCCGGTGCGTGGTGTTTTCCAAACCATGCTGAGACTGCTTCCGGCATTCCTCCGACAAAGTAGTAATCGAGCAACAGGTTCCACAATTTGTTATGGACGGCCTGAAGCTGCCTGCCTTCCCGAAAAAGCTGAAGAATTTTTGGGCTATCAGATGCCATAAGAAATTCTTCAAACGTCATGGGGAATAGCTCCAGAATTTCCACCTTGCCCACCGGAAAAGAGTCCAGTAGTCCGATATTGGAACCAGAAGCGCAGAGATATAGATCAGGCCGTTGTTCTGCAAAAAATTTAAGTGACCTCAAAGCTCCGGGGCATTCACCTATCTCATCAAAAAAGATAAGGTCGGTACTGGCGTCAATATCTACCCCTAGTTCGAGTTCGATATTCAGGAGGATATCTGCCGGAATCAGGCTGTCTGCAAACAGCTGTGACAGTTTTGGGTTGGCCAGAAAGTCCAGCTTCAGCACCCGGTTGAACTGCTGCCTGCCAAATTCATATTCTATCAGGAAGGACTTACCAACCTGACGAGCACCGTCGATTAAGAGAGGTTTTCGTTCTGACTTCTGCTTCCAGTTAGTCAGATGTTTTGTCAGTAATCTTTCCATAAATGCCTATGCTAGCGACTTGCAATTATTATAGGACTATTTCTATATTTTCATACTTTATCATACGACTTTATATGATGTTTCATATTTTTCCATACGTTAATGTTGAGGCTATGTTTTTTACGCACAAAAAAAGAGGGTTGAATCTCTTCAACCCTCTTTGATCGTATTGGTGGAGGCGGCGGGATTTGAACCCGCGTCCGCCGATTCTCCGCCCTCGGCTCTACATGTTTAGATTCCGTCTTTAGGTTAACGCAGAACGACCCAACGGTCAGGGTGACACTACGCGATCCTGAAAAGTTTTAACCAGTCCGCCTCAGGCATACTTCATGGCGATCCTGTTTGCGTTTGCGATCAGTACCAGCCAACAGGCAAGCCGGAGTGATCGGGAGGAGGCAGGGTTTAAGCTGCCATAGCTCCTTGGTAGTTGTCTTGGTTTGCAACTAAAAATTGTAGCTATTGGTTTAACGAGAGCAGCTACGCGCTCGACATGCACCTAAGGTTTTGTAACCGTCGTCGAATCCTGATCGCCCCCGGAAAACCTGACGACAGTTTATTCCATTTAGTAGGGTTTAAGTCAATAAGTAATTTCATTTTGCTATATTAAATGGCGTGACAAAATGCCTTTGTTGACCGTTGTTGCTCAGCAATTCTGCCTATACTCAATGTCCCTGAAAACTAATAAGAAGGCGGTGTCATGTCCGTAGAGATGAGACTGGAAAAACTGGAAAGTGAAGTTTTTCATATACGCAAACTACTGCATATGAAAGATGATAATCAGCATGAAGTCTGGAATAACATGCAGGCTGAAGTGTATGAGCTCTGCAGGAAAAATGCTGAACATCTGGATCGGCTGGAAGCTGGTCAGGCCAAGTTGGAAGCTGGTCAGGCCAAGTTGGAGGCTGGTCAGGCTAAGTTGGAGGCAGAGGTGTCTGATCTGAAACGTGAAGTTGCCGACCTGAGGCATGAGGTTACTGATCTCAAAGCTCGCTTCACCCGTCTGGAAACTGATGTGTCCGACATAAAGGGAATGCTTCAGCAATTATTGGATCGGTAGTTGTTGAATCGATAGTTGGCGGTTTGTTCTGCATACCCTAAACCACTCATGTTTCGATCAACCTGAGTGGTTTTTTTGGAGGGCAGAAAAAGAAGGTCAGCCGCGATGCATCACTCGCTGCTTTTCAATGTTCCACTCACGTTCTTTATTGGCAGCACGCTTGTCGAACTCTTTCTTGCCTCGTGCCAGGGCAATCTGGCATTTGATCAGATGTTGTTTCCAGTACAGTTTTACAGCCACGCAGGTGTAACCTTTTTGCTGGGTTTCAGCGAACAGTTTTGCCAGCTCGCGTTTGTTCAGTAGTAGTTTCCGGTCACGCAGAGGGTCGGCAATCACATGGGTTGATGCCGTGTTTAACGGTGTGATCTGAGCACCAATTAACCAGGCTTCGCCGTCTTTCAGCAATACATAGCTGTCGACCAGTTGTACTTTACCCTGCCGGAGACTTTTAACTTCCCAGCCCGCAAGAGAGACGCCCGCCTCAAACGATTCATCCAGATGATAATCGTGACGAGCTTTTTTGTTCACGACGATAGAGGAGTCGCTCTTACCGCCCTTTTTCGATTTCTTAGCCATGGGCGGATTATAACGTTACTCACTGATAAAACCAGTTGCGAGAGTCAATGTTGTTGTTTTATGTTTGCAGGCAGTTTAATTTCGTGTTTTTTTTTAAAAAACCTATGAAAAATATATTTTTGCTTTAATGCGTAGAAAAAAGCCTTGCGCGCTACGTGTGAACCGATAGAATACTGTACTTGCTCCGTATTTATACTGCGTACGATTTGAAAAGTTTCCCACTATCTGCGAACAGACTGTGACTTCCTTTCAGGCCCGGCTCGGGGCGATACATTCAAATAAGACGATAATGCTGCACGTTTTTGAGGAATCTTATGTCAGGACAAAACCCGACTGCGTCGAAAAATACATGGAATAATCGCTGGACCTTTATTCTGGCAGCCGCCGGCTCTGCTATTGGCCTTGGTAATATCTGGAAATTTCCCTACATCGCCGGTCAGTATGGCGGTGGTGCGTTCGTCCTGATGTATATGGTGTTTATTGTTTTGATCGGCGTTCCGCTACTGATGGCTGAAACCGCCATTGGTCGTAGCACGCGACTGAGCCCCTTGAATGCCATGCGCAAGCTGACCAGTGATCTGGGTATCAGTCGTGCCTGGAACGGTATTGCCTGGCTGGGTATGCTGACCGGCTTTGTTATCCTGACGTTTTATAGTGTTATCGCAGGCTGGTCCCTGTCTTATGCTTTTGAATTGCTGACGGGGCATTTTGCCGGTATGTCGCCTGCTGAAGTCGGTTCTGAGTTTGACGGTCTGGTGATGTCCGCTTCGCGCCAGACTTTCTGGCACACCGTCTTTATGGGGATCACTATTTTTGTTACCGCCCGTGGTATTCACAAAGGTCTGGAGAAAGGCCTGCAGGTGATGATGCCAACCCTGTTCCTGTTATTGATTGTGATGCTGGGCTACAGCATGTTTGCCACTGGCGAGTTCATGCGCGGTTTCCACTTTATGTTTGACTTCAATCTCAGCAATCTGACCGGTAAAGCGGTGGTGGCTGCCATGGGGCAGGCGTTCTTTACCCTGAGTCTGGGTATGTGTGCCCTGATGGCTTACGGTGCTTACATGCCAGCGAATAACTCCATTCCCCGTACTGCTCTGAATGTTGCGTTTCTGGATACGCTGATGGCGATTATCTCCGGCCTGATCGTATTCCCGATTGTTTACGCTCATGGCATGGAACCTTCCGCGGGGCCGGGACTGTTGTTTGTATCCCTGACTTCAGCCTTTGCCAGCATGTCCGGTGGTTCTCTGGTGGGCTTTATTTTCTTTGCTCTGGTGGGTATTGCGGCGCTGAGTTCTGCTATTTCCCTGCTTGAGCCAAGTCTGGCCTGGGTGACTGAGCGTTTCTCCATGAGTCGTGTAGCGGCTACTATTCTGATTGGTGGCCTGGTGTGGTTTGTGGGGCTGGCTAATGTTCTGTCCTTTAACCATTGGGCGGAGGTGAAGATTCTGGGGCGTGGTTTCTTCGATCTGTTTGCGGATGCTACTGACCTGATCCTGTTGCCTCTGGGTGGCGCGACGACTGCTATCTTTGTGGGTTGGGTAATGAAGCGTTCTGTACTGACGAACGAACTGTCTATGGACACTGGAATGTTCAATCTCTGGCGTGCGCTGATTCGAGTTGTTGTTCCTTTCAGTGTACTGGTGGTGCTGGTTTCTGCGCTGATATAACAGAGCAGGCAGGCGCTCAGGTTGTTGTTCCTTAAAGGTCGGATTAGGTTATCCTGTCCGGCCTTTGCTTATTTAATTTGCCAATGGCAGGAGGAAAACTATGGCTAAGGTATCTCGTTCTGCATTGATTTTGCACCCTGCTGAGAAGGTGTATGATCTGGTCGCCGATGTGGAGTCTTATCCCAAGTTTTTACCCTGGTGTCAGGACGCTCTGGTTCTCTTTTCAGAAGGAGCCTCTTCAGAAGGAGCCTCTTCAGAAGGAGTCTCTTCAGAAGGAGCCTCTTCAGAAGGAGTCTCTTCAGAAGAAGCCTCTTCAGAAGAAGCCTCTTCAGAAGAAGCCTCTTCAGAAGAAGCCTCTTCAGAAGTAGATGTGGTCGAGGCGTTGCTTGTTATTGCCAAAGGAGGGTTAAGGTGTGAGTTTGCGACGCGGAACCTGATGAGGCGGAATCAGTCTATAGATATGCAATTGCTGAGAGGGCCTTTTTCTCACCTCCAGGGCGTCTGGAGGTTCAAGCCCCTGGGAGATGATTGCTGCAGCATATTTATGGAACTGGATTTTGAGTTGTCTAACCCGGTTTTGAAGGCAGCTTTGGGTAGCGTGTTCGGGCAGGCCATGAACAAAATGGTGGCAGCTTTCTGCCAGCGCGCTGATCAGTTGTATGGAACGGGTAGTGAATAAAGGTTCTGCATAATGACCGGTGATAATTCTAAGGCCCGAATTCGGGTAGAAGTGGCTTATGCCAAACCTTGCGAACAGAAAATCCTGAGCATTCAGGTTGAAGAAGGAACCAGTCTGCTGGAAGCGGTCAAACAGTCCGGGATTCAGTTATTTTTTCCGGAGCTTGATCTGGATGCCCTGAAGCTCGGGCTTTTTGGCAAGGCCGTGCCGAAACCGGCTGAGCAAGCTGCTCGCAAGGGAGACCGGATAGAAATCTATCGTGCTTTAATTGCTGATCCAAAAGAAGTGCGAAAACGCCGCGCAGCTCAGGCAAAACAGAAGAAAGAGGTTTCCGCCTGATTCTTCTGCCTGGTTTTTCTGAATGGTCGTTCATGCTTTGGCAGCGACTGCACTGGAAAAGGAAGTCCTGCTGAGACCGCTTATTGAGGTGTTGGGCGAAGGTCGCCTTTAACAGATGCCAGACGATCATCCTTAAAGAAGATCGTCACGGTCTGTTGGGTTCGCTTCTCACCTCCGGGCTGCATGCTGTAGACATAATCCCAGCGATCCCGGTTAAAGGCATCTTCCAGCAGGGGAGAGCCCATAACGTACTGAACCTGGTTGCGGGTCATGCCCGGACGCAGTTGATCAACCATTTCCTGGGTGATCACTGTGCCTTGCTGAATGTCGATTTTGTAGGCGCCTGGAAAGCTAATCAGCCTGGAGCCGCTTTCTGTGGAGCTGGCGCATCCAGCCAGAAGGGCGGCAGATAGGAGTGCTGCGGTCAGAGCCGGAGTTTTTTGCATCGGTATCAGACTTCCACTATCTTCTTGCACAAAATGAAATACTTACACGAAAATGTGATAATAGCAGGGTTCACCTGTTAAAGGTTAGGGAAACGTGTTGGAAAATCAAGAATTGCGCAAAGCGGGTCTGAAAGTAACTCTTCCGCGAGTTAAAATCCTGCAGATCCTGGAAAGCTCCCAGGGACTTCATATGAGCGCCGAAGATGTCTACAAGGCTTTGCTGGAGGCGGAAGAAGATGTAGGCCTGGCTACGGTCTATCGGGTATTAACTCAGTTTGAAGGTGCCGGGCTGGTGGTTCGTCACAACTTCGATAGCGGACACTCCGTGTTTGAGCTGGCCCGTGGAGAGCATCATGACCATATGGTGTGCATGGAAAGCGGAGAGATCATCGAGTTTATTGATGAAGAAATTGAGCGTCGGCAGAAAGAGATTGCCGACCAACATGGCTATGAAATTGTGGATCACAATCTTGTGCTTTATGTAAAGCCTAAGGAAAAACCCTGATTTTGAGCTGATGCCATGAAGCACAAAGTGGTTCTGACAGAAGCGTTTCCAATTATTGGCGCAGTGCTTTTTGGTACTGTACTTTTTATGAAACCGGCAATTTGCCGGTTTTTTTATGCGCTCAGTCCAAGCATCTCTTCAGCATGAACCAGTGTGGAGCGGGTAATTTCCACCCCGCCCAGCATCCGGGCAATCTCGTTGATACGGTGGTCACCGTTAAGGTGGGTGATGCGGGTACTGGAAGCCGATTGGCTGTGCTTCTTGCTGACAAATAGATGTTGATGCCCCTGTGATGCCACCTGTGGCTGGTGGGTAACGCATAATACCTGACTTTTTTCACCCAGTTCTCTTAGCATGGAGCCGACGATTTCGGCGGTTCCGCCACCAATTCCAACATCGACTTCATCGAATACCAGGCTGGGAATGCGAGAGGTCTGGGCTGTGATCACCTGTATGGCGAGACTGATACGAGAAAGCTCGCCGCCGGACGCCACTTTTGCCAGAGGGCGGGGAGGTTGGCCGGGGTTGGTGGTCACCAGAAATTCAATGTCTTCCTGCCCCAGTGGGGAAAGGGTTTTGGTGTCGTTCGGTGTTAACGAAACGTTAAATAGCCCCCTGGGCATACCCAGCAGGCTCATACGGGTAATGACCTGCTTTTCCAGTTTGCGGGATGCTTTTTGACGACGTTCAGATAGTTTTTCTGCCTTGGTCCGATACTTGTGTGTCAGGTCGTCCAGTTTGGTTTGCAGGGCGTCTGCGTGTTCATCGCTGAACTGTATTTTTTCCAGTTCACTGGCGAGTGATTGCTGTTTGTCCAGCAGTTCTTCCGGTTGAACCCGGTGCTTCCTCGCCAGGTCGTATAGGGCGCTGAGTCGCTCATCCACTTCCTGCACGCGTTGCGGGTCGGCGTCAAAGTGGTCAATAAAATGATTCAGTTCACCCACCGCTTCCTCTACCTGAATATGGGCAGAGGAAAGCATATCCATGGTGCTGTTAATGGCCGGATGGTCAACGGAGAGATTACCTAGCAGGTGCATACAGTGGGTGAGTTGTTGCAGCAGGTTGCCGGCGTCGCTGTCGGAGCAGATGTGGTTGATTTGATGGCAGGCTGATAATGTGGCTTCGGCATGGGTGAGTTGCTGTAGCTCCTTTTCCAGTTCGGTGAGTTCTCCTTCCTGAAGCGATAACTGTTCAAACTCTTCCAGCTGATAGGTCAGCAGCTGGACACGTTCGTGCTGTTCCTGCTGGCTGTTGAGCAGTTCGTTCAGTTCTGTCTGTAAACGATTGTGCTGGTGGGCGATAAAGGCGACATCTGTTGCCAGTTTACGAGTATTGGCATAGTCGTCCAATAGCAGGCGGTGGCTGTTTTTTTTAAGCAGTGATTGTGATTCGTGCTGACCGTGAATATCCACCAGTAATTCACCAATGCCGCGCAGATCAGAAAGAGGAGATGGGGTGCCGTTGATATAAGCTCTGGAGCGACCTTCCTTTGTTATAACCCGACGCAGGATGCATTCCTTGTCGCTGAGTAGTTCTTTGTTTTCCAGCCATTTAATGGCATCCGGGCAATGGGTCAGATCAAAGCAGGCATGAATTTCAGCCCGGTCTGAGCCTGTACGTACGCACTCCGGGTCGGCGCGGTCACCGGTTGCCAGTCCCAAAGCATCGAGCATAATGGATTTTCCCGCCCCGGTTTCGCCGGTAATAACGGTCATGCCGGATTCAATATCCAGGTCAAGTTGGTCAACGATGGCGAAATTGCTGATAGACAGTTGGGTCAGCATAACGGCTTCCGGAGGCTGCTTTAGTATAACTGTTTATATGTACAGTAACCTGAAGTCATTGCGGCGTAAAGGTCTGGGGTAAAAAAGATTCAGCCAGACGCCGGTTTAGTCCTGAATAATTTCGCAAAAAACTTTCTTCTTTCTCTTGAAACCCCCAAAGCCAGCCCCATATAACCCATCAGTAAGAGATTTGACTCCCAACCGGAGATTCGGAATGACAGTTGAAAACGGTAAGCCTGAAGAACAGGTATCTGAAGAAGCAGTAGCGGCTGAGCATGAAACAGTAGAAGAGTTTGTGCTCAACGAAGAAGGTGGTGTACCTCTTGGCGATGAAGCAGAACAGTCTGCGGGCAGCGAACTGCAACAGCAGGTTGAAACCCTGACCGAACAACTGGCACAGGCTAAAGACCAGACCCTGCGCGCCCATGCGGAAATGCAGAACATCAAACGCCGCTCTCAGCAGGATGTTGAAAAAGCCCACAAGTTTGCCCTGGAGAAGTTTGTCGACTCCCTGATTCCTGTGGTGGACAGCCTGGAAAAAGGCATTGAGAGCGCGGAGCAGGCGGAAGGCAGTCATGAAGGCATCATTGAAGGCATGAACCTGACCCTGAAGCAGTTTCTGGCGGCCATGGAAAAGGCCGGCGTGAAACAGGTCGATCCGGCTGGTCAGCCATTTGACCCGAATTTCCATCAGGCCATGTCCATGGTCCCTAATCCGGATATGGAATCAAACACTGTCATGGATGTTTTCCAGAAAGGCTACACCCTGAATGACCGTCTGGTTCGTCCGGCGATGGTTGTTGTTTCCAAGTAGCCGCTATTTAGAGCGGCTAGTTTAAAAAATTGAAAAAAGTCTGTATCGGACACTTGAAAAAAAATCGGGTGATCCCATATAGCAAAACGAAGGCCATTGACCTCCGGATCATCAAAACGCTTTACCGGCTTCTGATCAGGTAAAGCACAAAGGATGACAACGGCAAATGGCAAACCGAATTCAAACAGTTTTAAAGATTTAACGCTCTGGATTCAGAGCACTGGAGATTAATCATCATGGGTAAAATCATCGGTATTGACCTGGGTACAACAAACTCTTGTGTATCCATTCTGGACGGCGAAAAAGCCAAGGTTCTGGAAAACGCTGAAGGTGGTCGTACCACGCCTTCCATCATCGCTTTTGCGGATGAAGGCGAGATTCTGGTGGGACAGCCAGCCAAGCGTCAGGCCGTTACCAACCCTGATAACACTCTGTTTGCCATCAAGCGTCTGATTGGTCGTCGTTACAAAGATAACGTGGTTCAGAAAGACATCGAGATGGTGCCTTACAAAATCGTCGAGGCCGACAATGGCGACGCTTGGGTAGAAGTTAAGGGCGACAAAAAAGCACCGCCTCAGATTTCCGCTGAAATCCTGAAGAAGATGAAGAAGACCGCTGAAGACTACCTGGGTGAGTCCGTGACTGAAGCGGTAATCACTGTACCAGCGTACTTCAATGACTCCCAGCGTCAGGCAACTAAAGACGCTGGCCGTATCGCCGGTCTGGACGTTAAGCGCATTATCAACGAGCCTACCGCTGCGGCACTGGCTTACGGTATGGATAAGCGTAAAGGCGACCAGACCATCGCGGTTTATGACCTGGGTGGCGGTACTTTCGACGTATCCATCATTGAAATTGCCGACGTAGACGGTGAGCACCAGTTCGAAGTGCTGGCTACCAACGGTGACACTTTCCTGGGGGGTGAAGACTTCGACCTGCGCCTGATCGACTATCTGGCAGAAGAGTTCAAGAAAGATCAGGGCATCGACCTGAAAGGCGACCCTCTGGCTATGCAGCGTCTGAAAGAAGCCGCTGAAAAAGCGAAGATTGAACTGTCTTCCGCACAGCAGACCGACGTAAACCTGCCTTACATCACCGCTGATGCAGCCGGTCCTAAGCACCTGAACGTTAAGGTAACCCGTTCCAAGCTGGAATCTCTGGTAGAAGATCTGGTTCAGCGTTCTCTGGAGCCATGCCGCATCGCGATGAAAGACTCCGATCTGGAACTGTCTGAAATCGACGAAGTGATCCTGGTAGGCGGTCAGACCCGTATGCCAATGGTTCAGGAAAAAGTGGCTGAATTCTTCGGTAAAGAGCCTCGTAAAGATGTAAACCCTGACGAAGCCGTGGCTATGGGTGCTTCCATCCAGGGTGCGGTTCTGGCGGGCGACGTGAAAGACGTTCTGCTGCTGGACGTGACTCCGCTGACTCTGGGTATCGAAACCATGGGCGGTGTTATGACCTCCCTGATCGACAAGAACACCACTATTCCGACCAAAAAATCTCAGGTGTTCTCTACCGCTGACGACAACCAGACTGCGGTAACCATTCACGTATGTCAGGGTGAGCGTAAGCAGGCGTCTGCGAACAAGTCTCTGGGTCGTTTCGACCTGTCCGACATTCCACCGGCTCCACGTGGTATGCCACAGATCGAAGTAAGCTTCGATCTGGACGCTAACGGTATCCTGAACGTGTCCGCCAAGGACAAGGCCACCGGTAAAGAGCAGTCCATCGTGATCAAGGCGTCTTCCGGTCTGTCTGACGATGAAATCGATCAAATGGTACAGGACGCTGAAGCTAACGCTGCAGAAGATAAGAAGTTCGAGGAACTGGCTGCGGCACGCAACACCGGCGATGCCTTGGTACACGCAACCCGCAAGACTCTGGAAGAAGCGGGCGACAAGGCTACTGAAGAAGAGAAAGCAGCCATCAACGCTGCCCTGACTGAGCTGGAAGAAGCTCTGAAAGGCGACGACAAGGACGCTATCGAAGAGAAGAGCAAAGCTCTGTCTGAAGCGTCCTCCGGTCTGGTTCAGAAGATGTACGCTGAAGCTCAGCAGCAGGCTGGGGCAGAGGGCGCTGCCAAGCAGGAAGGCGCTTCTGCCAAAGCGGACGACGCTGTTGACGCTGAGTTCGAAGAAGTGAAAGAAGACAAGAAGTAAACACGGCATTCCGCGCTGCGGTATGAAGTGAGTTAAACGACAGCGCGGGATTATTCCCGCGTTGTTGCATTTAACAAAAAGATTAAATGATCGGGAGTGTTCCCGGTGTGAAAACGGTTAAGAATATTTAAGAGTCTGCGGGTACAAGCGCCGCAGCTCTCAGGGTTTTACTGATGGCAAAACGTGATTATTACGAAGTTCTCGGCGTAGCAAAGGGTGCTTCGGACAAGGAAATCAAGAAGGCCTACCGCCGAATGGCCATGAAGTATCACCCTGACCGTAATCCTGATGACAAAGACGCTGAAGAGCACTTCAAGGGAGTCAACGAAGCGTTTGAAATCTTGTCTGATGATCAGAAGCGTGCGGCTTATGACCAGTATGGTCATGCGGGTGTTGACCCGAACATGGGTGGCGGACACGGTGGCTTTGGCGCCGGTGCTGGTGGCTTCGGTGATATCTTTGGTGATGTGTTTGGCGATATCTTCGGTGCTGGTGCTGGTGGCGGTGGCGGTCATTCCCGCAGCAGTGTGCAACGTGGTGCCGATCTGCGTTACCAGCTGGATTTGAGCCTTGAAGAAGCGGTTAAAGGTACGACTAAGAAGATTCGCATCCCAACCCTGAATGAGTGTGGCAGCTGTCATGGCACGGGGGCCAAAAAAGGCACGTCGGCCACCACCTGTAACACCTGTGGTGGTATGGGGCAAGTGCGTATGCAGCAGGGCTTCTTTGCGGTTCAACAGACCTGTCCGGATTGCCGTGGTTCCGGCACGATGATTAAAGACCCTTGTCGTGAATGTCACGGTGAAGGTCGTGTGCAGGAATACAAGACGCTGTCTGTAAAAGTGCCTGCGGGTGTTGATACTGGCGACCGTATTCGTTTATCCGGCGAAGGCGAGGCGGGTGTTAACGGTGGTCCTTCCGGCGACCTGTATGTGCAGGTAGGTGTGGCGGATCACCCGATCTTCCAGCGTGACGGCAAAAATCTGTATTGCGAAGTGCCGATTACCTTTGTTGACGCTGCTCTGGGTGGTGAACTGGAAGTACCAACCCTCGACGGCCGGGTTAAGCTGAAGATTCCAAAGGAAACTCAGACCGGTAAGCTGTTCCGCCTGCGTGACAAAGGTGTAATGCCGGTTCGTGGTGGCAGTCGTGGCGACCTGATGTGTCGTGTAGTCGTTGAGACGCCGGTGAAGCTGACTGAGCGCCAGAGAGAGTTGATGCAGGAATTGAAAGATACCTTTGCAGCAGAAGGCGAAGAGCGTCAGTCCCCAAAGAAAACCTCCTTCTTTGAAGGGGTGAAGAAATTCTTCGACGATATGGCTTCCTAACCAACAATAGCCTGTAAATAAAGGGCTGTAGCCAGAACCTAATTATAACGGTGTAGGTTCTGGCGTAGGTGGGGCTTTAACAGTCAGATCAAAGAAAGCCGGTCTTCCGCTTGCCGATATTTTCACTTGCTAGTCGTTACTGACAGTACTCGCATAGTTCATCAGAGGTAGAAAATTATTCTTTATTTTTCTGTATGAGATTCAGAGCCATTACTCGCACTCATAAAAAATGTATCAAAATGTTCTACGGCTTCATCGAGCGAAATTCTAAATTCCCCGCTTAATATCGGAACCTCTTCAGGGTTTTCAACGAGTGATGCGTAATCAACTTTATCCATGTCTACCTTTGTTGTTAACGTGGTTTTTAACACTGAAGCATGTATTTTTTCAGAGGGTGTTGCATCAGTACGGTTTGAAATTTGTTCAATCATATTAAAGGCTGTAGCTAAAGAATATATTTTTGTTGTTCCTTTATAAGGATCAAAATTAAATATTGTCTCTATTATTGCGTTTGGATAAATTTCAAAGGAATTAGTTTTTCTTTTAACTCTTGAAAAGCCATAAGGATCCTTCAGAGTCAGTATTTTTGTTTCAGGTTCGTATTTGATGATGGCGTAAGCGTGTTTTTTGGATAGGTCTCGAAGTGAATGATAAGGATCGTTATCAGTCTCCTTGCTTAGAGTGGCTATACCACCTGATCTCATAAGTATTTTTAATAATTCATGTAATTTTTTTTTGTTGTTGTTGTTTAAATATGTGATGAAATGAACGAATGTTGTTTTTGTTAATATTATAAATGCCTTAAAATAACAAACAGCATCAAGCGTGTATTTGTTAGAATGACGCAGCTTTAAGATATTTATATTTCGTGGAGTGTGTTTCATAATTTCCAGAACCCTGGCCATGGCGCTTTCAATAATTTCAGGCCATAGAGCGTAATCTCTGGATTTTGCGGCAAATGTGTCTGTCGATTTGACTGGCAGGTGAAAAGTTTGTCCCTCAAATCCCGGAAACTTAATCACCACATCATCCTGCTGAAAGTCTTTAAAATAATTAAAAATAACTCTTTTTCCCGTCTGTGAGCTGGCAAGTGAGGCTAGTGCTGCAATCAGCACGCAGTCATCGTATTTGTTCTGAATAATGTTGCGAGGCGTAATGCTGCCAAGCCCATTGGGGAAGAGTTTTAAATACTGCTCAGAAAATGCTTTGTGATCATCAAGGCTTAGCCAGTCTAACCAGAATTTATGATCTTTATCCTCATCCTTACCCTCATGGCTGTCACCTTTAATTTCCAGAAAGTGGCCGTTTTGCTTCTCCATTTCAATACTGTACTCGTTAATCCCTATTGTGCCGGGGTATTGCAACTGATTGAAGTTGACCAGCAAAAACTGAATGGTTTCATACGTTTCATTGCTAAGGTAGGGAGCGTGGTATGCTTCAAGTAATTCTGGATATGACAGTAATTTATCCTCATCCGTATCGTAGCTGTTCATTATCATATTCAGATGTTTAAGAGCCGTATCGTGAGTCGCTTTAAATTCTGAATTTTCGGCCAGAGCCAGAGTGGACATCAGGATGATTAAGAAAAAACTCCATTTTTTCATAACAAATATCTCCGGTTTGGGTATTTACAGCATGAGTCTTTCATGGCTGCTGAGAATTATTTATCAAAATTAGATGGAAATTATTAAAAAAGGTTCCCTTACAGGTTTTTGCTGTACTGGTTATCTTACTGTTCCGAGAGTTGATGCAGGAATTGAAAGATACCTTTGCAGCAGAAGGCGAAGAGCGTCAGTCTCCAAAGAAAACCTCCTTCTTTGAAGGGGTGAAGAAATTCTTCGACGCTATGGCCTCCGGATTTGGCGATTCAGACACAAAAAAAAGCGGCTTTTATAGCCGCTTTTTTTGTCTTTGGTTTTATGTGAAAAATGTCTTTTATCGTTTATTTTAAGTTTAATTTACGGCAAAAGGCTTGCCGCCGGATGGGTCGTCCGGATCCTCTTTTTTGTCTCTGCTGCTATCTTCTTTTGTAACTTCTGAATCGCAGGATTGTGATGTGGTGGTTGTATCCTTGGTTTCATTCTTTTCTTCAGGAGGCCGTGACGTAAAGTGTATTGGGTCTATTGATACATAAATCATTCCTATAAGATGATCCAATATCTGAAGCGTACGGTATAGCGCTAAATCAGCTGTGTTATCATCACTATTATTGCTGGCTGGGTCGGCCTCCTGGGTGGAGGTTGGAGGCTGATCACCCGTTCCGCTTTCACTACCTGACTGAGTGTTTTCCCCTTCGTTCGCTGCCGGGGGGGAGGGGGCGTCTTTTTTTATTACTATCATTACCACTGCTGTGGAAGGTGTTGGTTGTTGAAGCCATGCTTGTTGCTCGCTGTACAGGTCGGATTTTAGCTGTCCCTGATAGCGAACTATGTGTCCCCATTGTTCAGCTGTCGTTGTTGTCTTTTTTACGCCTTTGTGTTGTGAGCCATTAAAAAGTGGCTTGAGTTGCCGGGGTTGGCCATTGACTTTATTTTTTTCTATGTCAAGAGTGCCTGCTCCAGTCAGGGAAAAGGCGCGGGTTCTTCCTTGTTTGCTGGCTGACAGGTTAATGTCGACCTGATATTTATTATTCCTGATCTGGCTAACGGTTACCGAAATGCCACTTTCAAAGGTAACCAGCTCTACAGCATCGTCAAAAAACAGGGTTATTGTGGTCGCAGGTGATCCGGGCAGGCTGGTCACTGTAAAGAAGTGGTTTTGCTCTGTGTTGTAAATAACCGGGGCGTAGGTATTGGGGTCGCCAGTGCTTGCAGGCAGAGGAATGTGCTGAAATCCAACTGAATGGCTTGAGTAATGTAACAAAAGAAAATTATCCGGAGCGTTGGTTTTTGAATAAGCCATGGTGCTTATAAGCCCGACAATAACGAGCATCCATAAAAAATAACAACTTCGCATATTAGATAGTTCCTAACGTGACTGGAGCCCATCAATATAGACATCTTTGAAGGTATTGAGAGTGAGGCTTGCCGTTTGCTTTTCTGGCGTTAGACTGTCCGCTTGAATGACTAAAGTCTGGAGTCATGGAGAAGCTCATGTCAAAAACAAGAATTGCTATCGTTGGCGCTGCGGGTCGAATGGGGCGAATGTTTGTCGAGGCCATTGCCGCTGATGAACGGGTAGAGTTGGGCGCTGCCATAGAACGACCCGGTAGCAGTCTGCTGGGTGTTGATGCGGGTGAGCTGGTGGGTGTGGGTGCTCTGGGTGTGAAGTTGTCGCCGCAGCTGTCTGATGTTGTTGACCAGTTTGATACTGTCATTGATTTTACCACGCCTGCTTTTACCCTGAGCAATGTTGAACTGTGTCGTGAGCATGGCAAGAGCATTGTGATTGGCACGACGGGCTTGAGTGATGAGCAGAAAGCCCGGTTGCAGGAAGCAGCCAGGGATATCTCCATCGTCTTCGCTTCTAACATGAGTGTCGGTGTGAACCTGGTGTTTAAACTGCTGGAAACTGCCGCGCGTATCATGGATGAAGACGCGGATATTGAAATTATTGAAGCCCATCATCGCAACAAGGTGGACGCACCTTCCGGAACTGCCCTGGCCATGGGTGAAATTGTGGCGGATGCCGTAGGTCGGGATTTGAAACAGTGTGCTATTTATGGTCGTGAAGGCGTTACCGGTGTTCGTGAGCGTGAAACCATTGGTTTCTCAACCATTCGTGCCGGAGATGTGATTGGCGATCATACGGTGCTGTTCGCCTCGGAAGGTGAGCGGGTTGAAATTACCCATAAAGCCAGTAATCGTGTGATCTATGCCCGTGGTGCATTAAGGGCTGTGCGTTGGCTGGCAGGTAAGCCAGCGGGTCTTTACAGCATGCAGGATGTTTTAGGACTGAATTGATTCTTGCTTAACAGAAGTGGCTCGATGAAAATGTAGACAGTGCAATTTTTTTGTGTTTCAATGCGAAAAATTTGCACTTGATTTGTTGCGTGTGTGGCAGCAGGCAGTTATGAACAAATACGTACACTTTTAGAGTGGCCGTATCATGGTAACAAGACATTAGCTTTCCGACTGGTTTTGAATGGTACGGATTAAGCTGATAAGAAAGCGAGACGGTATTTTAACCTCTCGCTTTTTTTGGGCGTGTCCATAAGTTCGCTGGTTGTCACGATTGCCGCGCAATCCCATTTGTTATCCATCTGAGCATTACCAGCACTGATCGCTGTTACTGCCGTAGGATATAACAGGTCGAAGTTTGGGAGGACCCATTGACTAAGTCTGCCGTTCTGGCCCTCGAAGACGGAAGTCTTTTCTGGGGCATTGCCATCGGAGCTGATGGCGAAACCAGTGGTGAGGTTGTTTTCAATACAGCCATGACAGGCTATCAGGAAATTCTCACTGATCCTTCCTATTCCCGTCAGATCGTCACCCTGACTTATCCCCATATTGGTAATACCGGCATCACTCCTCTTGATAATGAATCTTCCAGTGTTCATGCTGCCGGACTGGTTATTCGTGACCTTCCTCTTATTGCCAGCAACTGGCGTCACCAGCTTTCCCTTGATGATTACCTCCGTCGTGAGAATGTTGTCGCTATTGCGGAAATCGACACCCGTCGTCTGACCCGGATTCTGCGTGAAAAAGGCGCGCAGAATGGCTGCATCATGACCGGTGAAAGCCGTGACAGTATTGATGTTGAGGCGGCTCTGGCGAAAGCCCGTGTTTTCCCTGGTCTGAAGGGTATGGACCTGGCAAAGGAAGTCACCACTGAACAGCCTTATGAGTGGACTGAAGGTGTCTGGGAGCTGGAAACTGACAGCCATCAAACCGTTGCTAAACAACCATTCCACGTGGTGGCTTATGACTTCGGTGTGAAGCAGAACATTCTGCGTATGCTGGCACAGCGTGGTTGCCGCCTGACGGTGGTTCCGGCTAAAACCCCCGCCAGTGACGTACTGGCGATGAACCCGGATGGTGTTTTCCTGTCCAATGGTCCTGGTGATCCCGAACCGTGTACTTACGCGATTGAAGCGATTACCGAGATTCTGGAAACCCGTATCCCGGTGTTTGGTATCTGTCTGGGTCACCAGTTGCTGGCTCTGGCCAGTGGCGCCCAGACTGAAAAAATGAAATTTGGTCACCACGGCGCTAACCATCCGGTTCAGGATCTGGACAAGGGCACGGTAATGATCACCAGTCAGAACCACGGTTTCGCAGTGTCTGAGGAAGACATGCCGGAAAACGTTCGTGCGACACATAAGTCTCTGTTTGATGGCAGTCTGCAAGGCATTGAGCTGACAGACCGTCCGGCGTTCAGCTTCCAGGGGCACCCTGAAGCGAGTCCCGGACCGCACGATGTAGCCTGCCTGTTTGACCGCTTTATTGATGAGCTGTCCAGGCATACAGCCTGATCGCGACTGACAAAATACTCCTAGCCAGCTCTGGCGCTGAATAACCAGCGTCGGAGCTTGACCACAAGTTACGAGAGCAACGATGCCGAAACGTACTGATATTGAAAGCATCCTTATTCTGGGAGCCGGCCCCATCATCATTGGTCAGGCTTGCGAATTTGACTATTCCGGTGCCCAGGCCTGTAAAGCGCTGAAAGAAGAAGGCTACCGTGTCATTCTGGTGAACTCCAACCCGGCGACCATCATGACCGACCCGGTGATGGCCGATGCGACCTACATCGAGCCAATTCGCTGGGAAAGCGTTGAAAAAATTATTGCCAAAGAGCGCCCGGATGCGGTTCTGCCGACCATGGGGGGGCAGACCGCCCTGAACTGCGCGCTGGACCTGTTCCATAAAGGCATTCTGGACAAGTATGACGTTCAGATGATCGGTGCCAGCCGTGACGCCATCGACAAGGCTGAAGATCGCGAGATGTTCGACAAGGCGATGAAGAACATCGGTCTGGAAACACCTCGTGCCGGTATTGCTCACACCATGGATGAGGCCTGGGGCGTTCAGGCAGAAGTGGGTTTTCCCTGTATTATCCGTCCGTCCTTCACCATGGGTGGCAGCGGTGGTGGTATCGCCTACAACCGTGACGAGTTTGAAGAGATCTGTAAGCGTGGCCTGGACCTGTCTCCGACCAACGAGCTGCTGATCGACGAATCCCTGATCGGCTGGAAAGAATACGAAATGGAAGTGGTGCGTGATCGCAACGATAACTGCATCATCGTCTGTGCCATTGAGAACTTCGACCCAATGGGTGTTCACACGGGTGACTCCATTACGGTCGCGCCAGCGCAAACGCTGACTGATAAGGAATATCAGATCATGCGTAACGCTTCCATTGCGGTACTGCGCGAGATCGGTGTTGAGACCGGTGGTTCTAACGTACAGTTTGGTATCTGCCCGGATACTGGCCGTATGGTCGTCATCGAAATGAACCCCCGTGTATCCCGTTCTTCTGCCCTGGCTTCCAAGGCGACCGGTTTCCCGATTGCTAAAGTGGCGGCCAAACTGGCGGTGGGTTACACCCTGGACGAACTGCAAAACGAAATCACCGGTGGTGTGGTTCCGGCTTCCTTCGAGCCAGCCATCGACTACGTTGTTACCAAGATTCCTCGCTTTGCTTTCGAGAAATTCCCACAGGCTGACGACCGTCTGACCACACAGATGAAATCCGTGGGTGAGGTAATGGCCATTGGTCGTACGTTCCAGGAGTCCATGCAGAAAGCCCTGCGTGGTCTGGAAACCGGCGCTAACGGTTTTGATCCAATCATCGATGTGACCGCTGAAGGCGCGCTGGATCGCATTAAGGCTGGGCTGGTAACGCCAAAGGCTGATCGCCCTTACTATGTGGCCGACGCTTTCCGTGCCGGCATGACCGTTGAGTCTGTGTTCGAACAGTGCATGATCGACCCATGGTTCCTGGTTCAGATCGAAGACCTGGTGCGTGAAGAAGGTAAGCTGCAAGGGACTTCCCTGAAGGATATTTCTGCGGATCAGATGTTCCGCCTGAAGCGCAAAGGCTTCAGCGATGCCCGTCTGGCTGAGCTGCTGAATGTTGCTGAAGACGAAGTACGCAGTCATCGTCGTGTACTTGATATCAAGCCGGTCTTCAAGCGTGTCGATACCTGTGCGGCAGAGTTTGCTTCTACGACAGCGTACATGTACTCCACGTACGAAGAAGAGTGTGAAGCCGATCCGTCTTCCCGTGACAAGATCATGGTGATCGGTGGTGGCCCTAACCGTATTGGTCAGGGTATTGAGTTTGACTACTGCTGTGTTCACGCAGCGATGGCGGCTCGTGAAGACGGTTATGAGACCATTATGGTCAACTGTAATCCGGAAACTGTTTCTACCGACTACGATACATCGGACCGTCTGTACTTCGAACCTATTACTCTGGAAGATGTGCTGGCGATTATCGATGTTGAGAAGCCAAAAGGCGTTATCGTTCAGTACGGTGGTCAGACACCTCTGAAACTGGCGCGGGCGCTGGAGCGTGAAGGTGTGCCAATCATTGGTACCAGTCCCGAAGCCATTGACCGTGCGGAAGATCGTGAACGTTTCCAGGCCATGATCCAGAAGCTGAAGCTGCTTCAGCCTGAAAACGCTACCGTTCGCAGTGTTGAAGAAGCGGTTAAGAAGGCAGAAGAAATCGGCTACCCGCTGGTTGTACGTCCATCCTACGTTCTAGGTGGTCGGGCCATGGAAATTGTTGCCGGTGAAGATGAGCTGCGTCGCTACATGTCTTCTGCGGTGAAAGTATCCAACGACAGCCCGGTATTGCTGGACTTCTTCCTGAACCGCGCGGTAGAAGTGGACGTGGACGCTGTATGCGACGGTAAGCATGTGGTGATCGGTGCGATCATGCAGCACATTGAGCAGGCCGGTATTCACTCCGGTGACTCAGGCTGTTCCCTGCCTCCGTACTCCCTGAGTCCGCGTGTGCAGAATGCGATCCGTGAACAGGTTCGTGATATGGCCATTGAGCTGGGCGTTATCGGTCTGATGAACGTGCAGCTGGCGATTCAGGACGACCAGATTTATGTGATCGAGGTTAACCCTCGTGCGTCCCGTACTGTGCCATTTGTGTCCAAATGTATTGGTCACTCACTGGCGAAAGTTGCAGCACGGGTTATGATGGGTAAGACTCTGGAAGAGCTGAACTTCACCAGGGAGATCATTCCTCCGTATTTCTGCGTGAAAGAGGCGATTTTCCCATTCAACAAATTCCCTGGTGTTGACCCGATTCTCGGCCCTGAGATGAAGTCTACCGGTGAAGTAATGGGTGTTGGTCAGTCCTTCCCGGAAGCCTATTATAAGGCGCAGCTGGCTGAGAATATGTCTCTGCCAAAAGGCGGCAAGGTGATCATCAGTGTCCGTGACCTGGATAAACCAGCGGTTCCGGCGCTGGCGCGCCTGCTGATGGATACTGGCTTTGAGTTGGTCGCTACCAGCGGTACTGCCCGTGTGATTGAGGAGGCCGGTTTGCCGGTGACCTACACCCGTAAGGTAATGGAAGGTCGTCCTAACCTGGTGGACAGCATCGTTAACGGTGATATAGCCTTTGTGGTAAATACTACAGAGGGTCGTCAGGCGATAGCGGATTCGTATAAAATCCGTCGCTCTTCTCTGACCAACAAGGTTCTGTATACCACCACTATGGCGGGTGCAGAAGCTATTGCCCGGGCCATCGCTTTTGGTTCGGAAAAAACAGTCAGACGACTTCAGGATCTGCACGAAGGTAAGACTGGATGAATCGATACCCCATGACGGTAGAGGGTGAAAAAGCCCTCCGCGAAGAACTGGCACAACTGAAAGGTGTTGAGCGGCCTCGTGTTTCTCAGGCGATTGCGGAAGCAAGAGAGCTGGGTGACCTGAAAGAGAACGCTGAATACCACGCTGCCCGTGAGCAGCAGGGTCTGATGGAAGCTCGCATTAATGATATTGAAGCGAAGCTGTCGAATGCAGTGGTGATTGATGTCGCCACGCTGACGCAGAATGGCAAGGTTGTATTTGGTGTCACGGTCGCTCTGGTCAATCTGGATGACGACAGTGAAGTGGAATACAAAATTGTTGGTGATGATGAGGCGGATATAAAAGCCAGTCGTATCTCTATCAACTCGCCCATCGCCCGCGCCCTGGTGGGTAAGGAAGAAGGTGATGTTGTGGTAGTGAGCACGCCGTCAGGTTCTATCGAGTATGAGATTGATGAGGTGAAGTACATCTGACGATGTATTGACCGGTTGATCTTGAAAAAAAGCCGCGCTTCTTTTTAGGGTGCGGCTTTTTTGTGCCTGTAAAACAAGACAACCACTGCCACTGCGGACTTTTCTGGTGTACAGCCGTTTTTAATCTATTCTAAGACGTTCAGTAATTATTCGGCGGGTTTTGCTATGACTTCCCTGTCCAGAAAAATACGATCGGGGTTATTTTTGTCATCGACTTTGGGTCATCTTCTGCAGCGGTTGTTGCGGCAGTTGTCGCAAAAGTTGTGGAGCGCGTTTGTTGGGTTGGTGTTTTTGTCATTGCCGGCTTTTGGGGAGGTGATGTCACTTTGGGTCGGAGAAAAAGTGCTGTCTTTTCCGTCGAACCCTGATTATGGGAGCCGGTTTGACCTGGCTGGTTTTTCTTCAGCCCTCCCCGGTGTTGATAAGCATGAGTTGGTTCCGAAAGTCCACCTGCCAGCCGAAAAGCAGTGGGAGCAATTAAACCAATACACCTGGGAAGCATTTTTTAACAACGTACAGTCCGCATCGAAAGAACCCGAATCGAAAGCTTTTGTTTCTCCAAGAGTCAGTGCCAGTTTCTCCAGAAATGAGTTTTTCTGGGATCAGGCTTTTATCAGCCTTGGTTTTGGTCTTTATGCTCACCAGACATTCAGTTCACTGGGCGGTTTGAACTGTTTTTACAAGCAGCAACACCCTGACGGCTTTATCCCCAGAGAAATTGCGCCAGACGGTAGTGAGGTGCGTTTTTTTCCCGGAACTTCAATTTTTATTCATGACAATGATTCTTACGCGTGGGTTGAAGGGTTAAAGGTTAAAGTTAGAAAAGATTACTGTGAGGATAACAGTAGTAACCCGCCGCTAGCGGCTCATGCAGAGTGGCGACATTTTCTTCTAAGCCGGGACAAGGCCAGGCTAAGTGCAGTATATAACGTGCTTGCAGCGCATACCGAGTGGCTGGAAAAGAATCGAAAGATTGAAGGTGGTGACTTGGTCGGGTTGTTCACGCAGGGGAATATGGGGTCAGGCATGGATAACTTGCCCTCTTCATTTAAGCTTCAGGGTCAGGAATTCAAGGAAAATATCTGGGATTACTACCCTCATCGGCGCAGTGTTATGGATATGGACCTGAAGCGAAATCTTGCCATGTTTGATATTTCAGCCCAGATGAAGCTGCATTACGATGCCATGGCCAGTATCTCTAAAGAAATTAATAAGAAAGAAGAGCAGCAGTCTTACCAGGGCAAAGCTAAAGAGCTTAAGGACAGAATCAATGAATGCCTGTGGAATAAAGAAGTTGGCTTCTATTTTAATGCTTTTAAAAATTGTAATAATAAATCTCAGGAGTATACATTGTCTGCTTACTGGGGGCTGTATGCAGAAATAGCCGATCATAACCAGGCAAAAGAAATGCTGGATTACCTGGAGAATAAAAAGTATTTCAATACCCCCATGCCTTTTCCGGCTCTTGCCCGGACAGACGAAAAGTTTTATGAATCGGGTGATTATTGGCGGGGTGGGGTCTGGCCGCCACTGGTTTATATGACGCTTAAGGGGCTGATGAAATATGCTGAGCCTGTTCCCGAAGCCTGGACCATAGCGGTCAGTGCCAGCGAACGTTATTTGAAAAATCTTGCTAAAACCATGTTTGGAGCGGACAAAGAAAAAGGTGATATGGAAACATGCAGGAAAAACCCTGACGATGGAGCTCACTCTTGCCCGTTACCCGGAGTGGAAAAAAGAATTTATGAATACAACAGTCCGACAAGTGGAGGGGCGGGGTTAAGACGGGATGTCACTGGCAAGGACGCAGAAGCCAAAGGAAATTTTGTGGGCTGGGGCGGCCTGGGGCCTATTGGCGTTATGCAGGAAGTTGCCGTGGGGCTGGATGTTCGCAAAGATGAACTTGTATGGTATCTGAGTCGTACTGATGAGCATGGTGTTAAACAGCTTTTTATTGGTTCTCAGTCGCTGGATATTACGGTGGCAGGGAGAGCTGGTGAGCCGTTAAGTCGGGATCATATTTCTGTTGCAGGCGTGTTGCCAAAAGACTCTCCTGTTCGGCGGCTACGGATTGTTCCCAAAGACAATCCTGAAAATACAATAATAATCAATTTGACGGCTGAGTAAGTTTGGCCGGTATTGCTATTGAGACTCAGCCTGTTAAGCAACAGGTCAATAGCAAACCGGCATGCCAGGTGCCGGGGTGGGTGGTTCAGCCCGGCAAAACCGCTTTAAAAACTCTTTACGTTAGACAGGCCTGGCTTGGCGTCCTTGTTTTCCTTGTAGATCAGGGCGATGTTGCCAATGGTTTGTACCAGTTCGCACTTAGTTTGCTTAACCAGTGCATCGATCATTGTCTTTTTAGCTTCACGGTCGCCCACGGCAAACTTTACCTTGATCAGTTCGTGATCGCTTAGGGCTCGCAGTGTCTCTTCAACAACGCCATCGGTCATGCCTTTACCAGCGACCATGACGACAGGCTTGAGCTTGTGACCCAGGGAGCGGAAATGTTTTTTTCTATCAGTGGATAGACTCATGATTGCACAATCCTGAAGCTGAACAATACAATGGCCGGATTGCAATACAGCCATAGCAATCAGGCTCTTAATGGAGGGGTTTTTCCAGCGCTATAGGCGGCATTTAAAGCGGGCTCTTAAAAAGAGCTACCTGAAAATCGCAGGCATGCCTCGTGTAGAGACCTATATTGCCAGAGTGAAAAGTCCATTATTCTACATTCTCGCTGTTCGCTTAGCGAGTTCGTTATTTGAGCAAGTGTACGGTTTGACTCAGGAAACCCTGCATTTGTTCCGTATTGTCCCTGTTTAAGGTAAATCGTAAGGTAAATCAT
This sequence comes from Endozoicomonas euniceicola, assembly GCF_025562755.1. GTDB lineage: Bacteria > Pseudomonadota > Gammaproteobacteria > Pseudomonadales > Endozoicomonadaceae > Endozoicomonas_A > Endozoicomonas_A euniceicola. The sequence continues at coordinate 3,648,956 of NZ_CP103300.1, forward strand.
GACCCGATCCAAAAGTACCAGCTCCTCACGCTGCTCTCGTTCCAAGAGCAGTAAGCGTTGGCTGCAGGAACACTTTGATGATCAGTATGTAAAGCGTTCCCAGGAGGATGGCTGGCGCTCTCGTGCCAGTTATAAGCTCCTGGAGATTCACGAGAAAGATAAGCTGTTTCGTCCTGGTATGAGTGTTGTCGATCTGGGGGCCGCCCCTGGTGGCTGGACTCAGGTGGCCGCTGAAATTATTGGCGACTCCGGACGTATAGTTGCTTCTGATATTCTGCCAATGGACCCGATTGCCGGTGCTGCCTTTGTTCAGGGTGATTTCACCGAAGACAGCGTACTGGAAGAGATTCTGGCGGCCATCGGTTCTGATGAAGTAGACCTTGTAATTTCCGATATGGCCCCCAATATGAGTGGAGCGCAGTCTATAGATCAGCCTAAGGCGATGTATTTGGTGGAACTGGCGCTTGATCTGGCCAGGCAGGTGTTACGTAAGAACGGTGTCTTCCTTGCCAAGGTGTTTCAGGGGGAAGGCTTTGAAGAGTATCTGAAGGATATGCGTTCTTCTTTCACCAAAGTGATTACCCGTAAGCCTGATGCGTCCAGGGCTCGCTCCAGAGAAGTTTATCTGCTGGCAAAAGGTTTTAAAGGTTAAGCGTTCTGTAAGGACGTGTAATTACTTTTTTCTATTGGCTATATAGATTGTTGATGACTGTCGCCTGAAAGCTCAATCGTGTATTGTTACAGGTGCAGATTAACCAAATAAAGAGAGCAGAGCCGGTACACATGCCCAAACCGACCGACTATCCCAGCCTTCAGTACGCTCAAGAGAGGGTAGCCCTTTGAATGATATGGCGAAAAATTTAATTCTCTGGGTCATCATCGCATTGGTGCTGTTGACCGTGTTCAAAAACTTCGATGGTATGCAAACGACCACGCAGAAGGTCAGTTACTCTGACTTTGTCAGCATGGTTGAAAACCGGCAGGTCAGTAAGGTACTGATCGACGGTTATACCATTAATGGCGTTCTTAATAGCAGTGAGCGCTTTGAGACCAACCTGCCGCCGGCAGTGCCTGATACTCAGTTGATGGACGAACTGTTGCGGGGTAACGTACAGATTGAATCCAAGCCGATTGAAAAGCAGAGCATCTGGACTCAGTTGCTGGTCGCCAGCTTCCCGATTCTGGTGATTCTGGCCGTCTTTATGTTCTTTATGCGCCAGATGCAGGGCGGCGGAGGCGGCAAAGGCGGCCCCATGAGCTTCGGCAAGAGTAAGGCGCGCCTGCTGTCGGAAGACCAGATCAAAACCACCTTTGCTGATGTGGCGGGTGTGGAAGAGGCCAAAGAAGACGTGCAGGAGTTGGTGGACTTCCTGAAAGACCCTGGCAAGTTCCAGCGTCTGGGCGGTCGTATTCCCCGTGGTGTCCTCATGGTGGGTCCTCCGGGTACGGGTAAAACGCTGCTGGCAAAAGCCATTGCCGGTGAAGCAAAAGTTCCGTTCTTTACCATCTCTGGTTCTGACTTTGTCGAAATGTTTGTGGGTGTGGGCGCGTCCCGTGTTCGCGATATGTTCGAGCAGGCCAAGAAGCAGGCTCCCTGCATTATCTTCATCGACGAGATTGATGCGGTAGGTCGTCATCGTGGTGCCGGTATGGGGGGTGGTCACGATGAGCGTGAGCAGACTCTGAACCAGTTGCTGGTAGAAATGGATGGTTTCGAGGCAAACGACGGTATTATTGTAATTGCCGCCACCAACCGTCCTGACGTGCTGGATCCAGCTCTGCTTCGTCCTGGTCGTTTTGACCGTCAGGTCGTAGTCGGTCTGCCCGATATTCGCGGTCGTGAACAGATTCTGAAAGTGCACATGCGCAAAGTGCCTGTGGCTGATGATGTGGATGCAGCGGTGATTGCCCGTGGTACGCCCGGCTTCTCCGGTGCGGATTTGTCCAACCTGGTCAATGAAGCGGCGCTGTTCTCTGCCCGCGCTGACAAGCGCATGGTAGGTCAGCATGAGTTTGACCTTGCAAAAGACAAAATCATGATGGGTGCCGAGCGTAAGTCCATGGTGATGAGCGACAAGGAAAAGAGCAATACGGCTTACCATGAGGCGGGTCATGCTATTGTTGGTCGCCTGGTGCCTGACCATGATCCGGTCTACAAAGTATCTATTATTCCTCGTGGTCGTGCGTTGGGTGTCACCATGTTCCTGCCTGAGGAAGATCGTTACAGTCAGAGCAAGCAGGCTCTTATGAGTCAGATTTGTTCTCTGTTTGGTGGCCGTATCGCTGAGGAAATGACCCTGGGCGCTGATGGTGTAACAACCGGCGCTTCAAACGATATTCAACGAGCTACCCAGATAGCCCGCAGCATGGTGACCAAATGGGGCTTGTCTGAAAAGCTGGGGCCATTGATGTATGACGAAGACGAAGGTGAAGTCTTCCTTGGCAAGAGCTACGGCAGTGGCGGTGGTTCTAATGTTTCAGGTGAAACGGCCAAGCTGATTGATCAGGAAGTTCGCCGTATTGTTGATGAGTGTTATACCTGTGCGGGGACGATTCTGGAAGAAAATCGCGACAAGCTGGACATGATGGCGGAAGCCCTGATTCAGTATGAAACCATCGACGTCGATCAGATCAATGACATCATGGAAGGTAAAACGCCGCGTCCACCAAAAGAGTCCAATGATAAAGGCTCTGGCGGTGAAGGTGGCGAAAAGGTTGCAGTGTCTGAAGAATCGTCTGAGGCTAAAGCCCCGGAAGCTGATGATACGGACCAGAGTGAAAAAGATGAATCTATCGGTGGTCCGGCAAACGGACAGGCCTGATTAATTCGGTCTACGCTAACGGGCAGGTTTTCCTGCCCGTTTTTTTAACTATCGTTTTATGACAACCGTTTTATTTCTTCGAAGGTAGCGTTTCAGTGGTAGCTATGACCAGGCTGGATTGTGCTGGCCGAACTCTTGATTTCAGTCGTACCCGGATCATGGGTATTCTTAATATTACCCCGGACTCTTTCTATTCAGGCAGTCGTTATCAGGATATGGATACCATCCTGCGCATTGCTGACACCATGATAAACGACGGTGTTGATGTATTTGATGTCGGTGGTGAGTCTACCCGGCCCGGCGCTGACGGAAAGTTGGTGACCGGTGAAATGGAGCTGGAGCGTGTACTGCCGGTTGTAGAGGCTTTAAATGCCCGCTTTGATAAGGTGATTTCAGTAGACACCAGTTCTGCACTGGTGATGACTGAAGCGGCTAAAGCGGGTGCGGGCATTATAAACGACGTGCGTGCGCTGCATCGGGAAGGCGCTTTGCAGGCTGCGGCGCAAACCGGCTTGCCGATCGTGTTAATGCACTCGCTGGTTGATCAGCCTGAGCCGGGATTTGTCCCCTGTTACGATGATGTAGCCAGTGAGGTCTGTCAGTACTTGTTGAACCGGGTGTCAGACTGTGAGATAGCGGGTATTTCCAGGGATCGAATTATTCTTGATCCGGGCTTTGGCGGTGGCATGTTTGGCAAAACCCCGAAGCAGAATCTCAGTTTGCTGAAGCATCTGGACAGGTTAGTGGAGTCTGGTTTTCCCGTGCTGGCAGGTCTTTCCCGTAAGTCATTTATGCAGGTACAGCTCGATAAACCGGCTGCCGGGTTGTTGCCTGGCAGTCTGGCGGTGGCACTGATGGCTGCTCAGGCAGGGGCGCGCATCATCCGGGTACACGATGTTGCCGAGACCAGGGATGTTGTGACCATGCTCGAAGCGGTTCAGCAGGCAGAGTAAAGTTTTCAGAGGTCGTTGGCTGCTTTCGTGTTGATGACCCAATCTCGCTACGTAAGGTATTACAAATGGATCGCAAGTTTTTTGGAACGGATGGAATTCGTGGTCGTGTTGGCGAATTTCCCATTAATCCTGAGTTTGTCCTGAAGCTGGGCTGGGCTGCCGGTAAAGTGCTGGCAGCGGAAGGTGAAGGTCAGGTACTTATTGGTAAGGATACCCGGATTTCCGGTTACATGTTTGAGTCTGCCCTGGAGGCGGGTTTGTCTGCGGCGGGTATTGACGTGTGTCTGACCGGCCCAATGCCGACCCCCGCGATTGCCTATCTCACCAGAACCTTTAACGGTCAGGCGGGTATCGTCATCAGTGCCTCTCATAATCCATTTTACGACAATGGTATTAAGTTTTTCTCCGGGAAGGGGGCAAAGCTGTCCGATGAGATAGAGGAGAAGATTGAAGCCCTGTTGGAAGGTGAGATAGACGTTGTGCCTTCTGAAAGGCTTGGCAAAGTGACCCGGCTGGACGATGCGGCTGGTCGCTATATTGAGTACTGCAAGGCCAGTACGTCCCATCAGCTGGACCTGAGAGGTCTGAAACTTGTGATTGACGCCGGACACGGCGCGACCTATCAGGTAGGGCCTTCTGTTTTTCGGGAGCTGGGTGCTGAAGTGCATGCCATGGGGGTTTCGCCAGACGGTGTTAATATCAATAAAAACGCTGGCTCCACTAAGCCGGATGGCTTGTCTCAGGTGGTGCAGGAGTTGGATGTTGATATGGGTATCGCCTTTGACGGCGATGGTGACCGCGTGATTATGGTAGACGACAAGGGTGATATTGTTGATGGTGATGAGCTGCTCTACATTATTGCCCGTGACCGTCAGGCGCATGGAGAGCTGAAAGGCGGGGTGGTTGGCACGTTGATGACCAATCTCGGCATGGAGAAGGCTTTGCAGAAAGCGGGTATTGAATTTGACCGTGCCAAAGTGGGCGACCGTTACGTCAATGAAATGATGTTGGAAAAAGGCTGGGAGATGGGTGGTGAATCTTCCGGGCATATTATCTGTCACGACGTTTCGACGACGGGGGATGGTATTGTGTCAGCCCTGCAGGTGTTGAAGGCGGTAGTTCGTTCCGGTAAAACGCTCTCAGAGTTGCGTTCTGAGATGAGTAAATACCCACAAACCATGATTAATGTGCGGGTCAGGGTTAAGGCCGATACAGACCAGGTCCCGGCCATCGTTGAGGCGGTTAAGCAGTCAGAGGCTGAATTGGCGGACAGGGGGCGGGTGTTGCTGCGGCCATCCGGTACTGAGCCTGTGATTCGGGTAATGGTTGAAGGTGAAGACGCGGCCCAGGTGCATCGTCAGGCTGAGAAGCTGGCAAAAGTCGTTGAATCGGCTATGGTTTAACGTTTTATACAGGGCAAGCGGTTTGCTTGCCCTGGCGGCTTTGATACTGAAGGTAAGCTGGCAGTAGCTTTTAAGCTTATTCTGGCTTTAGGTGAAACATGAAAGGTGGAATTTGGGGTGATCTTTTTTTGAATAATGTATCAAACTGCTGATTTTGCCAAAGCTCGGTGTAGTTGTGGTCTGAAACATAGTTGATATAGCTTGGCTGTTCCTCCCTTCGTTGCCTCTGATCGAGATTTTTGAAGTAGTGTTGCATATGCTTGTTTATTCTTTTGATTTCCTCCTGTGCTTTTTTTTGCTCTTTCTCCGCTTTGCTCATGGCCGCAGGAGGTTCTTTGACACCTTTCTTTACAGGTTCCGGCGTGCTGCCTGATAACCAGTTTGCACCTGTTTCGTCTTTGACGATTGAAGATTTTTTTACTTTGAACAGCTTAAGTTTTACATCGTAAACACCTTCGCCGGGTTCGGCCCAGAGCCGCTTTACCTGCTCAAGGCTTTGGAAATAAATGCTTCCATCTATTTCGGCTGAAATAAAGTAATCGTTTCCGGCGTAGATCAGCGTATGGCCTGCAAATGACGAGGTTGTTTCCATGTCCATGTTGTAAACCTTGATTATAAAGATATCACCAACATCTGCGTGTTTATCAAGATCCTCCTCTCCCACATCTTCCAGTTGCAAATCAGCGGTACCATGGGGTGAAAAATGTTTAACATTGCCGGAAACATAAAAAGCAAATTCCATACATGAGAAGGAGTTGCTTTTGCTGGCTTGATGTGGGTTGATGCGGCTCTCGATGCATTCTTTCCAGCCGTTCCTTATCCATTTTACCAGCCGGTTGTTCATACCTTGATCCATAAATGTATAGCGGGTAAGAGAGTCCTCATATTCCCAGAACAGGGTAGGTGGTTTTTTTGTCTCGCTGAGTTTAGGTTTGAGATCACTCAGCGAGTCGTAAAGTCCACGATACTGAAAAGGGTAGAAAGAAAAAGACTCACCGCTAGACGTTAGTTCTGCCAGTTGTTCACTGTCGTCATCATTTTTGACAGTCAGAGTGATTTCTGTGGCTGGACACTGGTGAATTATGCTAAGCGTGAGGATTAAAAGAGTAAAGGGTAGCGCTTTCAATTTTCTGTACATAAGTTTTTTATCATGTTGTGTATGGTTGGGGTTGCTGACAGATAGTTCTTAAAAAAACAAAAGCCCGTTTATTCTTCTTCTATTTTCTATTCTTTTTCTATTCTTCTACATGACTTTGAAGAGAACAGAATAGAGCAGGAAAGCGGCTTTTGTAGAAAAAATGATTTTTTTATTGTGGTCATTCTGGTCAAAGGGTCCAAATCGGAAAGTTTGTTATTCATCAGAATGAGAATGGACTGTCGAATGGGCTGCCGGGGGTCAAGGAAAATATCTGGCAGAATGTTATTCTGCCGTTTTCAGGTTGTATAAATTCATCGCGTAGGTTAGTATCCCGACCTCGCGAACGTTGAGGTAATGCACTATGCGTCAGCCACTCGTAGCCGGTAACTGGAAGATGAATGGCTCTTCTGAAAGTAACCGTAAATTGCTTGAGGAACTGGTTTCTGGTTTGGAAACTAAAGCAGAAGTTCTGGTATGCCCTCCGGCTGTCTATGCTCAGCAGGTTCGTGATCAACTGGCTGGCTCCACCGTCAAGACTGGTCTGCAGAATGTTTCTGAGCAGTCTTCCGGTGCGTTCACCGGTGAAACTTCGCCTCTGATGGTTAAGGATCTCGGGATTGAATATGTGATTATCGGTCACTCCGAGCGTCGCACCCTGTTTGGTGAGACTGACGAGATCGTAGCTGCGAAGTTCAACGCTCTGGTTGATCAGGGTATCGTTCCTATCCTGTGTGTAGGCGAGACTCTGGAAGAGCGTGAAGCAGGCGACACTATGAGTGTGGTTGCTTCACAAATTGAGGTTGTGCTGCGGGCTGCAGGTCCGGAGCGTCTGGCAAACTTTGTGATCGCTTATGAGCCTGTATGGGCAATCGGTACTGGTTTGACTGCAACTCCTGAACAGGCGCAGGAAGTACATGCTGAGATTCGCAAACTGTTGGCAGAACATAATGCCGATATGGCTGCGAAAACTCGAATCCTGTACGGTGGTAGCATGAAGGCTGCCAATGCTGCCGAGCTGATCGCGCTTCCTGATGTGGATGGTGGTCTTGTAGGTGGTGCGTCACTGGTTGCTGATGAATTCAAGGCGATCTGTCACGCTGCGGGATAGCGATGGAAACCATAATTCTTATTTTTCATGTTCTTGCCGCTGCTGGTGTGATCGGTCTGATCCTTCTCCAGCAGGGCAAGGGTGCAGAGACCGGTGCCAGTTTTGGTGCCGGTGCGTCACAAACTGTTTTTGGCAGTAGTGGTAGTGCAAGCTTTCTGAGCCGTACGACTGCAATTCTGGCAACGATATTTTTTGTGACCAGCTTCTCTCTGGCCATTGTTGCCAGGCAGAAGGCGAACACCATCAGTGATGCGGGTGTTCCGGCGGCTGCTGTTCAGCAGCAACAGGCTCCTCAGACTTCTGATGCGCCCGTTGCCATTGAAAGCACTGCAGGGGGTGTTGAAAGCGATGCTCCTGTGTTAGACTCTACCCCCGTCGAGACTGACGAGATGGGTCAGGATCAAACGAATGATCTGCCTCCTGTGCAGTAAACAGAGTTTTTGAAATTTATGGACTTGTTTAAAGTCCATAGTTTAAAGTCTTTGCTTTAACAGGAAGTGGAAATGCCGAAGTGGTGGAATTGGTAGACACGCCATCTTGAGGGGGTGGTGAGCTATGCTCGTGCGGGTTCAAGTCCCGCCTTCGGCACCAGTTATGAAGGCTCTGCTGAACAGGCAGAAAGAAGTAAAAGAGAAGGTTTCTGTATTGGGTTGTTAGCTTCCTAATCAAACAGTATACTGAAAGAGATTTTGGTGCGGGGTGGAGCAGCCTGGTAGCTCGTCGGGCTCATAACCCGAAGGTCGTCAGTTCGAATCTGGCCCCCGCTACCAACTTATTAAAACCCCCTTTGTGGGGTTTTTTGTTAGGTACGTAGCTGAGAGGCTGTTTGAAAATAGACCGCTGTGCCTGCAGCTTTTAACAATTATCCAGTACGTCGGGTGAAATTGTTAATACTGCGATTGTTGTGGCAGCTGCGAAACTATTTTCAAACAGCCTTAATTGCGTCCAGTCGGAAAACTGGAGGCCAGGGCATCTTTCCCGGACAGGTTTTCGGAGAAGAGTGCTTAATTGATACAGGGCTTTATAGCCCTTTTTTTGTTTTTACAAGCAGGTGTTTCCATCGTGGCAGGTAAGCAGTCGCAATTGGAGGCGTTGATCGGGCCGGTGGTAGAGTCGCTCGATTACCAGCTCTGGGGTATAGAGTTTAAATCCCAGGGGCGTAACTCCGTTTTAAGAATTTTTATTGATACCCTTCCCGGCAGGGAAGGTGGTATCAGCCTGGAGGACTGCACGAAGGTCAGTCGCCAGGTTAGTGGGGTTCTCGATGTAGAAGACCCGATTACAGAGGAATATACCCTGGAAGTATCTTCACCGGGGGTTGACCGCCCACTGTTTACGCTGGAGCAGTATCAGCTTTGGGCAGGTGCCGAGGTGAACATCCGTCTGCGCGTTCCTTTTGAGGGGCGTCGCAAATACCGGGGCATTGTAAAGGGTGTTGAGGATCAGGATGTGGTAGTGATCGTTGATGATCATGAACTACTGTTCCCCATCGAGAGCATTGATAAGGCTCAGGTGATACCAAGGTTCGACTGAGTAGTTTCGTCCTTTTGTTTCTGGCTTCTATAGATTTCTATAGCTTTCTATAGATAAGAGGAAGAACAAAAGACTGAAGCTGCGTTTGGTTCAGATCGGAACAAAGATAATGGCCTGACCGATATTCTGGTCAGTCATCCGTTCCGGTGTGCGGCCAGGGAAGTGTTGGCATAGGCATGGACTGGTACAGCATAGGCGAGGCAGAGCATGAGTAAAGAAATTCTGTTGGTCGTAGAGTCCGTTTCCAATGAGAAAGGAGTCTCCCCCGAAGTGATCTTCGAGGCGATGGAGATCGCATTGGCAACCGCGACTAAAAAGCGTTACGAAACTGAAGTCGATATCCGTGTCGCGATTGATCGTAAAACCGGGGAATACGACACATTCCGCCGCTGGACAATCGTAGCTGACGAAGACTTCGAGTTTCCGGGAATGCACTTTACCCTGGATGAGGGTAAAGAGAAGGACGAATCCCTGGAGATTGGTGGTGTCTGGGAAGAGCAGGTTGAATCCGTAGGGTTTGGCCGGATTGCGGCCCAGACCGCCAAACAGGTAATTGTACAAAAAGTACGTGAAGCCGAGCGTGCTCAGATGGTTGATGCTTACCGCGATCGTCTGGGTGAGCTGATCAACGGTACGGTTAAAAAAACAACCCGTGACAGCATCATTATTGATCTGGGTAGCAACGCCGAAGCGGTTCTGCGCAAGGATCAGACTCTGCCCCGTGAAAACTTCCGTGTCGGTGTTCACGTACGCGCCCTGTTGCATGAAATTTCTACTGAAGGTCGTGGGCCTCAGTTGATGATGTCTCGCAGCGTGCCGCAGATGCTGATCGAACTGTTCCGCATTGAAGTGCCAGAAATCGCTGAAGAAGTGATTGAAATCAAAGGCGCTGCACGCGATCCGGGCTCCCGCGCCAAGATCGCCGTTAAGACGAACGACGGTCGCATTGATCCGGTGGGTGCCTGTGTCGGTATGCGTGGTGCGCGTGTACAGGCCGTATCCGGTGAACTGGGTAATGAGCGCATTGATATCGTGCTCTTTGATGACAACCCGGTGCAATATGTTATCAACGCGATGCAACCTGCTGAGGTGGCATCCATTATCGTTGACGAAGAATCCAGAACCATGGATATCGCTGTCAGCGAAGACAATCTGGCCCAGGCGATTGGTCGCGGTGGTCAGAATGTTCGTCTGGCCAGTGAGCTGACTGGCTGGAACCTGAATGTAATGACTGAAGCCGACGCTGCTGCCAAACAGGAACAGGAAGCGGGTCGGATCAAACAGAATTTTATTGACCTGCTCGACATTGATGAAGAGTTAGCGGAACTCCTGGTGACAGAAGGCTTTACCACCATGGAAGAGCTGGCTTACGTACCTCTGGAAGAGATGACAGCCATCGAAGGTCTCGATGAAGACATCGTGGAAGAAGTGCGTAAACGTGCCAAGGATAAACTGCTGACTCAGGCCATAGCCCGGGAAGAGAAACTCGACGGCGTTCAGCCGGCTGAAGATCTGCTTAACATGGACGGCATGGAAAAGGATCTGGCTTTTGAACTGGCCAGCCGGGGTGTTGTGACAATGGAAGACCTGGCGGAACAATCCATCGACGACCTGCTTGATATTGAAGGCATGGACGAGAAACGGGCCGGTGACCTGATTATGACGGCACGTGCACCCTGGTTTGAGGAAGCTGGCAACTGAGCGGGCCACTGAGAGGAGAAGTGTTAATGGCAGATGTAACCGTAGAACAACTCGCAAAGGTGGTCGGCGCGCCTGTTGACAGGCTGTTGAAACAGATGAAGGATGCGGGGCTGAAGCACACCCAGTCTTCCCAGTCTGTTTCCGACGCTGAAAAACAGCAGCTGCTGGCGCACCTGAAGGCGACTCATGGTGATCACACTGGCGGTGCAGAACCGACCAAGATTACCCTGAAGCGCAAGACTGTCAGCCAGATGAAAGTGGCTGGCGGTTCCGCAGGCAAAAACAAAGTGGTTAACGTAGAAGTTCGTAAAAAGCGTACTTACGTTAAGCGCGAAGAAGAAGAGAAGAAAGACGAAGGTCGTGGCCAGCGTCGTGACGGTGGTCGCGATGGTGAAGGTCGCGGTCAGCGTCGTGACGGTGGTCGCGATGGTGAAGGTCGTGGTCAGCGCCGTGATGGTGACAACCGTGGTCAGCGCCGTGACGGTGACAACCGTGGCCCGCGTCGTGAAGGCGACAGCCGTGGCCCGCGTCGTGAAGGCGACAACCGTGGCCCGCGTCGTGAAGGCGACAGCCGTGGCCCGCGTCGTGAAGGCGACAGCCGTGGCCCGCGTCGTGAAGGCGACAGCCGTGGCCCACGTCGTGAAGGCGACAGCCGTGGTGGCCCACGTGGTCCATCTGCACCGCGCTTCGATCCGGCTGCTGCGCCACCACCGCCACCGAGCGATGACAACAAGCGTGGTCGTAACCGGAAAGGCAAAGATCGTCGCGATAATGAACGTGATGATCGTCGTGATGGTGATCGTCGCGGTCGCAGTCGCGGTGGTCGTGATGATCGCCGTGGTGGTCGTCGTCAGCATCGCACTGTGGCGCCAGAGTCCATGGCAGCGCACGGCTTTACCAAGCCAACGGCTCCTGTCGTACGTGAAGTGTCTATTCCTGAGACAATCACGGTTGCAGAGCTGGCCCAGAAGATGGCAGTCAAGGCGGCTGACGTTATCAAGGCCATGTTCAAGATGGGCTCTATGGTGACCATCAACCAGGTGATTGACCAGGATACCGCTTCCATCGTTGTGGAAGAAATGGGTCACTCCTACAAGCTGACCAAGGCGGACGACATCGAGGATACTCTGGTTGAAGATCAGATCGATGGTCAGGCCAGCTTTGAAGAGAAGTCTCGTGCTCCGGTTGTTACCGTAATGGGTCATGTTGACCATGGTAAAACCTCTCTGCTGGACTACATCCGTAAGAGTCGTGTACAGGCTGGCGAAGCCGGTGGTATTACCCAGCACATTGGTGCGTACCACGTAGACACTCCGCGCGGCATGGTGTCCTTCCTGGATACTCCGGGACACGCGGCGTTTACCCAGATGCGAGCGCGTGGTGCCAAGGCGACTGACATCGTTATCCTGGTGGTCGCAGCAGACGACGGCGTAATGCCTCAGACAGAGGAAGCCGTTCAGCACGCGAAAGCCGCTGGCGTACCTCTGGTGGTGGCTGTGAACAAGATGGATAAGGAAGGTGCTGATCCGGATCGCGTGAAGAACGAACTGTCCGCTATGGAAGTAATTCCTGAAGAGTGGGGTGGTGACACTCAGTTCATGCACGTTTCTGCACTGACTGGTCAGGGCATTGACGAACTGCTGGAAGCGGTTGTTCTGCAGGCTGAGGTTCTGGAACTGACCGCTCCTGATGAAGGTCCTGCGAAGGGCGTTGTGGTTGAATCCCGTCTGGATAAAGGTCGTGGTCCGGTTGCAACGGTTCTGGTTCAGGGCGGTGAGCTGAATCAGGGTGACAACATCCTGGTGGGTCAGCAGTACGGTCGTGTACGTGCGATGCTGGATGAGAACGGCAAGCCAATCAAGGTGGCTGGTCCTTCTATTCCTGTTGAGATTCTGGGTCTTGACGGTACGCCTGAAGCCGGTGACGAGATGCTGGTGGTTAAGGATGAGCGTAAGGCGCGTGAAATCGCCCTGTTCCGTCAAGGCAAGTTCCGTGAAGTGCGTCTGGCTCGTCAGCAGGCTTCCAAGCTGGAGAACATCTTCAACAGCATGGGCTCTGAAGAGAAGAAGACTCTGAACATCGTACTGAAAGCCGACGTTCGTGGTTCTCTGGAGGCCCTGACCTCTTCTCTGGAAGAGCAGGGTAACGAGGAAGTCCAGGTTAAGGTTATTTCTGGCGGTGTGGGCGGTATTACCGAAACCGACGCTAACCTGGCGCTGGCTTCCAACGCCGTTATGGTCGGCTTCAACGTTCGTGCCGACGCTTCTGCCCGTAAGGTGATTGAAGCGGAAGAACTGGACCTGCGTTACTACAGCGTTATCTACGACATCATCGAAGATGTTAAGAAAGCGCTGGGCGGTATGCTGGGCTCCGATACTCGTGAGCAGATTGTTGGTACCGCTGAGGTACGCGACGTCTTCCGCTCTCCGAAATTCGGTGCCGTGGCTGGCTGTATGGTGATTGAAGGTACTGTGTACCGTAACGACCGTATCCGTGTACTGCGTGATAACGTGGTTATCTTTGAAGGCGAGCTGGAATCTCTGCGTCGCTTCAAGGACGACGTTCAGGAAGTTCGCGAAGGCATGGAATGTGGTATCGCGGTTAAGTCCTACAACGACGTTAAGCCTGGCGACAAGATCGAGGTTTACAAGACCATCGAAGTTCAGCGCACACTGTAATAACAGCGTGGAAGCTGGCTGGTCTGGCGTAATTAAAAAGCCCGTGGTTTCGACCGCGGGCTTTGTCATATCAGGGCTTTCTCTATAGACGACGAAAGTTTACTGACCGATTTCATACGGAATGATGTATGGCAAAAGAATACAGTCGAACCCGGCGGGTCGCTGACCAGATTCAACGTGAACTGGCGCAGCTGATTCAACAGGAAATGAAAGACCCGCGACTGGGTATGGTGACGGTCAGCGCTGTCGATGTGACTCGTGATCTGGCATTTGCTGATGTGTTTGTCTCTTTTCTGGGCGTGGATGACCAGAAACAGATTGACGAGTCTCTGGAAGTGCTGAAGCGTGCTTCCGGGTTTCTGCGCAGTCAGTTGGCGCGTGCCATCAAACTGCGTTTTACCCCGCAACTGCGTTTCCGTTATGACGCCAGTATGCGCCGCGGTGCCTTCCTGAGCGATCTGATTGAAAAGGCTCGTTCTCAGGATAGTGATTATGAAGGCCCGTTGGGTCGGGATAAGTCTGATTCCGGAGAATCCGTAGATTCTGGGGAGTCAGGGAACTCTGTGGACTCTGGGGAGTAAGTATCGATGTCCAGACGCAGACGTAGCCGTGGCCGTCCGGTCGACGGCATTGTTGTCGTAAATAAGGAAAAAGGCGCAAGCTCAAACGACGTTTTGCAGCGTGTTAAGCGTCTTTATGGAGCCGCCAAGGCCGGTCATACCGGTAGCCTTGACCCTCTGGCAACCGGTGTATTGCCTATCTGTCTGGGGGAAGCGACCAAGTTTTCCCAGTTTCTGCTGGACTCTGACAAGTCTTACCGCACGGTTGTAAAACTGGGTGCCCGCACCGAAACCGGTGACCTGGAAGGTGAGATTGTTGAAGAGCGTCCGGTGAATGTCACGCAAGCAGACGTTGAAGGCATTCTGGAACAGTTCCGTGGCGATATTGACCAGGTGCCGAGCATGTACTCAGCCCTGAAGCATAACGGTGAGCCTCTGTATAAGCTGGCTCGTCAGGGTATTGTGGTGGATCGTCCAAGTCGTCGAATCACCATTCGCCGTCTGGAAATGATGGCCTTTAACGGCGACAGCATTACCCTGGAAGTGGATTGCAGCAAGGGTACTTATATTCGGACTCTGGCAGAGGATATCGGTGCGGCCCTGGGTTGTCTGGCGCATGTTATTGAGTTGCACCGGGTAGCGGCAGGCCCTTACCGTGAAGACCGGATGCACACGCTGGAAGCTCTGCAAGCAGTGCGTGATGGTGGTGGTCATCAGGCGCTGGATGAGCTGTTGTTGCCGCTGGATACTTCTGTCAGTGACTGGCCTCAGGTTCGCCTGGGACAGACCAGTAGTTTCTATATCACCCAGGGGCAGCCGGTGCAGGTGCCTCAGGCACCGACAAGCGGCGGTGTTCGTCTTTACGGGCAGGAAATTTCTGAGTCTGGTGAAGAAAGCTTCCGCTTTTTGGGTGTGGGAGAGATTGACGACGACGGACGTGTAGCGCCTAAGAGGTTGATCAGTAACAAGTCCTGAGTTTGAACTGCAGATTAACCCCCCCCCTCTTTGCAGCTGATATTGCAAAGGGGGGGGCAGCCAAACTAATTAGATTTGCCTGGGTGGAGTTTCAGAGCAGCCAGATTGAGCAGAAACGCTAAGAAGTTGTGGACTTGTTGCGGGTCTACCTTCGTATCTTGGCTTGTGTCAATTCTTACTGCTGCATCAAAGTGCTCCAGGCGACTGATTGCATTTGGGTAATGAATAAGGTGGCCAACGGCTTGCCTGGCAGATGTAATGATGGTTATCCGGTCTCTTGCCCTGTTGACATCAAATTGTAGTAATTCTGCAATTTCAATACGGTCAGTGTCAGATAAGTCAGGAAAGGAGAAGTGCGGGTTTGCTAATAAGGCTGCCAGAAGGTTGGGTGCTAAAGTAACCCAGTGATTCAGATCATAGACCTCTGTGTTCAGACCTGAACGACCTTGAGTGATTACTGAAAACCGGACGCTTTGTGTTGGCGCCAGTAATGGGATTAACTGGGTATCACCAAACTGCTGTAAAACCCCCAGCTCTGAATTCCCTACAGCTGCTGACTGGGTGATTACACGGTTTTCTATAATGGCCGGGATGGTTTCAGCATTTAAACCGGTCAAAAGTGCGAGTTCCCGGAGCAGTCTGCTGCTGATAGGGTGGTTTTGAATGATGTCATTAATAGAGCGAAGATTATCTTCAATGGTATCCCGAACCTTTTGCTGGTTCCATTCAATCATTTCTTCAGAGGGTTGGTGCCTGTTGTAAATCTCTGCAATTGAAGAGTACATACAATTTCCATCTCCATTTACCCTTATCAATTCATAACCTTCAGGAACAGGGTTATAATGAGTTACCGGCCCATTGATTTGCTTTTGAGGGTATTGACTTTCCATTTGGTCATACAGTTTTTTTGCACCAGTCCTGATACACTTATCTTTCTCTTTGCATTCTTTATTATGAAGAGGTTTGATTAGCCTTGGCTTGTTTTCTTTATGGTGTTTTTGTTTGTTTCTACGGCTGCCAGAGATTGGGTCAGTAGTTTCATAAACTTTACCGCAATGATAACATGTCTGTTTATAGTGTCCGGTGACTGTTTTTTCATTGATAAAGAGCTCAGGAGTATTTTTTCTGAAGGTATTTATCAGTGCTTCTGTTTCTTTTGTATCAAAAATAGGATCATTATCCGTTGAGCTGGATCCAATAGTTTCTTTAAAGTATTTTTTCAGAGAGCTCTTAACCTCTTTTTTTCTGGAGCGCTGCTGATATTTTTCCAGAACAGCCAGTCTGAATTTGTTTTTGAAATGATCGTCATTAAAGTCTATTCCTGTAGGACTGTATTTTGCCGTCGGAAGTAAATTATCCAGAAGTGAAGGAAGGAAATCTTTGCTTGATTCCATATTTCTGTATAAACCTTTAATACTGATTTGCAGTGTTTCAACTTCTGATTCACTTACTTTAAAACTATCTGAGTTTTCCATAAATACTATTTTCTGAGTAAGAAAATCAATTAGTGCCAATGTGTTAAATGCAACCTGAAGACCTGTCTTATTGATATCGATTATGTCACTAAGCTTAAAGCTTTCAGGTGTTTTAGTTATTGTATTTATTAATTTAGAGCCACTTTTGAATTCGTTATACAACAAAGTACGAACACAAATCTCAATCAGGTAATTTGTCATGATCCTCTGATTAACTAGAGCTATGTCTTTGTAATCCATATCGGATAAGTACTTAAGGCTTGGGGTGAGTTGACCAAGGAAAAATGCCAGGTCTTCGATAGTATTCTTGTTAAGCTCACCCTTCAGTGCATGCTCAAAAAAAAGATTATTACTTTCTGTAATTGAATAGTCTTTTTTTGCTATAAAAATCGACATCTGTACTCTTTGTAACAGTATTTCCAGGAAGGCTTGAGTTGGCTGCCATGTCTTTATGTCCTTATTAGGCATCAGTAGGGATTTTGTAATAATATGATTTCCTTTATTTGCCATGATATATTTTTTTTCATTGGGAAGAGCCAGCTTTCTTTTAGATAAATCATACATAGCTGTTACAGCAAATTCTTTTTCTTCCTCAGACATATCTTCCTTTATCGTTGGTAGCCATACATTTGCCTGGCTACCATACTGGAATTTCCCCCTGTATCGTTCTTTTAGCACAATGCTTTCCCTGGGTATCATCAAGTGGTGTTGATTTACCATATTGTTATTTTTGGCACGCTTTTTACCACCTGGGACTATATGTATTTCCCATTCAATCTCTTTTTGTGTGCAGTCATGGTCATCTGAGCATAAGATGTTTGGATTTTCAGGTTTGTAGTATTGACTGCCTTCTTCCGTAGCCCTCTTAAATGCACGCTCCTCATAATTTGGCACTTTAACAATCATGGTCAGTTTTGAGTTTTTATTATCAGTTCTTTTGGAATTTTCTTTCCTGTTACTTTGTTCTGCGTCATAAACTTTTTCGCTGACTTTCTCCTTATTAATCAGTTCCCCTTTGTAATATATTTTGGGCTCAATTCCTTCTGGTATGTAAAAGCTGGTTTCTTTTTTAGCTTTAAAGACAATGTTATAATAATATCCAATTTCATCTGTATTAAATTCAACGATCTCTGCTTCTTTGTACATTTCAACTGGAAGAAATATATCTGTTTTTGAGTGTTCTTTTTTATTGTCTGCTTTATCATAAACTAAATAATCAAAATTCGGGTCTCCGTTAGATGTGATTCTGGTGTTGACGGCTTCTTTTATTTTATTAAAATCTGTTTCTACTGTAAGGCTTGTCTCTAATTGTGACGCATTGAGGTTGTTGTTATATATAATCTGTGAGATTTCTTCAGCAGCTGATACATAGAATTCAGATCTTGGTGTTGTTATGTATAAGTATGCCAGGGAACCTTCATCTTTAATATCAAAATCTCCAGTCATAAAGTTAATAACCTGAATGATTTGCTGTTCGATAGAGTAATTATTTGAACCGTAACGTACCCGACCGTTACAATTCTTAAACCACCAGTTATGAGTATTAAAATATGATTCTGAGTCTGCATTTCTTTCTGAATGCTTATAGATTTGCATAAGACACAATTTGTTACCGAAGCGGTGCGAAACAGGAGGAGCTTGTTGGACGTCTACTTCTGGTCCCTCATCACCAATATTGTCAAAGTTAAAAATAACCCTGAAAAATGCGCCTTGCCACCAACCAGTGGGAGCCACAAAATCTAATGAAACCTGTAACATATTATCATCGTTGACACTTATTTCGAAGTTATCTGGATATTTTTGCTCAAGAAAGTTCTTGAGGTTGTTGACCGCAAGATAGACTTCTCTGGCTTTAGAGGCAGGGTTTCGCATTGGTGACTGGGTTGTTACTTTTCCATCTTCGGACTTTTGGTTGACCGAAATCACAGACTTGGGATTTCTACTCCATAATTTGGCTACGCCCTCAGTTGTTATTTTGTCATTCGCATAGTTACTAATTATTTTAATCAGCCATTCATAATCGGAGCCTTCGTTTTCTGTAGGTATAGTGATAAAATCATCCTCAGTACGGTTGCGTATATGAAAATAAATAATGGCCTGAACTAAATTGAAGGCTCTCAGAACCCCGTAAGGCATTTGCTTTTTATTGCTGTCAGGGCTTACCGTTATATCCAGCAAATGACCGACTTTTTTACTTTTTTCTCTGAAATATCTATTTCTTTGGTTAGTGTTTCGATTCTCCATAAGTAAGCTTATGTAAGAGTCTAACTCATTTTTACTAATGAGCTTGATTTTACTTTCGAGCTTGATTTTACTTTCAATTTTTTGATAGTCCTCATAATCAAACCGCTTGATTACAGAGATTTGTTTCTGGCTCAGTTGAAATGCAAAGACATTCACCGAAATCAGAGACAGGAGCAAAATATAAATATATATTTTGTATTTATATAAAGTAACTTTGAAAAGCATGCTTTTATTTTTCCTAAATCCAGTAGATTGATTTAATTTTTTACAGAAAGCGGGCTTTTTTGCTGCAGGCAGTCTAGCATTCCCTCCTATTAAGTCATTATTTTTGTTCTCTCAAAACTTCCGGACTCTGGCAGAGGATATCGGTGCGGCCCTGGGTTGTCTGGCGCATGTTACTGAGTTGCACCGGGTAGCGGCAGGCCCTTACCGTGAAGACCGGATGCGCACGCTGGAAGCAGTGCGTGATGGTGGTGGTCATCAGGCGCTGGATACTTCTGTCTTATTGAGAGCCATGCAAGCCTGACTCAACTGCCTCGACTTCACTAATACATAATCCGTGTCGTACGAATCCAGAGGGCTGGACGCTTTCGAGACCCTGTCTGTTTGCAGCAAACGAAAACTTCTTTCCCGCAAGAGAAATTTCCACTAACTGCCGCAAGCCTGTCTATTATTAAATGTTGTTTATACCCGACATTCACCACCTGACCTGACATTTTCCTGAGATCTGCTATTTAACAGATAAGCCAATATTGGGAAGCCCCCCTTAGGGAAGCAGCAGAACATAATATACCGCTGTTGGCTTTTGGCGGTTGGCTGTATGAGCAGCTAATAGCCAAAAGCCAAAAGCCAACAGCCAAAAGCCCGGTAAGTTATTGAATGCTGCTCCCCTTATGCCTCCTGTTCAATATCGCTCTCAGGTCATGGATCACCTCGGTCTGGTGGCTGGAATGTGCAAAGAGCTGGGAATTGTCGAGCACATCGATAAACGAGCCCCCAAGCTATCTGACGAATGGAACATTTCCCACGGTGAAGCCGTGATAGCTATGATAATCAACGGTCTTGGCTTCACAGGACAGTCTCTCCATATGTTCCCTCAGTTCTTCGCCAATAAACCCCTCGACAAACTAATCAGGGGCGGGATTGAACCCGAACACATAAACGACAAAGTACTGGGAAGGGCGCTGGACGTACTTTTTGATCTGGATGTTAGTAAAGTCCATTTCGAGCTGGCTATCAAGGTGGCGAAGCACCTCAAATTACCGTGCGACGCACTGAACCTCGATGGTACAGGGTTTCACGTCGATGGTCGTTATAATTGTGATGACGAAGTGAGCGATGAAGACCTTAATTGTATCCGGCTTTGCAAGGGCTACAGTCGAGACCATCGCCCGGACTTGAATCAGGCCATATTACTTCTGCTAACCGAGAATCGTGCAGGCATTCCACTGTTTATGAAAGCAGCCAGTGGCAATGTGACGGATAAAACCAGTTTCAAACAAGTGGTGAGCCAGCACATAAAGAGCTTTAAAGCGGCTCTGAATGCCCGTTATTTCGTCGGTGATGCCGCAATGTACGTGGCAGGAACCCTTCAGGAACTCAGCCATCAGGAGCAGTTGTTTGTTTCCCGAGTCCCTCTCAATATCGGTGATGCTAAAAAACTGGTACGTAGCGCACCATCGCGCTCCATGAATGTGGTGGATGGATTTGACCATTACGAAGCGGTGGAGACATTGTCTGAGTATGCCGGTGTCGTACAACGCTGGGTTCTGTTTCGAAACAAGCAGAGCCAGAAAGCGGAACAGAAGACACTGACCCGGCGTATGCAGAAAAAATCCCTGACAGAATCCGAGGCTCTGGTAAAGCTGGGCAAAAAGTCGTTCCGGTGTGAAGCCGACGCCATGGAAGCCTTCAGGCAATGGCAAAAGAATTCCAAACTTTGTCAGGCTGAACCTAAGGTCATTAGCAAGCCTTGTTACAATACCAAAGGTCGCCCTGCTGACGGGATGCCTCCTGACCACTATGAATATTTCGTGACAGGTTGCTGCTCAGTAGCTGTGGAGAGACGCCGGGATGCTGAGGCGTCACTGGGTTGCTTTATACTGGGCACCAACGACATGGATACAGACCGGCTGGATACGACTGAACTGCTAAAGACGTATAAATCCCAACAGCAGGTTGAAAGAGGCTTTCGTTTCCTGAAAAGCCCGGATTTCCTAGTGTCATCACTTTATCTCAAGAAGCCGGAACGTATTGAAGCGCTGCTAATGGTGATGACTCTCTGCCTGATGGTCTATGCTGCTATCCAACATCGAATTCGTTATGAGCTGAAAAGACAGAGTCGAACGTTCCCGGACATGAAAAAGAAACCGGCGAAGAACCCCACGGGCAGGTGGATTTTCTGCTGCTTCGAGGGTATTCATGTGTGGACGATCAATGGGACGGAGAAGCATGTAGTCGGCATCTCGGAAAGTCAGTCGACGATCATTTTTATACTGGGTCAAACGTACCAATCAATTTATTCCTGATTGGGGTGGTGAATGTCGGTTATACAGCTTAGAGTGAAAAGATTAGCTCTGTGCTTTTTTTGTGCCTTACACAGGAGTATCAGGCGTGCCGCGTTTTACCTGTGATGAGTGTGGGAAAGCTTACGCAACTGCGGGTTCTCTCAGGGGTCATAAGCGAATCCACGGTGGTGATCAGTCCCTTCAGTGCGAAATATGTAACAGGCGCTTTCCTTTTCCCAGTAAACTCGCCAAACATATGCTTACCCATACCGGTGAAAAACCTTTTCAATGTAATGTATGCAACATGACTTTTACAAATAATGGAAACCTGGTTAGGCACTCAACACTCCATTCCGGTGAACGTCCTTATGAGTGTCTGCCATGCGCTCTTTCTTTTACTCAATTAGGCAATCTTAAAAGGCATAATAAGAGCGTTCATGGAAAAAACGGAACCTTTCTATGTCAAATATGCAGTTGTCGTTTTAGTCGGGAGTTCCATCTTACCAGGCACAACCAGGTAAAACACCCATCCGAATCAACAGCCCAGACTACCACAGTGCATACGCACACGGAACCAGAAGGAATGGTAACCGTAACAAGCCAAACTAAGGAATCACCAAACGATAAGACAATCATAAGCACCGTTTTATCCCCGGTAGGAAGTGCCTACGTAGTCACTAAATGCAGCTTTTCATCAAACAGCACAACCATCACAACAACCACAACACAGGGATCAGGACGAGTAGCCGCATATACTGGTCAAAACCCTCCGGGTTCTGGCCCTGGAATAATTTTTCTAGATGAATCAGACCCTGGGCTATTAAAGGTTCACGCGAATTACGACTCTTAACTTTACGGTCGTCCAGTAAATTATTGACTCCCTGGTTTGCTCGCTACGGGCGCTATTCTCGGTCAGGCTCCTGGCCTTCCTCTGAATCGCTCTCTGTCTCATACCACTCTGGTCGCTCCCAGTCTTTTACTTTTTTTCCAATTAAACAGACATCTAAAGATTTTTCCCAGCGGGGTATGGGGATTTCAGAATAGGATTCAAAGTCGACCTGATTAAAAAAGTCATCTACGGCATTGCACCCTAAATTATTATCTGACGGTTCACCAATATAAATGACCCATTTCCCTACTGGCCACTCCGCAATCATCTCGCCAGCGTTTGTTATTGGCCAGGAAATAATCAGGGCGTCCGCTTCAGGGTGGCGTCGAATGGCTTCTGTGGCATCCAGTTCCGTAACCGTTGTTATGGTATTTTTTTCGGTGGAGTACTTATCGGTTGCCGTGACTGAAATGCCATGTTCGTTAAGGGCTTTGCACAGATAACCACTTCCGGCACCGACCTCCAGGCATGAATGAATATCATGCTCTTTGAGTTTATCAGCCAGCTGGCTGGTCCAGCTTTTGTCAACTAATGCCCACATTCCGAAGTGCTTGGTAAGAATTTTTCTGAAATCTATTCCACCTTCCGAGGATCTGGGCAGATGTTGTAAAGAAGTATTTTGGAAATTAAGGAAGTAGCTTGGTTTGCTGATATAAAAATCCCTGATGCTGGGCTGCCTTTGCTCCCCGGCAGCACCAAAAAACAGCTGTGACAGAGTATTGCGGATAGTTGATACGACCCCATAGCTACCATCATCAATTTTGTGGCAATTAAAATTGTATTGCCCATCAAGACAAAGGTCTTCAAACAATCCATTTTTTATTTCTGGCTCGAACGGGGCTATAGTTTCTGCCGGAATGGATCGTCTTAGTGTGGTGCAGTCTTTGCGGTAAAGTGGCTGTGCGTCTGTCCACTTCTCCGGTATTTCTTTTTTCTCAAGTTGCCTTATATTTTCATGCATGAAATTAAGGTATTTATAGTTTTCTTTACAGTCGTGGCAGAATCCCTGATACCCTTTTACTTTCCACTCATTAATGGTTTTCATGGATGGTTCATCGTTGTAATCACTGAGCTTGATACTCACTTTATTTTCAATATCAACCATTTCAACAACTTTTCCGTTCATACATCCGGTACAGTGGATGTCGGTACAGTGCTGCTTTAGCTTTCGAAGGCGCTCTGGCGGAATGGAGTGGGGAGGTTGTGATAGCTTCTGGTAAACATCGTACCATGTATTACAACCTTTCAACTGTGATCCGGTAATGAAATGAACAGTATCATGCATGGTATTAACGTCCTTGTATTACATAACGCAAGTTATCTTTTTATACAAAAATTTGTTCATCACCTTTCTATTACAGTGGGTGACGAACAAATGCTTTAGTGGCTCTTGATTTTCGTTGGATTGTTAAATTAAAAAAAAGTTCCACTTGTTGTATGAAACTGAAATTTAACGGGCATGAGTAACCGATAGGGTTATTTAACAGCAACAATCAGGTTGCGATTGATCGACTGATCTACCCGATGCAGGTAATTAATATAAGGTTCTTCTCCCAGAACTTTAAAGCCTGCTTCTGTTAAGGCTTCTTCAGCCTCCTTCCATTTCAGGGTGAATTCATTGTATGAAATCACCAGCGCACCTTTGGGCTTCATGACCTGTTTCCATGCCGGGGCTGCTGCTTTCAACAGTTCAAGGGGGCTGCGATCCAGTTTGGGGGCTTTGGCATTTTTACTGCCGTGCTGAACACCGTAGGGAAGATCGGATACCAGAATGTCGCAGGAATTCTTTTTAGCCAGAAACTGGGTATGGCGGGTGTCGGCGGGGAATACTTTCAGGGTCTGGATTTTTCCCTTGCTGAAATCTTCTTTGGTGGCCGCTGTTTCCAGAGTGAAGCCGTCGGACAGGCGTTTGCCATTGTGAGTGCGTCGCTCTTTGGCTTTTGTGTGCTTGTAACGACCTTTTTTGAGGTAGTTGATCAGGTAAGCCTGGATTTCCTGCGTCCATTTGTCGTTGATTTCCACGCCAACTACGTTGAAACCACGAACCATGCCCTCAAAGAGTGTCGTACCTTTGCCACACATAGGGTCGATCAGGGTGATTTGTTCGCTGCCGGTCTTACAGGCGCTCAGAGCAAGGTTCACCATCATACGGGTGAATTGCTCATTGGTTTTGCCGGTGTATTTGAGAATCTGGTTCAGGCTTTCAGGAAAGGTCTGGAATGACTCAGCGGCCAGTGGCTTGAGCAGTCCCTGTTCAAGGATTTCAAACAGCGCGTAATAGATGGAAGAAGCTGACAAGGCTTTCAGGGCTTTACTGTTCAGAGGTTCTTCGGTGCTGAAGCAGATGCAGGCAGGAAGGTTAAGGTCCCGTTCACCAATGTCGCTGATTTCTAAGTCTCTGGCCTCGGTAATTGCCCGGATTTCGTTACAGGCGATGTTGAGGGCAGCGTCAAAGTAGATGCGGTTGTGGCCGGGGTTGGCAAGAATGGCGTAATGGTGCATAAAAAATACATAGTGTTTGAACTGGCAGGAAGCTAGCAATAATTACAACGGCCTGCAACTGGTTTAGGCAAAGAGCCAAAGGGTTGATTTGGATAATGCCAACCTTAGTGTTAGAATGCAGCGCTTAATTTTGCCAGTTCTAATTCTTAAGCCTTTGTAGAGGCTGTGAGTGGGTTTTGGCTATAAGGTCGGCTGTAAATATGCACGGTCGTACCCGTTTGTTGTAATGCATATTCAATGGAGACTTTATCATGGCTTTGACTGTTGAAAAGAAAGCTGAAATCATCAAGGAGTTCGGTCGCTCTGAAGGTGACAGCGGTTGCCCTGAAGTTCAGGTAGCTCTGCTGACTGCAAACATCGAAGGTCTGCAGTCTCACTTCAAGGCTAACCACAAGGATCACCACTCCCGTCGCGGCCTGATCCGCATGGTAAACCAGCGTCG
The DNA here is from genome assembly GCF_025562755.1 of Endozoicomonas euniceicola. GTDB lineage: Bacteria > Pseudomonadota > Gammaproteobacteria > Pseudomonadales > Endozoicomonadaceae > Endozoicomonas_A > Endozoicomonas_A euniceicola. Next base: position 3,673,886 of record NZ_CP103300.1, read on the forward strand.
CAGCATGCTGGACTACCTGAAGCGTAAGGACGTTGAGCGCTATCGCAGCCTGATCGAACGTCTGGGTCTGCGTCGCTAATAGCCTTCGGGATCGGCACGGGTGGTTTCTGTTGAAATCACCGGCAGAACAGGAAGACTTTGCTGTAGCACAGGCTCCGCAAGGCTTCCGCAGTCAGAGCACCGCTAGCTTCCATTGTGTGGCTGGCGGTGTTTTGCGTTGAACAGGCACTGGATTTTCAGTCGTCTGTATGAAAGAAGCCAGTCAGTAAAGGCTTCGTATCCAGCTCTGATCTTGTTTTGCTGTCAAATCGGGGTGCAATTCCAAGTCTTTCTGGTGCTCTTTCCGATAGAAAGTTTCAGACAGAAGGTGCTTACCAGAAGGTTTTGAATTGCATCCGTGTCTCGTGGCAGCCACAGATGGTTGGGGTTTTACTAAAGGAAAATATTGTGACTCCGGTAACCAAGACATTTACATTCGGTGGTCAGACCATCGTTCTGGAAACAGGCCGTGTTGCCCGTCAGGCATCGGGTGCGGTTCTGGCAACCATGGGTGATACAGCCGTTCTGGCAACGGTGGTTGGCTCTAAGGAAGCGAAACCAGGGCAGGACTTTTTCCCTCTGTCCGTCCACTACCAGGAAAAAACGTACGCTGCGGGTAAAATCCCTGGCGGTTTCCTGAAGCGTGAAAGCCGTCCCAGCGAAAAAGAAACCCTGACTTCCCGCCTGATCGACCGTCCTATTCGCCCCCTGTTCCCTAAAGGCTTCATGAATGAAGTTCAGGTGGTTTTGACGGTTGTTTCCGTGGACAAGAAAAACGATCCGGATATTCTGGCGATGGTGGCCTGCTCTGCAGCCCTGGCTATTTCCGGTATCCCTTTCCAGGGGCCTATTGGTGGTGCGCGTGTCGGCTTTAATGAAGAAAAAGGCTACCTGCTGAACCCAAGCTATGCCGAGCTGGAAACGTCCGAGCTGGACATGGTGGTAGCGGGTACTAAAGACGCCGTATTGATGGTTGAGTCTGAAGCGCAGGAGCTGACTGAAGATGAAATGCTGGGCGCGGTGCTGTTTGCACACCAGGAATACCAGTCTGTTATCTCTGCTGTTGAAGCCTTTGCCGCTGAAGTTGGCAAGGCTGGCTGGGGCTGGGTAGCACCAGCTGAAAATGCCGAACTGAAAGAAAAAGTATCCGCTTTTGAAGGTAGAATGCGTGAAGCTTACCAGATCACCATCAAGCAGGATCGTTATGCTGCGGTGGGTGTGCTGAAGCAGGAAGTGCTGGAATCCCTGGCTGGTGAAGAAGAAGGTCAGTTCGACGCGTCTGATGTTGAGAAGGCATTCTCCAGTCTGGAAAAATCCGTAGTGCGCGGCAATATCATCAATGGTCTGCCTCGTATCGACGGTCGTGACACCAAGACCGTTCGCCCGATCAACGTAGAAATCGGCGTTCTGCCAAAGACTCACGGTTCTGCGCTGTTTACCCGGGGTGAAACTCAGGCTCTGGTCACTACGACTCTGGGTACTGCCCGTGACGCACAGATTATCGATAGCCTGGAAGGCGAAACCAAAGATCCATTCATGCTGCACTACAACTTCCCTGCCTACTCTGTCGGTGAGTGTGGTCGTATGGGTGCGCCGGGTCGTCGTGAAATTGGTCACGGTCGTCTGGCCCGTCGCGGTGTTCAGGCTATGCTGCCGACTCAGGACGAGTTCCCATACACCGTTCGTGTGGTCTCTGAAATCACTGAATCCAACGGTTCCAGCTCCATGGCTTCCGTGTGTGGTTCTTCCCTGGCGCTGATGGATGCGGGCGTACCTCTGAAAGCACCAGTAGCTGGTATTGCTATGGGCCTGGTGAAAGAAGGTGAACAGTTTGCAGTCCTGACCGACATTCTTGGTGACGAAGACCACCTGGGTGATATGGACTTTAAAGTAGCTGGTACTTCCGAAGGTATTACTGCTCTGCAGATGGATATCAAGATTGCCGGTATCACCGAAGAGATCATGGAAATCGCCCTGGATCAGGCGATGGACGCTCGTCTGCACATTCTGGACGAAATGAATAAGGTGATCAGCGAGAGCCGTTCCGAGCTGAACGAAAACGCGCCGATGACCATGTCCCTGAAAATTGACACCGACAAGATTCGTGACGTTATCGGTAAAGGTGGTGCGACCATCCGTTCTATCTGTGAAGATACGGGTGCTTCTGTTGATATCGACGACAGTGGTATGGTGAAAATCTTCGCTGACGACAAGGAAAAGGCCCAGGCTGCTTACGACCGTGTTTACGGTATTACTGCTGACGCTGAGGTTGGTCAGATCTATACCGGTGAAGTTACCCGTATCGTAGACTTTGGTGCGTTTGTGAGTGTTCTGCCGGGTCGTGACGGTCTGGTACATATTTCTCAAATCGCTGATGAGCGTGTAGAGAAAGTATCTGACTACCTGCAAATGGGTCAGCAGGTTGAAGTGGTTGTACTGGACATTGACTCCCGTGGCCGTATCAAGCTGAGCATCAAAGAAGTTGCCCGCGCTAAGGAACAGGCGTCTTAATCGGCACTGCTATTTCCGTGTAAGGGAAGTAGTGGCGTAGGTTGGGAGTTACCCTGAAGGGCACAAGCGTTGCGCTCTTCCCAACCTACAAGAAAAAACCTGAAGAAATTCCAAGGCGGTGTAGCGAAGTGTGGAAAATTTATTCTGGGTTTTAAAATCACCTTATACTTCAATTATTTAGCAAAATCGTCGTAAACCCTCGCCCAATGCGGGCGGGGATATAAGACGGGAAGGCGCAGAGCCTTCCGCCATCAATCTGGTGTACTCTGGCTATTAACGTAGTCCTTCAGAGTCTCGATAGTTGCACCGCCAGCACTGCAAGCAAAGTAAGACCTTGACCACATTAGGGGAGCGGCAATCAATAATTTACCGGTTCCGGAACAATTGTCACATCCCATTTCTTTAACTCAGAGTGGCGAATGATGTGAGGCTGTATTTCAGCTAATTCCTGTTTACTCAGTCTCACCCCTTTTTGATACGGTTGATCAAGTAGCTTCACTATCGGGTTCATGCATTTCCATACCATTGTCTTTGTCCACTCTAAAACAGACGTTACTGTGTTTAGAAGGCTGCCATTCCAATGGTTCTCAAGATAAGACCAGCCTCGTTCAATCGGATTGTACTTGCTGTGGTAGGGAGGGTAGTAAACCAGCCGTATTTTCAGCCCCACTTTTTTGGCAAACTCAACCATTCTGAAAAGAAACTGAGTTCGGTGGCTGTTACTTTCAGGACCGTTGTCTGCGTAGATAACCAGCTCATCGACATACCTGTTAGTTTCCCTCACCTGCTCCCACCACTGTTCAATGGCATCGCAGATAAAATCACTGGTTTTGTAAGAGTTACCGTAAAAGACATACAGTTGATCATTTTCCAGATTGAGTATTCCAAAGGGGATCATTTTTTCTTTGGTGGCCATATCATGATCCAGCGCTTTGACCGCTTCAGTTCCTCTTGCTTTACCACCTCTGGAAAAATTTCCAAGGTTAACCGTTGCTTTGCAATCAATGCTGATCTGAAGACTCTGCTTTCTCTGGCTTGCGGTGCTTTTTACTTGTTTGACGTTTTCAAAGATGGCATCGGTTTCCGGGATTTTTTTTCCGGCGTGGTCTTCTGTACCTTGTGAAGTTTATAGCCCATGCGGTTCAACATGTTGCAGAAAGTACGCTCTTTGGGAAGTAGCTCTTCCTGCCACCCTTTTTCATCAATCAGTTTTTTTCGAACAGCACTGGCTGTTATGCGAGCATAGGAGAACGTATTTCTGAGCTGCGGGTCAGCCTGACTTTCAGGGTCTACCAAGCTTCGAATGTCTTGTTCCAGTTGAGGATTTGCTACTTCTGCTTTTGGCTTGCCCTGAGATACGTAATTTCCATAACAAATAAGTCCTGTCCTTTTTTCATGCATCCCGAGTTCAACGGTATGACGACCAAAATTGAACTCGGTTTCAGTAAGGCGTGGACTACCAAAACAGAGCTGTTCAGCGACTTCAGCTATGAAGGCTCTGTGTTCAGAGCCTTTGAGCTTTTTAGCAGCAAGTATAATGAGGTGTTTGCATTCAGGGGTGACATTAACGCTGGACATGACGTTCACAATCAATCACAGAGGGAGTAAGCAGGAAAGATACTCCGGTAAAGTTTGTTATGCCACTCCCCTTAAGCCTGCTTTGCTCTGAGCAGTAAGGTGGGTATTCAGCATTCGCAACCGTCTTGATGATGTTGATTTGAGATTATTTACCATGACACTGATAGCCAGTTTTGGTGGGTAGGCCACCAACAGGTGTACGTGATCTTTTTCGCCATCCATTTCAAGTAACTGGCATTCCAGTTTTTCACATGCACTCTCGAACGACTCCCGTAACTGCTTGATCATATAGCCATCAAAAAGCTTTCGCCTGTACTTTGTCGTGAACACCAAATGAACAACCAGCTTGGTAACGCTATGTCGTTTGCGAAGATACCCTTTAAGCAAATCCTTATTGTGTGCGCTCACTTGAAAACCTCTTTCAAATACCTGTAATATAAACTTTATATTAATGAGCACTGAAATAACGTTCCATGCTGAGAGCCACCAAAGTACGAATCTATCCAACATCAGAGCAGGCGGAATTTCTCGACCGTCAGTTTGATGCTGTGCGGTTCGTATGGAACAAGGCCCTGGCTATTAAGGTTCATTATTACAAGGCTCGTGGGCAGAGCCTTTCTCCCAAAAAACACCTGAAGCCCTTGCTGGCAAAAGCCAAGAAAAGCCGAAAGTACTCATGGCTGAAAAACGCTGACTCTATTGCACTGCAACAGGCCACTATCAATCTGGATACGGCCTTTCAAAACTTTTTCAATCCCAAATTGCAGGCAAGATTTCCTCGCTTCAAGAAAAAGCATGGCAAGCAAAGTAGCTACCATTGTACGTCTGTCTCTGTGGGCGATAACTGGATAAAAATCCCCAAGCGCAAGCCCATAAGGGCTAAAGTGCATCGTGAAATAGTGGGTAAGGTGAAGTCTATCACCCTGAGCAGAACGCTAACCGGCAAGTATTTTGCCTCCATATTGGCTGATGATACCCAGGAACAACCAAAACAGATTGATAATCTTGAAGCTAATCAGGTTGTCGGTGTTGATATGGGGATTACTGATCTGGCTATCACCAGTACCGGCCATAAGACTGGCAATCCTCGCTTTCTGAAAAAAGCACAACGTAACCTGAAAAGAAAACAGCAGGCTCTATCTCGCTGCAAGAAAGGCTCAAAAGGTAGGCACAAAGCCCGTTTATTGGTGGCAAAGGCGCATGAGCGTGTAGCCTTTGCCCGTAATGATTTTCAGCATAAGCTATCAAAACAACTCATCGACGAAAACCAAGCGGTGATTGTGGAGACACTGAAAGTTAAAAACATGCTCAAGAACAAGCGTCTTGCTCGTTCTATTGCTGATGCTGGCTGGCACTCACTGATAACCAAACTCGAATACAAGGCAAAGCAGGAAGGTAAACATCTGGTGAAGATAGACCAGTGGTTTGCATCCTCTAAAACTTGCTCAGTCTGCGATTTGAAACAGGAAAAAATGCCATTGAGAATCCGATCATGGGAGTGTAGCTGTGGTGCTATCCATGACCGGGATATTAATGCAGCTCGCAATATCAAGAAGCAAGGCATATTGAAATTAAAGGCGGAAGGACTGTCCGTTTCTGCTGATGGAGGCTTGCGTAAATCCGGCATACTGTCGGTTGCTGCCTAAGAAATCAGAATCCTCATCCGATAGGGTGGGGAGCAGTCACTGCGCTCTGGCTTCTTCAACAGCTTTAGCTAACCAAACTTTTATTAAAGACTGGTATGGCACATCTCTTTTATTCGCCTCTACCTTAATCATATCTAGCAAGCCTTGAGGCAGTCTTAATGAGATCGCCTTAGTGGAAGGCTTCAGATTCGGAAACACTGCACTTTCAGCTTGAGTTAAATCAAGATATTCGCTTGAATCATGAGTTTCCCAAAATTCACGCTCTTCTTTTTCTGTCTTGAAGTCTGGTATTTCTTTAAGCCTTTTCATATACAAGCCTCTCATTTCTGCTCATATCCCTAGCTGAAATAACACGGATTAAGGTGTCAGAGCTTCTTAATGTGAAAGAGAGATGTAGCCTTCTATCATTATTGGTTTTCCCATATGCATGATATCTAGCTTCATCGTCACTATGCTTCTTGTCAGATAGAAGCAGTAGGGGGTTATTGAAGAATACCTGTTCAGCTTCTGCCTGACTAACACTATGTTTTTCCTGTTTTTTTCTGACATTTCCTTCATCCCAGTCAAAACCAAGTACTTTGTCTAAATTAATCATAAATGTATATTATGAACATATACGCAATAGGTCAAGAAAGTTTGAAATCGGGAAGTTGATCAGAATTTGGACTGATCACAGCTAACACTGAAAATTATAAAAAAGGCTGCATAATTAAATGCAACCTGATGTTTATTTGTTACTCAATGCCACAAAGCTTCCACACTTTGCTGCACTGCCTTGAAGAAATTCAGGTTTTTTTTGTGTTTTTATCGATCAACTCAGTCGCTGGTTGATCTCGCCGGCAATGATCTCGGCCTGTGGTCCGAGAATAACCTGCAGGCTACTGCTGCTCAGGCGAACAACGCCTTTCGCCCCCAGTGCTTTCAGACCTGCTTCGTCAACATTGTTGGAGTCTTTCAGGGTCAGTCGCAGACGGGTAATGCAGGCACCGACTTCTTTCAGATTTTCCTGTCCACCCAGCAGGGCGATGTAGCGTTCAGCTCGCCCGGACTGTTCCATTTCAACGGTTTCTGCTACTTCTTCATCTTCACGACCTGGTGTTTTCAGGTTGAAGGCTTTGATACCAAAATAGAAGGCGCAAAAGTAGATAGCGGCAAAGGCCAGGCCGATCATGATCAGGGTGACAGGGTTGGTGGCCAGTCCCCAGTTCAGCAGCATGTCAAACGCACCCGCCGAGAAGCCAAAGCCGTGCAGTACGCCCAGGCTGTTAGTGACGACCAGAGACAGACCGGTCAGTACGGCATGTACCGCGTAAAGCGCCGGAGCCAGGAATACGAACATAAATTCGAGTGGCTCGGTGACGCCGGTCAGAAACGCTGTCAGGGCAACAGAGAACAGAACGCCACCGACTTTTGCGCGGTTTTCTTTATGTGCGGTCAGGTACATGGCAAATGCAGCGGCTGGCAAGCCAAACATCATGACCGGGTAGAAGCCTGCCATGAATACGCCCGCAGTCGGGTCGCCAGCAAAGAAGCGGGGCAGGTCGCCATTGACAATTTCGCCTGCGGCGTTGGTGAATTCACCCAGACCAAACCAGAACACAGAGTTCACAACATGGTGCAGGCCAACAGGGATCAGGCCACGGTTAAGAACACCGTAAAAGAACTGACCAACAGGGCCGGATTCTGACACGCCCAGTGCAAACGCGTTAATTCCGCTCTGAATGGAAGGCCAGATATAACCGGCAAGAACGGAAACAGCCAGTGCGATCAGGCCTGTCATGATCGGCACCAGTCGTTTACCTCCGAAGAATGCCAGGTAGGAAGGCATTTCGGTGGCGTGGAATTTATTGTAGCTGTGCCCGGCAATAATACCGGCAATAATGCCGCCGAAGAAAGACATGTCGATATCGGCATTGATGGTTTTGGCAGCGGCTGTCAGAACAAAGTAGCCAACAGCACCCGCCAGAACGGCGGAACCAGCGTCGTCTTTAGCAAGCCCGCAGGCGATACCCATGGCAAACAGAAGTGGCAGGTTGCTGAAAATAGCGTTACCGGCTTCTGCCATAAAGGCGATGTTGAGCAGGTCTGGCTGTCCGAGGCGAAGCAGCATGGCAGCAACAGGCAGGGTAGCAATGGGCAGCATGAGCGCCTTGCCTAACCGCTGCATGTAGTTGAGGATATTCATGTGGATGTCTCTGTGTTGGTTTTTTTTAGCGTCAGGATTAAAGTCGAACAGCTTAACGTTATGTAACGCAATGGTTTGCAGGGAGGTACAGTTGCTAGCAAAAGCTAACAAAACTTTTCGTTGATCCCTCGTGCGTCGATCATAAAGGTATATTTCACGATGTAAATTAATCCTTACCGGTTACTTTAAGTTCTTTTGATCCATATCAATATAAATTGCACGTTGATGAAGAAAGTAACGCGATCTAACGGTGTGTCTGTTTTTTTGACCTTTTTAATGTTGGCTGGTTGTAAAATATGATGGGGTCATTGATTGCTTGATGGCAAGTAGAGGTCTATATTTTTCAATTATTTTTCATTGAAAAATAATTAAGCTTGTTGCATTCTTCTTTTAACTAAAGCTTCAACCTTCACGGTAAGAGAAACGCTTATGCGCCTTATTCCTTTGCAGACATCCGAAGAAACGGCCCACTGGACAGCAAGATATATTGTTAACCGCATCAATAAGTTCAACCCAGGCAAAGAGAGGCCTTTCGTACTGGGCTTGCCAACGGGTGGGACTCCGGTTGCAACCTATAAGGAGCTTATTCGACTTTACAGTAAGGGTGAGGTCAGCTTTAAGCATGTTGTCACTTTCAACATGGATGAGTACGTTGGACTGCCTGCCGGCCATCCGGAAAGCTACCGTCAGTTTATGGAAGAACAGTTGTTCAGCCATATCGATCTGCCCGCTGAAAACGTTCATTTCCTTAACGGCAACGCCGAGAATCTGGAGCTTGAGTGTCAGGCTTATGAAGAAGCCATTCTGTCCTATGGTGGTATTGAGTTGTTCCTTGGGGGGGTAGGCAGAGATGGACATATTGCGTTTAATGAGCCAGGTTCGTCACTTTCCTCCCGTTCCCGTATCAAAACACTGACGGAAGATACCCGTCGTGCCAATGCCCGATTCTTTGATGGCGATATCAGTCAGGTGCCAAAGCTGGCTTTGACCATGGGGGTTGCTACCTTGCTGGATGCCAGGGAGGTTATCATTCTGGCCACTGGCGCGGATAAGAGTCGTGCTGTTGAGGCGGCTGTTGAGGGTTCTGTTAACCATCTCTGGACAGTCTCTGCCATGCAGCTTCACCCGAAATCCATAATGGTCTGTGACGACGCTGCCACCATGGAGCTGAAGGTTAAAACCCTTCGTTATTTCCAGGATATTGAAGCGGTAAACATCAAGGAAGTCAGTCGTCATGTTCATGCCTGATAAGTCTTCCCGATACGCCCTGACCCATTTTGCTCTGCCAGCCCATATTACTGACTCCGGGTTGGCAAATATCAGGAGTATTGTGGTCAACGAAGGGGTAATAGAGCAGGTCAGCACGGAGTCGTTTGCTGATGAGAATATCGAAACGGTAGACCTTAACGGGTATACGCTGGCTCCCGGTTTTATTGATCTGCAACTAAACGGCTGCGGTGGTGTTCTTTTTAATGCGGATATCTCAGAAGCGACTCTGGATGTTATGCATGCCACGAATTTACGGTTTGGCTGCACCAGCTTTCTGCCGACGTTGATCACATGCAGTGACAGCGATATGAATAAGGCCATCGAGGTGGTCAGATCTTACAGGGAGAAGCACCCGGAACGAGTTCCCGGACTTCATCTTGAGGGGCCTTATATCAATAAGCTGAAAAAGGGCATTCATGATGAAAATCATATACGCCCGCTTTCATCGGACAGGGTGGATTATCTTTGCGAAAACGCAGATGTTATCGCCATGCTGACTCTGGCTCCTGAAGTCTGCGAGCCTGCGCATATCACCCGGCTAAGTCAGGCGGGTATTGTTGTTTCCATTGGACATAGCAATGCAACGTTCCATGAGGTTCGTGCAGCCGAACAAGCGGGGGCCAGTTTTGTCACGCACCTGTTTAATGCCATGAGCCAGTTGCAAAGTCGGGAGCCTGGTGTGGTCGGGGCAGCGTTTTCAGGTAGTAAGCTGGGGGCTGGAATCATTGCGGATGGTTATCACCTGGACTGGCATAACCTGCGCATGAGTCAGCAGTTATTAAACGACAGACTGGTTCTGGTAACGGATGCAACGACACCAGCCGGAACGGATATTGAATCATTCATGTTCGCCGGGCAGAAGGTTTACCACTCGAACGGCAAGTGTACCAGCAAAAATGGTACGCTGGGCGGCTCGGCCCTGACCATGATTGAAGCGGTAAAGAACTGCGTTACCCAGGGTATTTCTGAACGGGATGCTCTGGTGATGGCAACAGAAAACCCTGCCAGGGTGATTGGTATGGATAACATGATGGGGACGATCCGGCCTGGTAGCTATGCGAACCTTGTTCTGTTGGACGGGGACTATAGCGTAAAAGGTACGGTGAGTGGTGGTGACCTGAACCCCGTCGGACTGGTCTGATGCTACTCCCGAGTCCCGAGTCCTGAGCCCCGAGTATTATGACGAATATGATTGCAAACATGGATTTTGTTAAACAGCGCAATATTACGGCTGTTTACAAAACCATTGTCAATTCCAGCGGAATTTCCAGAGTTCAAATCGCCCGGGAGTGTAATCTTGCGGGTGGTAGTGTCACTCGTATCACCCGGTTTCTTCTTGAAGAAGGGCTGGTTCACGAAGTTGAGCAGCAGGCGTCAGAGCGTGGAAGAAAAGCCACCTCCCTTTCTTCCAGAATGGAAGTGCTGCAAATTCTTGCGGCAAGGGCGGGGCGCAAGCATATCCATATCGGTCTGTGTGACATTGCCGGCAACTTGCTGGCAAAGCGCTCGGTACTGACTCTGGGGCAGGATCAGAAAAGTCTTGGCGAACAGATTATTCGTGAATTGCAGAGCTTTCAGAAGCAGCATGCCGATCTGATTAACCGTATTGCCGGTATTGGCATCACCTTGCCGGGTGTCATTGACTCGTCAGAAGGGGTGGTTCGGTTTATGCCCCACGTTGATGTGGATGAATGGCACCTGGTTAAACAGGTGACGGACTCGACGGGAATCCCCTGTTATCTTGGTAACTCTATTGCTGCCATGGCACTGGCTGAACATCGGTTTGGTGCCGGCAGGGGCTACGACAATGTTTTATACGTTCGTGTCCATAATGGCGTTGGTCTTGGAATGGTTCTTGACGGGCGACTCTATGAAGGAAAAAATCAGCCGGTTGGGGAGATAGGTCATATCCAGATTAACCCCCTGGGGAATCGCTGCTATTGCGGAAACTTTGGTTGCCTGGAAACCGAAGTGTCTAATAAGGCGATAGAGCATCAATACTCTGATACTATCGCCAAAGGCCTTGCCGGTCGTCTGGAGGCGGGGGCTGGTATCACGGAGATTTGTCAGGCAGCGGAGAGTGGGGATGAGTTGGCGCAAAACCTGCTCCGGCAGGCGGCCAGTCGGTTGGGTCAGGTGCTTTCCGGAAGTGTCAACCTGCTAAGGCCGGAATGTATTGTTCTTGATGGTGAAATTTTTAAGGCGTCACAAGTCGTATTGCCGGTGATTGAGCACTGCCTTGATACTCAGACAGTTTCCGTGGGCGGAAGTAGCAAGATTATTTTACGCACTTCGCAACTGGGCAATAATCAGTGGTTTGGCGGTTTTTCTTTAGTTCGCAGGGCTTTGCTGGAGCGCGGCCTGCTTATGCAGGTGGTGTCTGGATGATCACAGCTTAATGGATGTTATGACCGCATTGCAGTGCTGTCATAACATCCAGTGTGGGTATATCAGGTTTCAGTTTATCGTTCGATACGCGGCTCCGGTTTTTTTGTCAGGTCAACGGTAAAGGTTTCAATGCCAATGCTTTTCAGTTCGTTGGTGACTGCTTCCAGCGTGGAGTAATGCTTGGGCATTCGGCGGTCACGCTGGGAGCGAACGGTGTAAGGGGAGTGAGTATCTGCTGAGCCCAGCAGGCGCAGGCAAAAGCCTTTTTGAGTTGGGTAATGCTCTACCTTTGCTCCGCCCCTGATCTCACCCAGGCTGAACCTGAGCTTGGCTTCTTTCAGTTCAATTAATTTCATACCAACAGTACTCCATAAATAACCTGCGTCAAACTAAACGACGATGACATTTTATTAATATGCCATTATTGAAGTATCAAAAAGCCGACTTCGATCAATAAAATGTCTGGTAGTGGTCGTTTATGTGGATAATTTGGTGTTTTTCGTTGTTAGCGTGGGTAGGAGAGGGAGGTCCCGCATCTGAATGATGCGGGACGGGATCACATATAAACGACGGTATTAGTCGATGATGTGAACCGAAGAGGTATTGGTGGTACCGGAAGGAACCAGAGCGCCGGATACCATAACAACAGTGTCGCCAGCCCTGGCCAGCCCCAGTTCAACCGCCATATCCTTGCCCAGCTTGTAGAATTGGTCGGTGTTATCCAGAGCTTCAACAAAGGCAGTGGTTACGCCTTTGGTCAGATTCAGCTGTTGGGCAGTCTTCTTAGAGGTGGTGATCGCCAGGATTGGAGCGTGCGGGAAGAACTTGCGTACTGAACGGGCGGATTTGCCTTGTCTGGTGGCAACGATAATCAGTTTGGCTTCCAGAGTTTCTGAGGCTCTGACAGCGCCACGGCAAACAGCCTGGGTGATGCTGCGACGCTCGTCAATCTCTACGTCATAACCTTCAACTTTGGATTCGATGGTGCCGTCGGTGCTTTCACAGATGGTGGACATCACGCTGACGGATTCAGTCGGGTATTTACCCTTGGCACTTTCACCCGACAGCATGACGGCGTCTGTACCGTCCAGAATGGCGTTGGCAACGTCACCGGCTTCCGCACGGGTAGGGCGAGGATTCTTAATCATCGAATCCAGCATCTGGGTGGCAGTAATAACCGGTTTACGCGCTTTGTTGCACTTGGCGATCATCATTTTCTGGGCAAAGATAACCTGATCAACAGGAATCTCTACGCCCAGGTCGCCACGGGCTACCATGATGCCGTCGGAAACCGACAGGATGTCGTCGAAGTTGTCCACGCCTTCCTGGTTTTCGATCTTAGAGATGATGTGGATGCTTTCGCCACCGTTAGAGTCCAGCAGCTCACGGATTTCCTGAACGTCTGAAGCCTTACGGATAAAGGAGGCAGCAACGAAGTCTACGCCCTGTTCGCAACCAAATACCAGGTCTGCCTTGTCTTTTTCAGAAAGAGCTGGCAGCTGAACGCTGACACCGGGCAGGTTAACGCCTTTATTTTCACCCAGCTCGCCGCTGTTTTTAACGTCGCACAGGATTTCATTACCTTTGACTTCCTTAACGCTCATGGCGATCAGGCCATCGTCCAGCAGTACAGTGTTGCCGGGTTTCAGGTCTTCGCACAGGCCTTTATAGGTAACGGCTACTTTAGTGTTGTCGCCGATCACGGTAGCGTCGGTCGTCAGGGTGAATTCCTGGCCGGCAGTCAGCATAACGTCGTTGCCGCCTTGCAGTTTGACCGTACGGATTTCAGGCCCTTTGGTGTCCAGCAGAATGGCAACTTTCTTGCCTGTTTCTGCAGTTACCTGACGGATTGTGCTGATGCGGCCGCCGTGTTCGTCAAAGTCGCCGTGAGAGAAGTTAAGTCTCATCACATTCATGCCACAGTTTACCAGCCTGGTCAGCATTTCCCTGGATTCAGACTTTGGTCCGATAGTACAAACTATCTTGGTCTTTCTCACTGCACTTATCTCCGTTTGAGAGAAACCGGGTGGCTACATTGTGCTGCATATAGAAGTAGCTTAAACCCGAAAAAAGGATCCGAGAACGGTTTTGGAAGGTTCACGCACTAGTCGACATCGAAACGCATGATCGACTTGCGCATAAACCTTCGGAAACGTACTCGGGTTGAGTGTGTAGAGCGCGAATATTACCGCAAAAAAGATGAAATTCCTTTGAATTTTAACCTATACGCTATTGATGAGGATCAATATTTTCGGTGCTATTCAGTCAGGTAGTTATTAACAGTAAGTTGTTGTAAAAAAAGATGATATTGGATGGTTTTTGTTAGAAAAAATCGTTATTAATGTTTACTTGTAAACAGTGCTTCAGATTTTTGGCTGAATTAAGGCAGCGTGCATAAAAGTTGGCTATTTTTGCACACTCAACTCATATAATTAGCGGAAGTGGAATCTATGAAGCAAGGTGTTTTAATAACTTGGTTTAGTATTGTTATTTCTCTGGTCATTTCTTCTTTGGCTGTGGCAGAGTTAACGCCACGCAGCCTGGTCATTACATTTCCTGATAGTGAAACCGTTGAGATTCCGATTTTGCTAAGAGCGGAGCCCGGAGGGGAGGGGTTATCAGCTGAGCACAGTTCAGAGTTGCCAACTCCGGGCCTTACCGGGGGATGCGTCCCTACTACGTCGCAGGCATCCGAAGCGGTGCCTCTGGTTTGTCTGCAGCCCGAACCTGCAGGGCCAGCCTCATCATTTCGGTTGTGGGGGGAGTCTGGTCAGGTTGTTCATTATCGGCTCACGGCAAGACCTGGTAACACTTATTCTGGAAGTAGTGAATCAATAACCGTCAGTCGATCTGATATTCCTCACCTGATTCGCCTGCTCTCACTCTTCGGCTGTGAAAGCAAAAGGTTGGCTTCTCTACAGAGTTCGACTCCTGCTTACACTTACAAACGGGACAATTGGCGGACTCTGAAATCTCCACTGTTTTGGGGCATTTGTGGTCTTTGTAACGGTGGTCTAGCGGGAATCTTTGGTTCTTTTATTCTATCGACCGGGAGCGCCGTGTGGAGTGCAGGTTTTGCTGGTAACCCTCTTTGTAGTTTGTGTTTATTTGGAGTGTGGCATCATCGTTCTTTTTTGCCTCAATGGAATCTGAGGCTTGCTGTGCCTGTAAGCAACGAAATGCCCGGGGAAGACAGAGAACGTATACGACTGATGGCTTCAAGCCTTATTGGGCGTGGCAGGGCTCAGCTGGCGTCTCTGGTCATTGATTCGACCGATCAGGAATCTGAGTCACGGCAGATTCGGTTGGAATTTAGGGTGTATCTGCCAGAACATATTCAAACCGATAGCGAGGCTATTGACTATCTGGATTTGGCAGAAGGTCAGGAGAATATTTCCATTAGCAGGGGAGAAGGAAAGGATGTTTAGCCAGAGTAACCTCCTGTATTCTGGACGCATATAAAAAAGCTGCAACACCTTTTCAGATCTTGCAGCTTTTTTGTAACGCTCTGGTCTTCCCGGGCTTATTCGTCCAGGAAGCTGCGTAGGTGATCGGAGCGAGTCGGATGGCGCAGTTTGCGCAATGCCTTGGCTTCGATCTGACGGATACGCTCACGGGTAACGTCGAACTGTTTGCCCACTTCTTCCAGAGTGTGGTCGGTGTTCATGTCGATACCGAAACGCATGCGCAGGACTTTTGCTTCACGAGCCGTCAGTCCGGACAGTACCTGTCGGGTAGACTCTTTCAGGCCGGAGCCGGTGGCCCGGTCAATCGGAGACTGAATGGTAGCGTCTTCGATAAAGTCACCCAGGTGGGAGTCTTCATCATCACCGATCGGTGTTTCCATCGAGATAGGCTCTTTGGAAATTTTCAGTACTTTGCGAATCTTATCCTCTGGCATTTCCATGCGCACTGCCAGCTCTTCCGGTGTTGGTTCACGACCCATTTCCTGAAGCATCTGACGGGAGATGCGGTTCAGTTTGTTAATGGTCTCGATCATGTGTACCGGAATACGGATAGTACGAGCCTGGTCGGCGATAGAGCGGGTGATCGCCTGACGAATCCACCAGGTGGCGTAAGTTGAGAACTTGTAACCACGACGGTATTCAAACTTGTCCACCGCTTTCATCAGGCCAATGTTGCCTTCCTGAATCAGGTCCAGGAATTGCAGGCCGCGATTGGTGTATTTCTTGGCAATAGAAATAACCAGACGCAGGTTGGCCTCAACCATTTCCTTTTTAGCGCGACGGGCGCGGGCTTCACCCAGGGACATCTTACGGTTGATGTCTTTGATCTGGTTCAGGGTGATACCATAATCCTTCTCAATCGCAGACAGCTTTTTCTGGGCGCGAACGATTTCTTCGCGATACGCCTTGATGTTTTCAGAGTAAGCCGCGCTGCCAGCGGTCACCTGGTCAACCCATTCCAGGTTGGTTTCGTTGCCGGGGAAAGTCTTCAGGAAGATCTTACGTGGCATTTTGGAACGACGTACACACAGCTGCATGATGGCGCGTTCGTTGCCGCGGATGTTTTCCAGGGTGTTGCGGATGCGGAATACCAGCATGTCAAACACACGTGGAATCAGCTTGAGGGGCATGAACGGTTCTGCCATTTCTGCCAGAGCCTGTTTAGCGGCCTGTGTGCCACGCTCATGCTCGGCCAGAACGTTGATCAGCTGTTCGTGCTTTTCCTGCAGTGCTTGAAAGCGTTCACGGGCTTCTTCAGGGTCCAGGCCGCCAGGTTCTTCGTCTTCATCGTCGTCTTCATCGTCGTTGTCGTTGAAGTCGTCCTGCATCTCCTGAACGCTTGGAATGGGTGCTTCTTCAGCGGGCGCTTCATCAGAGTCGGGATCAATATAACCACTGATCAGGTCGGTCAGACGACCTTCCTCTTCAATAATGCGGTCATATTCATCGAGGACAATTTGTACGGAACCTGGAAACTGAGACAGAGCTGACATGACTTCACGCAGGCCTTCCTCTATCCGCTTGGCGATCTGAATCTCGCCTTCACGGGTCAGAAGTTCTACGGTGCCCATTTCACGCATGTACATACGTACCGGGTCGGTGGTACGGCCGGCCTCCTGTTCCACGGCGGCAAGCGCTGCAGCGGCTTCTTCTACCGCCGCTTCGTCGGTTTCGGCTTCAGCCATCAACAGGGTATCGGCGTCCGGCGCTGTTTCGTAGACCGTAATACCCATGTCGTTAATCATGCGGATGATGTCTTCGACCTGATCCGGATCAGAAATGTCTTCCGGCAGATGGTCGTTTACCTCTGCATAAGTCAGGTAGCCCTGTTCCTTACCGCGAGAGATAAGCTCTTTCAGTCGGGATTGTTGTTGCGAATTAGCTGACATATCAACCCTTTAACAGCGAAATAACAGCGAAAAATGAAGTGCCGGACGAAAAAACGTAAGCAGGCAATTATAGCTCAAAAACCGAGACAAGTTCCACCTGAAGCTTGTAGAAGCTCTATGAACGAGTGCTCAATTTTCGCTGGGCGAGGTACCGGAGTGCTTTCCATGCTTAAACATGACACATGTTTCCCCATCCCTGATGTTGTTAGACCGGATTTATCAGATAATGGTCTATAACTCTATAACGTTGTATCCACTGCACACAGTGAACTTCAAGTATACCCAATAATGGTGTGTGTGCAGTTATTTTTTTGATACTTTCGTTTTATCTTTAGTTGCGCCAGTAGTGCTAATACCAAGACGTGCTTTATGTTTTTTCAGGAACTCTTCGTATTCGCTGCGTTGCTGTTCGTCCAATTGGTTTGGTTTTCTATTCGCCAGCGTGCTTGAAATCTTGTTTGAAGCCTGCTGGTGCTCCAGGTCTGCCACTTTGTCTGAAATGCGTTTGATCGCTTCCCAGAATTCTCTGTCATCAGGTTCATGTCCGAGTTCCAGAGTGGCAACCTGCTGTAGTCGTTTACCCTTGTCTGTACCGTACCATTGAGCAATTAATGCACTGGTGGCCAGGTTGGGTTGTTGTTTCAGTGTTTTTAGCAGCTCGACCAGCAATGCAGTATCGGCATCGTTATCCTGCGCCAGTGTATTAATGCACTTTACGTCGGAGGCGAGCTGCGGATTACACAGCAAATGTCGTATGGCGTATAGTGAACGGCCGACTTTTATCTGTGTCTTCTCTAAAACAGGATCAAAGTTTTTTGCCCTTTTGTCAAAAAAACCTTTTGATTTCTGGTAACCATACGCACCCTGTTGTGTAGAGTTTGAATAGTTAAAAGGTTCTTCTGAATAGCTGTTTGAATAGCTACTTGAATGACTTTCCGGATGATAATTCGCAACGTCATGCCCCGACGGGTAATGATGCTCATGATGATCCTGATAGTCGTCATGAGTCGTCTTGTCAGCGGGTGCGGTAGCTGACGCTGTTTTCTGTTCAGTTTCAGTGTTTAAGTGCGCTTCCAGTCTTGACGAATCAAGCCCGGTCAGCTCTGACAGTTTTTGTAGCAGTAATTGCTTGAATATACCGTCAGGTAACTTGCTCAGATAAGGCTGTGCCAGCTTGGTTAATCGAGCCCTGCCGTCCATGGTATGCAGGTCCAGACCGTCTTCCAGTTCTTTGAACAGAAAGGTGTCCAGACTGAGCGCCTGATCCTGAATGCGCTGAAGAAACTGTTCTGAACCTTCCTGTCGCACCATGCTGTCGGGATCTTCTCCCTGGGGCAGGAACAGGAATCGTGCCTGTCGTCCATCCTGCATATTAGGCAGGGTCGACTCCAGGGCACGCCATGCCGCCCGTCGGCCTGCGTCGTCGCCATCAAAACAGAACACGACTTCGGGGACCGTTTTAAACAGTCGCTGCATGTGTTCCAGTGTGGTGGCGGTTCCCAGGGTTGCCACCGCATTAGTGATACCGAGCTGTGCCAGTGCCACCACGTCCATGTAACCTTCGACCACCAGGATGCGTTCCAGGGAGCGATTGCTCTTTTTGGCTTCGTAAAGGCCATAAAGTTCCCGACCCTTGTGGAAAATAGGAGATTCCGGGGAGTTCAGGTATTTCGGTTTGGCATCACCCAGTACACGCCCACCAAAGGCAATGATGCGGCCACGGCTGTCGCGAATCGGGAACATAACCCGGTCACGAAAGCGATCGTAACGGTTTTGGTTCTCTTCGTTTTCAACCAGCATGCCGGTTTTGACCAGCTGCTCCTCTTTCTCGTCGCTGGTGGCCAGCAGGTTTTGCAGGTTGCTCCAGCCTCTGGGAGCAAAGCCGATGCCAAACTGTTTACAGGTCTGGCCGTCGAGTCCACGCTGTTTCAGGTAGTTGACGACTCTGGGGGCGTCAGGTGCTGCTTTCAGTTGTTCCTGATAGTAGTCTGAGGCGCGGGTCATCAGCTCGTAAAGCTCGGAGTAATCCGGACGTCGGCTCTGGTGGCTGCTTTGTTCTCTGGGTACTTCCATACCCTGTGTGCCGGCAAGGTTGTCGACGGCGGCAGGAAAGTCCAGATGGTCAAAGTCCATCACGAAGCCAATAGCGTTGCCACTGGCACCGCAGCCAAAACAGTAGTAGAACTGTTTGTCAGGACTGACGGAGAAAGAAGGTGTTTTTTCTTTGTGGAACGGGCAGCAGGCCGAATAGTTACGACCGGTTTTTTTCAGTTTGACCCGGCTGTCAATCACGTCGACGATATCGACTCTGGCCAGCAGGTCGTCAATAAATGTCTGTGGAATGCGTCCAGCCATGTAAAGTATTATCGCAGGGTTGCGGAAGTCAGCCCAGAAGTTTTTTAACTGACTGGCTGATCTGAGCCATATCGGCACGACCCTGAACCTGAGGCTTTACCAGACCCATTACCTTGCCCATATCTTTCATGCCTTCTGCACCGCTCCGGGCAATGGCGTCACGGACAATCTGGTCGATGTCTTCAGAGGAGAGTGGTTCAGGCAGGAAGTCCTGAATAACAGTCAGTTCAAACTGTTCCTGTTCAGCGAGATCCGTGCGCCCCGCAGACTCGAACTGGGTAATGGCATCGCGGCGTTGCTTGGCCATTTTGTCAAGAGCTGCAAGGGCACGGGTGTCGTCCAGCGACTTTTCGTCTACTTCAATACGTTTCAATTCTGCCAGAGCCATGCGGATAGTTCCCAGGCGAGCCTTTTCGCGGTTGCGCATGGCTTCCTTCATTGCTGAAGTCAGTTGGTCCTTTACCGTGCATTCGCTCATGGTCTTCTCCTGTGTATATATCCACAAACAGGCATAAAGCCTGTCAGGTGCTCAGGTTTCGCCTTCCGAGGTTGCCACTGACGTGACCCTGAAGGTTTATGCTGAATCGTCTTGTAACTGAAGCAGGTATTCAGATCGTTACGATCTTAATACAGACGCTCGCGACGACGCTGTTCGCGCTGCAGTTTTTTCAGATGACGCTTAACGGCAGCAGCAGCTTTGCGCTTGCGAACAGAAGTCGGCTTTTCGTAGTGTTCACGACGACGTACTTCAGCCAGGACTCCAGCTTTTTCGCAAGAGCGCTTGAAGCGGCGCAGGGCTACGTCAAACGGTTCATTTTCTTTAACTTTAACAGCAGGCATGCAGAGCTCACCTTCCTAAATATTCGTTGATTCAATAGAAGTTCGCAGCCCGGCATGATACAGCAGCAATAGTGCTTCTGAATACAGTTTTCTGACAACTGCATGAAGCGAAATCCGGTCCGCAAAAATTCAGTGTCTGGTGATCATACCAGTCACTGGATTAGCCGCGTATTTTAAAAGGGTGCGAATTTTATAGCCAATCGCCGGAAAATGCAAAAAACCGGCAATTTGGCGTATCGTCTGTTGCCTCGTGGCAGATGCTGGAAAATGACCGTCAGGAGTGCAAGATTTGCTCTGCTGGTCGGTGAAAATGCGACTCAGGGTTTGCCTGGCGTTCGAAATTGCCTGTCGGGATGGGTATAAATCCCAGGGAAGTTTCACCCGGGTCAGATCTCAGTGAGGGGCAGCAGGTGAGCACGGCCTGAAACAACTTCGGCAGCTTCCTTCAGATATTGATCCCCTCTCACGGCCTGGTCCTGTAACAGGGCTTTAGCCATGCGCCTTTGTCAGGCTCCCAGAGGAGAAACTATTCTATGTCTTTCGATCGTACCGAGTTTGATGATGGGTATTCTTTCTATCATGTTCCATCGGGGAATGTTCTGACTCTAAAACGTGCAATTGATGAATATTGGTTAAGTCTAAAGTTAGTCCAGAGGGGTGGCCAGGAAATGGCGACTGCAATGGTGAGTGACAGGTTTGACCAATCCTTAATAGAGAGAGGGGAGGTTCCGTTTGGTCAGCAATGTCGTTATACCATCGATTCTATAAATATTGACGAAGAGCTTCGAGTTAACACCTGTTTAGACACCCTGATGCTTTATATAGCACTTTCTGAAGTTAGGGCAAACGATGGACACTTCATGTACATTCTTTATCCACAAGACGAGTATATCGGGCGATATTTTCAGTATGCTTTTTTTCCGGCACCGATAAGTGCGGAGTTCAAAAAAAAAATGGCTCGGAGCAGGAACGACAACTGGCCTTGGCGGCAGGACCCCGCAGTACTGCTTGACAGGATAATTGCAGATACGAGAAACAGGTCATTATTCAGAGGATCTGTTGAGGTCTCTCTTAGTCTCTTGAGGCGGGATGTAAATGAATTCTATGTTGGTAGAAGGGCTAACCTGAGAAGGTCTTCAGCCTTGCGTTAGGATTGCCAGTATCTACTTCCCCCCCCCTATTCAGACCTGATTGGTGGTAAACTCCGGGCAATTTTTTGAATTCAGATTTTCAGGAGTTGGCTATGGTAGTTCTCGGGATCGAGACATCCTGCGATGAAACCGGCATTGCTCTCTACGACAGTAACAAGGGGCTGCTGGCTGATGCGCTGTACAGCCAGATTGACATGCACACCGAATACGGCGGCGTTGTTCCTGAACTGGCGTCCCGTGATCATATTCAGCGTGTACTGCCTTTAATTAAGGAAGTGCTGAGTCAGGCGGGCTTGCAGCGTGAAGATATTGAGGCAGTGGCTTATACCAGAGGTCCCGGTCTGATTGGTGCCCTGATGGTAGGAGCCTGTATTGGTCGTTCCCTGGCGTGGGCCTGGGGTGTGCCCTGTGTGGGCGTTCACCACATGGAAGGGCATCTTCTGGCACCCATGCTGGAAGATAACCCACCGGAATTTCCGTTTCTGGCACTGCTGGTATCCGGCGGTCACACCCAGCTGGTGCAGGTGGGTGGTATTGGTCAGTACCGTTTACTGGGTGAGTCGGTAGACGATGCGGCTGGAGAGGCTTTCGATAAAGTGGCTGCCATGCTGGATTTGGGATACCCCGGTGGCCCTAAAGTATCAAAGCTGGCTGAGCAGGGTACGCAGGGGCGTTTCCGGTTCCCACGGCCTATGTGTGATCGCCCGGGGCTGGACTTTAGCTTCAGTGGTTTGAAAACCTTCACGCTGAACACGGCGGCGAAATGCCGTGAAGAGTGTGGCGATTTTACGGATCAGGACCGGGCTGATGTGGCCAGAGCGTTTGAAGAAGCCGTGGTGGACACCCTGGCATTTAAATGTCGACGGGCATTGCGTGAAACAAGTTTGAAACAGCTGGTGATTGCGGGCGGTGTGAGTGCCAACAAACGTCTTCGTGAAGGCCTGGAGTCCATGGTGGCAAAAGAAAAAGCAACCCTGCGCTATGCCCGCCCGGAATTCTGTACGGATAACGGTGCCATGATCGCTTATGCGGGTTGTCAGCGATTGCTGGCTGGTCAGCTTGAGCCTCTTGAGGTGGCCCCTCAGCCGCGCTGGCCGATGGAAGAGCTTGAGGCGGTTTAATACGTTATAATTTCAGCTTTTCTGTTTGTAGGGTTCAGGCAATGGATAAAGTTCGTATCGAACGACTGGAAACCGAGGCGATTATTGGTGTTTATGAATTTGAGCATGAAGCTCCGCAGCCACTGGTCATTGACCTCGAACTGGGAACAGACTTTACCAATGCCTTTCGCAGTGATGACCTGAACGATGCCCTTGATTATGAAGCCATCAGTAACAGTGTTCGTGAGTTTACTGAAGCTTCCCGTTTTGCCCTGCTGGAAGCGTTGGCGGGTGGTATTATTCAGCGGGTACTGGATAACTTCCCTGTGGAAAAAGTGGGTGTCTTTATTCGCAAACCTCATGCACTGAAAGGCGCTCTGGCAACGGTCTTCTGCGAACGTACCAGGGAACAGATGGATATGCAGAAACTGATGGATCAGTTATGAACCGATATTTTGTTGGTATTGGCTCTAACGAAAATGCCGTGCATAACTGCACGGCAATGATCAGGGCCATTCGCTCTGCTTTCCGACAGGTCTGTGTCAGCAGTATTGTGCAAACCCCTGCTTATGGTGTGGATGCCCCACACTACCTGAACGCTGTCGTCAGCTTTGAAGCCTTATTGTCGATCCCGGAGTTATACGACTGGTGTAAAAAACTGGAAACTCAGCTGGGTAGAATCCGGACCCGGAACGGAATCTGTCAGGCTGATCTGGATATTCTTCAGCCGGGTCATGTCAGCGAGGTGTATTATCAGCCGCTGGTTTTGCAGTTGCAGGCTTTTCTTAAGGGCGAAGCTATTCGTGTGAACCTTGAAAAAGTCTGTTTGCAGTTGGATGAACGGATGAGCGTTGGTGATGCTCCCTGTTATCTCTTTCAGACTGAGACTGCCTGAATTTCCCTGCTGCATTTCGGGGTCTATACTTTTCGATCTATTACTGTAAATGTCAAGGGTCAACTAGTGGAAAACTCCGGAATGGCCACAAGGGTAGTCATCATTACTGAGCAATACGACCGAAGAGCCATGGCGGCTATTGCTAGTGTTTTTAATATACAGCAGACTCGAGAAATGATTCTGAGCTATCTGAGTCCGCCGGATTTTTGTTCGCTTGCGTCAGCTCTCTCCTCGGCAGCTATCCCCAAGGGGCCTCGGCCTTCTATAGATCGTTACATAATGCACCAGGGCCTCATGAGGCTTGAACGAAGCAGTAGTGATTTAAGAAGTGCAAGCATAGAGACTGTTGCGGATATTATTCGAAAATTCAAAAAACACATAGCTATAACTTATTCAGCGAACAACTCTTTGGAGCCTGTTATTGAGAATAGAAGAAGGGTGGTTGACTTGCATATTACGGAGGTGCTTGTGTCCGATTACGGGATTTTTGGAACTAGTCGGGAAAGGTCGCTTGCTCGTACGAATCTCTTTTCATTCGAGTTAGGCACTGTCGGGGAGGGCCTTGTTGCAGTTGGGGCGGCGGGAGATAAGGTTTTTCTTATTAATAGCCAATGGGGTTTGGGTAGAGGCAAGGATGATTATATGCTTATCGTATACGCCCCGTCTTATGAGAAGCTTTTAGATTATATGATAAGGCATTTTTGTTTCAGTCGCGAGATTATTACTCCGGTGGTCCATCGCATGTGGAAGAATCGTGATGAGCATAAAGAGCCAGACTTTGAGACATCTGGCGGTTGGCTTCATACTGGCTAGCCGACCTGAGTGCGGCTTTTTATACGACACAAACTGACAACCATGGCGCCACCATAATTTCTTCGAGTCAGTCTGTGTAGCCTGATCTTTATTGTTATCTGGTTATTGCCTGCCCCAGAGCTTCAAGTCGAAGCTGGCGGAGCTTTTCTCCGATGGCTTTGCCTTTCACTCCCTGCGCAACAATTTCCCTGGCATTAATGGCGTGACATTGCCTTAACAGGTCAAGGAGTTTGTTTTGGCTGGATGCCGGGAAACTCAGTCCTTTCGCATGTGCAATAAAGCCTGCTGTTGCCATGAAATCTTCAAACCGGTCAGGCCGACGCAGGGCATCCGTTGCTTCAAACAGATTCATGACCTTTTCTGCGGTTGGCTTGTCAAGCACATCGGGCACTTCGTGAGCTTGCTGGTACACCAGCAGGGCCAGTTCACAGTAAGAGGATGGGAAACGCATCCGCTGGAAAAATGGCTTAAGGCTGGATGCCTCGGTTTTCTTATTGGCGGCAAACAGGCAGGCAAAACGCACCGGTTCAGAAGCATTCTGTTTAGCAGCCCGCTGTAAAGCGGCAAGACAATGGGGTGATCCCAATAAAAAGGGTTGCCACTCTTTCAAGACTGCGCTCAGGGCATTACAGCTCATCAGGGTCAGAAAATAGATTTCCGGGCGCTGTTCCATCAAGGCTCTGGCCGTTTCCTGCCATACCCGCTCTGGCACTAAATGGCTGGCTTCACCGACGCTTACCATATGAGCCATCAGGGACATTGTATCTTCCGCGATAGTGAACCCCAGGTGGGCAAAACGGGCGGCAAAGCGCGCGACCCGGAGAATCCTTAAAGGGTCTTCCTGAAAGGCGGGAGAGACATGCTTTAGCAGCCGCTGCTGTAAATCCTGCTGCCCTTGATAAGGGTCGATGATGTCACCTTCTGCCGACTCTGCCATCGCATTGATGGTGAGATCCCTGCGAACCAGGTCCTGTTCCAGGGTCACGTCCGGGTCGGTATGGAAAGTAAAACCGGCATAGCCATGCCCGGATTTTCGTTCTGTTCTGGCTAAGGCATATTCTTCTTTGGTTTTTGGGTGCAGAAAAACCGGAAAATCCTGTCCAACCGGCTGGAAGCCCTGTTGTAGCATTTCCTCAGGCGTGCTGTTCACCACCACCCAGTCCCGGTCTTTTACAGGCAGTCCGAGCAATTTGTCCCTGACGGCACCACCTACCAGATAAATATTCATAGCGTTCAAAAGCCTTGATTTTAGAGGTGTGATATTAAGCAATACGCCTCAATGCGTAATGGGTTAATGGTAACGGATGACGTACGGAGGCAATAGGTATTCTCTTGATTTGAGTGCACTGCTGACGGTGATTTTGGGGGCATTTTATTAATGCGCCGTTGTATTATTTTTTTCTTGGCTGATTCAGCTGCTATTTTGTAGGGTTATATCAGTTATGCAAACAGTTATAAAAATGAAGAGTCAAACGTTCGGTAGTGCTTTGTTGATTGCTGGCACATGTATTGGTGCCGGTATGCTGGCGCTGCCTATTATCTCTGCCCTGACAGGGCTGTGGGAAGCACTGGCCCTGATGCTCGTTACCTGGTTGCTGGCTGCCTACGGCGGGTTACTGATCGCAGAAGCCGGAAGGGCCTGTCCCGGGACTGAAAACCTGCACGGTATGGTTGGCCTGCTGTTAGGACGAAACGGTCAGGCTGTTGCTGTCATTGCCATGTTGTTTCTCTATTACGCACTGTGCGCAGCCTATATTTCCGGGGGGGCTTCACAGTTTAACAGCGTATTGATGATTACAGGCCTGGAACTGCCTTACTGGGTGGCCGTTGTTCTGGTGACTTCGTTTGCCGCTATTATCGTGTTGCTGGGAACCGCCCTGGTGGATATCTGTAACCGGGTGATGTTTATTTCCATGTTACTACTGCTGATGGTGATACTGGCCTCTTTATTTCCTCATACCCAGCTTGAAAACCTGACCTATGACAGTCGCTCTTTTCCTGTGTTGCTGGCTGCGCTGCCTGTGCTGTATACCTCGTTTGGTTATCATGTTGTGGTACCTACGGTGGTTGGTTATGTGCAGGGATGTCCGGCGAAGTTCAGCAAGGCGTTGTTGATTGGTAGTGCTTTGCCGTTTGTCTTGTATATCTTCTGGGTTGTTTCGACGCTTGGAGCTTTGTCGCCAACCGTTGTAAGCAATATGGCAACGATGCCGGATTCCGTTAGCTATCTTATCTCTGTCGTTGGTCAAGTGTCGTCTGCTGGTCATTTTAGTCTGATGATTAGTGTGTTTGCGTCGTTTGCGTTGGCAACATCGTTTCTGGGGGTGGCGCTGGGGCTGTTTGATTACCTGTCAGAATTGTCCCATAACAGCCATAACGGTTTAACTGGCAGGGTTCGGGCCATTTTACTGACGCTGGTGGTTCCTATGCTGGTGGCAATTTACTATCCCGATGGCTTTATTCTTGCCCTGGGCTATGCGGCGATAGCGTTAATCGTACTGGCCGTTTTTTTGCCTGTGCTGATGGTTTGGAAAGTGAGACGTCTGCACATGGAGGAGCCTTACCAGGCTCCCGGAGGCAATATTGGCCTTGTTGTTGCGGCATTAACCGGGCTGTTGGTGGTGGCTGCTCAGATTGGCGTTTCTCTGGGTATTCTGCCTCTGCTGGGGTGATCGTTCATAATCTGTCTGTTAAATTGTCAGCATCGGCAAATTAATTGAATGGTTATGAACTGGTCTGTTTACATCATCATCGCCAGCGATCACTCGCTGTATACGGGAATTACCACGGATATCCGCAGACGCTGGAAACAGCACAGCAGTGGCACAGGTGGCGCGCGCTATTTTCGAGGGCGCAAACCCGCTTTAGTGGCGTACCTTGAGTCCGGCCATAATCGCTCAAGTGCTTCAAAGCGCGAAGCTGAAATTAAAAAATGGTCAAGAGCCAAAAAGCAGGCGTTACTGCGTTCTGATAACAACCAGGTTGGAAAGCTGGCAGAGTATTTGCCAACGGGATACGCACTTATCTGAGCGTGTCAAAGATCAGTTGTACGACAATCTATTTTCATTTCTTTTTGTTTATTGCTGCATTTCACGTTGTAAATAGATATTCTTCTGTCGTATAAGTCAAAATAGCTGTAAGTTGCATTATGGTGGCTGCTTCAGCCCAATGATAAGAGTTAATAAAGGCACTAAGCCTGAGCCCTTAACGATAAAAATAATGATAATGAGAGGTGCTTCATGGACGCCAGTTTCTGGGAAGGTAAGCGAGCTCCCGGTATTGAAGACGCAATTGATCTGGGAAAGTATCGCCATCTGGCAGAGCTGATTAATACATCGGTCAGCCGGTTTGCTGACCGGCCTGCCTATACCTGCATGAATCAGACCCTGACTTATGCAGAAATCAATGAACTCAGTAATGGTTTTGCCGCTTATCTGCAAAAGCATACATCCTTGCAGCCCGGTGACCGCATTGCTATTCAGTTACCAAATATTATTCAGTATCCAATTGTCGTCTACGGTGCTATGAAAGCGGGGCTGGTGGTTGTAAATACCAATCCTCTTTATACCGCCAGAGAAATGCTCCACCAGTTTAATGATTCGGGCGTAAAGCTTCTGGTTTGTCTGAATACGGTGGCGCATATTGTTGAAGAAATTCTGCCCCGGACCGGTCTTGAGCAGGTTGTTGTCACCGAAATGGGGGATTCTCTGCCCTGGATGAAGCGGTTGCTGGTGAACTTTACTGTCCGGCACGTTAAAAAAATGGTGCCGCAATACAGCCTTCCTGAAGCAGTAGCATTTAACGATGCCATGATGAAAGGCATGGTAGCGGACTATTGCCCGGTCTCAGGGAGTCAGCAGGATGACCTGGCTGTGCTGCAATATACCGGTGGTACCACCGGGGTCGCGAAAGGCGTTATGCTGACGCAAAAGAACATTATTGCCAATGTATTGCAGACATCGGCTCTGCGTCACCAGGTGGATCAGGACGGCAGGCTGATTTCAGACTTACGTGGTGATATCGTGGTGGCGCCGCTACCGCTCTACCATGTCTACGCGTTCACTGTGCATCTGTTTTCATTTTTTGAGCTGGGAGCCCACAGTATTCTTATCCCTAATCCCAGAGATATTGATAGCCTGATCTCGGCTCTGCAACCCTGGCAGATCAACACATTTATTGGACTGAACACACTGTTTGCCCGGTTATTGAGTCACCCTGAATTTCACCGTCTGGATTTTTCCGGGCTGACAGTGACCAATTCAGGGGGAACAGCCTTGCAGGAACCGGTGGCCAGACAGTGGCATGAAGTAACGGGATGTCGAATTTCGGAAGGTTATGGTTTGACTGAGGCTGCTCCCATTGTGGCTGCCAACCCTGCGGGTGAGCTGACCCAGCTGGGGACTGTTGGCCCGGCATTATCATCAACCTCCATAAAAATCGTTACTGATGACGGTGAAGAGGTGAATCCGGGGGAAGCGGGCGAACTGTGCGTAAAAGGTCCACAGATCATGAAGGGTTACTGGAACCGGCCTGAAGCCACGGCAGAAGTTCTGGATACCGAAGGCTGGCTGCATACGGGTGATATTGCGGTGATTCAGGAAGACGGGTACATCCGTATCGTGGATCGCATTAAGGACCTGGTGATTGTCTCAGGCTTTAACGTCTATCCCAATGAGATTGAGAACGTTGTCGCCCTGCACGAAAAGGTCGATCAGTGTGCTGTTATTGGTGTACCGGATGAAAAAGCAGGTGAGGCGGTTAAACTCTTTGTGGTCAGGTCGGATCAGTCTCTGACGGAGCAGGCTATTCGAGACTGGTGCGGCCAGCAGCTTACCAGTTATAAAATGCCTAAATACATAGAGTTTCGGCAGGAATTGCCCATGTCTGCGGTGGGTAAGGTGCTGCGTAAACAGCTTCGGACAGAAGAGGCTTCCATAGGCTAAGTCAATAAAAATCAAGCCGGGGTTATTGATTTCGGCTTGATTTTTATTCAGATCGTTGAATGACTGATTATTTAGCGGGGGCTGAAAGTGCGTTGCGGACATTAATTCTCCAATGACATCTCCAGCAGCTGAGTGTTGATCGGTTAATAAAACAGATTGTTTAAACTGCTACTGGAACAAAGCTCATTATCTTCTAGACTCTTTCCAGATAAACTGCAGGATTAATTGCACGCCATAGTGTTTACAAGCGCTCATATCCATACGGCCGTCACCCCCGATTGCGTGGGGGTGACGGCCGTATGGATATGGTTTTTGGCGCTTGGCGGCACCAGGCAAGATAACTGCCAGTTGCTAATTACTAATAGCTGCTCCAGGCGGGCTTTTACAAATTGGTTTAGCGACTTTCAGGTGCAAAACGCTGTGGGCAACCTTCCGGGAGGCAATTCGTGAAGAAAACAGTTTGGGTGACAGGCTTGCTTGCTGCACTGGTCGCAATGGGTGTCTGGTCTCTTCCACTAGAGCAACAGTCCGGTGAGCCGGATGATGTAGTTAATGCCCCTGAGAACATTGAGGCAGACGAGACGAGCCAGAGGCTGGCCGGGCTTGCCAATATGGATTGGGTTAAGCGTGGAATATTTGAATGCAGATACCACGACAACAAGAGCTCCTCGCTGAATAAAGTCCTTATCCGTGGTACTGATAGTTGTAAGTTTCTGGATGGCAGTGAGGCTCCTGAAGAAAAAGAAAGGCGTATCGCTGACTATGTGAACGCCTACTTGCCGGGTGTGTTCCAGCCTGAAAAAACACGGTGTTTTGCGGTTCAGTTCAGCACTGAGGATAAATCCCGGAATGTACCTATATCAGAATACATCGAGCAAATGAATAAACTGCCGATCAGCCAGAACGGAAGAGCCCAGGCCCAGCTTTCGGGAAGACAGCTGGAGAACGTAATGGAGGCTGAAAACACCATTAGGACAAAGCTGCAAGGTGAGATTCACCGTCATGAGACCCTCTATGGAGAGCAGAGCTGCCAAATGCTTCTGGTTGCTGAAAATGAACCGTCTCAGTCCGGAGCCAGCTTTAGAGGGTGTGCCCGAAGCTGTATGAATGGTGCTGGTATGTTTGTCACCAAACTGAGTAGTGCAGGGGCCAGTGTTTTAAGCTGGGTATGGACTAGGGGTAAGAAATTTGCGTTACCTCTTGCTGGCGGGTGGTTTTATAACAGGATTACAACGACGCCGGGCTTTAAGGCAGCCATAGATAAACTTCAGTATGGTGAATTTGGTCCCAACGTGACTCGCCATGCAGGCGGTTTAGTTGGATTTTGGAACACAGAAGTTACCACCACGGCCATTGGTACAAGCAACACCGTGGGCGATTGTGCCGCAGGACTTAGTACGATAGGTCTAATTTATTACAGAGCAAAAGTAATGGCAGCGCTTTCCGCAATGTACGGTTACGTATTGAGCCGGGGAGCGGTTCCCCAGCATGTAAAACAGGATTGAAGTTAACCGGTTTATAATTGAATGGGTGAATTGAAAAAGAGTTGGAGGCACCGGATATTTTGTGTCCCCAACTCTGCTTATGATTCTTATGAGTAAAAAATAAAATGCTTCATCTAATGGGTTGGTACTGAAGTAATAATAGCTTTCATATATCGATATCCTCATAAATACAATCAAACTGGTTTGCATCTATGAGGTGCTGTGATAAATTTCGCCATTCGTAATTTTCTGTCCCTGACTATTGGTCAATTCACAATGAATATTTTTGAAGAATCCCTGAGTGTTCTGAAATCCAAAGTACAGTTGCGTAAACTGTTTCAGGATATGCACGTAGAAGACATTCAGCGTGTCATTAGCCGAATTGAGAGCATTTACGAAGAAAAGCTGGAAGCTCAAAAAGAAGTAGAGCAGGAACAGGAGCGCAAGCGTGAAGCGATTGAGGCTGTTCTGAAAGAAATGCAGGACAAGGGGCTGGATATTGATGATCTGGCGGTGATGGGCAAAGGTGCCGGTACTGAGTCTAACCGTAAAGGTAAAACCCGTCAGCGTTATCAGTTTGAATACCAGGCTGAAGACGGTACCGTTGTTTCCTGGGAAGGTGCAACCACTGGTCGCATTCCTGCTGAGTTTTCTGCTTACCTGGAGCGTACAGGTAAAGAGCGTAAAGACTGCATTGTTACTGAGCTGTAAGCCTTAATAGAATTCCCGATTTCTAACGCAGAGTGTGTGCTTGAAATGTCAAGCCCATACGCAGGTTGGAAAACGGTTATCAGTCTTTAGAAAGGGAAGGCCTTGGGTCTTCCTTTTTTATTGCGTTGCTTGAAAAGATGTTCCCTGAAAAAAATGAATCATTCTAATAAACAAAGCTGACAGTAGTTTTAACGATTGAAACATAATCAGGTTAATAGACCAGATTTAGTTGTAACCGGTAATGACGACCCCGGAAAAAACGATGAGGGAGATTTCAATAAGCCATTTCCGTAATCCTGGACTCATCATGCTCCACCGGGGTAAATATTATATCAGTGGCATCATCTGTCAGTTCAGTCGAGACTTGATTTTCTCAGACAGTTGATCAGCCTTGGTAAAGCCACCTAATACTTCGTCCGCAAAGACCGTGGCAGGAGTACCTCTAATGCCCAGCTCGGATGCCAGTCTGAGGTTGTTGTCGATTTTTGCCTTGATGTTGTTATCTACTTTCTTTTTCAGAGTTTCAATATCCAGTCCTTCGGCTTTGAAGGCAGCAGCAATAGAGGTGCTGTCGTGTCTGCCTGGCCTGGACATCAGGCGCTGATGCAATTTCTGGTAAACATCCGGGTGGTTTTTATGGGCAGCCAGTACCAGCTCTGCGACTTCTCTGGATGCACCTCCTAAAACCGGAAGCTCCTTGTAGATGATTTTCAGGTCAGGATGCTGTTTAACCATCTGTTCCAGGATCAGGTCCTGACGTTTGCAGTGACCACAGTTGTAATCGGCAAAGTACACCATGGCTACCTTCCCTTTCGGGTTACCAATAAACGGGTCGCCAGGGGTGTTAAACAGCTCATCCTTTTTTGCCTCAAGGCTGGTTTTTTGAGCATTTTCCTGTGCCTGAAGCTCACGTTTACGAAGCTCGCTAATGGCTTCGACCAGAATGTCCGGATTTTCGACCAGTGTCGAACGAACCAGCTCCCGAACCTGTTGTTGCTGTTGACCGTCCAGGGGAGCAGCCTGCACAGAGAAGGGAGTTATTGTGGAGGCTACCGCCACCAGTGTTATTGCAGAAAGCAGTTTTTTCATTGAGTTATCCACATGAATTGTTCTTCAGCCTCATATGGCCCGACATCAGGCAAACGGACAGAAGCCGGAATATCGATAAAAATGTATTTCGGTAAAGCATGAAGCAGAGCGATGATTTTACATTGAAGATTTCAGAAAGCAGTAAGGGTTCGTATCAGTTTCGTGGAAAAGGCCACATAGGCGGATCAGCAGAGTAAAAGGTTGATGCCTGTTTTAACGGTTGTTGTCGTGCGTTGCTGGCAGAAATATTTCCGTGAATCTGGTTCAGTTTCTGCCTGGTGTCTTCAGCCATTGTCTGAAAGTCGTCAGTAAATCAAGCTGGAAAATCGGTTAGCTTGTGTATGGTTTGTGGTTATTACGTTTGCCGCAGTGGCTGGTTAGTGGTTTTTCTCTATCTGTGTATAAATAAGTTGTTCAGTAGTTGTTAACAGAAACACTGACCAACGCTCTGAATTACCTGTGGATAAGTGGTCGATAGATTATAAATACTGGGTTAGTAGCGGTTGATCAAATAGTGATCAGTTGGTAGTGGAGGTAAAGAGCTAACGGAGCTGAATAGTAGTAGTTGTACGATTCAAGCAGCTATTTATAAATAACTATTGTCGTATAAGTGGAAAGCGCCAAAATCCGTTAAAGTGATCTTCTGACATTCACCCCATGTATCGAATGCCAGAAGACCTCTCAGGACTGACGAGTCTAAGTATTATTGAATTCAGCTGGCAGTTTGATGTCGCAGATCAACTTTTTGTAACATTTTTCTGAAAGCCTTATGGTGTCACGTGTTATTTTTTGCGGTCGACCGCAAAGCCTGCCCATGCCTGCTGTGTTGGCATGATTTCCAGATTGTTAATATTGACATGAGCCGGACGGTTGGCAATCCAGAACACGGTGTCGGCTATATCCTTCGCCGTCAAAGGCTGCATCCCTTCATAAACTGCGTCTGCTTTGGACTGGTCTCCATTGAAACGGACGACTGAGAATTCGGTTTCAGCCAGTCCCGGCTCTATGTTGCTTACACGCACACCACTGCCTAGCAGGTCACAGCGTAGACTGAGTGAAAATTGTTTCACAAACGCCTTGGTGCCACCATAAACGTTACCGCCAGGATAAGGCCAGCTACCTGCCACTGAACCGATATTAACAATACTACCACTGTTGTTTTTCTTCAAAGCGGGAAGCAGGGCATGAGTCATCATCACCAGTCCCTTTATGTTAGTGTCGATCATGGTCATCCATTGTTCAGTGTCGCATTGATCTGCGGGTTCTGTACCCAGCGCTAAGCCGGCGTTGTTGATGAGGGTGTGGATATCTCTGAAGGATTCTGGCAGCTCATTAACCGCAGTCTGTATGGCTTGCTGGTCTCTGATATCCAGAGCGATGGCGTGTACCTGACTATGCTGCTGTAACTCTTCTTTCAGCGTGCTGAGTCGCTCCCGACGACGACCGGTAATAACAAGATTCCAGCCATCGCTGGCAAACCGCCGTGCGCAGGCTTCGCCAAAGCCAGAAGTGGCACCGGTGATAAAGACGGTATTAGGCATGGGTGTGTTGCTCCTTTTCTGCTCATTGCTGTTTAGAAGCTCATGGCTGTTTAGAAGCTCATGGCTGTTTAGAAGCTCATGGCTGTTTGAAAGTCCATTCATAGAGCCTCCTGACTTTTGTTAATCGCATGATAAACGATTAGTTCAACCGTTCAATCAACATTAAGCTGGATAAAGAGAGTATCGTCTTTGATGAACTGTCTGTTATCCATCTTGTCGACGGTACTCAATGGCAGGAAAGTAGGAATGCCGATAGCGATGTTCATATCGCTTACGGGTTTTTGGAAAGAACTGCTGCATGGGTCGGAAAAAAAGGCATCAGTCACATTACCAGCGTTCGCCTGATCAATGAGTGTCATTGTAATTTTTTTCTGGAAAGGCCACGGAAGAAACTCATCGTAGTCACCCTTCATAAGAACAAAAAACAGGGACAGATGGGTTCCTTGTCCAAGGCCGTCACCATTCAGGTAAAGCTTTGCACGGAACTGGTACCCGAAAGGGGAGGTATATATAGGAGGGCTATAGATTGCTGTTTTTCTGCCCGTTATGGCATCCAGCATTTTCTGTGTATAACCTTCAATTTTCCATAGCAGCCTGACATTATGATGCTTAAGGGTAGAAACTTTAGCGTGCATCATTAATTTGAGGGAGGTTATTCTTTTCTCAGTGTCAGAAAAGGCAAAACCATCCGAACTCAGAAGTAAGTTGGCAAATAAAGCAAAGCAATAACCCACCAGTATTTTGAACCGCCAGACCTTCATACCGATCACCATTTTTTTAAAGCAAACTTCGGGCAGAGATAAAGTAGCAAATATTCGGAGGTATGGTATTTCTGGCGGACAGGAAGTAAAGTCCGGGGCAGGAAGCAGAGAGGGAAGCCTGTGCTTTCCTCTCTGGCAGGCTTGAAGAGAAATTAACTTACGCCATCAGCCGGACGGCTGGAGAGGCCTTCTTCAACCGGTGCGGCAGCACCGCTGGGAATGCGAATATCTTCAACCATATCCTGAACCTCTTTGGGTGGTGCTTCGGTCAGGTGACACACGACCATGGCAATGCTGAAGTTAATCAGCATACCCAGGGTGCCAATGCCTTCCGGAGAAATACCGAACAGCCAGTAATCAGCCGTATTGGCCGTTGGATTGATGAACTTGAAGTAGACGATATAAGAGAAGGTAAACACCAGCCCGGCAATCATACCGCAGACAGCACCTTCTTTATTCATGCGTTTGTAGAAAATGCCCAGCAGGATCGCCGGGAAGAACGATGAGGCTGCCAGCCCGAACGCAAAGGCGACCACCTGGGCAACAAAGCCCGGAGGATAGATACCAAACAGACCGGCTACCACAACCGCCACCGCAGCGGCCAGACGGGCAGCGAGCAGTTCCTGTTTATCCGTAATGCCGGGCATCAGGTTCTTTTTCAACAGGTCGTGGGAGATGGATGTGGATATAACCAGCAGCAACCCTGCGGCTGTGGATAAGGCTGCGGCCAGTCCACCGGCGGCAATCAGGGCGATCACCCAGGCTGGGAGCTGAGCAATTTCCGGATTCGCCAGTACCATGATGTCACGGTCAACATACAGCTCGTTGGCGTTATCCGTCGCAGTGTTGTTGACCAGGCGCTGACCATGCTCGCCGCGCTCATCAGTAAAGCTTGGCTTGCCCGCTATGGCTGCGCCAGCGGTGTACTGGATCTTGCCATCTTCGTTCTTATCCATCCAGGCGATCAGACCGGAATTTTCCCAGTTTGAAAACCACTCCGGCAGCTTTTCATAGGAACTGTCACTGACGGTATTCAGCAGGTTGATACGGGCAAAAGCGGCAACGGCGGGAGCCGTTGTATAAAGAATCGCAATAAACAGCAAAGCATAGCCAGCCGACTTACGGGCATCGCGAACCGTTGG
Organism: Endozoicomonas euniceicola; assembly: GCF_025562755.1. Classification (GTDB taxonomy): domain Bacteria; phylum Pseudomonadota; class Gammaproteobacteria; order Pseudomonadales; family Endozoicomonadaceae; genus Endozoicomonas_A; species Endozoicomonas_A euniceicola. Next base: position 3,709,683 of record NZ_CP103300.1, read on the forward strand.
GGTTGTGAAGAAGCGGACAATCACATGAGGCAGGCCAGCCGTACCCACCATCAGAGCCATTGTGATAAAGAAGACGTCAATGGTCGACTTACTGCCACTGGTATACTGGTCGAAGCCCAGCTCGGCAGAAAGGCCGTTAAGTTTTTCCAGCACCGACATGCCGGTTCCCGAGACTTCACTGCCAAAGCCCAGTTGTGGGATGGGGTTTCCGGTAATCATCATGGAGATGAAAATAGCGGGCACCATAAAGGCGAAGATCATGACGCAATACTGGGCCACCTGTGTATAAGTAATGCCTTTCATGCCACCAAGGACGGCGTAAAAGAAAACAATACCCATCCCGATAATCACGCCAAGGGTGATGTCCACTTCCAGATAGCGGGAGAAGACAATGCCCACGCCGCGCATCTGACCGGCAACATAAGTGAAGGAGATAAAGATAACGCAGATCACGGCCACCATGCGGGCGGTCTGACAGTAGTAGCGTTCACCGATAAAGTCCGGCACTGTGAACTTGCCAAACTTACGCAGGTAGGGTGCAAGGCACATGGCCAGCAGTACATAACCACCGGTCCAGCCCATCAGGTAAACCGCACCGTCACGTCCGATAAATGAGATGATGCCGGCCATGGAAATAAACGACGCGGCCGACATCCAGTCGGCCCCGGTGGCCATACCATTAGCAACGGGGTGAACGCCTTTTCCGGCCACGTAATACTCTTTGGTGGACCCGGCTTTAGACCAGATAGCAATGCCTATATACAGAGCAAACGTTGTCCCAATAAAGAGGTAGGTCAGCATGGCGGTACTCATGATTGTTTTTCCTCTCCACTAATATCGTTTTTATAAACATCGTTTTCATAAACATCGTATTTGCGGTCAAGCACATTCATGCGCCAGATGTAGAAAAAGATAATGGCAACGAATGAGAAGATGGAGCCCTGCTGGGCGAACCAGAATCCGAGGGGGAAGCCGGAGAAGGTGATTTTGTCGAGTTGGTCGACAAACAGAATGCCGCAACCGAATGAGACCACAAACCAGATCACCAGAAGGCTGAGTAACAGCCGTATGTTTTCTTTCCAATAGGCCTGAGCCGCTTGTTTATCTTGCATAGGGGCACTCTCTTGTTGCTCTTATTGTTCTTATGATGGAGACGGCCTTCACACTAACAGGATATGAGTGTTTCGACTTTACGACTTTAGGCTAAGGATATTCGCAGGGGAGCGGCAATCCACTCCCACTCGCCTTCATCCTCAATTATTACCGATACCACAGTGATCAGTATGAATCATTCCATCTTTAAGAAGGTGCACGTCAAGCTTGCGTGAATACTGCAATTCATTTTCAGACAGAACATAAAGAGTTTCACTGTTTGATTCTATGCTTTCACCGGACACTGATTCTTCTGGCTTATTTAACTGGCTGGTGTATTTATACACTTTGAGTTTATTGGTATTGCCTAGAAATTGAGGTGCTTGTGGTACAGCGGAAGCATTCAAAAATGCTGACAGGGTTTTATCATGCGTTATCCAGACAGGGTAGAGTGTCTCAATATAGTGAGACACTTGATTGTCAATTCCCACTTTAATTCTCCAGCCAGGCATCAGGCGGAGGCACTCGTCTCTGTCACTACATAAGCGGTTGACCTGAATCTTTGTGTTCAGGCAAGGTATAAGTGTTTTTAACCCTTTATTATGCGCGCTTCTTCCAAGAACACTTTGATATCTGGCATCATAAACATCCTTATGTATTGAATCACTTTCATCATCAAGAACACCTATTACGCTTAGTGAATTGATAAGAATATTAGAATGCAGTAGTGATTTTGTGCTGATATCACCTTGCTCCATATAGGTCAAAATATAATCAATGTGGCGACCTACCTGGTCAATAGTTAGTTCACCAAATTTTATCCGGTGGCTAAAATGATACTTATATTCGCTACTTTCATTACTCGTTGATTTTTTAAAAACCGGAATCCATAAGTTTTTTTCTGCCTTAACTTCCATGATAAGCGAAAGGTCACGTTTTTTTATGGAATTGGCTACTGTTGAGCAATAAGCGCGTAAGCTGTTGTAAATGATATTACTACAGGAAGCTTCTTTTATATTTGTATTGTTTGTAAATAAGATTTTCTTGTTGGTATGGGTATGCAAAAGAGTATCATGCAAAAAAAATAACAAAATACTTGACTGGTCATACATGAATTTTTGTAAAAAAAATATTTTTTCTTTATTGAAGTTTGTTAGTAATGTTTGTTTTTTTGTTGTGCTAAATAGACATTCGTTGCTATTTTCAGGTACAAATGGATAACAAAAGTATTTCCCATTCATTGATACAAGAGAACTTTCTTTTTGATGGCTGCTTATTGATGGTAAGTATGATTTGACTTGATCAAATGAGCTGGTTTTTTGTTCAATGCCAAGATTTACTATATTGTTTTTTTCACTTAAAAAGACTGCCAAGTAAAAACCTTGCTGATCAAATTTGAAAGTAGGTGATTTATAGTAAAATTGATACGTTGCAATCTCAGGCCAGTCAAACTCATTGGAAATCATGGTCCAAAAACTATACGTATCATCGAACAATGATTTTGTACACGACTGCTTGTTACTGCATATAGCCAGATAAAATTTGATATACTCCCGATGTATTTGATTTTCATGATTACACTCAATGCCATAGTGTCTTGAACATTCAAAAAAAGCTTTGTCGAATAGTATTTTTTGCTTTCCACTTTCTAGTTGAGTCAGCGGATAATAACCAAACGTTTTTATTTTCTTTATATTGTCAGAATAATACTCAACATCATTATCATTAAAAGAAATAACACCCAGTGGAGAGTTTGTATCCAAGGATAATAAAAAAAGCATGTTGTATTTTTTGTTATCTTTTAGGTTAGCTTTATATTGGTTTAATGTTTTTTGTAAAAAGCTTATTCGGATGTTTGTATCCGATTTTTCATTTACGTAACGATTTTGAATATCGGGGTGAAAAAAATAAATATATGTTCTTGTTGCCAAGTATAAAATAAATGGTGAGTGTATAAAGAATCTATTACTTTTATATAGTATCAAGTACAAGATGGATGCAGTACTATCAATGGTTGACAGATAGTGGGGGAAATAGCTTATATTTTTTTTTCTTAATCCATGATTGTCAATTAAAGGATGAAGCTTCCACATGAAAGCATGTTTGTCCAATTTTTTTCCCTGTTGGATTGGTAAATAATGAAATCTTTCAGCTAATGAAGAATCAGGTGTTTGCAGGATTGCTGTTTCATGAAGGTTTGATAGCGTGGTTAATTCTTGAAGGCTTTGTTCGTTGTTTCGGTCAGGGATTGGTTTAGTTTTTTTCATATCTGTATGAGAATAGTCTTCTGGCGGTGCTGAAAACACATGGTTTTCAGTGGGAGGTATTTGAGTTGAAGAATAGTTATGATCAATCAGCGGTGTACTGACATAGAGTGTTGAAATAAATGAAGGCTTCACCACACGTGGCTGATAGGACAATATTCCCAGCTCACATTCGGTCGTTAAATTGAAAACAGGCGATACCGTCAACATTGATTCTGATTGCTCAGAAGAATCTATGCCATGCCAGTAATGCTTATGAATGCCATGATTATACCAGTCAACCCCCTCATTCTTCACTTTTTGAATCACAGCATCAAGACAATAACGGTGAAGTTTTTTGGATTTATTACTTGTTGGCAGACCGCACCACATCAGTGAGCTTGCCAGAATGTCAATGTGCTGATTGTTGCCAGGAACCATGAGGTCAGGGGCTTTACTTGCTAAATAGGTGATTGTGTTGGTAACAATGGTGGTAAATTTATCATCGCTGATAGAAAAAAAAGGTATGTGGTTTTGAGAAATTGCTTGATCTGTGTACCCAACGATACCGTATTCATAGTCACTACAGGCTGTTTTAGTTGGCTGCTCCATCTTTGCTAGTATTGTGCCGCTGCTTTTATCATAGATACCTGTTACCGGGAAATCGGCTTTTTCCCAGGGGCTATCAATAAACTCCTGAATTAATTCTGCTAAAAGTAAATTATTGTTGCTATTCAGCCGCTCAACCGCTTTGAGCAAAGGTTCTTTCGATGTTTGTTTTCTAGCAGCAGAGTCTTTGTCTGTTTCAGTCACCCTATACCTGTAGCTCTTAACCCCCAAAAATAGAGCACCCAGACTAACCGCCGTATAAGTAAGTGCTTTTAACGGAGAATATCCCGTTCTTACGGGTCTTTTTCTGACTAGCCTTCCGGTGTGTCTTTTGGCAGGATTCAACTTTTTAATAACAGCTTTCATGCCCCTGCGGCTTTTGTCATATAGCCCCCCGGCAGCATCATAAACTCTTGAGGCTGCCTGTTTTGTTGCCTTTATTCCCCGGCTGGATAAGCTGGCTGCAGTGGATTTCAGAGTTTGCCAATAGTTTGAGCCCTGGCTATCGCTATCATCACGACCCTTGCCTGAAGCCTGTAGCTGAGTAGCAGCGATAGCCTTTACTGCATTGGGTAATACTTTTTCAACCGGTTTGCTCGTAGTATCAGAGTTTTCTTTTCTCTTGCTCTTTTTTTTGTTCACTCTCTGATGATTATGTTCAGATTGCTTCTGGCATTTATCTGGTTCAGATTCACAGGTTGTGGGCTTGATGGTTTTGTCATTACTATCTTCGGATATCTTTGAAGATTGTTGGGAAGTAAGGCCTTCGCTGCTTTCGGGTATAGCACGTTGTTCGGACTGCTGTGCAGGTGTATGGGTTGGCTGTTCTGTGGTTTGTTGTTGAAGTTCTTGCCTGAGCCTGACTATGATAGTTTCACTCTTTTTCGCTTCATTAGTTGCCTGAGCGGCTGTTAATAATAGCTCTTTATCCTTTTCTTCCAGTTTCCTAGTCAGTTTTGCTATTTCTTTTTTTCTCTCTTCCTCTCTTTCTTTTGCCCTTTTTTTAGCTGCCTGAATTCTTTTCTCTTTTTCTTTTTCCTCTTTAGCTTTCTTCCTCTCTTCATTCTCGCTTTCTATTCTTCTTAGCTCTTCAAGTTGTTCAATACTTGACTGCAGTATTTCTGCTCTTCTTCTTTCTTCGTCAAGATCATTGTTTAAACCATCTATGATGCTCTGGTCATTGTACTGCGTGCTTGCAATTTGTTGTGACAGGAAAGCAATTGTATTCTGCCTTTCAGTTAATGCTCTCTGCAGTCCGAGTAACTCTGCCTGATTAACAACGACTAAGGGGGTAGGTGGCGTGCTTCTTTGTGCTAAAAAGTCTCCGACCGTCAATCCCGGGGCTCGGTTTGGGTGTGGGTAAATAGCAAAAAAATTTATGAATTCCTCAATGAACTCCCTGACATTGATTGTTCCCTCGGGCTGATTTTCTCTGAGTTGACTTATATAGTTTAAAAAGTGTTCTCTGGATTCATTCAGAAGATATTCTTTTTTATTAGAAGGCAGACCCGATTGATTCACGGCTTCGGTATAGCTCTCATCGTCGTTCTGGGCTAAAACAGTAGTGTGCATCTGGAAAAATAAATAAGGCAGAAGCAGGGTAATCCGGAGGATGGCACTATTTTTTTTAATCATAACGGACTCTTCTGAATAAAAAAGACTGATACCTTTTATGCAGGCACTACAGTTAAGACTCGATCAAACGTTCGATGATTGATGAGGAGGCAATCCAGGATTTTACCTCCTCCGGATTTTTGTCAGGGATTAAAGTATTCCCATTTTTGTGTCTCCTCTGCACTACGGGCAGGCGCTCTGACATTCTAGAACGATCCGGAAGCCGAAAGGGTTCCTGAAAGTCCACCAGGCCCAGGCATATAGGCGCCGGGTTTTTTATCATCGTCGTCGTCTTTTTTTCCCTTTTGGATTTCAGAAAACCCATGGCTATTGATACAACCGGAGCGCTCCAGAAGAATATTTAAAAGTAATTTTATAACGGGATTGGATGCCGAGTAGATATCATTTGCTCCCAGAAAAAAGTTTGGCATACTGTTTTCCGTGAGTAACTGGCTATTTTGTCTCATGCCCAACAGTGTATTTTTTTCACTTTCCGCAGTATTCGCTTTGGGGGTGAAAGCGGTCAGAAGGGCAGGCGTTTTTGGGTAGTTATCCAGTATATGTCTAATGTTTTCTAATGTTTTTGATCTGGCCTTTTCATTATCGGCAGGGCCAGTCAATGAAGAGATCAGCAGCAGCCCGGGATCCGGTAAGAGGATGGCTGCAGGCAATTGCAGGTTACCGGCATAACCTTCTGAAGCTTCGACATTACGGATTTCTGTTGTGTTTACTGCTACGGCACCAGCACCAGCACCAGCACCAGCACCAGCACCATCTCTATACTCAATGGTGATATAGGCATCAGTAATCATTGCCTGCCTTGTTCTGCCTTGTTGATCCGTGCGGGTTGCATGCTCGTTGATTTCTTCTATTGATGAGCGAAACACTCCATGCTGAGAGGCACTGATCAGGCTTGCGGTAACGTTTTCGTCGTTATTCAGGGCATTTATAATTGGTTCAAGCTCTTCTGCAGTGATGCGGAATATATTCAGGACATTTGAACGGTTTGCGATAATATTTTCTGCGAGAATTCTCGCTCTTGCCTCAAAGTCCGGGCTTAATCTTGTTGCGTCTTCCCGTAGCTGGCTTTGGTGTTGTTGATTGAAGAGTCTATTTAATGGTTGGTAAAAGTTTTTGTTAAACGATAAGCTGGCTTCGTTTAATTCGCCCTGTTCATCCATAAACATCTCACGAATTCTGTGGTTGTCCAGCAATTTTTCATAATCATTATTCGAACCACCGGGTTCACTCAGGATTGAATTGATCAGACTTCTGTCGATTGCAATAGAGGGGATGTTACTGGCGTACTCTTCGGAATTGGAGTGCTGCATAAGGAACTCATGCCGCGCTCTCATCATCTCGTCTGTTTCCATTGAGTTAATGATTCGATAACCCGTCGCTCCTACGGTCGTTATCCGCAGCTCTCGGTCTCCTACCTGAATGACATCGAGAGAAACAGGGTAAGGGTAATAGGTGTTGTGATGTTGTCCGTCCGCCACCGAAGGAACCTGCCCTGAACCCGGTGAAAGCAAAAGTGTCGGATTGCCTTCAGAGTTGACAACAGGGATATACTGGGATGAACCAGTGACAGTATATGTCACAGGGGAAACTTCATTTCCCTGATAGGCAATGGGATAGGACAGTTTTGTCTGAGGAGGTGCTTTAGTCCATTCTGGCTTATCCTCGTTACCTGCATGGACTGGCCCTGATAAGAAAGGTAAAAGCCCCAGTGCCTGAATAAACAATGACGTTTTGCGCAGAGCTATCGAGTAAAATGGTTTTGGCATTTTTTACAGTATCCTTGCTGGTACAGATTGGTTTCAAATCACGAGTTTCAATACAAACTCTCAGGGGATATAAAAATCCAGAGTAAAGAGTAGTACCCTTATGTGACTTTTGAACAAAATATTTATGCCAGTAAAATAGGTGGAACTATTGCACCCATTCTGCAATACACAATAAACAGGCAACACAGTTTGCCCTGGCTTAAACATGAGAAATAACAATATGCTCAAAGCTAGCGATGCGTTTATTCCCGATATTCTTGATTCAGGTTCCGCCCGGCTGAGGCAACACATTTCTCCCCATTACTGTATTGATGAATCGGACTGGCTGGCGGAACTGGTGCAAGAGGTCAGACCCACCCCGCAGGAACTGAGGGTTATCTCGCAACGAGCCACGGAGCTGGTTGAGACAGTCCGTGAGCGCAATGACGCTATTCATATGATTGATGCCCTGCTGTTGCAGTACAGCCTTGATACCCGGGAAGGCATTTTGCTGATGTGTCTGGCTGAGGCATTAATGCGAATTCCTGATGCTGAAACCGCTGACGCGCTGATCAAAGACAAGTTAAGCGTTGCTGACTGGAACAGCCACCTTAGCCAGAGTGAATCACTGCTGGTGAATGCTTCCACCTGGGGGCTGATGCTGACCGGTAAGGTCGTTACCCTTGATCGCAACCAAGATGGTTCTTCGTCCGGTATCATCAATCGCCTTGTGAACAAAATGGGCGAGCCTGTGATTCGGCAGGCGGTTCATCAGGCCATGAAGATTATGGGCAAGCACTTTGTGCTGGGGCGCACCATGACAGAAGCCCTGAAAAACGGTCATAAAGCTATGGAGCAGGGCTATACCTATTCTTTCGATATGCTCGGTGAAGCGGCTCTCACCGCAGCCGATGCGGCACGTTATCATGGGGAATACCTGTCTGCGATCAGGGCTGTGGGAACCTTTTCTAAGAACGCACAGTCCCGGAGGTTAAACGCGCCACGTCCCTCCATATCCATCAAACTGTCTGCCTTGCACCCCCGCTACGAGGTGTCCCAGAAAAACAGGGTGATGACCGAGCTGTTTGATAGTGTGCTGGCATTGATTCAGGAGGCCCGGCAACAGGATGTTGCTATTACGATTGACGCGGAAGAACAGGACCGGCTGGAGCTCTCCCTTGAACTGTTTGAAAAACTGTATACACACCCGGACTGTAGCGGCTGGGGAGGCTTTGGGCTGGTGGTTCAGACTTATGGCAAACGGGCATTGCCGGTACTGGTCTGGCTGGCGGGGCTGGCCAGAGAGCAGGGAGACCGAATTCCGGTCAGGCTGGTAAAAGGGGCTTACTGGGACAGCGAAATCAAACTGTGCCAGCAACAGGGTTTACAGGGTTATCCTGTTTATACCCGTAAAGAAGCGACTGATGTCGCTTATCTGGCCTGCGCCCGTTTTTTATTACAGGACTTTGCCCAGCCTCTGTTATTTCCACAGTTTGCCAGCCATAACGCTCACACCGTCGCCGCCATTCTCTGTATGGCGGGAAGCCAGAAAACCTATGAATTTCAACGGCTGCATGGGATGGGGGACGCTCTTTATAACACGGTTATACAACAAGAGTCGTCAGATGTAAGAATCTATGCCCCGGTTGGCAGCCATAAAGACCTTCTTCCCTATCTGGTCAGGCGTTTGCTGGAAAACGGGGCGAACTCATCCTTTGTTCATCGCCTGGTGGATGCGAAAACCCCCGTGGCCGATCTTGTTCACCATCCTGCCGAACAGTTGCAGCAATATTCAGTACTGGCCAATGACCGTATCCCCTTGCCAGAAGCCATTTTTGGCAGCGAGCGGGTGAACTCCAGCGGCATTAATATTGATATAGAACATGAGTGGGCACCCTTCAGTGAGGGTGTGCAGAGGCATATGACCCGGCAATGGAAAAAAGGCCCCATCGTGGGTGGTCAGCCAGTGGAAACCGCTGAGGTTTCAAACATATTGAGTCCATACCGACGGCAGGAAACCGTTGGCACCATGAACGGGGCTGGTAACGCTGAGGTTGAAATGGCTCTGGATAAAGCCACCCATGCCTTTAACCGTTGGAACCGGACGGATGTCAGTCAGCGTTCTGCCTGTCTGGAACGACTCGCGGACTTGCTGGAAACGCACCGGGACGAGCTGGTAGCCCTTTGTCACCGGGAAGCGGGTAAAACCATTCATGACGCTATTGATGAGATTCGTGAGGCGGTTGACTTCTGTCGTTATTATGCGGTGCAGGCGCGGGAAAAGTTCGGTGCGCCCATGGTGATGACTGGACCAACCGGGGAATCGAATGAACTGTATCTTTCCGGTCGTGGCGTTTTTGTCTGTATCAGCCCGTGGAACTTTCCCCTGGCGATTTTTCTCGGGCAGATTACGGCGGCACTGTCAGCGGGTAATGTGGTAATTGCCAAACCGGCGGAACAGACCGGGCTGATTGCAGCGAGAGCCACCGAGTTAATGCTGGAAGCCGGAATACCTGATGATGTTATTCATCTGCTGCCAGGTGATGGAGCAACGGTGGGTGGCCGTTTAGTGGCTGATCCACGAATCGCAGGGGTTGCCTTTACAGGGTCTACTGAAACAGCGCAGCGGATTAATCAGACTCTGGCCAACCGACCGGGAGCCATTGTGCCATTGATTGCGGAAACCGGCGGTATGAACACCATGCTGGTGGATTCAACGGCACTGCCTGAACAAGTGGTGCAGGATGTTATTCATTCTGCCTTTGGCAGTGCCGGGCAGCGCTGTTCGGCTTTACGGGTTTTGTATATTCAGGACGATGTTGCGCAGCGGATTATTGAACTCCTGAAAGGCGCTATGCAGGAATTGCGGGTGGGCGATCCGGCGCTCCATGAAACCGATGTTGGCCCTGTTATTGATGCGGATGCGTTGGCAGGTCTTGAACGTCATGTGGAGAAAATTAAGCAGGAAGCCACACTGATTGCTGAAACGCCGTTGTCAGAAGAGTGTGCTGATGGCTACTTTATTGCCCCTGTCGCTTTTGAAATTAACCGCATTTCCCAGCTGGAACGGGAACAGTTTGGCCCAATATTGCATGTGATTCGCTATAAGGCTTCAGAGCTGGATCAGATTCTGGATGATATTAACGACACGGGTTATGGTTTGACTCTGGGTGTGCATACCCGCAATGAGGCTTCTGCCTGTTACATTGAAGAACGCCTGAACGTGGGGAATGCTTACATTAACCGTAACCAGATAGGTGCCGTGGTCGGGGTTCAGCCTTTTGGTGGGCAGGGACTGTCAGGTACCGGGCCTAAAGCCGGTGGGCCGCATTATCTGTACCGGTTTGCCACCGAGCGAACCCGCACTGTTAATACGACGGCGGTCGGTGGTAATGCTACGTTATTGTCGCTGGGTGATGGTTGACAGCTTCTTTACGTGGGGGGAGAGCGGTCACCAGAAGCTATTGCCTCTTATGGGCTATGGGTTGGCTCTGCCCTTTTAAATCTGGCAAACCCGGCTACCTTCTCCCCGAGACAGCTGGGCTTGCGCGCCGCTTTTGTGGTTACCGGCGGTTAGTCATTTTTTTTTCTCATAGACAAAACGTTGTTGGCAAGTCGGGCAGTTCTTTATACCGTCTTTGATAATATTATTAGCGCAGTTTTGGTGTATTTTATGACCGCATGGCAATATTTTGCACCCGAAAAAGACACTTTCAGAACAAACGCAGCAAGCTTCATGGGCTGATTTTTCACTGCACGGATGATTATCTTTGAGGTGATTGTCAAGGCAAACACCGCACCCATCGCAATGGAAAGAACTATCCCCATGGATACGACATATACCACATTTATTGCAGTGATGAGGGCTGTCTTTCAATCCGCTGAATTGCTGGCAATGGGGACAAAAATACTCAGAAAATTTAATGCCGCATTTTTGACAGAATTCATTGAATCCCTGCTCCTCTTTGCAAGAGCAACATTTTATTTTTTTTGCGTTGCGGGCTTTTAGTTTGACTGTTCCACAATCGCTCCGATCATTGTGGCAGCGATGACAGGGCCACCATGTTTCATTACAGCATTCAAAATTGACCAGGCAGCGTCGCTGATAATGCTCACAACCCTCGGAGCCAGTATCCTCTGCATTCACTGCCGCTGCTGCTGACTGCTCAGCCTGAGTTCGGAGTTCAGCTGCCGGATCCATAACAGAACCAAAGTGGACGCCACTAACAATAGCGTCCCCACTTGAACCTGAAACAACAGGCAGCAGGCTATTCGCCTGATTTGAACCCCAAAGTAGCAGTTGTTCCATTACTATGTCGATCATTGCCTGCAGTCCTGTTGCTACTGCCCCGGCTGCTCCCTGACGATTATTTGTGGAATCAGCCGGCGTATTATCTGTGGCAACCCCATCACTCTGGACGTTAGTGGGTACTGGTGTTGAAGTGGAAGCGTGGTCGCCCAGGTCTGGCCCTTGCATACCATTTAGCTCTGATTCTGAAAGTATTGTCGGTTCCTGAAAGTTCTCATGCACTGCAGCTTGTTCCTGACAGGCTTCTGGGTTTTCCGAAAGGTTGCATAATCCCGGTCGATTCTGGAAGGTAATCGTTTGAAAGGCTCCCGGTTCGTTGCTCCGCCCCGGAGTAACAATTGAGCGCTGCCCATCCTCCACTCTCAGATCAACTGTCAGGGCTGAGTCTGTTTCCCGTAACTGGAATGACAGTGAGTTATTGGGAGAGTCTACGTTTATGGCAGCAACCGATACGACAGGTAATAGATTATTTATCGCAGCCAACTCGGGAACCAGCACCCAAAGATTTAAACTTTCAATTTCCTTCAGGATTTCCCTGAAGTCTGATTCTTCAAGTCTATTTTGCAGAACCCCGATCAGCTCAATCAAACGTTCAATGGGCGTAACCCTTTGAGGGGGATGCTGGTTACTTAACACAGCGGTGTAAGTACCTTCAAAAATTAATCTAATTTCATCAACCTGTGTTGGTGGGATAGCACTGGTAATACTGAGTCTTTCAAGAGTGGAAATCAGGGAATCCGTACTATCGAAACCAGCTGCATCCTGGTTTTCCTGATTTAACTCTTCAATATTAGAAGGTGCTGGAGTCAGGGTTAGAACACCCGTGTCAGGCTGAAAAATACATAAACCTCGTTCTCTTGACGATTCAACAAACTCTCTGGGTTGCTCTCCAATATTCTGAATAGTGATTGAGCCATCATCGAGCTCAGATAGTTGTATATATTGAGTTTGTTTTATTTCCTCCGAGACCTGTATTTCATATGGATAGAAATGCACCCCTGCCGCCTCGGCTCCGGGCGCCACTGACAACAGGCAAACAATTAAAACCAGAAACCCGGAGCAGAAAATAAATATAGAGCTAACGATAGCGAGCAAGGCATTTTTATTGGAAAAAGTAATCATAACGTTCACTCCACTTCGCTTTCAACTATCCAGTTTTTCAGCGCAAAATCGCTTCACACTGAGTTTCTTTCAGTTTGAAAGCACTTTTAAAAGGGATGTTCGAGACATAATTCATGTTTATAGAAAACATCTGTCGTCAATGGGGGGGCAACTGGTTGCCTGAAATTAATCAATCAGCTCGTTTATATAGAACGCTTTAATCCTAAGCGCCACTTTAATTAATGAACCGAGAGCCAGTCGGACTTAGAGCAAAAATCTGGCGTAATTGCCAATAATCACCTTTCAGGCAAACGACTTCTGACAAATGAAGAAATGGACTTTCAGGCCAGTTGACCGCAGCACTCCAGACATGTTTCCTGCCAGTGTCGATGATTATTTACCGGAACGTTATCTCGCCCGTTTTGTTGTAAAGGTCGTCGAGCAGCTCGGTTTTGATCCGTTCATCAAGTCCTGTAGCAATAGAGGCTCCAAAGCCGGGCATCCATCACTCATGCTCTCACTGTTATTTTATGGATTTTTCTTTAGGTAAAGTGGGGCGATGGTGCCGACGAGAGGACTTTTTATTTATTTTTAATCAATAACTTATATGGTTTTGTGGTTATTTTGGCTTACCACACAATTTGAAATTATTTTATGGGTAAAGTATCCGATATTAGATATAAGTGGGTATTTGTAGTACCCACTATATATTTATTTCTGCCTTGTCTTTTTCACGAAACAGTATCATAAACCCCCACAACCACACCAAGGATCGGGCAGTCTTCCGCTTGGCCGTAGCCGCAGCATATAGTTCTGTCTGAATCCTTTGCTACTACCCTGCTATCCTTTCTTGGTTTTTGGTCAGGATCCACGATAAGAACCCGACCAACCTCCACCCCTTCTGCAGCTACCTGAGTACCAACTTTTAACCCCAACAACATAGCATCACCGCCTTATTCTTATTTCCTATATAAAGAGACCCTGGCCAAGATCGAGCCCACTATCTCACAAGTCTTAGAGTTATCAAGTTTTGTGCAATTTCCGCACAAATCAGCCAGTTCTTGTGAACATACGACTGAGAAAACTCATAATTAAAAACTCTGATTCACTTTCTACAGGAATTTTTGCCCCAGTGTCTTAACAGAAAAATATTGGTATCAAATCTTGTTAAATGATTTTCAGCTAACCTTGACGACTGTCTGACATATAAGCCAGACTGGCTCCCATCACCTGCAAGTGCTGATAACACTACTCAGGTGGGAGCCATCCCAGCAGGACAAACGGCTACTATGCCGGGCGTCCACGGATAGAAAACCGTCAACGGTGGGTTAAACCGTGCCTTCGGGTGGGAAGCAGTGGGGAGTGCTGAGTACTCTTATCAGCGTCCCGGCACCACTTTCTATACAGCTCTGTTCAGAGCTGGGGCTCCATATTGATAATGATATGGACATCGAAACCGCACTCTCTGAGCTGCGGTTTTTTTGTATCTGGAACATACGACACCTGTATTAGTTACTGCGTTGTCAGTGTCGCGAGGCCTGCGCGTGACACCATCTTGCGGCGTGTAAAAAAACAGATAACTGATACAGGTCAATTTTTTTCAGCGAGTTGCACGGCGTGCAACATTTAGCTGGAAACAGGACAGTTACTAACCAAAAAAAATGAATGCTTTTTGAGAAATTCGTAATAATTGGGGGTGGAGCTATGAATGTACCGACATTTTTCGGAGTGTTTAGAGCATGTGCTCACTGTCAAAGGCTGGCGATCAAAGCGGCTGGCTCTGGAGATAAATGTGAATAAATCAACTGTTTCACGTTGGTTGAATGGTGAAACCGAGCCGCGTAACTTAGCTGAGCTGGTGTCTATTGCGGAAGCACTGGATGTCACTACGGATGAGCTACTGGGTCATCATAATGAACTGACCCCGCACCTTGAGCTAATACGAAAGCTGCCCAAAGACTTGCGAGATCAGGAACTAAAGAGGCTGCAAAAGCTGGTAGAGAACTACCGCAAGACTTGAGCCAGCCGGGCAGGATGCCCGCTACAAAGTTAACTATTGGTTGATTTAAGTTTCAGTGCCGTTTTACACTGTCTAACAACTTGAAGCTGTATACCAAATAACAAAAAGAAGACAAGGAAGGCAAATGTACGCTGTTGATACCGATGATGAGTACAGTCGGCTTGTTCAGGCTGTATACGATAAGGTAATTCTTGAAAGCAGCAAAGTTTTGCTAAACAGTAAGCGATTCAGCATTCATATCCTTAAACTTGCTGATGATCCAACTTATCAGGAAATAGCCGACGCTCTACTTGAGGTTTGCGACATGATTGACTTTCTGGTAAAACATCGGGGTTTAGAAGAACATGCTTGGACATGCGCCAAAGCTAGGGATTATGCCAAGTTTGTTGCTGATGTAGCTAAAGCAATAGAAGCATGTGACGAAGTAGAATTAAAAAGACTAACGGAAGAAATGGATAAGGGGAGCTTCCTATGAAAACCATGACCACACAAGAAATCACAAACAAGATTTTCAGGTTGTTGGATAGAGTTGGTGAGCTTGCAGAAAAGGCATACCAGGCTCATCTCAAGGCTGAAAATGAGCAGGCAAAAAAAGCAGCCTGAATGATCCCTTACACAGATTAAAGAAGCCCGGTTAACCCGGGCTTTCTTCTATCCCTTCGGTACCTCCCCCTCCACCGAACAAACATACCCCTTATCCAGCTTATGGGTAACACGGCTCACCACCCAGTCACCATCAACAGCAGTACGAAACCCCACCAGCTTTAACACTGTTTCCGCTTTCAGGTCCGGGGAACCGGGCAATGTTAACGACAACCGGCTGGCTCCCCGCTGCATGGATTCATAGCGTGACTTCGCTGCAGCTTCTGCGGCGGGCTGGTCGGCGTAGTTGTGGGTAATCTTCAGTTCGGGCTTGCCCTCGCCTGCCGTTACGGTCTTTTCTTCGCCGCTGCCAATGTCCTGCCAGCGGGTTGTCACTGACTGGTATTTGCTGCGTTCTGCAATCCGTACCTTCCAGCTGGTCAGGTCTTCAGGCTTGATGATGACCGGCGGGATCTCTTTGCCGGTGGCCGTCTTGCCCCTGCCTTTTTCCATGAATAACAAACGACCAGAGACAGGTTTCACCATGGCGTTATGGTCTTTGGCTATCCGGGTCAGCAGGTTGATGTCGCTTTCGCTGGTCTGGTCGATGTGTTCCAGCTTAATATCGGTCAGGGTGTCACCCACCACCGGCGTCATCTTCTGTTCTTCAGCGATGGTTTTTACCAGATCGCCAATGGTGATGTTTTCCCAGCTGCGGTTTTTCTGGGTTTGTATCTGCCCGAATGTATCCGAAGCTGGTGACAGTGGCGCGGCCTGCGCTTTTATTGTCATGGTGGACGGTGGTCCCGACAGTTCCAGTTCATTGACAATGAATAGCCCCATGTTCTGAACATGGCTGTCATACCCCAGCCAGACCTCCAGCTTTGCGCCGGTGCCGGGCAGGCTGTACCCGGGGGCGGCGTCGTGTAGCTGAATGGTCAGGCTGTCTGACTGAATGCCCGCCTCATCGGTCAGGTTCAGGCTGATCAGGTTTTCAGAAACAGCGTCGGTGATGTCCTGCTCATTTGCAGTAATACGGTAAACGGGCTGAATGCCGGTGCTTAGTCCCACAGCTTCACGCCCCCGTCCCGCTGCTCAACGGGAAAATCCGGTAAGGCAACGTCAAGGCCAGCGGGCAGCAGTGCGGATTGTCTGCCTAGCTTGGGGTTATGCTTTAACACCAGCTCCACAGCGCCGGTTTTGTTGCCGTAGAATCGCCAGCATATCCAGTCCAGGGTATCACCCTGCTTGGTTCGGTAACGTGTCGCCATAGTAAATAAGACTCAGGCTGAACTCCTGCTGGCGGGGAATACCACCAGCGAGGTGTTTGGTTTGTGTTTCGTCGATGTCTGTCAGGCACCAGTAGCCGTGAACGATGCCCAGGCTATCCACCAGCAAGTGAGGTTTGCCGGTTCCGGCCAGTTCACGCAATGAATCCAGCTGACCCGCACCGCCGTTAAACTGGGGGAAGATCACGCCCGCCAGTTTTATAGTGTCATCCCCCGGGCCTATAAACTGGCGCGCTGCGGTTTTGTTGATCCGGTCCTGACTGCTCCAGCGGTACGACGTGGTACGCTGCAATCGCTGATACGCTGCCGTGTTCAGGCTGAACGTGTAATTGCCCAATTTCATCATCACCTGCGACATATCAGGCTCCTGCTAAATCGTACAGGGCATTATCACCACCCCATTCGGTGGCGGTTTGCTGCCCTATCTCTGTGGCATCCTGACCGGGAGCCGCATAGATATTAATGTTATCCACCTTCCGGGCGTCGGTCTGGCTGACCTGCTGAGTGGGTGCAGCCTGCTGGATGGTTTCCTGTGCTTTCAGGGCTTCCGGTTTCTGCACCTGGGCATCATAGGCACCACCGATCTGTGGTCTGTTGTTCTCTTCCGGCTTCAGGGGAGAGTTGAAAAGGTACGGCTGCCTGTTGTCTTCTGGCTTATAAGCCGTCTGACCGAACGGTGGGATAACCGGCTCCGGTCGTGTTTCGGTTAGCTGTTGCTGAGTAATGCCCAGACGGGGCTTGGTGGGTGCTTCGTTTTCCGTGTCGTCATCATCCCCGAAACCGAAAAAAGATTTCACTTTATTTGCAGACTGACTGATCCAGTCAAATTTTGAAGAGATCCATTTAATCGCCGGTTGCCAGGCATTAACAATCATTCCAAGCGGTGAAAAGCTGAATGCGGTTTTTATCAGATCCCACGCCATACCAACGGACGATGACACGCTGTCCCACACCGAGCCGAAAAAGCCCGATATGGGTTCCCAGTTGGCATAGATCAGCGCCGCGCCACCCGCAATGGCAGCGGCCACCAGCCCAATAGGGTTAGCCATCAGGGCAACCCCGACGGCTTTTATACCTGCGCCCACCACCGGCAAGACACCACCCAGCGCACCAAGGGAACCCACTAAACCACCAATGGCAGACACCACACCAATAACGGAAGCAATCATCTTGCCCGCCATCACGGCACCAACTGCCAGGGCGGCATTCTCCCAACCGCCGATAAACTGCACGGCGCTGTTAATGGCTGAGCCCAGCGACCATAAGCCCTTGCCCAGCCCAACAACACCGTCCACAATGGCGGGGAAAACATTCTTTGCAGCTTCTGCCACCTTCCCGCCCCATACGCTGATCTGGTCCCGGTTTTTAGCAATCCAGCCTGACATACTCTTGAACGCTTCTGTCACCACTGGCATTAACTGCGCCCCCACCATGCGAGTCACGCCACCAATGGACAATTCAACATCGAGCAACGCATCCATATAGTTTTCAGCGTCTGTTGCGGCTTCATTGCCCAGTACATTACCGGTATCCCTGGCATCCTGCCGCAACTGCGCCAGCCCCGCCGATCCGCCCTTGAGCATGTTGGTCATCTTGGCACCTGAACGGCCAAACAGCTGCACCGACATTCTCATGCGTTCGGTCTGGCTGTCCACGCCTGCCATGGCGTCAGCAATTGTATTCAGCTGTTCTTCCGGTGACATCATCGCCATGGTTTCAGCATCCAGACCCAGCTCTTCCAGTACCAGACGACCCTGACCTAATCCTTGCGCCGCTTCCGATATACTACGAATGCCTTTTTGTGCGTTGGTGGCGAACTCCTGCGCCGACATGCCCGAACGTTGGGCGGCATATTCATATTCCTGAAACGACTCCACCCCGAACCCCAACATGGCTGAGGTTTTAGCGGTGTAGTCCATGGTATCCGCCAGTGACTTGGTCATACCGAAGATGGCACCACCTGCCAGTGTGGCAGCGCCGGTTATTCCCATCACTGCCGTTTTGACCTGACCAAACAGGCGACCACTTTTAGCCCCGACCTGCTGCGCCCGGTTCAGGGCGTTCTGCTTGGCCTTGGCTCGCTCCAGCTCATCACCCAGCGCATTGTATTTACGCTCAAGGGCTGAAACATCTTTGCCTGCCTTGCGGTTTTTATTGATTTCCTTGAGAAGTTTGGTCTGTTCGGTTTTGGTTTTGCGGATGTCTTTCTGGGTCTTGCCCAGTGCTTTATTGACCGCACCACCAATACCCTTGAACGAGTTATCAACAGTGCCACCCAGCTTAACGACGGCGTTATAGGTTTGAGTGGCCATCAGTTGTTTCCTTCTTTAGGCAGGTGTTTAATCCATAGCAGCAGTTCGTCTGCGTCCAGCTCCAGCAATTCGGACAATGGCCAGCCAGTATGACTGGCCAGTGCGATACAGGCTTCCCGAATGTCGGAATCACTCAGGACAAAAAATCTTGGAAGGCTTCCTGTAGTTGCTGCATGTCAGCCATATCCAGTTCTTCAATATCCGCCGGGCTGACTTCACAGAGGTTGGCAAACGTAGCAATGTCACGCTCAGCCGCGTTCTTGATTTTGTCCGTGGCCAGCATGTCCTTCACCTTAGGCCGACGCATCCGCAACACACTGATTTCAGTCCCGTCAATGGTGATGGGGTACTCCAGTTTAATGTCCTTGCTCATTCTTTTATTCCCGTTTACAGGCCAATGGCATCACGAACCTGGGCTAAACGATCCACGCCGTTTATTACCCGCTTCATGTTCATCACATCAATTTCATGGATCACACTGCCGCCGTGGGTCAGCTTGTAGTAGTGCAGGTCCATGGTGCAGCTCAGGCTGGGCTTGTCGCCCCCCTTCCAGGTGCCGGGGTCGATCTCGCGAATCTTGCCCCGCATTTCGTAGACGACTGCAGTGACTGTGCCGTCGTAACTTTCCAGCGCACCCCGGAAGGTCAGCGGTATGTCCTGACCGGGGGCGACACCAAACAGCGCCAGCACATCACGGTCAAAACTCACCAGCGTATAACTGGCTTCCAGTTTCTCCATACCCATATCCAGACCCACCGGGGCATCCATGCCACCACCCCGATAGTCTTCAGTCTGAATGGTCAGCTTGGGCGGGGTCAGCTCTTCAACATCACTGGCATAACCACGGCCATCTACAAACATTCGTACATTTTTCAGTACGTCATTGACGAAACTCATAGGATTTCCTCCAGATAATCGTTCACCAGATGACTGCGGAAGGTGATGTGTTCAGCGGGATACGGTGGGGTGAAGTCAAAATTAAAAAAGACTTTGCCCAGTTGGATGTTGGCCGGGCTGTTCAGGTCCGGGTCTGCCCAGCACTCACCGCCCAGAATGGCACCCTGTGCCTGAAGGCTGCGAAGGTAGGCGTTCACGCCGCCGGTCACGTCTTCGATGTAAGTTTTGGTGATATTGCGATCCACAGCCCACATATGCGCCCGCAACAAACTGTCGTTAATAATGTCAGCGGTGCGTCGTACACTCAGGAAGAACCATTTACTGTCCGTAGTGTTGCAGGTGCGGTTGCCCCAGAGACGATAACCATCCATCCGGATAATGGTGGAAACGTGTTTTTCATTCAGCAGGTTGGCGCGACTGCTGGTATCACCCAGAACGAAATCCACCGGACGGGCTGTGCCGGTAATGCCGTAAATGGGTTTGTTAGAAGGTGAATGCCAGAAGCCCTGTTCATTATCAGTGCGGGCAATCACGCCGCAGATTCTGGCGCTGGCGGGTTCCGCCTTGCCGTTGGCAATCACCCAGGGATCCACCACATAGCAGCGCTGCCCAAAGTTTCGGACATAATCAATGGCGTCAGAATCTACCTTGTTAGGACCATCCAGAATGGCAATCGCCCGCATCTTGGCCGCCAGGCTTTCCATTTCTGCCGCAATGGTCTGGTCATGGCTGAAGCCGGGAGCGCATAACAGACGGGGCTGAAAACCCAGTTTTGACTCAGCACCCAGTAGCGCCTTGAGGCCGGTGTAACTGCCGTCTGCCTCTACGCCGCCCAGAACATTCTGCTTGGTGGCGTCATCGTCTGCGCCTTCCTCGACACGAACGACCACCACCACGGCCCCGCACTGGTCAAAGATGCCATCCATAGCGCCGGGCAAGGTACCAGCGCCGGTGCCTTTGGTATCAAGAGCCGCAGCCGCTTTCAGGGATCCCGCCACCAGCACAGGAGTATCGGCAGGAAAAGCGACCGGGTCAGCGTCCGGCGCTGTGCCGACAATACCAATCACAGAGGATTTAACGGTTTGGATGGGACGGGGGCCCGCATCGATCTCGATGACCTCGACCCCGTGTAGGAACTGTTCAGGCATATCCCTGCGCGCCTCGTTGTTTATGGAATTTAACCGTTATCTTGGGCGCGTTGTGTTTGTGTTTCCTCCGGGTTTATTTCCGGTTGCTTTAATTGTTTACCCCTCAGGCCACAACCCTTCCAGCCGCTCAATAAACGGCTGGGGAATCCACAGCTTTACCTGTTCTTCCCCTGCAGTCCTAGCGGCGCGCCTGAGCTGGTCAGCGGTAACCTCTGCTACAGTGTTGTCCGCCAGTATCCAGTTCAGGCGCTCATCCGGTGACGCAAGAGTGGCCGCGCGCACCATGCGTTCCTGACTGATTTCATCGCCGTCGAATTTCATGCCGTCGATTTCTACGACAATGGTGTCTACCTTTGCCTGACGTTCGGCTTTCCATTGTTCGTATTTTTGTTTTTGCTGTTGTTCTTCCGAGACACTTGGATAGGCAAGAAATGGCTTTCCATTCTCATTGATATCAATGATTTTTCCCTCAGATAAGCCAATTAAAAGTGTCTGATGTTCTAATTTTGTGATTTTGACAACATCGGCGGGGATATCACGATGAATACCCGAAATATAAAAACCACCACGCTCTTTGCTGTAATAAAAGTCCATAGTCAAAAACCTATTGCGAGATATGAAAAAGCTGTACTTCCTAAGGATGCACTTTTACAGTGAACATCCAACCGAGAGTTTGTTGTTGATGACCGTAATCTAACTGACGACTCTGTATTATCTGAATTATTCCAATCACCGATAATTACATTCATACATTGGTTGGGGAACGTTACAGGAAATGAATGGGACTGGGTGGTATTACCTGATGTTTGGAATGAATGGCGTCCCCACTGCAAGATGAACCCTCCCAGCCATTTGGGAAAAATGATATATCCAATATGTCCTGAAAGTGATGCGACAAAACCAAAACGCATTTTGCTCGGAGTGACTGCTACATTGCCTGAACTACCAGAATTTATTTCATCCTGAGTACCAATCTTTATAAAACCTGAAATACTCTCAGTCGCATTCCTAACAAACGACGACAACCGGCTTTTCAACGTCTTCGGCGTCACCATCCGTTGATGATCAGTCCCCGCATTCACCTCCGCCTGCGTAGCAATCTCAGCCTGCCCCCGCTGGCTTTCGGTGGCCTGGCGGGTGCCTTCGTCCAAGGCTGTCTGAAGGCCGTCCACATTAGCGATGGTGTGGTTGTGGGCAGCGGGAGGGTATACCGAGGGCTTGCCGGTAATATTCCCCCATGACCGAACCCCGTCCCACCAGGCTTTCAGCTTTTTAGGCGTCACCAGCCGACTGTCGTCTGTACCGGCGTTGGTTTCTGTCTGGGTTGCTACTTCAGCAATACCCCGGCGGGATTCCGTAGCCGTTCGGTTATGCAGCTTCTTGGGGGTGATGATCCGGGTATCATCGGTGGAACCGTTGGCCTCTGACTGGGTGGCAATCTCTGCCGTTCCTAACAGGGACTCCGTCGCCTGGGGCGCATAGATCGACACATTACCAGACGGGGCAACCGTGCCGGGGTTGGCGCTCAGGTTCAACTGGTGCGCCAGCAACAGCGTAGCGTTAGCCGCCTTGCTCTGAATCGTTGAACCGTCGTCGTTTTGAGCCGTGGCGAACAGGACGCCGCCATCGGTGTAAAACTGCATCTTGGTTACGTCATACACGTCGGTGGTACTGTCCTGCGCCACAACGTAAATCCGTGACGGCTCAATGACCTGCACCCCTTTCAGGGTCAGCGGCTTTATTTTGCTGCTGCCGTTGTACAAGTCCACACGGTTCAGCGTGACACCGGCAAAGCCGCTGGCCTGTGCGTTAATGGCGGCATCGATGCCGCTCTGGTGAATGGTCAGACTCATTCCCATGTCTCCCTGGATAATACGACCTGATGAACGTGGGCGTTCAGCTCTAGCGGTGCGGCGTGAACCGTTCCCACGTTGAAATTAAAATCGCTGCGTAACGGCTTGGCCTGTTTGATGGCGTTGATGATGTCGTCCTGAAGGTCAGCATCGGGGCGGAAGGCGGCGGTTTTGATGGTGCCGGGGGCGTTGTCGGGGACGGTTTCGCCTACGTAGACTGTTGACCAGCCCTGCTTGCCGTTTTCAAAGCGGGGGTTAGGCACCAGTTGTCTGTTTTCGAACAGGTCCCAGCATTCCAGTTCGGCGACCTGTGCGGTGCCAGTGCCATCCCAGCAATTCACAAAAAACATCGGCCGAATGTAGGCAGTACCGGGGCGGAACTGGTTATGATTGTCGTCACCTTCCCCAGTAATCTCCCCCTCAAACACCTGCCAGCCATCGGCACTGGTAATGGAACGACCAAAAGTACAGCAATAACGGTACCAACCAGGATCAGAATTCAGATAATTAAAGTCTTTATCCAGCGTGGCCACGCCTGCAAAAATACCGCTTGAACCCGGGTTGTCAACGGTTTGCCGAACCTTGAAACGAACCCGATAGACACGGCCAGTCTGTACCGGAATAGCCTGACTGCAATGCAGTGCTTCCTCATCCCCCGTCCCAATCTCCAATACCGGCAACTGCCGTTCATTATCCTGCGCTGAAATATCCACGCTGAATGTATGCGGCAAACCCTTGGGCGACTGCTGCCACCACTCGGTAATATTCGCCGTAGTACCGAACCGGGCAATGGCGTTTTCAACCGCCTGTAAACTGCCTTTAATACGGTGCTGGTAGAGGGCATCTTTTAACGACTGGCGTTTGATATGTTCCGGCCAGTTGTCGTTCCAGTCGTCGAGACTGAACGCCCAGGCAAGGTAGGGCAGGAACTCAACCGGACACAGGTCAGGGTTCCAGAGCTTGCGGTAAATCACCGGCAATTGCTCAATGCGTTCGCTGATGCTGGCAAGCGCTCTTTCTTGTTTAGTTGCTGAAGGTGGAAGCAAGTCAGACACTGTTCAGCACCTCCTGCTTCTGAGTCAGCTCAATAGCTGAACAGTAAGCCGCCTGTACATCCGTGGGGGTAATGTCTGCCGCTGGTTCATGGAGCACCACTCGACTGACACCCGCCTGTTGCAGCGCCCCGTAAATACCCGACACTGGCACAATAGCCCCGAGTTTATGTCGTGACTCGACAAACTTCTGCACCGCATCACGGGCGGCGTTCATCACCTGTTCAACCCCTAAGCCGCCTTGCGTGTAGAGGTCGGCTTTAACCCGGTAAGTAGTGATGGTGGCACCCTGCACCGTCAGGTCGTCGGTCAGCTGCCTGACGTGTTTCTGCATCAGATGATCCGTGACGGTTTTCAGCAGGTCAGCGGACGGTGTGCCGTCGCCCTCATGGGACAGAATGGTGTTGATAATGTCGGCGTCGTTTTGCCGTTTGGGTTTGGCGTCTTTCACCTGACCGGATGCGCTGAGGCTCTGGAAGATGTACGAACCTTCTGTACCTGCGTTGGTCTGCCCTTCCATAGAGAGCTGGATACGGTAACGCAGGGCTGAATCAGTTTCGTAAGTGGGTTCCCGTGGTGGAATGGCGTCAGGATCACCGGCATCAATCACCAGTCGCTTAACGTTCCACAGTGCGCCGAGGTTATCCAGGTCGGAACCCGTGGCGTAAGGCAGCATCACCGCCTGAGCTTCGTCGTTGATCTTTGCCCGTAGCAGCATTTCACGGTAGGCGCAGACCTCAAGGATTTTGTAGGCAGGGTCGCTTTCAAGCAGTGCCGTAAAATCCGGTTGCAGCTTGACCAGCTGGTCAATCATTTCGGCAATGATCTGTTCATAGTCCAGCGGCTCCACCACTTTCGGTGGCGGTAGCTGACTCAGGTCGATAACGGTGAAGCTCATTAAATTACAATCCCATCCAGTGTGATTTTCTGACCGTCCGGCAGATAGTCACCTACAATGTCTAACTCCACCCTGCCGGGCTGGGCTGCGACTGCCCGAATCTGCTCAACCTTGAAACGGGGTTCCCAGATTTCCAGCGCTTCCGCCGCTGCGGCGTAAATATCAATCAGCGTTGCCCGGTTCATGGGGGCGTCCACCAGTTCAAACAGGCGCGAGCCGTAGCTACGCCTTTGAATGCGGGTGCCAACAGGGGTGGTGAGAATGTCGGTGATGGACTGGCGCAGATGATCCAGTCCGGACAATTGCTTGCCACTGACAGCGTCTGTTCCGTTCATGCTGACAGTGTGTGGGGTGTGGTGGGGGAATTCCTCCGGGGGGTTTTCCTGTTATTGTTTCTGAGCAACCGCCCCGGTAGTAGAAGGCCCGGACGCCACGCCGGGGTGGTTATGCCCGTTATAGATATCCCGGTCAGCCTGCATACTGCGGGTACTGTCGGTGATGTCCTGAGTGGCGGTGATATTGCCGTTCACCAGCAAGTCACCTGTAAAGGTAATCCCACCGCTGCTGGTCAGCTCAGTGGTTGCGCCCCCGGGTAACTGTGCGGTCAGCTTGTGGGCGTTACGGTCGTACTCAATACGGGCGCCATCCGCGTATTCAGTGATGTGTTTGCCTGCATCGTTATAGGGGGCTGAAAACTGTTCCTTATATAAAGAAGGAAGAACCACGCCCTGAGCCAGATCACCAAACGGTGACAGTACCAGCACCTGTTCCCCGTCTTCCGGCTTCCACCAGGTCTTATCATTACCTGCCCGATGGGTTAACCAGGGCAAGGGCTTGGTGTGCAGCTCACCGATCCGGACACGAACCTTGTCAGACGGCTCGCCCCCCTTGTTCTCTATTACGCCAATCCGCAACAGGTTGGAAAGTCGCCGTTCCAGGTCTTCCAGTATCCGGTAAACGTCCATTAAACCACCTTCGTGTAATCGTCTTCGTGATCCTTGCCTATGTCCGGCGCAAAGCCCACATAAACCGATTCCGGAATAATCCCGCTGTCATCAAACACCGTGGCACCCAATAGCACATCCTGAGTAAACACCACACGCCAGACTTCATAGTTATCCAGTTCAGTATCAAACTCATCCGGCCAGCACCCGCCCACTCTGGCAGGCTGTGACGGCACGCCAAACCGCTGCCCGTCCAGATAATGAGCCACCTGCGCCGCCAGTAGCCGGATATAGCGCTTTACCTCTTTGGTGCGGTAGCCGCAGATAATCCGTACCTCCGCTTCCAGCGTAACGGGCAGTTGCTCGGTATTGGCATTATCATCAGCCTGTGCCTGAATGGCGGTCAGTTCCAGAAACGCAGCGGGGGTGACAATTTTCTTTTTTTCCCGTGGGTATTCAGCCACGGTTTTAAACGCCTTCAGGGTTTTCAGTCCATCAATGACCGACTGGTGCCACTCATTCAGGTCTAACCCTGTTTCAATTTTTCCATTCGCCATTTCAGTTGTCGCTCGTATTCGGTCATGAAAATATCTTCAAAATCCACCAGCACGTCGTCTTCTATAATGCTTTCGGCCTGATCTTTAATTCGGAAGGTGGCTAACTGGATGGGGAGTTGTGAACGGTACTTGCGCCCGGTTTTCTGGCTGAGCATCTTCGGTCCCCGGCGTTTGCCTCCGGGCTGGCGAATGAAGGCACCGGTTTTGTAATCCTTGTCACTGCCAAACTTTTTAACCTTTGCCCGAAATGCGCCCTTAATGGTTCGGTTCCCAACACTAACGCCTTCCGCCGTCTGTTTTGGGTTGCCCCAGGCCACTGCGGTCATATCGTTCAGACCGTACCAGAGCGTTACCTCTCCCAACCCGTTGCGGCTGCGCTTAAACTGGAACAGTCGTTTACGGATAAACTTCTGAGCCTTAATGTCCAGCCCTTTCTGTAATGCCCGTGCGGCCAGTGTGCTGAGTTTGCGGGCGGTGAATGTCAGTGCAGCGTTGTATGCCTGCTTAACAACGACTTCCGTTGCGCCCAGACCTTTGGCAACGGTATCCAGCTCTTCAAAATCCAGATCAAAATACAGTTTATTCATTGGACAGAACGACCACAGCCAGCCCGGTGCCGTCCGGCTCGACGGTCAGGACGCTGAAAGGCTCACCTTCTATGTCCACGTCCTGCCCCCGTTCGATCAGCCCGGTATCCGACGCCTTGCAGGTAAACCGGGGCTGGGTGGTTTCAATATCCACCTCACCGGTTTCAGCCAGTAAAAACGCATTGTCAAAAATGCCGTGTACCCGCTTTTCGCCCTGAGCCGTATGAAAAAACGCCACGGCGGCAAACTCATCATCGTTCAGAAAGTCGTCAAGGTCTTCCCAGTCGAAGTGGCTCATGGTTCTCTCCTGAATTAAACCGCTGTGACGGTAACGCCGCTTCCCTCAATGCTGACAATCTCAGCTTTGTATTTGGCTCCATAGGGCAAATCAACCGAAACAACTTCTGTAGCGGTTGTTTCATAAATCAGGCTGTAACCCGCTCCGGGGGCAATTTCCGCAAATAAACGGATCAGGCCGTAATTGAACTGTCCGCTGATCTGTAAATAAAATGTGCCAGTGACTGATTGAACAGTGCTTTCAGCGTTGCCGGTTTGGTTATTGATTAATATTGTCATCCGTCTGGCGGCTCCATTCCGGGGTTTGCATTAACTGCTCAGCTTCTTTTTGTGTGAGATAGTAGTGACTGACTTTTGGGTGGTCGAGTACGCCGGTGACTATTGCCCAGATGCCAGCATTGCATTTGCGGGGTTGTACGAAATGCAGATCGTATTGTTCATCCAGCTCAATTTGTATTTCGTCGGTTATGTCTGCGATTCGGTAAATGGTGTATGTGTTGGTCATTGTTTTAATTCCACCCAGGGTTCGGAGGTGCCGAAATTGATTAGCTGGCCATGAGTGATGGCTTCCACGACAATGTTTGCAGTCACCGCATAACCTAGCTGTCTGGATTCATCGAATATAAAGCTTAGTTTGCCGGTATCTGTGAAATAATAGAGGTACTCGCCGTCACGGTATATATTGATATATTTATTTCCCAGATATGCCACGAGCTTATCGCTATTCGATCCAGAAAAATTTGTTACCGTTATTTTTAGAAGAGTTCCAGAAGCCACGACGCTCAGTAGTTCGACTCCGGCGTACTGCCCCGAAGCGTTCAATCGTTCTAACCTGAAGAAATCGCCGGTCGCTTCAACCTTCACACTCGAACTAGAATCAGTACTTAATGTCTGCTTAACCGGATTACAATAACGATCTTCTAAAATAGCCGTTTTAGGAGCCTCATCAGATCGGATAATGGATTCGTAGTAGCGGGAGTTTGATGAATTTTCAAGGTCTGTCAGACGTATGCTGTGGATTTGACCTAGCATATGCGCATTATTAGGATTAAATCCTCCAAAGCCATCTATGCGGTTCGCATTAGGTGAGATATTTTGCTCAGTATGTGATGTTGATTCCCCATCCACGGTCAGTGTGTACGTGTCACCTACTCTCTCAACGCACACATTTAAAGATGTTGATTCAGCAACCCTTTTTGATCTCAATCTGATATCAGGTGTTTTGGAGGGGCGCCATGTAATAACTCCTGAAGAATCTGACCAAAATTCAGAGTCGTTTTCGTCTATTCGGGAGTCGAATACTGTGTGGTGATTTTTGTGAATAGATATTGAAACTACCATCACCACTCTGTAGTCGCCTACAGGTTTCCACTCGGGAATCTCAACATACGAATTCACGCCGTTATAATTCGGCGTCCAGACTTTCCCGATGGACTTAAACCTTCCCGAATTAACGACCGGCGAAACACAGGGATACAAACCACGGCGACTCATGATTTACCCCTCTTACCTTTAGCAGGCTTCTTTTTTTCCGGCTCTGGCTCTTCAGTAGCTTCCTGATCCGCATTGTATTCTGCTAACAATTCCGCCTTGCCGCGAAAGACCAGGTTAGCCGCCAGTCCTTTCGACACTTCTATATGCTCTTCAGCGTCTTTCAGCTCACCCGCAATAAAGACCGGCTCTTTCAATAATACGTAGGGCATTATTCATCTCCTGTAAAAAGGCCGCCCTGCCGGGGGAAAGCAAAGGCGGCCTGCAAGGACACTTTTAATCAATGGGTTTCTGGTGGTTACGCCACCTTGCCGCGACAGAAGCTTTCGACGTGACGCATGGCGAAGTCCACATCTTCAAACGCCACAACCCGTACCCGGCCTTTTGCGGAATGAGTGAACGGGTCAACGGTTAAATCGAGTCCGCCCCACATGCCACAGATCAGGTCTGCCCAGTTACCGAAGATCACTTCACCGGCCTTCATCTGGTTGGTCACTTCAGTGCTGTAACCGTTGATGGTGTTGCCGGTCTCCCAGATGGTCTGGCCATTGGAGCCGCTGAACTTCTCGGTGGTCTTACAGTGACCACGCAGCTTGGCGTCCAGCAGGTACTTCATGCTGTTCACGTCAGCGTTATCCGCAGAGATTTCAGATTCCATCTGCACCAGCTCAGTGAACGTCGGCTGATTGGCCTTTGCGAAGGTCACGGAATTGATACCACTGGTATTGGCAACACCGGTAGGCTGATTGTTACCACCGGTTCCGTACAGGGCAGCCAGATCAATAGTCAGTGCCAGCTGGCGGGCGATGTCACGACGTACCAGACCTTCCATATCCAGCGAACTCTGCACCAGCTGCCGGCGGGTGATTTCCACCAGTGCGCCCACGGTTTTCGGGCTCAGGCTGATTTTGTCGAATTCCTGCTGACTGGCGGTCACGTCTTCATCGTCGTCTACCCAGTAGCCGGTTGCGCCGGACGCCATACGGGGAATATCCACGTTGCCCACCAGACCGGACAACTGAGTACACAGACCCAGCACCACGGAACGGTTCAGCAGTACGTCAATAAACGACTCAGACAGTAAATCGGTGGCAATCACTTCAGCGCCGGTTCCCCCCGGACTGATAGCTCGTGACAGAACATCCTGAGGCACGATAATGCCCTGGGCGCTCTTTCCGCTTTTTTCTGCGGCAGCGTGGGAACATTCAATCTCAAATGCAGCATCTTTCTGCACCCGAATATCCTGAGGGTTGGCCAGCGCGCGAATGGCTTTCATAAAGCTGTACTGGCGCACTTCTTTATCGTTCATGCCCAGCTCAGCGTCTTCGCCAGAGCTGGGTGGATTCTTCACCGGTGCCTGACCACGCTTGTTCATCTCTTCCAGCAGCGCCTTCTGGAAGTCTTCCGGGCTCTTGCCGTCGGCAATGTGCTTCATGCCCAGCTGTTCATGACCGTAGGCTGTCACCATGTCCATGATGGTTTTTACCCGCTTGCGTTCTGCATCAGTTCCTGCCTGACGCTCCTGCCGGGCGTTCACCTGATCATCAGCAGGTGGGGTTTGTTCTGGTTTTACTGGATCAGGCATTTCAATATCCCTTGATTGATTGTTAGGTTCAGGTTCGGTTTCACCATGACTGGCAGTGTTGCCGTTTTGTTCGTCGGTTTCCTCCGGGGTTATTTCCGACCGACTGTTATCGTCCATTGAGCGCCCTACGCCTACGGAATTGTCAGCCGGAACCGTCACCAGCGATACTTCGTAAGGCTCCCAGTCCGTTACCCGGTACTCGTCCACGCCATCATCCCGTTCTTCCACCAGCCGCATGGCATGAACCAGATAGCCGACGCTGGACTTCTTCAGAATGTCGTCCACCACATCCCGCCACTTCTCATTGGCAAGTTCTGAGTTACCAAAGCGCACCAGTACCCGACCCACCTTGTCATTACTGACAGTGACGCTTTCAATGGTGCCGATATGCTTGTCAAAGTGGTGGTTAAACAACAGTGGCGCACCATCCTGTAACCGGTCCAGCCGGATTTCGTCCGTATCGTGTCCCAGTACTTCGTTACCGAACCACCGGCGATAGGGTTCTTCACTGGAGAACGCCAGTTCAACGGTGCGCTTTTCCTCATCAATGCTGCGAACTTCAAAGGTGCGGCGTGGTTTGCTGTCATTCAGCGTCTTTATCAGCTGCTGGATTGTTTGCTGGCTGGCTGCTGGCATTGGCTTTTCCCTGCAAGAATAAATTGATTTTGTCTTCCGGAATCCCGGCTTTTCTCATGGCGTCAATATCACGGGCGTATTCCCGCCACACCTCATCAGGGTCACGTCCCTGACTGCGGATAATTTCGCCAGGGCTTTTCAGTAACTTGTCCATGGCTCCGGCGGCGGCGTTCATGTCTTTCTGTGGATCAACCCAGTCCCACCGGCGGGGCTGCCAGTGAACATTCAGAAACTTGTTAATTTTGTGGGCGGGCAGTGGCCTGCCGGTTTCCGTAACAATGCGTCCGGTCAATAGCGCCCGGTTTAACCAGCGTTCATAAACCCGCTGGTGCAGGCATTCGATCAGCCACGCCTGCATATCCTTCCAGAACTCACGCTCTTCCAGTGCGCCCAACCGGCCAGAACTGTAATTCACTCCGGTCAGGTCAGACGCCAGGTTGTGGTACGCCATACCCAGACCGGCGGCGATGCCCTTCAGAGCGTGCTGGCTGAACTTTTCAAATTCTCCGGCAGGATAGCCCGGGTCCCATGAGGTGGGTGGTTTTATACCGGGGGGCAGTACCGTAAATTCCCCTGACTCAGTATTCAGTTCCAGCTCTTCTTCGTCCGGGTCGAACTCGTCACCGCTTTCACTTTCCAGAAAGCCCAGTTTATTAGCCCCGGTTCGGGCATTGGTCAGGGCCGAGTCTTCAAACTCGTTCAGGTTCTTCATGCGCCACAGGGCGGTGGCCATCCACGGCAGTCCCCGGTATTGACCAATGAAGTCAGAAACAAAACCG
Source organism: Endozoicomonas euniceicola (assembly GCF_025562755.1). Lineage (GTDB taxonomy): Bacteria > Pseudomonadota > Gammaproteobacteria > Pseudomonadales > Endozoicomonadaceae > Endozoicomonas_A > Endozoicomonas_A euniceicola. Next base: position 3,741,344 of record NZ_CP103300.1, read on the forward strand.
TGAATAACATTCTCGGCAGGTATCCGGATATAACGGGTTGAACCCCAGAGATAAGCTCTTGTGTTGTTCTCGTGGGTTTCCAGATGATAGGCGACAGGGCGACCATACTGGTTCATCTCTACACCGTGTCGTATGTAATGCCCGTCCGCCATGTTGTCACGGTCGTAGTCCACCGGCAGGTATTGCGGATCGATGACCTGCAATGAAAAACCCCAGGGTCCCGCCTCAGCACCTTCCATCATTACCAGCAGGAGCTCACCGTCTTTGGCGGCGGTGGTGACTAACAGCTTTTCCAGCTCCGGCCAGCTCATGCGACCCGCCACGTCACAGTTCTCTCGTTTGCTCCATTCACGCCAGGCGGATTCAATGGCATCGTTCGCCATGGTGTCTAATGTTTTGTTGGCATCCATGGCGCGCGCCTGCAGCTTAACCCCGGCAGCGCCCACCACATTGTTCTTCACACCCCGCAGGAATGAACGGGCATAGTCGTTATTAGCGGCCTGTTCCCGGGATCGGGCGACCAGAATACGCTGGTTACGGCGAATAATGGCGCAACCATCAATGGGAAAGGATGGCCAGTCGGCCCTGAGCCGGTCGGTTTTTGCGCCATCGAACAGGGATTTAACCAGCGCATGGTTAATAAACCTGCGGCTTTTCTTCTTGGTGGGTGCCTCAACCGACACCGAACGCTTGAACAGGTTCCAGGGCATCAGTTAAACCTCACACGAATATGCTGAAACGGTGACTTGCCCTGAGCCTTGCGCTTTTCCCGCCACACTTCCGCACGGTACTCACGACGCAGGGCTAATAAATCGGGGATCGGGGTTCGCTCCAGTTCACGGTTATTGATCTTGTACTTGGACTGGTCCTTTCTGGCTCGACCTTCAATGACGGCCTCAATGGCTTCCAGTACTTTCAGGGCGTGGCCTCTGGCGTCGGATGGTTCGCTGATTGCCGTCAGGTCTGGATTGATTTCCAGCCCCCGGCCTGCGTCCACCAGCGCCACTTCACCATCGTTACTGGTAGCGCGTACCTCGTAGCGGTAAACGCCGGTTGTCCATTTAGCAGTTTGAGTGGCAGACACATTAAACCGGTGCCGGTTGCCGTCAGCCGTAGCCGTCACATCAATGGCTGAGGCTCCCCTCAGGTAGAGAGTCATGGTCCAGCGGTCAGCCGGATAGGCGGTAAAGTTAAGATCGAATGCCAGAGTAACACCGGCGGTAATGGTCATTGGAATCACGTCAGGTTACCGGAATCGTTTGCGGGTACTCCTGACTCTAATCCTCCGGCGCTTCTTTTCCTCCGGGGGCTTTTCCGGTTTGGGTTCAGTGGCTGGCTGTTCTTCAGGTTCCTGTTCCTGCTCTTGTTTCTCTGCCTCCATGCGTCGGGCGAGTTTATCCAGATTGACATTCATCAGTTGCAGTGCGGCCAGTGCGTATACACGACAGTCCAGTGCTTCATTTCGTTCTCTGGTTTTGTGCCATTCACGGTGAGGGAAGCCTTTCCGGTAGCGGGTGATTAGTTTCTCGGCGGTTAGTTGTTCAAAATATTCCTGATCCCTGTCGTCTGGAAAATGGCAATAGCCCGGGCCCGGCTCTTTAATACCCAGTCGACGCATGACAATACTTTTTGCCTCATCAACACCCACAGGGAACAGGTCCACAGGCCGGACATTCTTCCGACCATTGCGCTTACGGTTCGGACTGGCCACCACAGGACGACCCCAGCCGCTTACACCTTTAATCGGGAAGACCCGGCGGCCTGCCTTGCCCTTACAATAGTTATAAACATGGTCTGTCTGGTCTGATGAGTCGATGCAGACCGCCAGCAGTTTCATCTGGTGACCGTGTTCATGTTGCCAGACCTGTTCACGGTATCGGTTCAGCTCGTACCAACAGCTGTCCGGGTTCGTTTCCGGCAATGTCGGATCACCGTAAAACACCTGATAATCCAGTGACCAGGATTCATAACCCATACCCCAGCCCACCAGCTCCAGCTCTAAACGGTCTCGCTGAACATCGACACCTGCCGTAATAGCCACCACACCGGCGGGGATTTCTGCCAGATATTGTTCCAGCCGCTTCATCAGAACATGGTGGTCTACCCGCTCGCCGCCTTCTTCCCAGGTCTCCGCCAGTGACACATTCATAAACGTCTGCAGGTCGTTGGCGGCATTCTTCTCCAGAAACGAAATAACAATATCCCGCAACCGGCGGAACATGCTGTATAACTCTGACAGGTGGTAACTGGCATGACCTTTAAATGGCTTGGCACCAATCCATTCACCATTACGGATAGCGGCAAAGCGTTCCGCGTCGTTCCAGATAGCGCCGCAGGTTTTGCAGATATAGCGGGCAGTTTCCGGGTAATGCTCGATGGTTTCGCCCTTGTCGTTGCGCTCCTTGTCCCAGTCAACGCCTGACCATTCCAGTGTCTGTTTCTCTTTGCAGTGGGGACACGGCACATAAAACCGCCGCTGGTCACCGGCTTCAAAACTGGTTTCTATAAACGATGCCCGCTTGACCGTGGGTGTTGAGGTTTCAAACAGAAGACGCTGGTCACCAAAGGTGGCAGCCCGTTGCCAGAGGAGTGAAACCGGATTACCTTCGGCGGTGACTTCGTAGCCGTCCACCTCATCACAGAATATTTTCGGTGCGGATCGTCCCCGCATGGTTTTGGGTGAACCACTCCAGGCGAACATCAGAAAGCCGCCAGGGTAGGATTTCATCTTCTGGTTATTCACGCCCTCACGGCTGCGTGGCTTGGCCATTTTCTCTTTAATCGTTGTGGTGCTTTCCACCATGGGGTCAAACTTGGCATTCAGCCAGGTCTGTAAATCGCCCTCACTGGGCTGCATCATCATCTGGCTTTGTGGGGCGTGGTCAATACAGAATCCCATCGCCATGAGTTGAACCTGAGACTTGCCGGTTTGTGCGCCCCACATTAACGTTATCCGGTAACAGTCCGGATTAACGACCATGTTCATGGGTTCAACCTGAAAAGGCGCATTGGCAAAACGTACAGGGCCGGGCTTGGCATTACCGGCGGGGATCTGGACAAACTGCTCTGCCCATTCGTTGGGTAATAGTTCGGGTGGAGGTTTTACCCGCTTCAGGTTACAGCTGAGAACATCCAGCAGAACATGATTGAACTCATGTGTTGTCGATGATCTCTTGTTCACTGCTGCTCAGCACCTCAAGTCCCTGTTTGATTTCGTCGGTCAGCTCCGCGACAACCTTCTGTTCGTCAGTCTCACCGATGATTCTGGTCACCACTGACTTTGGTACCTGAAGCATCCGGGTTCTGAACGTCAGCAACAGACTGCCCCAGAGTCTATCCACCTGATCAGCAGGTACCAGACGATTCCTTTCTTCCTCTTCCTTCAGTTCCGCAAGGTTGGCCTGATGGTGTAACAACCTTGCCCGTTCTTCCTCCGAATCGTAATCACCTTCTTTGGTCAGCTTCTGAATCTCTCTGTCAATTAACCACTGGATAACCAGGGTCGAATCATAGTGAGTCTGTTTGCTTGAGCTGGAATGAATCGGTATCCCGTCTTTGGTCATTCTTTGAATCTGTCGGGTACTCTTACCGATGATGTCAGCCAGTTCTTTTTGATTAACAATTGACATCTAATGTCGCCTATCTTGTTGGGTTGACTATCCTGTAGGCTCCGTCGTTACTGGAATGTCGCCTATAAAAAGAGCCAATAGGCGACATCCAATTTCAACCCCCACCCTCACTGAAAATCCCGCGACCATTCCCACCCGCCGCACTTTGCCCGGGAAGAACCTACTCCGGCTTGTGATAGCTGCTTGCTCTTGTCGCTGCTGCCCCGTGTCGTGCCGACCCAGTAGGTGATTGATGCGCCCCAGAGGGTGACGGCCTGACCGAACAGCATGTAAGCGACTTCCTTGTTACCTTCGGGCAGTTCGGTGTTAAACAGCGCCATCAGCAACGCGCCGACAATCGTTGTCATCAGGAGCGTGATCACCGCAGGCATACGACTGTCTTTGTGTGTCTGCCGGGCGTTAGCCTTGTCCGCCAGCTCAACCTGCAGGGTCTTGAATGCCAGCTCCCTGACCTGCTGTTCATTCTCCAGCTCAAACTGTTTCAGCTTCACCAGCGCTTCAGGGTCTTGCTGAATTGCTCTGGCCACGGCGACCGGTTCAGACTCCACCCCCAGCGCATTAGCCACCATTGCCCCCATCGCCGCACCAGCGGGACCACCTAAGGCAGTGCCTACCAATGGGGCAGACTTAGCCAACAAATCCTTAACGATGTTCCAGTTCATGTTAATAGCTCCATAGCCATGGGCGATTACCCGTTGTTGAAATATCGAGGTGAATAAACCGACTGCCATGGTCGCCTTTCTGGCTAACACCTATGCCCGTAAAGCCCATTCCAATCGCTGTTTTGAGAAGTGCGAAGGCTTGAACTCCGGAACACTGGATATCAATCGCCAGACCTTTAGCGTGGGTGCCAGGCCGGGGCTTGTTGCGCTCACTTGGGTGGTTTGGGCAGCGGTAGGCAGAGGACACCTTCAGAGGCCCACAGCGATCACGCAGTTGCTGAACTTTATCCATCAAGGCTGGATCAATGTGGCGACCTGACTGGCTATCACAATGACCACACTTGCAGGCCAGTTCGGCATAGGTGAAATTCTTCCAGGGGGAATCGCTCATCACTTGCCCCCCTTGCGAATCGAGTCAATGAAGGCTTTCGGGTTGCGCTGCCACTGGTCCGCCAGTTGAATCAACCCCTCCACCAGCTCCCGACTGAGCAGACTGGCAACACCGACAATGGCATTCTTTGTGCCGCTGGACAGGTCAACCTCTGCCAGTCCTTCACCCACCAGGTAAGCGACAAACGCCGCGACAAACACCGCCCGCAATACCGCCAGAAAGGTGATATGCCGGGCATCCATAATCAACCTGACCACAGCAGCCCCTACTGCAATACAGACCGTTAACACCTTGGGGCTCCATTCGTTGTTCATCTCATCCATGGACTGCGCCTTTTTTTTGTTACGTCCGAAATGGTTCCATCCGGATTTTTCCGGCTTTTTGTTCATTTTTCCTCCGGGCTGTTTTCCAGTTTTATGGGTTTATTCAGGATGTTGTTGATATGGCGGGGCGTGATACCGAACAGGCTGGCGATATCCGCAATGTACATGCCGTTTTGACGCATCCGGTGAATGGAACGATCACGCCATGCGGTATACAAAAAACGACAGGTGGCCAGATGGATAATAATCCCCCGGAACTCATTGGAGAGCGCCAGAGCTGCCTCCAGACCAATCACCTGTGAAAGAAAATGCGCTTCGGTGATTTTCTGGGGGTGAGGCACGTAGACACAGCCGTTTGCCCTGCCTGCCAGCTTCAGGGCTTTCTCACGGCCAATCACATCAGCGACTTCCTGAACGCTTTTGGGGAGTGGTGCCTGTTCGTCCATGGGGGGCCTCGTTAGTCTTCCTGTGCGAGCGTCTGAATCTCCACCATCGCCACACCATCGGGTGGAAGTTTTTCCCCGCGCAGAATCGCCAGCTGGTCAATCTGACTGTCATCGAGCCAGACACCGGCATGGGTTAAGCCATCCAGCAGGGCTTTCATGCGGTTGTCGATATCAGAGCGGCGGTTGGTCGGGAAGTGCAGCCGGACAGAAACCCTGAGCTTTCCGGTCAGCTTGCGGTTGTGGATGCCCTGTTCCATGCAGGCCACCTGAACACGACTCCGGTAGTCTTTGCCGTCTGCGGTCATGTACACACTGGGGATGTGCTTTCGGCCCTTGCGAATAACCCGGTGTTTCCAAACATGGTTCACGGTGGGTGGCAGCGGAAGAATAATTCTCATGATCTGCCTCCGGAAATCTCTGCCGAAAAAGTCGAGCACTCAGCGTCGTAATTTGCCCCCCTATAAGGGGGGGGCAAAATTAAGACGGTCTCGTTGTGCTTTTTAAGACGTTTTAAGACGGTTTTAAGACGCAAATTAAGACGTTTTAAGACGCTTAAAGATTGTTTTTTGTACGAATTAAGACGTTTTAAGACGCAATTAAGACGCTTGCTTGTATTTTTATTATTCATCCGTAAACCTTTATGCATCTTCGCCACCTGCTGTCAGGTACACGTAAGGCCCTTCGATTCGAATTGCATCAGCTTCTGTTAATCGCTTTTTATAGGTTGGGAAGTTCTTGCGGTCTTTAAGAATCCGGTCTTTGCCTACACAAGCATCACGCCACACAATTGTTTCAACTCGTGCCTCTGACTCATCACGACCACTGTCTATTAATCGCTGCCTGTACTCCCGATAAATCCGTTGCAGCTCGACCAGGCAAGCCCGCTGGGTTTTGCCAAGACTGATAAGGTTTTTAACCACAGGCGCTTCGGTATGCTCCAGCACACAACTGGTCTGAACCTCGCCGTCTTCATCCCGCCAGGGCAGTTCTACCACCTTGAGGTTGAACTCCTTCGGGTCAGGCTCGTCTGCGTCTTTCATCTTCTTGGACGTGATCTTCAGGGTGTCGTCTGTTTTCTTGACTGCATATTCCGCATCCAGCGCCGCTTTTAACGCTGAGTTGCCACGGGCTCGATCCTGATTGCCGACGCCGGTGTGATGAACGACCAGTACGCAGCAACCCCACTTTGCCCGGAAGTGTTCGTCCAGGTGTCGGACAAACTGGTTCATATCCTGGGTACTGTTTTCATCTGCGCCACCGAAGTTACGGGCGAGGGTGTCAACCACCACCACGGACGGCACCAGCCCGCCATTCTGTTCAATGATCTGCTCTACCGCCTGACAGACCTGTACCGCGCTGGAAGCGTCGTACAAACTGGCGGATGCCTTGCTGACGTAGATGGGAGCGTTTGCCAGTGAAGTCTGGTTCTGCATCTCCCAGGCTTTGAAGCGTCGGGACAGACCATTGATACCTTCGCCCGCCAGATAAAACACTGCCCCCTGCCGTTTAATCTCCTGTCCGTGCCAGGGCTTGCCGGTGGCGACACAGCACGCCATGTCGATGGCCACAAAGGATTTACCGCAAGCCGGTTCACCGAACATCAGGGCAAGGGAATCTGTTTCCAGAAAGCCTTTAATCAGCCAGCTGATGGGCTTGGGCTGACTGATCATTTCCCCTACGGACAAGAAGCTGAAGCTGGAATGCATAAAGCCGGTAGGGCACTTAAGCTGATCCAGTAACAGATTAGGCGCTACTGCTTTCAGGTCGTTGAAGTCGGTGCCGGTGGTGCCGGGTGGGAACTGGGGAAAGACGACCGTTGCCCCGATGGTTTCAGCCGCTTTCATCGCACAGGTCAGGCCGGGATTGCCCTGTGTTGCGCTGTCGTTGTCGGCGGCCATCAGGATATTCTTGCCGGTCTGCTCTAAACGACGGGCGACTGCTTCCAGGTTGCCACTGTCGAATGCCACAACAGCACCGCAGCCGGTTTCCTCGTGAATGGTGGCGGCGGTGGAATAGCCTTCGGCTTCGTACAGGGTGTCGGTGAGCTCGCCAATCAGGTGCAGGCCACCGGCTTTTTTACCACCGGTCTTGTAACGCTTCTGGAACTGTCCGTCTTCGTCCTGCCAGATGTACTGAAGACTGCAAATATTGTCGTGTTCATCGTGGATGGGAATCAGCAGGGTCTGCTCACGCTGTCGTATGCCGTGGGGCTTTACGTTTTTCAACATAAGATACGGGTGATCCGGGTCAGCAGATCGTGCCTGTTCCCACTGTTCCTGACAGACCTTGGCCGCTTCTGCCCAGACCCACTGTTGTTCCCGTTCACGCTCAGCCTTGAGGATCGCCATCACGCGCTCTTGCTCGTCACGCTCTTCCGGTGTTAGCTCCCTGCTGTTGTGGAATGACCAGACGTGCTTGTCGCCTGTCTTCCAGCTGCCGAAAGAGCCTGCCGGGTAGCGACCGCCATAAAGGACATACCAGCCGTTCTTTTTACCGGCCTTGTCGCCCTCAACGTGGAAGCGCTGGATTTTGCCATCGGGCAGCAGGTCGTCACCGCAAGCGAGCCCTGCATCCTGCATTGCGTTAGCGAACTGTTGGGCGAAGTCAGGCGAAACGCCGAATGGTGTAGCCATGCTTCCCCCTTGGTACTGAATAAGTCATAATGATCCCTGTTGGTATGAAACCCCGTAACCTGTTGGCGCTGGTGCGGGGTTTTTCTTTTTTTGTCTATTGATAGAGATCCGGACAAAGTTCTTGTCTGGTTACTTGTCCGTCAGTGGCGGTCTCGACCTGTATGGCTCGCTCAGGTGGGATTCGTTTTCTCTCAAGCCATCCGCTTACAGATTGCTGTTTTACAGGCGGGTCTAATTTTTGGCCTAGCTTCTCCTGGCTTCCGCAAATATCTATTGCCCGTTGCAGTGCTTCCATCCTTATCACCGGTTTTAGTTGTTTTCTGCTAGACTGCCACAGTTTAAAACTGTATTCAATGAACGCAAAACACAAACCGGCTTTGTTCGTTAACAATTGGCAATTGTGATTTCCATTATCAGAATGTAATTTGTAGACTCCTGCGGAGTTTTGAACAGAGCAGAAATATTAAAAGCTCGCAAGACTTGCGAGCGTAAGGGCAAAAAAAATGAGTATCGGTGACCGGATAATTAAGTTACGGAAAGAAAAGGGTTGGAGCCAGGGAGACTTAGCCAGAGAAATATTTAACGCTACAGGCAAGCAGATCAGGCAGCAAAGTATCGGTCAGATCGAAACAGGCAAGACCAAAAATCCAAGAAATCTGGAACATTTCGCTAATGCCTTTGGCGTATCGGAAAGCTATCTTCGCTATGGCGGCGACTCTGGCGACACAGGGTTTATACGAGATATACGGTTTGTGCCGTTAATCTCTTGGGTGAGTGCTGGTCAGTTCTGCGAAGTCGGCGATATTGCCTACCTTCAAGACCCTGAAGACTTGCTGCCTTGCCCTGGCAGGATCGGGCCAAGGTCTTATGCCTTAAAAGTTAAAGGCGACTCAATGACAAACCCCGTACCTTCTGGAATGAACTTTCCAGAGGGAACATTTATATATGTTGATCCCGACATCGATGTCGTCAGCGGTAAGCCGGTTATTGCCAGGCTGCCTAATTCCAATGAGAGTACATTTAAGATTTATGTAGAAGACTCAGGGAAAAAATACCTCAAGCCGCTTAACCCTCAATACCCCATTCAGGAAATACAGGCAGGCACCAACCTTTGTGGCGTGGTAGTCGGTCAGTACACCAGCCTTGAGCAATGATTAGCGGGCAGCTGTCTGCTGCCTGACTTCTCCTACTTCTGTCGTCTTGTCCAAGACTGAAAAAAATAATTCGAAATAAAAAATATAAAAACTGTTGTATCTAACAGTTTTTAACTGTATAACATAATTACAGCTAAAAACTGTTAAGAAGAAAGAGAACAACATGGACAGACAACAGACTCTTAAAGAAATTCGCGAACTGGCATTAAAAGAAGTTGCCACTCGTGAAGATTCTCGCAAGCTTCGATTACAGGCTTTGCGTCTCAATACTGACTCTCGCAAACACAGGGAAGATATTTTCAAACTTTGGCTCAGTGATGAAGAGCTTCCTGACTGTTTTCTGCTGGGTGACTTGATGGTTGAAGTTCCAGAAGACGCAGAAAGTGGTGAAGAAGTTTTAGTCAATAGATACCCGCAACTGGGTAATCAATAAACCCGTAGCAGTAACCCAACCGCAATAACAACAAAGGGGAAATCCCAAATGTCAAAAACAGACCTTGAATGTCTGGAGGATGTCTTCGTGCCTGAGAAAAGTGACGAGCGCATTCAATTAACCGAATCCACCCTGCTGGGTGATTTGATGGGGCTGGTGACAGACGAATTAAAAGCCCTGCCAGACGTTTGGCAAAAGCTGCCAGAGCATCAGCAACAGGAAGTCATCTTTCGGATAAAGCAGCGTTGTATGAATGCAGTTGCTCAGGCTGTTCGGATCATGGCAACCGGTGACCGGGTTTCACTGCTCGCTACGGTTGACACGGTGACGTTTAAAGACGGCGTGAAGGCAGTCCTGAAAATGCCGGGCAATTCACCGGGCCGTCACGACCTGGCAGACGCTGAAGGCGAAACCGTGATGATCGTCATTCCTGACACTGACGCTTACATGGGCGGTGAAGAACCTGAAGCCGATCCGGATCAGCCTGCTTTTGATCTGGATGCGGAAGACATCAGGCAGTTCACCCACTAACCAACCCGCAGTAAAGAAAAACAATAAACGCAGGAGCGTACACCATGGAAGACAAGCCAACCAACGATGTCCACATTCTGGACCAGCTGGCTTACAAACTGGAAGAGGCCAAGAAGGCTGAAGCAGAGGCCCGCCAGCTTCGTGTCGCCATCGAGGCGGACATTCTTCAAACCGTCGGCGTGAAGGAAGAGGGCAGCGCCACCATCAAGAGTGACTGGTACAAGGTCACTACCACTGGCGGCATCACCCGCACTCTGGACGCCAAGAAGTTCGAAGAGATAAAAGCCCGCCTGCCTCAGAACGTGGCTGAAAAGGTGGTTCGCACCAAGCCCGAGCTGGACGTTCGTCAGTTTAAGGCGCTGAAAGACCTGAGCCCTGAGTTGTACGCCATTATGGCGGAAGCCGTCACCAGCAAGCCCCGTAAGTCGTCTGTGAAAATTGAACGCCTGGAGGCGTCTGCATAATGGCTATCTCTCTTAACTCCATCAGCCGCGCCGCTGGCCTGAGTGCGCCACGGGTGCTGATCTACGGTGACGCAGGTACCGGCAAGACGACACTGGCCGCCGGTGCGCCTGCCCCTATATTTCTGCCTACAGAGGATGGTCTGGGTACCCTGACCGTGGACACCTTCCCCATGCTTACCAGCTGGGGCAGTGTCACCGAAGCGCTGTCTGCCCTTTACCACGAAGAGCATCAGTTCAAAACCGTGGTTCTGGACAGTGTTGACCATCTGGAGCCACTGATCTGGCAACAGGTTTGTCTGGAGCATAACAAGAACTCTATTGAAGAGTTTGGTTACGGCAAGGGCTACGTGGAAGCCCTGACCCACTGGCGAACCCTGATGCAGTGGCTTAACGCTCTGCGTAATGACAAGGGTATGTCGGTCATCCTGATCGCTCATGCTGAAATCAAGCGGTTTGAGTCGCCAGAGGTCGATAGCTACGACCGCTACCAGATCAAGCTGCATAAGCGGGCGTCTGAACTGGTTCAGGAAAGTATGGACTGTGTGCTGTTCGGGAATTACAAGACAGTTGTCCAGAAAGAGGACAAAGGTTTCGGGCAGTCTAAAAGCCGTGGCGTGTCCACTGGCCAGCGTGTTCTGTACACCGAAGCCCGCCCGGCTTTTGTAGCGAAAAACCGTTACTCACTTCCGGCTGAGATTCCCATGTCCTGGGATGCTTTTAACCAGGCATTGACTCAGTCATCCAATCAACCCCAAACCCAACCTAACCCACAACAAGGAGAATAACCATGGCAGGTTTAGGCTTTACAGCGAACGAGTACAACCCGGCTCAGGGTTTCGAACCGCTGCCCAATGGTGAATACATCGCCATGATCAGCGAAGCAGAGCTGAAGAACACCAAGGCTGGCACCGGCCAGTACATCAAGTTCGTCTGGACAGTGATGGATGGTGAGTACTCCGGTCGCAAGGTCTGGAGTAATCACAACATCGTCAACCCCAACCAGACCGCACAGAAAATCGGTCGGGAAGAGATCAGCGCCATTGCTCACGCTATTGGCCGTCCTGATGTGAACGACACTGATCACATGATCAACATCCCCTGCAAGGTGTCTGTCGTCATCAAACAGGAAACAGGCCGTGACCCTTCCAACGTCATTAAGAAGTGGGAGGCTATTTCCGGTGCGGGCTTTCCCGGTCAGCAGTCAGCAGCCCCTCAGCCAGTCCCCCAGCCTGGAACAGCTCCAGCGGGAGCGCCGCAGCCAATGGCGACAGCGACAGCGGCTCCTCAGCCCGCCACGCAAGCGCCGCCGCAACCGGTAGCGCCGCAACAGGCACCTGCCCAGGCTCTGCAGGCAGCCGCCCCTGCCGGTGCGCCACCCTGGGGACAGCGACAGTAATGGACGACGCCCCTCTGCTAGCCAGAGGGGAACCCCAATTAATGAAGGACTGCACAGACCATGAAGATCCCAGAAGCCGACAGCACCATTAGCCGCATCTACCGGCACTATGAAGCCAATGCCGACAGCGGGTTCCGTCCACACCTTGGAGCCTCTTTAATCGGTAAGCCATGCAGCCGGGCGCTTTGGTATGACTTTCACTGGTGTACGCCAGCCAGTTTTGACGGTCGTATGCTGCGACTGTTTGAAACCGGGCAGGAAGCTGAAAAACGGTTTGTGCAGAACTTCCAGGCCGCTGGCGTGAATATCTACGAAGAAGATTCACAGACCGGTCAGCAGTTTCGGGTATCGGCTTGCGATGGTCACTTTGGTGGTTCACTGGATGGCGTAGCGAATGGTTTTGTTGAAGCGCCGAAGACCTGGCACGTCGTGGAGATGAAAACCCACTCTGAAAAGTCTTTCAAAGATTTACAGAGTAAGGGCGTGGAGAAATCCAAGCCTCAGCACTTCGCCCAGATGCAGGTGTATATGCACCTTGCGCCTAACGAACCGTTGACCAGAGCCTTTTATATTGCCGTGAACAAGAACACCGACGAGTTGTACGGCGAGCGCATTAAATACGACAAAAAGAAGGCAACCGAGCTGGTCAACAAGGCCTCGGCCATTATCGCCAGTGATGCGCCACTGGAGAAGCTGAACGAAGATCCTGCCTGGTACCAGTGTAAGTTCTGCGACCATTCACCGGTTTGTCATGGTCAGCAGGCTCCGGCGGTTAATTGTCGAACCTGCCTGCACAGTACGCCAGTTGAAAACGCCGAATGGCACTGCGCCCGCTATGACTGCCTGATTCCGGTGGAGAACCAGCGGACGGGTTGCCAGTCGCACCTTTATATACCCGATCTGCTGTTCTCGTTCGCTGATGTGGTGGATTCCGGCGAGTACTGGATTAAGTACCGGCTGAAGAGTACCGGGCAGGAGTTTGTAACCGGTGAAGCCCCTGAGCAGTTGAGTTCCTGCGAAATCAAGGCGGTGGATCAGAAGGAGTTGCTGGGAGATCCAAATGTGCAGGGGCTTCGCCAGACGTTCCAGGCTGAGATTGTCGGGCAATAAAAACAAAGACAGGACAAATGTTATGAACAGAAAAGAAGACATCCTCCGTCGAACCATCAAACACATCGAATACAGTGCCCAGTCCAACGAACGTTTGTCAGTCAGTGAAAATTTGTCGAAACGGTCACGTCAGGCATTCAGAGAATATGCGGAGTGTGACCGCCAGCTGATCAGAGACCTTGAGAGCCTGATCGACCACCAGTAATAAAAACAAAGACAGGACAATAACAATGAACAAAAAGTTCCAGGGCATTATCGAGATCATCGAGGGGTACGGATTCCACTCCCTCGCCGTCAAGCCAGAAAAAAAGGGCGAGTTGATTGGCTTCTCCGTTGAAAACGGCATCTGTCTGACAATGTTCATCGATGGCCGGTTCTTTCCAGAGGTTGATTACTGGCTGCCGGTGACCGGGGTCAATAACGCAGTGGCGCACCCGGAAGAACTGAAGGATAAGTTTGCGGGTCAGGCGTTGGTGGGATTTTTGGCTGGCGGAATGGAAACCGCTGATGAAAAGGCTGCCAAATACGCATACAACTGTGCAGACGCCATGCTGGCTGAACGCAAGCGCAGGAAGGAATCATGCTAATGAATCTGCTCGCCATACTTTCAGCCTTAACCACACCCAACGGCACAAGCGGCCAGAGGGTACGCAGGCACAAGAAACAGTCACGCCCATGCCTGAACAAGTGCGGCAAGCTGCACATCCATAACAACAGTTTTTGCAGTGCTGACTGTTGCCATGAGTACCGGGCAAGAAAGAAGGAGCAGGACAATGGCCTTTGATCTGCGCTGGTATCAGTCAGAAGCCATTGCTGCCATCTATGAGTATTTCGGTAGAGCGCAGGGCAACCCGCTGGTGTGCGTCAGCACCGGCGGGGGCAAGTCGGTAATTATTGCCGACTTTGTCCGCCAGGTGGTGGAAGCCTGGCCCGACCAGCGCATTCTGGTTCTGGCTCATGTGAAAGAGATTCTGGAACAGAACTTTGACAAGATCACGGCGATCTGGCCACTGGCTCCCGCCGGTGTTTACTCCGCAGGCCTGAACCGTCGTGATACGGATTCAGCCATTCTGTTTGCCGGTATCCAGTCGGTTCATAAAAAGGCGTTTGACCTGGGAGCCTTTGATTTGGTGATCGTGGACGAGTGCCACCTGATCAACGCTGACAAAGACGACACCATGTACACCGGGTTTTTCCGTGACCTGAAGATGATGAACCCGAACGTCAAGGTTATCGGCTTCAGTGCTACACCGTACCGGATGAAGTCGGGCCTGCTGACAGAAGGCGATAACGCCCTGTTTGATGAGGTGGTGTATGAAACCGACATCCAGCGGTTGATTGATGAGAACTTCCTGTCGCCACTGGTGACTAAGGGCGGTACTGAAAAGATTGATATGTCTGGCGTTCGCACCCGTACCGGCGAGTTTGTCACCAAGGATCTGGAAGACGCTGTACACCGCAACGATGTTACTGAAAAAGCCGTTGATGAGATTTTGCGTTATGGCAGAAACCGCAAAGCCTGGTTGATCTTCTGCGTCAGTGTTGCCCATGCGGAGGAGGTGAAGGCGCTGCTGGAGTATGAAGGCATTACCACTGAATGCGTCCACGGTGGTACACCAGCCATCGAGCGCGAGCGCATTCTGAAGGACTACAAGGCGGGCAAGATTCAGGCGCTCACCAGTCAGGGCGTATTAACCACCGGCTTTGATGCGCCATTGACTGACCTGATTGCCCTTCTGCGCCCGACCAAGTCGCCCGGCCTGTACGTGCAGATCATGGGGCGGGGTCTGCGGATCAGCCCGGAGACCGGCAAAACTGACTGTCTGGTGCTGGACTACGGCGGCAATGTTGAACGACACGGCCCCATTGACCGGATCAACGTGGAGAGCGTCCGCAAGAAGCGTAAGGGTGAGAAGTGTGAAGCGCCGATGAAGGAATGTCCGGAGTGCCACACCTTTGTATTGGCGTTCACCAGTGCCTGCCCGGATTGCGGTTATGTCTGGCCACAGAAGCCCCAGCACGAAACCACCGCCAGTGATGCGGCGGTACTGGCTGACCAGGTTGAAGCAGTCTGGCACGACGTGGAAGACGTGTTCTACGACAGGCACGAAAAGAAAGGTAAGCCACCGTCGTTGAAAGTGACTTACCGCTGCGGGTTCGATTCGTACTGTGAATGGATCTGCTTCGAGCATTCCGGTTACGCCCAGAACAAGGCTCAGGTGTGGTGGTTCAAGCGGGCAGGCTTTCAGGCACCTTGCCCGCGCACTGTAGACGACGCTCTTGACCGGGTTCGGGAACAGGGGATTCCGTTTCTGGTACCCAGCCGGATACAGGTTAAGCCTGACGGAAAGTTCCAGCGCATTCTCAATTACGACCTGACAGCCGTTGTCGGTACGCCCAGCGAGTGGAACGAAGACCCTACCGCCAAGCCTAGCCAGATGGTTATCGCCCCGAAAGAGGACGAGTTTGCCGACGCACGGGCAGCCCTGGGTGATGAGGATGATGACGACTGGAACAAAACCATGGATGACCTGTGGAGTTCATCGGGTCAGGTTGTAGAAGACGACACCGTACCGTTTTAGGAGCAGGGCAATGGACATTAAGAAAATCAGACAGGCCTTACTACTGGCACAGGAATCCATCCTGATGCCGGAAGGCCATAAACCCAAACGGCAGGCAGTAATCAGGGAGTTAAGAGCCGCCATCAAGGAAACCCAAAAACAGGAGAAAGACCATGAATAACCGTCAGGCGCTCCAGAACATTGCTGAAGACCTGGTACGTATGGAAGGCATCAGCCGGTCAATCAAAAGTGGAAATCAGCAAAAGTGGGTTAGGAATACGACGCTGATTAATAAGCCAGATCATCCGCTTGAAGTAATTAACAGCGTGATTCTGACAAACCGGATCATTGCCCGCATGATGTCAACTTCACGGTAGGTGGTGAAATGGACGTTCCCGTATTTGTCAGCCAGAAAGACCTTGAGTTGATTCATATAAAGAAGCTGGCTCATTTCTTTCGGGTAAACCGGCTGACCGATGAAGACGCCGAAAAGCTGGCTGACGATCTGGACGCATTAAACAGACTGAAGGCCAGCGGGCTGGTTAGTACTGGTGAATCACTACGGTGTGAGAAACGGATATACAAGCGGTACCAGGCGCTGGTTCGGGAGTATGGGCATCAGATAAGAAAGGAGAATAAGACATGCCAGCAAAAATAAAAAACAAGCTGGAAAGAGTTGCAGAACTTTTTGCCAGCAATCCCACCATGACGATTGATGAAGCCTCTCATGTGCTGGGCATTGCGACATCAACCATAGTGCTCGTCAGAAGACAGCTAGGGCTTAGTACGCCAAGAAAAGGCAGGAAATCCATTCACCGTAAAGAAGTTTTGATGCTGGGAGATAGCGGTCTGACAGCAAAAAAAATTTCGGAAAAGACCGGAATGGAAGTTAGCTCAGTATATCGGATATTAAGGGCTGACAGCAGCAAAGAGAAACCAAAACCAGTAATCGAATCAGCGTTTCCTGAATCCAACTCGGTAAACGCATTATTGATGAGGGCGTGGTGATTAATTCAAAAGTTCGAAAATCAGGCAAGAGCCTAATAGGAGGGTTAGATGGGATCTAAGTATAACTGGAGATTTTTAAATATATGGATTGAGTTCACACCATCTGTATACGTGCGAATCAATAAAAGATTGAAAGACAACACCTGGAGAATTTTGTTTGAAAAATGGTGGTGAGTAATTCAAAAGCCCGGATCACCTGGGGCGTAGATGGCCATGGACAGCGGCATTACCTTTGTGAGTATTGCGAATTAGTCTTTGGCCCAGTCGATCCGGAAACCATTAAGCATGAATGTGATACCTCAAGGCCGAGGTATCACAATAAGGATAAAAGGCAGAAACAATGACACCAATAGATGAATTGTTAGTTCAATCTGGCGAATCAGAAAGTATCGTCGAATTGGCACTGGAGAAATACCCAGAGTTCACTCGTGAGGATTGGCTCAAGGCATTGAGGATGGCTAGAGGTGGACGCAGTGTATTAACGACGGCAAAGGTTGTTGCTGGGCATAAATCAAAAGCTGATATTGAGATCAAAAAATGAAAACACCGTTTAACCCAAGCGCCAGAGCAATCAAGCGCGTAAAGAACCCACTGCCCAAACCAGAAGCCTGTCATTGTTGCGGTGGTTCTGTTGAAGCTGTTCGCAACAGTGAAATTTATAATGGTCGTTCTTTCGGTGAATGGCCGTGGGTGTATCTCTGCCGATCCTGTGGTGCTTATGTCGGAATGCACCCGTTTACTGATATTCCGCTGGGAACATTGGCTGACAAAGAAACCAGGATAGCCAGAAAACGCAGCAAGGCACCTTTTGAGCAATTACACAGAACTGGCTTGATGAGCCGCAGTGAAGCTTACAGACGGCTGGCTTCAAAGCTGGGTATTAAAAAAGAAGAGTGCCACTTTGGTTGGTTTGATGCAGAGATGTGTGAACGGGCTGAAGAGGCGGTTAGGGAAGTGTTGTTGGAGTGTTTCTAATTCACAGGAGGTAAATAATAATGCCAAAGTATAGGAAAAAGCCTGTTATTGTAGATGCAATTCAATGGTCTGGTAGATGGGAAGATGTACCAGAGGTAAAAAAATTTACAGAAAATAATGCTGTAGAAAAGAATGATATAGATAACAAAAGATCATATTTGTTTATCAGAACATTAGAGGGCGAAATGATGTGCTCGCCTTTTGATTACATCATTCGTGGTGTGAAGGGGGAATATTACCCCTGTAAGCCAGATATTTTTGAAGCAACCTATGAACTCGCTGAGTGAACAAACAATTACTTTTTACATAAGCGAACCAAGCCCGATGGATAACGCACTGCGTTGTCCATCAGGTAATATTCAATAGATAGTGACTGTTTTAGAATCGTAAGGGTTGTTAGGAGTTTAGTTATGGAAAGCACTTACCAAATGTGGTCAACAAAGCGTATCGCGAACTTTCTGGATGCGTCTGAAAATTACACTCGTAATGTTTTAATAAAGCAGCCAGATTTCCCCAAGCCAAGATACGCCACAATTTTTTATGAAGGCAATCCACGCAAAAGTAAGCCGCGCTGGATTAGTGAAGAGATTATCGAATGGGCGAACAATGCTTATGTTAAAGAAGAAGATTACGTCAAGCCTGAAACAAAAAGGAAAGGCCGCCCACGTAAGGCGGTCACCTCCTGAGCTTGGAGCCAAACTCTCTTGCAGTCTTTCGATAATACTTCAATGTGCGGTTCATGTTAGTGTGGCCAGCCTGTCTGGCCAGCTCAAACGGTTCAAGCTTTTCAGCCAGGCGAGTCAATGCTTCATGTCTTGAATCCCTGAATTGTAAATCATCAATATCAGTTTTATTACTGGCATGGGAGAAAACAGAGCTGACCGCTATTTTGGCTGTGGCGTCACCGAACCAATAATTGCCGCCACTATCCTTTCCAAGGTTGAGAAGATCAATTGCCCTGGTACTCAGCCCAAGTGTTTTTTTACGCTTCTCTTTACATCTATGTGCAGGCAGATCAATGACTCCATTTTTTAAGTCAACCTCTTCCAACGTCAAAAACTGAGCTTCCTGTAAACGCATAGCAGTTTCTAAACATAGCGACCATAAGAGGGCAACGACTTGTCTTGTTGTCGCTGGTTTTGTTTTCCCGTCCCAGTCATCAAGAGCAAAAATCATTTCTTCAATTTCAGAATCAGCAACCCCCCGGTCTCGCTCGCCATCTTTAAGGTCGTTGAACTTTACTTTCTTGCCAAATGGGGTTTCTTTGATATATCCCCACTCGACAGCCATGGTGAATACGTGCGAGAGGAAGTTCCGTTCCCTGCGAACGGTTCCGGGCTTTACAAAATTCAGGCGGGTAGTTTTCCATTCTCCAATATGGTGCGGCTCAATGTCTGCAACAAGGGTGTCCATCAGTTCGTTCAGCGGCCAGTGTTCTGGATTGATTGCCATCTGTGCGAAGCGCTGCCGCTCACGTTTGAATGATTGGGCGCCTTCCTTTTTGGAGCTGACCTCTTTGATATAGCGCTCCATAACTTCTTTCAAAGAGACTTTGTTTCTGGAGGCTTCTGCCACTTCGCCAGCATTACTGCCAAGGTCATCAATCTCTTTCTCTCGCTTATCTGCCCAGGCTTTGGCATCTGTCCTTGTGTCGAAAGTACGACCTTCCCTGACACCTTTTTTCTGTACCCTGACAAACCAACCATGCTTCCTTTTTTCAAATGTTGCCATACATCCACCTACTGCTTTGTTGTTATTCAATGGCTTTTTTCTTTAGTGGTAAATCTAGTGGTAAATCAGTGGTAATTCAATAAGAAACTGGGGTTATACAAGAGTGCTTGGAAGTGACAAAGAGTAATATTATTTTAGACTGTATACTTTTTAACTAGCTGATTTTCATAGAATAAAGTGTTTTAAGGTGAGTATAAGTGAATAGTCGTCTTTTAGGTGAAATGGGGCGATGGTGCCGACGAGAGGACTTGAACCCCCAACCTTCGCATTACGAATGCGCTGCACTACCAATTGTGCTACGTCGGCTCTAATCGCAAACTTCAACTTATATCACAGGCACTGATTAATCCAGCGTTACCCGGTTAACTTCTTCCAGGCTGGTGACCCCTTGCAGCGCTTTCAGCAAACCGGATTGTCGGAGATTACTAAAACCTTCTTTTCTGGCCACATCCGCAATCTCCAGGGAGTTGCCTTCTGCCATAATGACCTGCTGCATGGCTGGCGTAATTTTCACCACTTCATAAATACCAACCCGGCCTTTATAGCCCTTGCTGCACTGCTCGCAGCCTTTCGGTCCATAAATAACGGCCTCTTTGGCCTGTTCTTCGGTAAAGCCTTCTTCCAGCAATGTCTCTTTGGGAATGTCGACTTCCTCTTTGCAGTTGGTGCAAAGCCGTCTTGCCAGGCGCTGGGCGATGATAAGACTGACGGAGGTGGCTATGTTGAACGACGGAACGCCCATATTCTGCAGACGGGTCAGGGTTTCCGGCGCACTGTTGGTGTGCAGCGTTGACATCACCATGTGACCCGTCTGGGCTGCTTTGATGGCGATGTTGGCGGTTTCCAGGTCCCGGATCTCACCCACCATGATGATATCAGGATCCTGTCGTAGAAATGCCCTGAGCGCCTGAGAGAAATCCATGCCCTGCTTGGGATTTACGTTGACCTGGTTAATGCCTTCAAGGTTGATTTCCACCGGGTCTTCTGAGGTAGAGATATTGCGTTCCGGGGTGTTCAGAATATTCAGGCCGGTGTAAAGCGATACGGTTTTACCTGACCCTGTAGGGCCTGTGACCAGAATCATGCCCTGTGGCTGCTCCAGGGCTTCAAGGTACATGGCTTTCTGCTCTTCTTCGTAACCCAGTGCGTCAATCCCCATTTTTGCACTGGACGGGTCCAGAATACGGAGTACGATCTTCTCCCCCCAAAGGGTTGGGAGTGTGTTGACCCGGAAATCAATCGCCTTGCTTTTCGACAGCTTCATTTTTATGCGGCCATCCTGAGGTTTGCGACGCTCAGAAATATCCATGGCCGACATAATTTTCAGCCGGGAGGCAATTCTTGGAGAGAGTGTAGCGGGTGGCCTGGCGACTTCGTGCAGAACACCATCTGTTCGAAAACGCACCCGGTAACTTTTTTCGTAAGGTTCGAAGTGCAGATCGGAAGCGCCTCCCTTAATAGCACTCAGCAGCATTTTGTTCACAAATTTTACCACCGGGGCATCGTCTTCTGCCGAACCACTGTAATCCTCGGCTGCGTCTTCGACAGCACTGACTTCCAGGTCATCAAGGTTCTCAAATTCGTCATCATCAAAGTCATTGAGCGAGTTATCACCACCCTCTATAACCCGGTCAATGAATGCTTCAATTTTGTTTTCTTCAACCAGAACAGGCTCGGCAGCAAGACCTGTGTTGAAGCGAATTTCATCAATAGCCTGATGGTCGGCTGGATTGACGACGGCAACAAACAGGCGGGTTCCGCGTTTAATTAAAGGCATTACCTTGTGCTTGCGGATGAGGTTTTCGTTAATGAGGTCTCTTGGAATATTGTCAGGATCGAAAGCGGTAAGGTCGAACACAGGAATGCCGAACTCTTCAGCGGTCACCAGTGCCAGCTGTGGGTAGGTCAGCTGTTTGTCTTCAACCAGTTGCTGAGACAGGGTTTTGCTGGACTGCTCTGCTTTAGCCTGAGCAGATCGTACCGCACCTTCATCAAGCAGCTGATTGACCACCAGGCGCGCGGCCAGACCGTTCAGGGGGGTGTCTGCCATTGTGGTTCCACTGTTATTTTAAGAGTTGTTATTTTTAAAAGCTGTTTTCGCAAACTGATAATTACTATATCAGCAGAGTTCTGGCGGGGTTAAGTAGTTTATCAGGACTTCAGGGGAACCACTTGGGGAAAACGGGGCTACCTGAAACTGAGATAGCCCATAGCACCGACGATCTTAAACGGCTTTGGCAAACACTTGTCGCAGGAAAGGAACCAGAAAAGCAAAGCGGCCAATATAAAATATCGTAAACGCCAACCAGAGCCCGTGGTTCCCCCAGTTTTCAACCGTAGCCCAAACTACAAACAGGAAGATCGCCAGTGTTGCGATACTGGAATTACGAACAGGTACTGTTGTGCCTGTGCCGGTAAAAATACCATAGAAAGTCAGGCCAAATCCGGCCACCAGGGGAAACACTGTCAACCAGGGTGACATCTCATGGTAGATGGCGATCAGGCTGGGTATCTGGGTAAATAGCAGCACCAGCTGATTCTGGAACAGGATGATAAAGGCGGTGGCTATTGCCACAAACAGCGTCGTCCATTGCACATTGAGAGAGACCACGCGTTTCAGTAATTCCGGGTCTTTTGCGCCAACCGCCTTGCCGGAAAATACGCTGGAAGCATTGGCGACACCATCAAACATATAGCTCACTATAAACGTCACCTGCATCAGGATGGCATTGGTTGCCAGAATATCCGCGCCAAGCTGGGAGCCCATCCGGGCCATAACATTAAAGAACGTCAGAATGCACACCGTACGTAATAGCAGGTCGGTGTTTGAGGAGATAATAACTTTCAGGTCCTTGCGGCTCATTCTGGCCAGTCCCAGGTAGCTGAGCAGGGAGAATGAAGTGGATTGTGCTATCAGGTACATACCAATAATAAAAGTTATTACCTGAGAGGTCAGGCTGGCAAAAGCGACACCGGCAACGCCAAAATCAAGGTAAAGTACAAAAACGGCATCCAGAATAATGTTCAGGACATTACCGAAAATCTGGGTATAAAGCGTCTCTTTAACCTTTGCCTGTCCCATCAGCCAGCCGATAAGGGTATAGTTCAGCAGAACAAAAGGCGCACCCCAGATCAGGATATCAAAATAGGTTTTGGCGCTCAGGGCAACCCCAGCCTCTGGCTCAATAATGGTCAGCGCTCCCTGCCAGATAAACGACTGTAGCAAAATAAAGATTAAGCCAGCGGAGCCCGCCAGAACAAAAGGTCGTATCAGGCTGGAAGCCTTACTTTCGTTACAGTTTTTACCCAGCGCAATGGCGCTTTGGCCTGTCGTGCTGACACGGAAAAAACCGAACAGCCAATAGAGGGTATTCATTATAACGGTGCCGATGGCGACGCCGCCAATCAGTTCGGTAACGCCCAGGCGCCCGATCACCGCTGTATCAACAGCACCCAGAAGGGGCTGGGTCACGGTCGAAATAATAAAAGGGATGGCTATTTTGAAATAGTCACGGTGTGTGAGACTCATGGATTACTCGAATGGTTCAAAAAGGGGATTTCAAGGTAGCCTGCGGCTTCCAGCAATTGTCTGGTGTAAGGGTCTGCAACCCGGTTCAGCTGGCTTATGTCATCAACCTGTTCAACAACCATACCCTCTTTGAAGAACAGCAGTCTGTCACAGAGGAAGCTGGCCACTGTAATGTCGTGGGTAATGAACAGATAAGCGACATTGCGTGTTTGTTTGAGTGTCTGTAGTAGCTCCAGTACCTGTACCTGAACAGACACGTCCAATGAGCTGACAGCTTCGTCCAGCAGGATAAACCGGGGATTGGGTGCAATGGCCCGGGCAATGCAGACACGCTGCAACTGGCCACCGCTTAACTGATGGGGGTAGCGCGTCCGTAGTTCAGCCGGCAGGCCGACTTCCGCCAGCAAAGACGTTATAAGCCTGTCACGCTCATAAGGGGACAGCGGCTCATTGAGCAGCGGCTCATTGATGATCTCTGCAATGGTCAGCCGGGGGTTGACTGAAGTATTGTAGTCCTGAAAAACGACACTCATTGCCTGATAGCGGGGCAGCTCCAACAGTTCTTCGGCGTAGCTCACCGTACCGGAATCGCACGCTTCCAGTCCAAGTACGATTTTCCCCAGCGTACTTTTGCCACTACCGGATTCTCCGACAAGACCAACGCATTCACTGTGATTGACCGAGAGTGAAACGCCTTTAAGAACCGGGGTACGGCTGCGAAACAGCCAGCTGTCATCCTTGGCGTATGACTTGGTAACATCTGTCAGTTGTATCAGCATTCACTAGCTCCCCATCACCGACTGAAAGCGGTTGATCAGTTTCATGCGCATATCAATCAGATAACGGGTATGCTCACTTTCCGGATGGCTGAAAACAGACTGTGCCGAACCGTAGTCAACCATCTGCCCGTTATTCATCACCAGCACGTCATCGGCAATATGGGAAATCAGACTCAGGTCATGGCTGACAAAGATAAACGACGTTCCAAATGTTTCCCGAACCAGTTGCAGCTCCCGGACCACTTCCCGCTGACTGATGTAGTCAATAGCCGTCGTCGGTTCATCCGCAATAATAATTTTGGGTTCGAGAACCAGGGCAAACGACACCATGATTCGCTGTAGCATCCCACCACTTAGCTCGTGGGGGTAGAGTTTCAACAGGCTTTGTGGGTCTTTAAGGTTAACCCGTGACATGGCGTTACAAATCAGCTCCAGTGCCGCTTTTTTGTCCACAGTGTGATGCTGTCGAATCGTTTCCACCGCCTGGTTACCAATGGTGAACAATGGGTTGAAGGCTGTCATCGGGCTCTGCATGATCATGGCAATATCAGAGCCCCGTAGCTGACGCCGCTCATTAGCGGGCAGTGTCAGTAGCTCTTTTTGTCTGAGTCGCACAGAGCCAGATACTGAAAAATGCTCCCCGAGCAGCCCATTGATCGCGGAGCAGGTGACACTTTTGCCACTGCCTGACTCACCGAGAATCCCCAGGCACTGATCTTCACCCAGGGAAAAGCTGATACCCTCGACCAGAGTCCTTTGCCGGTCTTGCTGTTTTAACTGAACACAAAGATTGCGTACTTCAAGCATTATTGAGTCCCTGTTTTCGGATCAAGTACATCCCGCAACGCGTCACCCAGCAAATTGCAGCATGCCACCACGGACATAATGGCCAGCCCCGGAATCATCATCTGTTCCGGATGGGAAAATAAAGCTTCCTTGGCATCACTGAGCATGGCTCCCCATTCCGGGGTCGGCGGCTGAATACCCAGCCCGAGAAAAGACAGTGTAGAGATGCTGAGGATGATCCAGCCAAGATCCAGAGTGGCAAGAATGATCACTTCGGCAGCCACGTTGGGCGCAAGGTGGCGCAGGAAAATAAAGCGTTTTGGGGTGCTTATCGCTTTGGAGTACAGAATGAAGTTTCGGTGATTGAACTGAATCACCGAGCTTCTGACCATGCGGATATACCAGGCCAGTTTAGCAATAAAGTTGGCAATAATAATGTTGCTGACACCTGGCCCCAGAATACCGACAACACTCAGGACGATAACTTCGTAGGGAAATGACAGCATGACTTCACAGGCACGCATAAGTAATGCGTCAACCCGACCCCGGAAATAGCCGGATATTATCCCAATAGCAGCGCCCACCAGTGCCGTGACCACCATTGTAATCAGTGAGTAATAGAGTGTGGCCCTGATACCAAACAGCAGTCTGGACAGAATGCATCGCCCCAGGTAATCCGTGCCAAGGGGATACTCGGCGGACAGGGGGGCCAGCATATTGATGACATCCGCCAGGTTCGGGTCATGTGGAGCCAGCCAGGGCGCAAAGGCACCGATAACACAGACCAGGGCAATGATAAACAGACACAGCACTGCGGTTTTATTACGTAACAGTCGCATAATCATTGCTGACTTCCCGCTGTTTTAAGTCGAGGGTCAACGGCAGTATGCAGCAGGTCGATAATGAGGTTGGACAGCACAAATAAGCAACCCATCGCAAGAATGTAAGCCTGAAGCACGGGGTAATCCCGGTTGAAAATCGCAGCCAGTGCCAGCCTTCCCAGTCCGGGGATCGCAAAAATATTTTCAATCACAACCGTGCCCGCAACCAGCCGAACCACACCGATACCCAGGGCGGTCATGGATGTTTGTAGTGAGTTTTTGAGCATGTGCTTGGTGACAACGCTCCATTCCGATAACCCCCGGGCTCGGGCGTAAGTGACATACTGTTCGCCCATGGATTCAAGCATGGCGTTTCGGATAAGGCGGATATAGGTCGCAATGTAAGCCATGCACAGGGTCATACCCGGCAGTATGTAATGTTGCCAGGTGGTTGCGCCACTGCTTGGAAGCCAGTTCAGTTCAAGGGAGAAACACCATATCAGGATAAAGGCCAGCCAGAAATTGGGCATGGCGGTACTGGCAAAGATGAATAGTCGAACAATGTGGTCAAACCAGTGATTTTTATAGACAGCACTGAGTATTCCAACAGGCAGGCTAATGCCAACCAGCAATAATAGCGATATACCTGCCAGCCGAAGTGTGTAGGGAAAACTTCTGGCCAGTTCTTCACTCACCATACGGTCAGTGTTGGTATAAGACACACCGAAATCCAGCTGTAAGGATGCACTCAGCCAGTCGAAGTAGCGCGCCATAAACGGTTTATCCAGCCCTAGTTGTTGGCGCATTTCAGCAATGGCCTCCTCACTCGGTGGGATGTCGTTAATCCTGAGGGCCACCTCCGCAGGGTCGGCCGGAATCAGGTTAACGATGACAAATGCGACGAACGAAACCAGAAAAAGAGTGACACATGCTGCCAGTAGTCTTTTGATAATGAATTTTGCCATTGGCTAAAATTCCCCAAAAAAAGGCAGGCGCCCGGCAATGGGCGCCTGCCAGATTCAAAAACGACCGCTTACTCTTTTACAGACATTCGCTGAAGAGGTATTTCAAACTGTGAAGGATTGAAACCTACGCCATTGACCCGACTATTGAAAATAGCCTGGTTCTGTTCGTAAGTAAGAGGGATGTAAACGGCTTCCCGGTGGAGTGTTTCCAGAATATAAGTATACAACTTCTGACGTTCAGACTCATCGACGGTTTCCAGGGCAGCAAGGATAGACTGGTCAATCTGCTTTTTCTCTTTCAGTCCCTGTTGCGCCAGCATGTCACCGTAAACAGGCGTTCGCATGGCACCCATAAACGACTGTGGATCATAGGGCGTGCCCCAGGAAATATTGAAAGAGATATCAAAGTCCGCAGCTTTGAGTCGATCCCGGTGAGCCTGCTCCTCTTCACCAATTAAATCCAGGTTGATACCCGCCTTGCCCCATTCACTTTGCAGGTACTGGGCAATCGTACGCTCAACGACCTTGTCACTATCATACGACAGTGTGATATTCAGGGGCTTGCCGTCTTTTTTCAACGTTCCATTGTCGCTTACCCAGCCAGCCTGTCTGAATAACTCCATAGCGCGGCTGGTGTCATGATCGAAGGCAGTCAGTTCTATATCCGCATAGGGAACGTTTTTGGACAGCAGTGAGTCAGCCGGTTGCTCAAGGCCGAGCATAATCCGTTCGGCAATCACGGCTTTATTTGTCAGATGGGTTAATGCCTGTCGGACTCTGGTATCCGCCAGTTGCTCACTGGTGGTGTTTAAAATCAGCATCCGTGTGGATACAGGCTTTGACAGCGCAGTGTTAAAGCGACGGTCACTCTCAAACTGCTTATAGGCCTGGGCACTGATCAGCTGAAGGCCGTATACCATGTCGATTTCCCCGCTGCGCAGAGCGAGCAGGCGAGCCTGGCTGTCAGGAATGACTTTGGCAACCAGTCGATTGATTTCAGGCTTTTCGCCCCAGTAGTTGTTGTTAACCTCAAAAACAGACTGCTGATCAACAACATTGGAGGTTAACACATAGCTGCCGGTACCAACGAGGCAGTCAAGACCGTCTTTAGTGGTTCCGTTTTTAAAACAGCCGGGTGACAGAAAGCGGAAAGGACGGGTAACGCCCAGCTCAACCAGAAACGGGTAGTAGGCATTGGGAAATTCAATGGTAACGGTGTAATCGTCGGTGGCACGAATACTCTCTTTACCGGACTTTTCCACTTCCATCATCAGACGAATAGATTCCAGCCAGCTGTGTCGGCCACTGTTGTCCAGAAGTGCGTCGAAGTTGCTTTTGACAACATGGGCGTCAAAGGGTGTGCCATCAGAGAAAGTCACATCCTTGCGCAAACGGAAAGTATAGAGCTTACCGTCCTCGGAAACGGTCCAGCTCTCTGCCAGCCAGGGTTCGGGTTGGCCGTTTTCATCTAGATGTACCAGACCTTCGAAGATCAGGTTTTGGGCAAAAAGCTCACCACTATAAAGGTGCGGGTTCAGGTCTCGGATATCGCGGTAGTTGGCGATCGTCAGTGTTTTTTCACTGTCCGCATGGCTTAACCCCGGCGTCAGTGCAGACACTGAAGACAGAAGCAAACAACCAATACCCATCATTTTTTTAAATATCATGTTGATGATACCTTAAACGTAAGATGGCATGGATTTTAAATACTAAACAAGAATAGTTCTCATTAATTTTTTGATTTAAGTCAAGGGAATGGTGTTTTTTAAATCAGGAGTCCACCTTTGGGAAGGGGGGCAATGCAATACCTTCATGAATTGTGGAAGGCTCCTATGGGCTGACAGTCAGAAAAATAAGTTTGGTGGCATCGCCTTTTCCGGCGTCATTATCGTTAACAAGAACAATCGTTTCTTTTCCGTCAATCTCAGGGCCTGTCGTAATACCTTCAATATTCATGTTTTCAAACACACTTTTTTCAGAGGCTTGCAAACTATCAAATACCAGGGTTTTGTTGACGACTCGTTTTGTCTTCATCAATTCAGGTGTTAGCCTGGCTTTCCTTGTTACATGATATTTTTTGTCTTGATTTAGGTTGGCCTTATAAATTTGTGTAATCGAGACAGGCTTTTCAGGTTCAAACTTTTTCTGAGCAACCCGACCCAGCGGAGAAAAAGTAATTCGGGTTCTTTCAACAACCAGTATTTCCCGGACATTCAAAGCAAGAACATCCGAAACGCCTGTTTTTATAGTGGCTGCTGCATTCTGGGTGTATTTATCAGGCATCCGGGCAATACCGTACAGAAGTTCTTTTTTTACAGCCGGATTGGATTGGGTGCCATCATTGATTTCATCCAGTGACAGATGAATGATTCGGCAGGGGGGAGGTATAGGAGGGGTGCCTTTGCCAGCGGGGAACGCAGTTTTCCAGGAGGCTATGTCCTGACGCAGAGGCATTTCCGTGATGGCAATGACTTCGTTGGTGTCGGGTATGAAATCGATACTTTCTATCCCCCGGTTTCTCTGCAAGCCTATATTCTCATCGGTTGCCCAGTCATAAGCACCCATAGCCAATTGAGGCAGCAGGTAACTTAAAGCTGCCCGTAGCAACGGTGTTTTGTAGTAAGAAGGAAAATAATACCGTTGCTTCAGCATTCCTGAGTTCCGGTCAACCCTCAGTAGCGAGGCTGTGACGTCAACATCAGGAATACGAAGCGCGTTGTAGACGTCCCAGAACCTATTCATTCTGAAAGATTTAACCGGGTACGTAGCACCCTGTTCAGAAGCGATCAGAAGGTCTGTACTGTCGGAAAATAAAGCAAGTCCTTCGGTATCAATATGCCCGTCCTGAATCCAGTTTTTACGACTGCTCCAATGAGACTCATCAGGGTTAACGGTTAGATGAACTTCGTTTATTAAGCCTGAGTCCAGTGCAGAGGCTTGTTCTTGAGTTGATGTATCCAGAGCATTGAGAGCAGCCTGACCTGATAGTGTATAAAAACGAGGCTTGCCCGGTTTTTCATACAGGTTGGTAATAACTCCGGTGTCATCAGATAAGATGATGAACTGGTCGGACTTATGGTCATAACGAACGGAGGATATGCCGAGAACGGGCTTGTCTTTCGTATGACCCAGTGTGACGATTCCCCTGACTGTGTACTTATTTTCAACTGGGGCGGCACTGCTTACCTGAGTCTGTAATAGAAGGAGGGGAAGAAGACAGATTATTTTTCTCATGGTCTGTAAGAGTGCACTTTTTATGATTGTGATAAGCGTAGTCGAAATTATGCGGGGTAAAATATTTTCCTGATAATATTTGCCGGGCTGTTCTCTGGATGAGCCAGATCAGCCCGCCAGCCGACAGAATCGTCATGACTATAAAAAAGACAGCGCTGGAAAGATGGTCGTCAGGGGTTTGCAGGAGGTTGATAAGCCCCTTGGCCTGAATGCCCAGCCCGATAGAAAACAGCGTTCTTGGCAGCATTCCAAAGAACCCTGCAATCAGAAAGGTATTGAACCGGATTTTTAGCGCAGGCATTAACAGGTTCATAACGGCAAAGGGCATTACGGGAGATAGTCTCACCATAATCATCAGAGGCCATTCCTGAAGGCGAAGCCCCTCAAGAAACTGTCGAACTTTTTTCTGTCGTTGAAGGCTTTTTAGAAGGCGTCCACCGTCCAGAAACTGACCGGCTTTGTAACCCAGTGCTGAAGCCAGAAGGTAGGCGGCCAGGGTAAATGCCGTGGCATTCCAGCCAAGGAAATAACCACTGACCAGGGCAATAAAGGTGCTGGGCGTCATTGCCAGTGCCATGGATATGGCACTCAGCAGATACAGCGGCAGCCATTGCAGGGTTTCCAGCCCCAGTAACCATGATTCATGGTGAAACAGCAGGGCGGCAACCAGTGAGCTGAACACCAGAGGCATGCAGCTGAGCAGGCCGAAACCCAGAAGGCTTTTTTTATTGTCTGTCAGAAAAGCACGGATTTTCATAGGGTCAGTCGTTGGGGGCAGTCACAAGCTGGTAGAGGCAGACATCATATAGTACCAGCCACCCTGACAAAACGCACAGTCTGGCATTGTGACTACCGAGCTTAAAATTTACTCTTCTCAGGACGATATGCCTTAAGAGTATTTTCAAAAGGGAACAGCAAATGGAAAGGGTTTCAGGCAGCTCCGGGAAAAGTGTCTCAAAGCCACCTGAGAACACTTCTGAACCTTCAGGCTCTTGTCACGGGCGATCTGTAACGCCAGGCAAAATCCCCGGCATTCCCAGCCACTCTGATGACGGGAACCCTGTCAAAGCCGAAGAGCCAACACAGAAGCCCTTAACTTCAAGAAAGACGTCTTGGGTTGAAACGCAAGGTAAAAGCCGCCTGGCAGCATCGGTCAAAAGAAGCCAACAAACCTCACAGGCAAGAGAAGAGTTAAAAGAACCCTTATTTTCAGTAGATGTCATTGACTGGGAGGGCTCTTTTAATAAACAGCTGGAGCAACTGGCGTCAAACATTCAAACCGCCCTGCGAAAGAACGACACAGAAGCCCAGCGGAAGAAAGAGAAAGAAAGAAAAAGAAAAGCCAAAGAATCCAGAAGGGCAGCAAAGAATAATGCTTCACCATTGATGACACTTGATAGCTCAAGCCATAAGAAAGCTGCAAAAGACCAAAAGCAAAAGCAAAAGCAGGCAGGCTCCGTCAATTACGGATTTTTTCATAGTCACCATCCAGACCGTGACCATAAAATGACCCACTCTCACCTTCTGGCGCACCTGAAAATAGTAGAAAAAATTGAAGATATCCTGCTTGAAATTTTAAAAGCTCCAGCCAGCCAGTCCAACTCCCACGCCATAAGAGCTGAAGCCTTTGAAGAAACACTCATGGAAATAGAAGAGCTTGTGGACGAGTGGAGGGAACTTCCCCCAGGGGATACAACCGTATACCCCAGAGAGGGGCTGAAAGATCTCATTGATCAATTCAGAAGTGAATCCGGCTATGCAATAGAGCGGCCGCTTGAAAATAAATCCAAAGATCAACTGGAAGATGAAGCAAAACAGATAGACTTTTTCCTGAGCCAGTGCCGACAGCTGTTTCCCATTGATGAGTCCGGTTCCCTCAATCGAGCTGACGACACTGATACCCCTGCTACCAGTTACTTCAGGGAAGTGTCTGAAAAAATCAAGGACATGCTCAGATATCAGACAGATTAAGAGGATTCAGGATCACTCTGCACCTGTCAGAGGCTTTCCGTCCACCCTCAACCCTTCCTCGCCCGTAACAGTTTATACCGCTACAATTTCGTCGTTTTACCTTTCCACGGGAGCGGCATTATTAAACCCATTGCCTTGTGCTTACTAATGGCCACTATGGTGCATGCTGTTGTTCTGCTGAGCCCTCTTTTTAACAATGCCCGGAGAGAGCAACCGGCATCACCTAGCCTGACATCCCATAATCACAGCCTCCGTTTAATGTTGAGTCACCCTCAGACCCGGAAGGCCGCCCCTGAAACACCACGACCTGTTTCAGAAACGCCAGCGCTGACCGAAACAACAATAGCGACCAGCCATGCAGATAAGCTATTGAAGCCCCGACGATCTGAAAACAAAACCCCAGCTCCCTCAGCTGAAAAGACAATAGCTGGAAAAGCATTAACTGAAGAGGCTATCGCTAAAGCAACCTTTACCAAAGAAGCCGTCAACGAATCTCCTGACACTCACAAACCAAATGCTTATTCACGCCGACAACCTGACCATAACAGTGATTTTGAGCAGTGGCTGGCAACCTTGCAGTACATGATCAACCAGAACAAAACCTACCCCTACCAGGCGCGACGCCTAAACCGTTCAGGAAACGTTGAGGTCTTGCTGGAAGTGAACCCGGATGGTTCATTGATTAAAGCAGAGATTATTCGCGGTAGAAAAGTGTTCCACAACAGCACCCTCAAAGCCGTTCGCAGTGCTTTTCCGGCAGGTCGAACCCACAAAGACAGACCTGTCACTTTGCACGTGACGGTTCACTACCAGCTCAGACAGCCCTGACACTTCAGCATTCTCTGAGATACCAGAATGAACGTTGGTACTAATGATACCTGGCTCTACCGGCTTATGAGCCCACCCCAGCGAGTCATGGTGGTTTGGGCTGGAAATTGGACTGTTGTGATTATTTGAGGTCAGGCCGGTTATAATGCTCAATTGCTTTTCTTACTCGGAGTATTTTCATGAGTGTCGCATCTCTGAAACGGTCAGGGGCGCTGGTGGCCTGCCTGATACTGGCAGGTTGTGCTTCATCAACAGCCGTTAATAACAAATCCGGTCAGCGTCTGCCGGTTATCAGCAAGGAAGGTTCTGCTTTTTATTACCAGTGTGATAAAGGGTTTGGGTTTCCGGCTCGTGGAACTGAAAATACGATTACCGTTGAGTTAAAAGACGGTTCCCACACTCTGAAGCCTAATCTGGTGGCGTCAGGTTTCCATTACAGCCTGGGTAAAATAAGTCTGCAAGGGAAAGGCGATCAGGCGTATTTTTATGATGGTTCTCAGCGTTACAAATGCCAGATTGACCGTCGCAAAAGCCTGTGGGAAGACGCCCGTTATCGGGGAGCAGATTTCATTGCCGTGGGGAACGAACCGGGCTGGAAGCTGGAGCTGAGCAGGAAGGGTGATATGTTGTACGTTGGTGATTACGGCACGGTATCGTTCAGGGTTGCGACTCCGAAACCGAGTCAAGCCAATAAAGGTCCGCTCGTTTTTGCCGCCAGAAACGCAGCGCACAGCCTTTGGTTGTCGATAGAAGATAAGCCTTGTGTTGATACCATGCAAGGTGATCGTTTTGATGTCAGTGTCAGCCTGGTTGTGGATGGAAAACCTTTGGCGGGCTGTGGAATGATCCTGAACCCACTCTATCCATAACCATTTTATAGTTATGCTGCTTTATGGCCCGGCAGGGTTTGTCCACGTATTTCCAAGCGTGAGTAACATGAGTCAAAAGAGACAGCTACTATAGGATCGTCGGTAACGGTCAGGGCAGGTTTCAAAATGACGGCCTACAAGCAATCTTATCTTAACTCCTGCGGTGCGGTTGCCTTGTTATGTGGTGCATTTGAACTGGGCATCAGAACCATTCCGCAAAACGATGATTACAGCTTCACGAGTCTGGGGCCAATGCCTCTGAAGATGGATATTGCCTGTGAAATAGCCGTGTACCAGATAATAAGTAACAACCCTTTAAGTACCAATCCCAGACTCTGGGGTTTTGGCATGCCTTCTCAGATTATCAAATGCAGCAAAATGCTTGGCCTGAATGGATTTGCCATTAGCCGCAATTCATTGACCACTTTCGGGTTAAAAGCAATGTTCAGGGAAGAATTAGCTAAACTCCGTTGCTTGCATGCATTAGTAGAGCAATCGAAGAAAACCCTGCCAAAAGGCATTTCAAACACAGCTCTTGCCATGCATCAGCGCAAGCTGAAATTATTAATCAAATACCGAAATGGTGACTTACATTATGTTATGGTTCGGCCCGATGGCACTGTGATGGATCCCTCGTGTGGCCAGAATTTCCCCAGTGAAATTAATTTCAAAAGAACTATGAATATGCACGGAACAGGACTTTCTCTAATCATCCAGAGCTGACTGGCTATTTTTCAGTGAAATCGGTGAATAGTAACAATGTCAACTGTGTGGCTTATCGAGATACTTTATAATCGGGCAGATTAATCTTTTTACTGACATAGTCTGAGTTCATGCGTCGTACCATATTTGATACCCCGGTGATCAACACCACACTGCGTCTGCTGTCTAATACCATCCTTAAACTAAGAGGCTGGAAGAAAGAGGGCCAGTTGCCAGATGTTGGCAAGTGCGTTGTGATTGCCGCTCCTCATACCAGCAACTGGGACTTTGTGTTCATGATGCTGATGGCCTTTTCTTTCCGGCTGAAAGTATTCTGGATGGGAAAAAATTCGCTGTTCAAAGGGCCGCTTGGTCCCATCATGCGCTTTCTGGGAGGCATCCCGGTTGAGCGCAGCAAACATACAGGACTGGTGCAACAGACTATCGACCAGTTTAACCAGAATGATAACCTGTTTATTGCTCTGTCCCCTGAGGGAACCCGCGGCAAAGTAACCAAGTGGAAAAGCGGCTTCTACCATGTTGCCAACGGTGCCAATGTACCTGTTGCCATGGGGTTCCTCGACTATAAAAGGAAAGTGGGGGGCTTTGGGCCGCTGTTTAAGCCCACCGGTGACTATGAGAAAGACCTGGCTGATATTCAGGCGTTTTACCGGGGTGTTTCAGGTAAAAACCCGTCCCTGTTTAAAGATGTCTTTCTGTAGCCTGTTTGTCAGTGTTTGCCACCCACCCCGCGTAAGTTGCAAACAGGCTTGAAGCCTGCATTTTCCACTTTTGAAACCATGCGGGGTCACTATTTTGCATGGCTGTTTTCTGGAAAGAGGGAATAGTAGGATGGTGGTGGAGGAGTGATAAGTGCTGGTTGATCCTGAGGGGTAGCCTCTTGCGTAATATCGCCTGATGCAGGAAGGGTATTGTTAGTAAGGGGCTGAGTAGTAACAACCGGGTCCGGCTGCCTTATGACTGTAAATTCTGTGTTGGATCCATGAAAACTGATTCTATCAATCGAGATGCGTGGCAACGTTGAAAGCCCTATGTCGATGTGACTTAAGGGAAGAGATCTATTCCGGAGATGCAGCTCTAAACGCACATTCCCATCTTCCGAATGACGGACAAATGTATCCACATCAACAGAGGAGTCTAAGAATCCGGGAATGATAATGGTTTCAGTGCCAGTTCGAGCTCCATGAATAATTTGTGTTAACCAGGACCGGGTCTCGGGAGAGTTTCTAAAAATATGGATAACCTGTGGAATGCGTGGTGTTGATGAATGAGATGCCACGGCTGTTGCTGTATTGCTGTCAGTGACCGATACATGATTTACCCTCGTATCCCCAACGCAATCACTGGGTGTTGACTGGTCAATATCATTTCTTCGTCTGGCAGACTCTTCAGAACAATGCTTGAGGCTACCGCCTATACAACAGCATAGGGTGCATGGACAACATGCAGTCCAGCCTATAACGGGATTGACTAAAAAAGAACCAAAAAAGCATGCTAAATCCTCACAAGCGTTGCCGTCGTAGCTCTCATATGAGGACATATAACAGAAACGTTCATAGGAGCAACACGGATTTGCATTAAAAAAAACATAACGGCAACAATCGCCATCAATAGCATTGGTGCAGCAAGATTCTGATGCCAGGCCGTGTGTTGTTGTGGCGGGGAACAGGGCTCTTTGACTGTTCCCGGAAAGTAACCAGATTCCTAATAAAGGGTCTATAGCATTAGTAGCCGAAGCAGTCGCAGCAGCAGGGGGGCGTCCGTTGAAGCGTATTTTTAAAACTGATGTGAAAGTTTTATAGTAATTGGGCTGACATGCGCAGCAATTACCCGATTCGGAGATTTCACGATTGCTTGATAAGTCCGTCCGGGTGCATTGAAATGAACCCTGCTGCGAAGATTCTTCATCACTGCCTGTGTTTGTCTTCAGAGTCCAGCTGAAATGAACATTGTCGTCGTTTGCATCGCTGTTGGGCGAGCTGAATAACAAAAGCAAAACGACCGGCAGAGCAGCGTATAACCAGACTATCTTCATTTCTTTTCTCGAAGTGAGCATTTTTATACAAATCTGACTCTTATCTTCACAGGCGATGAAATCTACACAAAAATCTTATAAATACAAGCTCAGTTCAGTCAGAAAAAACGGTGACAGAGGTAATGGCAGATTTAACTGTTTTCGATCTTTTGCTGCTGAATTGTGAACTTATCTACTGACTTTCGCTAAAGACGCTAAATAATGCTGGAAGCATACACATAAACCCCTGCGCACTCACGGCGGAAAACAGTACAATCATTTCGAAAAAACATGTAGAATGCTCGCCCTTTCGAGGGATAGGAATTGACATGAGTCAATGAAATCCCCGCTGTGTTTGCCCTGTGTGTATCTGGTTCTTGAGTCAGATAGGTATCAGAGGCGCAACAGATGAGACGTCCGGGTACTCCGTAGCCTTTGGCGGCCATTGTTACATAAATAAAGTGTTTCATAAGCCGCGCCGATCAGCACGAACTCCTTTCTCAGGATCTTCAACGAAGTCATGGACACTCACATGACCCGCTTTAGCCGGGAGCCAGACAGGCCCCTGAAGCGGACTGCCAGCGTTTATTAACAGGATTCAAGCGTAAGACCGGAAGTCTGCCCGTTTGTAAGGGTTTGTCCGGCCGTTAGTCCGATCCCCTGTTGCTCATGCTGGCTCTTATATAAGCCTTAATTACGGAGCACTCGATGTCCGATACTGAAACCGTTCCTTCCTTTGCGGAAATGCCTCTTGCCCCTGCAGTGATCAAAGCTGTACAGGATGTTGGTTACGAAACCCCTTCTCCGATCCAGGCGCAAAGTATTCCTCATCTGCTAGAAGGTAAGGATTTGCTGGGTCTGGCGCAGACCGGTACCGGCAAAACCGCCGCGTTTGCTCTTCCTCTGCTGTCTCGCGTAGACACTAAGAAACGTCACCCGCAGATTCTGGTGCTGGCACCCACCCGTGAGCTGGCGATTCAGGTGGCGGAAGCTTTCCAGCGTTATGCCCGTCACATGCCTGGTTTCCACGTACTGCCGGTTTACGGTGGTCAGGATATGCGCGGTCAGCTGCGTGGCCTGCAACGTGGTGCCCAGGTCATCGTAGGTACTCCGGGACGTGTGATGGATCACCTGCGTCGTGGTTCCATGAAGCTGGACGATCTGAAAGCGATCGTGCTGGATGAAGCCGACGAAATGCTGCGCATGGGCTTTGTTGATGATATCGAATGGATCATGGAACAGACCCCCAGCGAGCGTCAGGTAGCCCTGTTCTCTGCCACCATGCCACGCCAGATTCGCAAAATTGCCGATACCCACCTGACCGATCCGGTCACCGTTGAGATCAAATCCAAGACGGCTACCGTCGATACCATCACCCAGAAAGTGTGTATGGTCAGTGGCTATCACAAGCTGGACGCCCTGACACGTATCCTGGAAGTCGAACCTTTCGACGCCATGATCATCTTCGTGCGCACCAAGACGGCTACCGTTGAACTGGCTGAAAAGCTGGAAGCCCGAGGTTTCTCTGCCGCTGCCCTCAACGGCGACATGTCTCAGGCACTGCGTGAAAAAGTGATCGACCGTCTGAAGAAAAGCTCTCTGGATATCCTGATTGCCACCGACGTCGCGGCTCGTGGTCTGGACGTTGAGCGTATGTCTCACGTGGTCAACTATGACATTCCTTACGACACCGAAGCTTATGTACACCGTATTGGTCGTACCGGTCGTGCCGGTCGTCAGGGTACTGCCATCCTGTTTGCCACTCACCGTGAGCGTCGTATGCTGCGTGCTATCGAGCAGGCGACTCGTCAGCGTATCGACGATATGCGTCTGCCTTCCATGCGTGACGTACGTGACATGCGTATCCGCCAGTTCAAGGAAGACGTTACCAAGTCTCTGGAGCTGGGCGAAGAGAAGCTGGCTGATTTCCGTAACATCGTCAACGAGCTGATGACTGAAGGCGAAATGAGTCCGGAAGACCTGGCGGCGGCCCTGTGCTTTATGGCTCAGAAAGAACGTCCGTTCCCGGACGGCAAAGAGCCAGAGCGTCAGCAACGTCAGCGCCGTGAGCGTGATGATCGTCGTGGTGAACGTGGTGACCGTCCACGCCGTGATCGTCGTGAAGACAACGAAGGCATGGTTCGCTACCGTGTTGAAGTGGGTCGTGAGCAGGGTATTAACCCGGGCGACCTGGTGGGGGCCATTGCCAACGAAAGCAAGATTCCCGGTAAGAACATCGGTCATATCCGCCTGTTCGAGCGCTGTTCTTCCATCTACCTGCCAGAAGGCATGGACGATTCTACGCTGGCTTCCCTGAAGCAGGTGAAGGTTCGTAACAAGCCGCTGGAAATGAGTGTATGGATTGACGATGGCAGTGTCCGTGAAGAACGTCCACGCCGTCGCCGTCGTGATGGTGAATTCCGTCGTGACCGTGACCGTCGCAGCAATGCTTCCCGCAGCGCTTCACACAACAACCCTTCCCGCAAGCCACGTCAGCGTGATCGTGAAGATCGTTCATAAGCTTGACGTTTAATGCCTGAAAAGCGGACGCCTGAGAGATTGGGCGTCCGCTTTTTTTATCCTTTCTAATTGAGTGGCAAAAGCGCAAAATAGCCAGACACTAACCCCTCATTGACATCCTCCTCGCCGTAAACGACGAGGATTCCTACAGCTAGACGGCAATGCCCTGCCGCAGTGCATCCCTTACCAGTAGCGGGACACACCTCATTCGCTTTCTTGCCCTACGGTTAAGATTGTCGAGTAAACGACACGGGCAAAAAACGGAGGTAATTTAGTTTTTTACTTTCCTGTCTTGGCAGCGTAATCGCTAAAACATCCAAGACAAAAAAAGATAGTACAGAGAGCTTGCTTTGCAAGCTGAACTTACATCCCCTCACTAAAAGTAAGGGGTTTTACGTTTGAAGTGATAACCTTCTAATAATAACGAGGAGACACTACCCATGATTCGTTTGTACGGCTCTGGTCAGGCACGTTCATTCCGTGCGCTTTGGGCGCTGGAAGAAGCTGGACTCGATTTTGAATACCACCATGTCAAAATTGGTCAGTCTGATGAAGGAGGCAGCCGTCACCCCTCTTATCTGGCCTTGAACGCTCAGGGCAAAATCCCCACGCTGGTTCATGATGATCTGGTATTAACAGAAAGTGCCGCAATCGTTAACTATATCGCCGCCCTGGCACCTGAAAAACAGCTTATGCCATTTGATGATCATGCACTGCGGGCAAAATACGATGAGTTTTGTTTTTTTGTCCTGTCAGACCTTGAGCAGCCTTTATGGACGACAGGTAAACACCGTTTTGTTTTGCCGGAAGCCTATCGCGTAGAAGCGGTTTTCAATACGGTACAGTGGGAGTTCAAACGTTCCCTGAAGGCGCTGGATCATTACATGGATGATCAGGAGTTCGCCGTTGGCAATCGCTTTACCTGTGCCGATATTCTGCTGGCCCAGACCATCAACTGGGCTCTGCGATTTGGGTTTGATGTGCCTCAGCCGTATCAGGAATATCGGGAGCGGCTTTATCAAAGGCCAGCATGCCAGAGGGCTGTAAAAGCAGTGACTTCGAAATAAAACGCTCGACTTCTTTACCTCGGGGCCTTGCCGCCCGGCTTGCCCCAGACGACTAGCATTTGCAGAAATAAGCACTAGTGCCTATTTTCTAATTCTCTCCTTGCTTTAACGCCAAGAAAGTTTTGTATAGCGGTGAAGCCTGAGTGATAGAGGTTATTAAGCCACTACTGAATGTTTTATCCCTATTGGCGTTGTGGGTGACATAAAGCAAAAAATTATTA
Source organism: Endozoicomonas euniceicola (assembly GCF_025562755.1). Taxonomy (GTDB): domain Bacteria; phylum Pseudomonadota; class Gammaproteobacteria; order Pseudomonadales; family Endozoicomonadaceae; genus Endozoicomonas_A; species Endozoicomonas_A euniceicola. Next base: position 3,781,118 of record NZ_CP103300.1, read on the forward strand.
ACCATTTCTAATTTCAAATGGCACTTAAAATTAAATTACACAAGTTGATGGCTTGTTGCGTGATTTGTATCTGTCTTCAGGCAACTACCTGTCCTGCTGCCGGTAAGAGACTTATCCGGTCAGAGGAAGGTATACCCTCTATCATCGATTCGGTTGATGGAAGGGATCACATTGTTCTTGCTGGAGACTCTATATTTGATTGCTTTTTTTGGAACCGGGTAATGTCCGGCACTGTCGGGCAATGGTTGAATGCAATATTCAATTACGACAATGCCCTGTTAAAAAGCAGGCTGCGTGTGCTGGTTAACGGCAGATATTTTGAGCCTGCCGTGGAGGGGATAGTTCAGGCTCTGAGGAATGGAGACCGTGTGCTCATTGATACCAGATCAGATGAAGATATTTTAAATGGTGTACAACCCGATATTCAGGGGCAAAGCACAATAGATGACATACTCAAGGCTTTGCTTAAAGGGGTTAGAAATGGAGAGCGCATTATAGTCGATGACAGGTCAGTAGAGGAAACCATGGCAAGTGACATCATCAGTGCCTTTGCTGAAGATGGCATGATAACCGTACCTGATGAAGACCCACTGTTTAATGACTATATAGGGAGGCGGGAAGAGTGTGGTATAGCCTATGACTCTATCAGTCCCCAGTCTGCGCGGTTGAAGCCATTTTGTCATGTAACCTGTCCTCCTTCTGCAGAGGAGGGCAGGCAAACCGGGGAGCCACGGATCGATGATTGTCAGGGGGCTGTTGGAGGGATGCCGTTACAAGAGCGTGACGAATCATCCCAGTCTGAAAACCAGCCAAGACCCTTAATACAAGTCGATGTAAGGACGGGTGTAGAGGGAAGCTATGTATTTGTGAGTGCGGGTGGAAACGACCTATTGCAGAATATTGCGAGCTCTTACACGATTATTCCCAATTTGCAGGCAATTGCCCGACGTTATCGGGAACTGGGTGCCAAAAAAGTTATTTATGTCATTCCTTATAATATGGGGGGTAAAGAAAATCCCGATATTTGGTATTCTATTTTGTCTAACGGTATTAACGCTGTCAGGTCTGTGGTTAAGACCTTTTTTTTAAATAAATTAGCTCCTGAGGGTTACGATGCCGTCATCGACTTATCGGACTTTGATGACAGACACCGCAGGGCCCAGCGTTATATCCCGGAGCCAACACCATTGGGGGCTTTGGAAATAGCCTGGCGTATTGCCGGAGTGTTTCGGGAACTTAGCCAGGCTGACCAGGACATGGGTGCTACAGCAGCAAATAATGTTAATAATTTTCCGTGTGTTTCAAGCTCTCGTTCGGAAGAAGCAGGCTCCAATAATACTGATATACCGAATGGGGGATGCACTAGGTGATGAAAGCACAAATATTGTTTTAATCGTCTATACTCACGCCAAAATAACCTGATAGCCCAATTCTAATGATTGCAAAATGGGCAAAAAATAACGCTCCAGTCTTTGTGTTTTCAAAAAAAAAGTTGGCAGTGGTGTTTCTGCTGTGGCTGGCTGTCATGGTGGACAGTGCCCGTGGAGAATGGGTAACACCAGCTTCTGTACATCAGGGCGGGATTGCCCATGTTGCTTCAAGGCTCTGGCTTCAGCAACAACCCATGCTTAAATCCGCTATGGATGAAAAAGTCGCGGTTTCAAAAAGATCGGCAGCGGTGGTTATTCTGGTAGAAGACGACGGTTTTAGTGTACTGACCACTGAGCCGGTAGTTTTCACATGGCAGGATGCGTGCAATGCCACCGCACTTTCCGACATGACCCGGCATCTGCGCTGCCACGACCCCAATGCCCTGCTGACCGGGTTAAGAGCCACACTGCAGTTTAGTCACAGCGGGGAGTCTGTGCAGGTGACCGGGTTTGCCTCGGTTTTGCAGGTGCAGACCACCGGGGGAACAGACCTGACCATTGCTCCCTTTCAGGGGGATATCTCTGTCCTGCCAGAAAAACAATATGAACAACAGTACAGAGCCATTCTGGAGTACCTGTCCCGGCAAAGGAGAAAGTCTGAAGAGATAGGCCGGCGAACAAGATGCTGGACAAACGCCATGTCAAGGTTAGCCCCTGAAAAACCGGACGAAGTGTTAAGGCAGGAGCAGAAAATAAAGGAGCTGCGAGCGCCTGTCAGGTTCCACTACTCACTGGCACACCGTTCGGCCCTGCAGGATGAAACGTTCTGTTTTTTTACGAACAAGATGGAGGGAAGAAAAGTTGTGTTGACTCCCGACAATAACCTTTCTGCCTGCTCCCCTGTTTCTCTGCCATCGGGGAGCATGGTTGACCTGTCCAATGGTTCCAAAAGAAATCCTCCACCCGTTGATAAGCCAGCAGCTACGAAGAGCAAAAAAAGAAAACTCAGCACCAGTAATAGTGAGAGCCCGCAGAGTGTCACAAATCCGCAGACCGAGGGTTATCCCGTGATACCGGATATCCTCATAAAACAGGAAGAAAATGTCATTGAATTTGGTGAAAGAAAAGTCTTGACAAGTGCTGAACTGTTTATCATCAAGCCGGAAAGCGGTATTACCAGAAAACCGCCAGAACCGCCTTTCAAAACAAATTGCAAGATTCTGGGTGCCCCGGCATTCTGGAAACTTTTTACTAAGAAAAAGCGACAGCAACTGAAAAACAGGATATTGGAATATATTAATAAAACCAATGAAGAAAGAGAGGCGCACATCGAAGGTCTGGTCAGAGAGGTGCGGTACGAGGCAAACGAGGGCGACCCTTACCAGGCTCTGGACGGGCAAAAGCATGTGGTAGCCGCCAAAAAACTGTCCAAGGGTACTGTACTGGGACATTACCGGGGCTCTCTCTGGTTGATAGATGAGAATGCCCCGTCTCCGGAGTGTGGTACGTTAGACCAGCAAATATCCTATTCCGTTAACTGTGACTACAAAGGAGAAGAAGCCACGGATGATTGTCAGGAAATGTACTGGCTTTCAGGTTATGACGACGGCAATATTTTTTCCTGTGTTAACGACTGTACCGTCACCAGCAATGCCGACGACAATACCGGTACTGTAGAGCCAAACGTCAGTTTCATTATTGTTTATATGGATGATTTCCCCGTGGTTATGGTCGTGACAACAAAGGATATCCCGGAGGGCAAAGGACTCTGGCTGAGCTATGGAAAACCTTACTGGGACTATAAAAACGAACCGGTTGTAGTGCCCGACGGTGATGACGATCATAGCGGAGCCGGGGCAAAAAACAAAAAATGTGCGTGTGATGTGTGTGGAAGGATATTTACTAAACCCCATCACCTAAGAGACCACAAACGCACCCATACAGGGGAGAAGCCTTATGAATGCGGTGTGTGTCAAGAGAGATTTACTCAACTTGGAGGCCTCATAAGACACGGGTACCGCCACACAGGGGAGAAGCCTTATGAGTGCGATGTGTGTGGAAAGGGATTTACTCAGACCGGAGACCTCGTAAGACACAAACGCATTCACACAGGGGAAAAGCCTTATGGGTGCGATGTGTGTAAAAAAAGATTTAATCAACTCAATCACCTCATAGTACACAAACGCACTCACACCGGGGAGAAGCCTTATAAGTGCGATGAGTGTCAAAAGGGATTTGCTCACTCCAGTGACCTCACATTACACAAACGCACTCACACCGGGGAGAAGCCTTATAAGTGCGATGAGTGTCAAAAGAGATTTTCTAACCCGGGAAACTTAGCAGCACACAAACGAACCCACACCGGAGAGAGGCCCTATGAGTGCGATGTGTGTGAAAATAGATTTACTTACTCCAATAACCTCGCAAGACACAAGCGCACCAAACACAAGAACCTTCCAACAGAGCAACCGCCACAGCAATAGTCTACACTCCCACCAAAATCACCCAATAGCCCAATTCTACGGACTCCACAATGGGCAAAAAAAATAACGCTTCAGTCTTTGTGTTTTCAAAAAAAATGCTGGCAGTGGTGTTTCTGCTGTGGCTGGCTGTCATGGTGGACAATACCCGTGGAGAATGGGTAACACCAGCTTCTGTACATCAGGGCGGGATTGCTCATGTTGCTTCAAGGCTCTGGCTTCAGCAACAACCCGTGCTTAAATCCGCTATTGATGAAAAAGTCGCGGTTTCAAAAAGATCGGCAGCGGTGGTTATTCTGGTAGAAGACGACGGTTTTAGTGTACTGGCCACTGAGCCGGCAGTCTTCACATGGCAGGATGCGTGTAATGCCACCACGCATTCCGACATGACCCGGCATCTGCGCTGCCACGACCCCAATGCCCTGCTGACCGGGTTAAGAGCCACACTGCAGTTTAGTCACAGCGGGGAGTCTGTGCAGGTGACCGGGTTTGCCTCGGTTTTGCAGGTGCAGACCACCGGGGGAACAGACCTGGCCATTGCTCCCTTTCAGGGGGATATCTCTGTCCTGCCAGAAAAACAATATGAACAACAGTACAGAGCCATTCTGGAGTACCTGTCTCGGCAAAGGAGAAAGTCTGAAGAGATAGACCGGCGAACAAGATGCTGGACAAACGCCATGTCAAGGTTAGCCCCTGAAAAACCGGACGAAGTGTTAAGGCAGGAGCAGAAAATAAAGGAGCAGCGAGCGCCCGTCAGGTTCCATTACTCACTGGCACACCGTTCGGCCCCGCAGGATGAAACGTTCTGGTTTTTTACGGACAAGATGCAGGGAAGAGAAATTGTGCTGACTCCCGACAATAACCTTTCTGCCTGCTCCCCTGTTTCCCTGCCATCGGGGAGCATGGTTGACCTGTCCAATGGTTCTAAAAGAAATCCTCCGCCCGTTGATAAACCAGCAGCTACGAAGAGCAAAAAAAGAAAACTCAGCACCAGCACCAGCACCAGCACCAGTAATAGCGAGAGCCCGCAGAGTGTCACAAATCCGCAGACCGAGGGTTATCCCGTGATACCGGATATCCCCATAAAACAGGAAGAAAATGTCATTGAATTTGGTGAAAGAAAAGTCTTGACAAGTGCTGAACTGTTTATCATCAAGCCGGAAAGCGGTATTACCAGAAAACCGCCAGAACCGCCTTTCAAAACAAGTTGCAAGATTCAGGGTGCCCCGGCATTCTGGAAACTTTTTACTAAGAAAAAGCGACAGCAACTGGAAAACAGGATATTGGAATATATTAATAAAACCAATGAAGAAAGAGAGGCGCACATCGAAGGTCTGGTTAGAGAGGTGCGGTACGAGGCAAACGAGGGCGACCCTTACCAGGCTCTGGACGGGCAAAAGCATGTAGTAGCCGCCAAAAAACTGTCCAAGGGTACTGTACTGGGACATTACCGGGGCTCTCTCTGGTTGATAGATGAGAATGCCCCGTCTCCGGAGTGTGGTACATTAGACCAGCAAATATCCTATTCCGTTAACTGTGACTACAAAGGAGAAGAAGCCACGGATGATTGTCAGGAAATGTACTGGCTTTCAGGTTATGACGACGGCAATATTTTTTCCTGCGTTAACGACTGTACCGTCACCAGCAATGCCGACGACAATACCGGTACTGTAGAGCCAAACGTCAGTTTCATTATTGTTTATATGGATGATTTCCCCGTGGTTATGGTCGTGACAACAAAGGATATCCCGGAGGGCAAAGGACTCTGGCTGAGCTATGGAAAACCTTACTGGGACTATAAAAACGAACCGGTTGTGGTGCCCGACGGTGATGACGATCATAGCGGAGCCGGGGCAAAAAATAAAAAATATAAGTGCGATGTGTGTAGAAAGATGTTTGCTCGTTTCGTAGACTTCGTAAGACACAAGCGCACCCACACCGGAGAGAAGCCTTATGAGTGCGATGTGTGTCAAAAGAGATTTGTTCGTTCCGAAGAACTCGTAGTACACAAACGCACCCACACCGGGGAGAAGCCTTATAAGTGCGATATGTGTCAAAAGGGATTTGTTCATTCCGGAAACTTAGCAAGGCACAGACGCGCCCACACCGGGGAGAAGCCTTATAAGTGCGATGTGTGTAAAAAGATATTTACTCAATCCGGACACCTCAAAGTACACAAACGCACTCACACCGGAGAGAAGCCTCATGAGTGCGATAAGTGCCAAAAGAGATTTTATCGACCCGAAAACCTCGCAAGACACAAACTCACCCACACCGGAGAGAAGCTTTATGCGTGCGATTTGTGTGAAAAGGTATTTGCTCACTCCGGAAGCTTAGCAAAACACAAGCGCGCCCGACACAAGGAACCCCCAACAGAACAACCGCCACAGCAATAGTCTACACTCCCACCAAAATAACCCAATAGCCCAACTCTGATGACTCCGCAATGGGCAAAAAAAATAACGCTTCAGTCTTTGTGCTTTCAAAAAAAATGCTGGCAGTGGTGTTTCTGCTGTGGCTGGCTGCCATGGTGGACAGCGCCCGTGGAGAATGGGTAACACCAGCTTCTGTACATCAGGGGGGGATTGCCCATGTTGCTTCAAGGCTCTGGCTTCAGCAACAACCCGTGATTAAATCCGTTATGGATGAAAAAGTCGCGGTTTCAAAAAGATCGGCAACGGTGGTTATCCTGGTAGAAGACGACGGTTTTAGTGTACTGACCACTGAGCCAGTAGTTTTCACATGGCAGGATGCGTGTAATGCCACCACGCTTTCCGACATGACCCGGCATCTGCGCTGCCACGACCCCAGTGCTTTGCTGACCGGGTTAAGAGCCACACTGCAGTTTAGTCACAGTGGGGAGTCTGTGCAGGTGACCGGGTTTGCGTCGGTTTTGCAGGTGCAGACCACCGGGGGAACAGACCTGGCTATTGCTCCCTTTCAGAGTGATAGCCCGGGTCTGCCCGACCAGCAATATGAACAACAATACAGAGCCATTCTGGAGTACCTGTCCCGGCAAAGGAGAAAGTCTGAAGAGATAGATCGGCGAACAAGATGCTGGACAAACGCCATGTCAAGGTTAGCCCCTGAAAAACCGGACGAAGTGTTAAGGCAGGAGCAGAAAATAAAGGAGCAGCGAGCGCCCGTCAGGTTCCATTACTCACTGGCACACCGTTCGGCTCCGCAGGATGAAACGTTCTGGTTTTTTACGGACAAGATGCAGGGCAGAGAAATTGTGCTGACTCTCGACAATAACCTTTCTGCCTGCTCTCCTGTTCCCCTGCCATCGGGGAGCATGGCTGACCTGCCCAATGATTCCAAGAGAAAGCATTCAGTTGTTGATAAACCAGCTATAAAAAACAAAAAACGAAAACAAAGCAGCACCAGCAACAGCGGGAGCCAGCAGAGTGTCACAAATCCGCAGGCCGGGGCAATGGCTGGTCATCCCGTGAGACCGGATATCCCCATAAAACAGGAAGAAAATGTCGTTGAATTTGGCAAGAGAAAAGTCTCGACAAGCGCTGAACTGTTTATTATCAAGCCGGAAAGCGGTATTACCAGAAAACCGCCAGAACCGCCTTTCAAAACAAATTGCAAGATTCTGGGTGCCCCGGCATTCTGGAAACTTGCTACTAAGGAAGAGCAACAGCAACTGAAAAGCAGGATATTGGAATATATTAATAAAACCAATGAAGAAAGAGAGGCGCACATCGAAGGTCTGGTTAGAGGGGTGCGGTACGAGGCAAACGAGGGTGACCCCTACCAGGCTCTGGACGGGCAAAAGCATGTATTAGCCACCAAAAAACTGTCCCGGGGTACTGTACTGGGGCATTACCGGGGTTCTCTCTGGCTGATAGACGAGAATGCACCGTCTCCGAAGTTCGGTACATTAGACCAGCAAAAATCCTATTCCGTTAACTGTGACTACAAAGGAGGAGAAGAAGCCACGGATGATTGTCAGGAAATGTACTGGCTTTCAGGTTATGACGAAGGCAATATTTTTTCCTGCGTTAAGGACTGCACCCTCACCAGCAATGCCCATGACCATACCGGCACGGTACAACCAAACGTCAGGTTCATCATTGTTTATATGGATGATTTTCCCGTGGCTATGGTCGTGACAACAGAGGACATCCCGGAGGGCAAAGGGCTCTGGCTGAGCTATGGAGAAACTTACTGGGACTATAAAAACGAACCGGTTGTGGAGCCCGACGGTGATGACGATCATAACGGAGCCGGGGCAAAAAATAAAAAACACGAGTGCGATGTGTGTGGAAAGAAGTTTGCTCGTTCCGAACACCTCGCAAGACACAAGCGCACCCACACCGGAGAGAAGCCTTGTGAGTGCGATGTGTGTCAAAAGAGATTTACTCACTCCGGAGATCTCGTAAGACACAAACGCAGCCACACCGGGGAGAAGCCTTATGAGTGCGATGTGTGTCAAAAGAGATTTACTCAATCCGGAAGCCTCACAAGACACAGGCGCCGCCACACAGGGGAGAAGCCTTATGAGTGCGATGAGTGCCAAAAGAAATTTTCTCGACTCGAATACCTCGTAAGACACAAGCGCACCCAACACAAGGAATACCCAACAGAACAACCGCCACGGCAATAGTCTACACTTCCGCCGAAATCACCCAATAGCCCAACTCTAATGACTCCGCAATGGGCAAAAAAAATAACACTTCAGTCTTTGTGCTTCCCAAAAAAAGGTTGGCAGTGGTGTTTCTGCTGTGGCTGGCTGTCATGGTGGACAATACCCGTGGAGAATGGGTAACACCAGCTTCTGTACATCAGGGCGGTATTGCCCATGTTGCTTCAAGGCTCTGGCTTCAGCAACAACCCGTGCTTAAATCCGCTATGGATGAAAAAGTCGCGGTTTCAAAAAGATCAGCAACGGTGGTTATCCTGGTAGAAGACGACGGTTTTAGTGTACTGGCCACTGAACCGGCAGTCTTCACATGGCAGGATGCGTGCAATGCCACCACACTTTCCAACATGACCCGGCATCTGCGCTGCCACGACCCCAGTGCTTTGCTGACCGGGTTAAGAGCCACACTGCAGTTTAGTCACAGTGGGGAGTCTGTGCAGGTGACCGGGTTTGCGTCGGTTTTGCAGGTGCAGACCACCGGGGGAACAGACCTGGCCATTGCTCCCTTTCAGAGTGATAGCCCGGGTCTGCCCGACCAGCAATATGAACAACAATACAGAGCCATTCTGGAGTACCTGTCCCGGCAAAGGAGAAAGTCTGAAGAGATAGACCGGCGAACAGGATGCTGGACAAACGCTATGTCAAGGTTAGCCCCTGAAAAACCGGACGAAGTGTTAAGGCAGGAGCAGAAAATAAAGGAGCTGCGAGCGCCCGTCAGATTCCATTACTCACTGGCACACCGTTCGGCCCCGCAGGATGAAACGTTCTGGTTTTTTACGGACAGGATGCAGGGAAGAGAAATTGTGCTGACTCCCGACAATAACCTTTCTGCCTGCACTCCTGTTTCCCTGTCATCGGGGAGCATGGCTGACCTGTCCAATGGTTCCAAAAGAAATCCTCCACCCGTTGATAAACCAGCAGCTACGAAGAGCAAAAAAAGAAAACTCAGCACAAGTAATAGCGAGAGCCCGCAGAGTGTCGGAAATCCGCAGACCGAGGGTTATCCCGTGATACCGGATATCCCCATAAAACAGGAAGAAAATGTCATTGAATTTGGTGAAAGAAAAGTCTTGACAAGTGCTGAACTGTTTATCATCAAGCCGGAAAGCGGTATTACCAGAAAACCGCCAGAACCGCCTTTCAAAACAAATTGCAAGATTCAGGGTGCCCCGGCATTCTGGAAACTTTTTACTAAGAAAAAGCGACAGCAACTGGAAAACAGGATATTGGAATATATTAATAAAACCAATGAAGAAAGAGAGGCGCACATCGAAGGTCTGGTCAGAGAGGTGCGGTACGAGGCAAACGAGGGCGACCCTTACCAGGCTCTGGACGGGCAAAAGCATGTAGTAGCCGCCAAAAAACTGTCCAAGGGTACTGTACTGGGACATTACCGGGGCTCTCTCTGGTTGATAGATGAGAATGCCCCGTCTCCGGAGTGTGGTACGTTAGACCAGCAAATAGCCTATTCCGTTAACTGTGACTACAAAGAAGAAGGAGAAGAAGCCACGGATGATTGTCAGGAAATGTACTGGCTTTCAGGTTATGACGACGGCAATATTTTTTCCTGCGTTAACGACTGTACCGTCACCAGCAATGCCGACGACAATACCGGTACTTTAGAGCCAAACGTCAGTTTCATTATTGTTTATATGGATGATTTCCCCGTGGTTATGGTCGTGACAACAGAGGATATCCCGGAGGGCAAAGGACTCTGGCTGAGCTATGGAGAACCTTACTGGGACTATAAAAACGAACCGGTTGTGGTGCCCGACGGTGATGACGGTCATAGCGGAGTCAGGGCAAAAAACAAAAAATGTGCGTGTGATGTGTGTGGAAGGATATTTGCTCAACCCCATCACCTCAAAGACCACAAACGCACCCATACAGGGGAGAAGCCTTATGGGTGCGATGTGTGCCAAAAGAGATTTGCTCATTCCGGAAACTTAGCAAGACACAAGCGCAGCCACGCCGGGAAGAAGCCTTATGAGTGCGATGTGTGTCAAAAGAGATTTGCTCGTTCCGAAAACTTAGCAAGACACAAGCGCAGCCACGCCGGGAAGAAGCCTTATGAGTGCGATGTGTGTAAAAATAGATTTAATCAATCCGGAGACCTCAAAGCACACAAACGCACCCATACAGGGGAGAAGCCTTATGAGTGCGATAAGTGCCAAAAGAGATTTACTCGATCCGGAGGCCTCGTAAGACACAAACGCAGCCACACAGGGGAGAGGCCTCATGAGTGCGATAAGTGCCAAAAGAGATTTACTCAATCCGGAGACCTCATAAGACACAAACGCACCCACACCGGAGAGAAGCCTTATGAGTGCGATAAGTGCCAAAAGAGATTTTTTCGACTCGAAAACCTCGCAAGACACAAGCGCACCAAACATAAGGAATCCCTAATAGAACAACCGCCGCAGCAATAGTCTACACTCCCGCCAAAATCACCCAATAGCCCAATTCTACGGACTCCACAATGGGCAAAAAAAATAACGCTCCAGTCTTTGTGCTTCCAAAAAAAATGTTAGCAGTGGTGTTCCTGCTGTGGCTGGCTGTCATGGTGGACAATACCCGCGGAGAATGGGTAACACCAGCTTCTGTACATCAGGGCGGGACTGCTCATGTTGCTTCAAGTTCAAGGCTCTGGCTTCAGCAACAACCCATGCTTAAATCCGCTATGGATGAAAAAGTTGCGGTTTCAAAAAGATCGGCAACGGTGGTTATTCTGGTAGAAGACGACGGTTTTAGTGTACTGGCCACTGAGCCAGCAGTCTTCACATGGCAGGATGCGTGCAATGCCACCACGCTTTCCGACATGACCCGGCATCTGCGCTGCCACGACCCTAATGCCCTGCTGACCGGGTTAAGAGCCACACTGCAGTTTAGTCACAGTGGGGAGTCTGTGCAGGTGACCGGGTTTGCGTCGGTTTTGCAGGTACAGACCACCGGGGGAACAGACCTGGCTATTGCTCCCTTTCAGAGTGATAGCCCGGGTCTGCCCGACCAGCAATATGAACAACAATACAGAGCCCTTCTGGAGTACCTGTCCCGGCAAAGGAGAAAGTCTGAAGGGATAGACCGGCGAACAAGATGCTGGACAAACGCCATGTCAAGGTTAGCCCCTGAAAAACCGGACGAAGTGTTAAGGCAGGAGCAGAAAATAAAGGAGCAGCGAGCGCCTGTCAGGTTCCATTACTCACTGGCACACCGTTCGGCCCCGCAGGATGAAACGTTCTGGTTTTTTACGGACAAGATGGAGGGAAGAAAAATTGTGCTGACTCCCGACAATAACCTTTCTGCCTGCACTCCTGTTTCCCTGCCATTGGGGAGCATGGTTGACCTGTCCAATGGTTCCAAAAGAAATTCTCCGCCCGTTGATAAACCAGCAGCTACGAAGAGCAAAAAAAGAAAACTCAGCACCAGTAATAGCGAGAGCCCGCAGAGTGTCACAAATCCGCAGACCGAGGGTTATCCCGTGATACCGGATATCCCCATAAAACAGGAAGAAAATGTCATTGAATTTGGTGAAAGAAAAGTCTTGACAAGTGCTGAACTGTTTATCATCAAGCCGGAAAGCGTTATTACCAGAAAACCGCCAGAACCGCCTTTCAAAACAAATTGCAAGATTCTGGGTGCCCCGGCATTCTGGAAACTTTTTACTAAGAAAAAGCGACAGCAACTGGAAAACAGGATATTGGAATATATTAATAAAACCAATGAAGAAAGAGTGGCGCACATCGAAGGTCTGGTTAGAGAGGTGCGGTACGAGGCAAACGAGGGTGACCCTTACCAGGCTCTGGACGGGCAAAAGCATGTGGTAGCCGCCAAAAAACTGTCCAAGGGTACTGTACTGGGACATTACCGGGGCTCTCTCTGGTTGATAGATGAGAATGCCCCGTCTCCGGAGTGTGGTACGTTAGACCAGCAAATATCCTATTCCGTTAACTGTGACTACAAAGAAGAAGGAGAAGAAGCCACGGATGATTGTCAGGAAATGTACTGGCTTTCAGGTTATGACGACGGCAATATTTTTTCCTGTGTTAACGACTGTACCGTCACCAGCAATGCCGACGACAATACCGGTACTTTAGAGCCAAACGTCAGTTTCATTATTGTTTATATGGATGATTTTCCCGTGGTTATGGTCGTGACAACGAAGTTTATCCCGGAGGGCAAAGGACTCTGGCTGAGCTATGGAGAAGCTTACTGGGACTATAAAAACGAACCGGTTGTGGTGCCCGAAGATGAAAATGATCGTAGCGGAGGCAGGGCAAAAAATAAAAAATATGTGTGTGATGTGTGTGGAAAGAAGTATGCTCGCTTCGAAAGCCTCACAAGACACAAGCGCACCCACACCGGAGAGAAGCCTTATGAGTGCGATGTGTGTCAAAAGGGATTTGTTAAGGGAAGCAGCAGAACATAATATACCGCTGTTGGCTGTTGGCTGTTGGCTGTTGGCTGTTGGCTGTTGGCTGTTGGCTGTTGGCTGTTGGCTGTTGGCTGTTGGCTGTTGGCTTTTGGCTTTTGGCGGTTGGCTGTATGAGCAGCTAATAGCCAAAAGCCAACAGCCCGGTAAGTTATTGAATGCTGCGCCCCTAACTCCGGAAACTTGGCAGCACACAGGCTCAGACACACCGGGGAAAAGCCTCATGAGTGCGATCTGTGTCAAAAGAGATTTGCCTGCTCCAGTAACTTCGTAAGACACAGGCGCACCCACACCGGAGATAAGCCTTATAAGTGCGATGTGTGTCCAAAGAGATTTGCAGCTTCCGGAGACTTGACAATACACAGGCGCCACCACACAGGAGAGAGGCCTTATGAGTGCGATGTGTGCCAAAAGAGATTTACTGACTCCGGAAACTTAGCAAAACACAGACGCTACCATACCGGGGATAAGCCTTATGAGTGCGATAAGTGCCAAAAGAGATTTTTTCAACTCGCACACCTCGTAAGACACAAGCGCACCCAACACAAGAACCTTCCAACAGAGCAACCGCCACAGCAATAGTCTACACTCCCGCCAAAATCACCCAATAGCCCAATTCTACGGACACCACAATGGGCAAAAAAAATAACGCTCCAGTCTTTGTGTTTTCAAAAAAAATGTTGGCAGTGGTGTTTCTGCTGTGGCTGGCTGTCATGGTGGACAATACCCGCGGAGAATGGATTACACCAGCTTCTGCACATCAGGGCGGGATTGCCCATGTTGCTTCAAGGCTCTGGCTTCAGCAGCAACCCGTGCTTAAATCCGCTATGGATGAAAAAGTTGCGGTTTCAAAAAGATCGGCAACGGTGGTTATCCTGGTAGAAGACGACGGTTTTAGTGTACTGACCACTGAGCCGGTAGTTTTCACATGGCAGGATGCGTGCAATGCCACCACACTGTCCGACATGACCCGGCATCTGCGCTGCCACGATCCCAGTGCTTTGCTGACCGGGTTAAGAGCCACACTGCAGTTTAGTCACAGCAGGGAGTCTGTGCAGGTGACCGGGTTTGCCTCGGTTTTGCAGGTGCAGACCACCGGGGGAACAGACCTGGCCATTGCCCCCTTTCAGATTGATAGCCCGGGTCTGCCCGACCAGCAATATGAACAACAGTACAGAGCCATTCTGGAGTACCTGTCCCGGCAAAGGAGAAAGTCTGAAGAGATAGACCGGCGAACAAGATGCTGGACAAACGCCATGTCAAGATTAGCCCCTGAAAAACCGGACGAAGTGTTAAGGCAGGAGCAGAAAATAAAGGAGCTGCGAGCGCCCGTCAGGTTCCATTACTCACTGGCACATCGTTCGGCCCCGCAGGATGAAACGTTCTGGTTTTTTACGGACAAGATGGAGGGAAGAAAAATTGTGCTGACTCCCGACAATAACCTTTCTGCCTGCTCCCCTGTTTCCCTGCCATCGGGGAGCATGGTTGACCTGTCCAATGGTTCCAAAAGAAATCCTCCACCCGTTGATAAACCAGCAGCTATGAAGAGCAAAAAAAGAAAACTCAGCACCAGCACCAGCACCAGCACTAGTAATAGCGAGAGCCCGCAGAGTGTGACAAATCCGCAGACCGAGGGTTATCCCGTGATACCGGATATCCCCATAAAACAGGAAGAAAATGTCATTGAATTTGGTGAAAGAAAAGTCTTGACAAGTGCTGAACTGTTTGTAATCAAGCCGGAAAGCGGTATTACCAGAAAACCGCCAGAACCGCCTTTCAAAACAAATTGCAAGATTCTGGGTGCCCCGGCATTCTGGAAACTTTTTACTAACAAAAAGCGACAGCAACTGGAAAACAGGATATTGGAATATATTAATAAAACCAATGAAGAAAGAGTGGCGCACATCGAAGGTCTGGTTAGAGAGGTGCGGTACGAGGCAAACGAGGGCGACCCTTACCAGGCTCTGGACGGGCAAAAGCATGTAGTAGCCGCCAAGAAACTGTCCAAGGGTACTGTACTGGGACATTACCGGGGCTCTCTCTGGTTGATAGATGAGAATGCCCCGTCTCCTGAGTGTGGTACGTTAGACCAGCAAATATCCTATTCCGTTAACTGTGACTACAAAGAAGAAGGAGAAGAAGCCACGGATGATTGTCAGGAAATGTACTGGCTTTCAGGTTATGACGACGGCAATATTTTTTCCTGCGTTAACGACTGTACCGTCACCAGCAATGCCGACGACAATACCGGTACTTTAGAGCCAAACGTCAGTTTCATTATTGTTTATATGGATGATTTCCCCGTGGTTATGGTCGTGACAACAGAGGATATCCCGGAGGGCAAAGGACTCTGGCTGAGCTATGGAAAACCTTACTGGGACTATAAAAACGAACCGGTTGTGGTGCCCGACGGTGATGACGGTCATAGCGGAGCCAGTGCAAAAAACAAAAAATGTGCGTGTGATGTGTGTGGAAGGGAGCTTGCTAATTCCGGAAACTTAGCAAGACACAAGCGCACCCACACCGGAGAGAAGCCTTATGAGTGCGATGTGTGTCAAAAGAGATTTTCTCTACTCAATCACCTCATAGTACACAAACGCACTCACACCGGGGCGAAGCCTTATGATTGCGATGTGTGTAAAAAGACATTTACTCAAGCCGGACACCTCAAAGTACACAAACACACTCACACCAGGGAGAAGCCTTATAAGTGCGATGTGTGTAAAAAGGCATTTACTCAATCCGGACACCTTAAAGTACACAAACACACTCACACCGGGGAGAAGCCTTATGAGTGCGATAAGTGCCAAAAGAGATTTACTCGATCCGGAGGCCTCGTAAAACACAAACGCAGCCACACCGGGGAGAGGCCTTATGAGTGCGATAAGTGCCAAAAGAGATTTACTCAATCCGGAGACCTCATAAGACACAAACGCACCCACACTGGAGAGAAGCCTTATGAGTGCGATAAGTGCCAAAAAAGATTTTCTCGACTCGAACACCTCGCAAGACACAAGCGCACCAAACATAAGGAACCCCCAACAGAACAACCGCCACAGCAATAGTCTACACTCCCACCAAAATAACCCAATGGCCCAACTTTGATGACTCCGCAATGGGCAAAAAAAATAACGCTTCAGTCTTTGTGCTTTCAAAAAAAATGCTGGCAGTGGTGTTGCTGCTGTGGCTGGCTGTCATGGTGGACAATACCTGCGGAGAATGGGTAACACCAGCTTCTGTACATCAGGGCGGGATTGCCCATGTTGCTTCAAGGCTCTGGCTTCAGCAACAACCCGTGCTTAAATCCGCTATGGATGAAAAAGTCGCGGTTTCAAAAAGATCGGCAACGGTGGTTATCCTGGTAGAAGACGACGGTTTTAGTGTACTGACCACTGAGCCGGCAGTCTTCACATGGCAGGATGCGTGCAATGCCACCACACTTTCCGACATGACCCGGCATCTGCGCTGCCACGACCCCAATGCCCTGCTGACCGGGTTAAGAGCCACACTGCAGTTTAGTCACAGCAGGGAGTCTGTGCAGGTGACCGGGTTTGCCTCGGTTTTGCAGGTGCAGACCACCGGGGGAACAGACCTGGCCATTGCTCCCTTTCAGGGGGATAGCCCGGGTCTGCCCGACCAGCAATATGAACAACAATACAGAGCCATTCTGGAGTACCTGTCCCGGCAAAGCAGAAAGTCTGAAGGGATAGACCGGCAACAAGATGCTGGACAAACGCCATGTCAAGGTTAGCCCCTGAAAAACCGGACGAAGTGTTAAGGCAGGAGCAGAAAATAAAGGAGCAGCGAGCGCCTGTCAGGTTCCATTACTCACTGGCACACCGTTCGGCCCCGCAGGATGAAACGTTCTGGTTTTTTACGGACAAGATGGAGGGAAGAAAAGTTGTGTTGACTCCCGACAATAACCTTTCTGCCTGCACTCCTGTTTCCCTGCCATCGGGGAGCATGGCTGACCTGTCCAATGGTTCCAAAAGAAATCCTCCACCCGTTGATAAACCAGCAGCTACGAAGAGCAAAAAAAGAAAACTCAGCACCAGCACCAGTAATAGCGAGAGCCCGCAGAGTGTCACAAATCCGCAGACCGAGGGTTATCCCGTGATACCGGATATCCCCATAAAACAGGAAGAAAATGTCATTGAATTTGGTGAAAGAAAAGTCTTGACAAGTGCTGAACTGTTTATCATCAAGCCGGAAAGCGTTATTACCAGAAAACCGCCAGAACCGCCTTTCAAAACAAATTGCAAGATTCTGGGTGCCCCGGCATTCTGGAAACTTTTTACTAAGAAAACGCGACAGCAACTGAAAAACAGGATATTGGAATATATTAATAAAACCAATGAAGAAAGAGTGGCGCACATCGAAGGTCTGGTTAGAGAGGTGCGGTACGAGGCAAACGAGGGTGACCCTTACCAGGCTTTGGACGGGCAAAAGCATGTGGTAGCCGCCAAAAAACTGTCCAAGGGTACTGTACTGGGGCATTACCGGGGCTCTCTCTGGTTGATAGATAAGAATGCCCCGTCTCCGGAGTGTGGTACGTTAGACCAGCAAATATCCTATTCCGTTAACTGTGACTACAAAGGAGAAGAAGCCACGGATGATTGTCAGGAAATGTACTGGCTTTTAGGTTATGACGACGGCAATATTTTTTCCTGCGTTAACGACTGTACCGTCACCAGCAATGCCGACGACAATACCGGTACTTTAGAGCCAAACGTCAGTTTCATTATTGTTTATATGGATGATTTCCCCGTGGTTATGGTCGTGACAACAGAGGATATCCCGAAGGGCAAAGGACTCTGGCTGAGCTATGGAGAACCTTACTGGGACTATAAAAACGAACCGGTTGTGGTGCCCGACGGTGATGACGATCATAGCGGAGCCGGGGCAAAAAACAAAAAATGTGCGTGTGATGTGTGTGGAAGGGTATTGGCTAGTTCTGGAAACCTGACAAGGCACAAGCGCATCCACACCGGAGAGAAGCCTAATAAGTGCGATGTGTGCCAAAAGAGATTTGCTCATTCCGGAAACTTAGCAAGACACAAGCGCACCCACACCGGAGAGAAGCCTTATGAGTGCGATGTGTGTCAAAAGAGATTTTCTCGACTCGAACACCTCGCAAGACACAAGCGCACCAAACATAAGGAATCCCCAACAGAACAACCACCACAGCAATAGTCTACACTCCCGCCAAAACCACCCAATAGCCCAATTCTAATGACTCCGTAATGGGTAAAAAAAATAACGCTTCAGTCTTTGTGTTTTCAAAAAAAATGTTGGCAGTGGTGTTTCTGCTGTGGCTGGCTGTCATGGTGGACAATACCCGTGGAGAATGGGTAACACCAGCTTCTGTACATCAGGGGGGGATTGCCCATGTTGCTTCAAGGCTCTGGCTTCAGCAGCAACCAGTGCTTAAATCCGCTATGGATGAAAAAGTTGCGGTTTCAAAAAGATCGGCAGCGGTGGTTATCCTGGTAGAAGACGACGGTTTTAGTGTACTGGCCACTGAGCCGGCAGTCTTCACATGGCAGGATGCGTGTAATGCCACCATGCTTTCCGACATGACCCGGCATCTGCGTTGCCACGACCCCAATGCCCTGCTGACCGGGTTAAGAGCCACACTGCAGTTTAGTCACAGCGGGGAGTCTGTGCAGGTGACCGGGTTTGCGTCGGTTTTGCAGGTGCAGACTACCGGGGGAACAGACCTGGCCATTGCTCCTTTTCAGAGTGATAGCCCGGGTCTGCCCGACCAGCAATATGAACAACAATACAGAGCCATTCTGGAGTACCTGTCCCGGCAAAGGAGAAAGTCTGAAGAGATAGACCGGCGAACAAGATGCTGGACAGTAACTTTTCTACAAACCACTAAACATAAGCTCAAAGTCGTCTACTTTTAGAGTATGCAAAATGCTCATGTTTCAGGATCAGGCACAACACCTGCATTACTGCCTGCCCCCTTTGCTACCTCGCAGGTCATCCTCACCAAGCAGGAACACATCCAGCTAAAACAGCAGGCCAACCTCTGGCATGCCATGTGGAAGGCGGCCTGTGGCCGAGAGAAAAAAGTATTGGCTAAAAATGCCTCTCTTATCGCTCAGCATAAAGCCGAAATGGCTGGGTTGAACACCCAGGTCGCTGATCTGAAATCAGAACTGGCACACATGAAGCACTTGCTTTTCGGTCGTAAATCAGAGAAGACCAGTTCTTCTTCAAAGAAAAGTGGCAATACTACCCGGCCACCTTCAAATCGAAAACGAGGTCACCAGCCCGGAGTCCCCGGCTCTGGTCGCCATCTTCACAACAACCTGCCAGTGGTTCATGAGTCTGTAGACTTACCAGTGGACAAACAGTGTTGTACAGTCTGTCACCGGCCATTCAAGTCTTTTTTCAATGACGACAGCTGCGACGTAATTGAAGTTGAAGTTAAGGCTCACGTTCGTCGTTATCACCGAAGGCATTACCAAAAAACTTGCCAGTGCCCTGAAACGCCCAATATTACTACTCCACCACCTCCACCAAGACTCATCAACAAAGGAAAGCTTGGTATTTCTGTCTGGGTGGAGCTGTTGCTGAATAAGTACGCATACGGCATCCCCATAAACAGGCAACTTGAGTCTTATAAGACTCAGGGACTGGAACTGTCGCAGGCGACCATCTCCTTTGGCCTGGAAGCTATAACGCCCTTTTTTGAGCCGGTTGCCGAAGCTACTCGGGAATTCGTCGCCAGTAGCGATCAGTGGCATGCTGATGAAACCCGGTGGATCAGCTGGGCACATGAGACCACAGGTTCTCACAAACATTGGCTTTGGGTATTTCTCTGTGATCAGGCGGTTTATTTCAGCATTGCTGACACCCGTGCGGCTGTCGTACCAGAGTCGATCATTGGTGACGGGGCTGGAACGCTGGTGTGTGACCGATACTCAGCGTACAAAAAGCTTGCGAATGATGCGGTGTCTATTAATTTAGCTTTCTGCTGGGCTCACGTCAGGCGGGATTTTATTGACGCTCAACGAGGTGATCCGGAGTTGGAGAAATGGAGCGCCACCTGGGTGAACAGGATTGGTCGTTTATATCATCTTAATAGTCAGCGACTTGAAGTGCTTGATGAACCAGAGCAGCTAGCAACACAGCAGTTACGGCTTGAACATCAGGTAGAGCAGATGGCAATCCAGAGGGTTCAGGAACTTAATCGTCCTAAACTGCGAGTCAGAGCGAAAAAAGTGCTCGAAAGTCTACAGAATCACTGGGAAGGATTGACCCGCTTTGTCACTGATCCCGGTATCCCCATGGATAACAACGCTGCAGAGCAAGCACTGCGCACAGGTGTCGTTGGCAGGAAGAATTACTACGGCTCTGGCAGCGTATGGAGTGCTGATATAGCCGCTTTTCTATTCAGCGTTTTTATGACGCTAAAGCTTTGGGATATTAATCCAAAAATCTGGCTGGGTGCCTATCTTGAGGCTTGTGCCATAAATGGCAGGAAGCCACCTAATGATCTCACTCCTTATCTGCCCTGGTTAATGAGTGAGGAGCGGCTTTGTGAAATGCGCAATCATGATCCGCCAAAGGTATAACAATTGGAGGCAACAATAGGGAAAAGCGGTGTCTTAATTGCTAATTTTGAAGCGGTTTGTAGAAAAGTTACGCTGGACAAACGCCATGTCAAGGTTAGCCCCTGAAAAACCGGACGAAGTGTTAAGGCAGGAGCAGAAAATAAAGGAGCAGCGAGCGCCCGTCAGGTTCCATTACTCACTGGCACACCGTTCGGCTCCGCAGGATGAAACGTTCTGGTTTTTTACGGACAAGATGGAGGGAAGAAAAGTTGTGCTGACTCCCGACAATAACCTTTCTGCCTGCACTCCTGTTTCCCTGCCATCGGGGAGCATGGCTGACCTGTCCAATGATTCCAAAAGAAATCTTCCACCCGTTGATAAACCAAGCAAAAAAAGAAAACTCAGCACTAGCACCAGCACCAGTAATAGCGAGAGCCCGCAGAGTGTCATAAATCCGCAGACCGGGGGTTATCCCGTGATACCGGATATCCCCATAAAACAGGAAGAAAATGTCATTGAATTTGGTGAAAGAAAAGTCTTGACAAGTGCTGAACTGTTTATCATCAAGCCGGAAAGCGGTATTACCAGAAAACCGCCAGAACCGCCTTTCAAAACAAATTGCAAGATTCAGGGTGCCCCGGCATTCTGGAAACTTTTTACTAAGAAAAAGCGACAGCAACTGGAAAACAGGATATTGGAATATATTAATAAAACCAATGAAGAAAGAGTGGCGCACATCGAATGTCTGGTTAGAGAGGTGCGGTACGAGGCAAACGAGGGCGACCCTTACCAGGCTCTGGACGGGCAAAAGCATGTAGTAGCCGCCAAGAAACTGTCCAAGGGTACTGTACTGGGACATTACCGGGGCTCTCTCTGGTTGATAGATGAGAATGCCCCGTCTCCTGAGTGTGGTACGTTAGACCAGCAAATATCCTATTCCGTTAACTGTGACTACAAAGAAGAAGGAGAAGAAGCCACGGATGATTGTCAGGAAATGTACTGGCTTTCAGGTTATGACGACGGCAATATTTTTTCCTGCGTTAACGACTGTACCGTCACCAGCAATGCCGACGACAATACCGGTACTTTAGAGCCAAACGTCAGTTTCATTATTGTTTATATGGATGATTTCCCCGTGGTTATGGTCGTGACAACAGAGGATATCCCGGAGGGCAAAGGGCTCTGGCTGAGCTATGGAGAACCTTACTGGGACTATAAAAACGAACCGGTTGTGGTGCCCGACGGTGATGACGGTCATAGCGGAGCCAGGGCAAAAAACAAAAAATGTGCGTGTGATGTGTGTGGAAGGGTATTGGCTAGTTCTGGAAACCTGACAAGGCACAAGCGCATCCACACCGGAGAGAAGCCTTATGAGTGCGATGTGTGTCAAAAGGGATTTGCTGTTTCCGCAATCTTGGTAGCACACAAGCGCACCCACACCGGCGAGAAGCCTTATGAGTGCGATGTGTGTCAAAAGGGATTTGCTGTTTCCGCAACCTTGGTAGCACACAAGCGCACCCACACCGGCGAGAAGCCTTATGAGTGCAATGTGTGTCAAAAGAGATTTGCTCTTTCCGGTAACCTCTCAAAACACAAGCGCACCCAACACAAGAACCTTCCAACAGAACAACCGCCACAGCAATAGTCTACACTCCCGCCAAAATCACCCTATAGCCCAATTCTACGGACTCCACAATGGGCAAAAAAAATAACGCTCCAGTCTTTGTGTTTTCAAAAAAAATGTTGGCAGTGGTGTTTCTGCTGTGGCTGGCTGCCATGGTGGACAGCGCCCGTGGAGAATGGGTAACACCAGATTCTGCACATCAGGTCGGGACTGCTCATGTTGCTTCAAGGCTCTGGCTTCAGCAACAACCCGTGCTTAAATCCGCTATGGATGAAAAAGTTGCGGTTTCAAAAAGATCGGCAGCGGTGGTTATCCTGGTAGAAGACGACGGTTTTAGTGTACTGGCCACTGAGCCGGCAGTCTTCACATGGCAGGATGCGTGTAATGCCACCATGCTTTCCGACATGACCCGGCATCTGCGTTGCCACGACCCCAATGCCCTGCTGACCGGGTTAAGAGCCACACTGCAGTTTAGTCACAGTGGGGAGTCTGTGCAGGTGACCGGGTTTGCGTCGGTTTTGCAGGTGCAGACCACCGGGGGAACAGACCTGGCCATTGCTCCTTTTCAGAGTGATAGCCCGGGTCTGCCCGACCAGCAATATGAACAACAATACAGAGCCATTCTGGAGTACCTGTCCCGGCAAAGGAGAAAGTCTGAAGAGATAGACCGGCGAACAAGATGCTGGACAAACGTCATGTCAAGGTTAGCCCCTGAAAAACCGGACGAAGTGTTAAGGCAGGAGCAGAAAATAAAGGAGCAGCGAGCGCCTTTCAGGTTCCATTACTCACTGGCACACCGTTCGGCCCCGCAGGATGAAACGTTCTGGTTTTTTACGGACAAGATGGAGGGAAGAGAAATTGTGCTGACTCCCGACAATAACCTTTCTGCCTGCACTCCTGTTTCCCCGCCATCGGGGAGCATGGCTGACCTGTCCAATGGTTCCAAAAGAAATCCTCCACCCGTTGATAAACCAGCAGCTACGAAGAGCAAAAAAAGAAAACTCAGCACCAGCACCAGTAATAGCGAGAGCCCGCAGAGTGTCACAAATCCGCAGACCGAGGGTTATCCCGTGATACCGGATATCTCCATAAAACAGGAAGAAAATGTCATTGAATTTGGTGAAAGAAAAGTCTTGACAAGTGCTGAACTGTTTATCATCAAGCCGGAAAGCGGTATTACCAGAAAACCGCCAGAACCGCCTTTCAAAACAAATTGCAAGATTCAGGGTGCCCCGGCATTCTGGAAACTTTTTACTAAGAAAAAGCGACAGCAACTGGAAAACAGGATATTGGAATATATTAATAAAACCAATGAAGAAAGAGTGGCGCACATCGAAGGTCTGGTCAGAGAGGTGCGGTACGAGGCAAACGAGGGCGACCCTTACCAGGCTCTGGACGGGCAAAAGCATGTAGTAGCCGCCAAGAAACTGTCCAAGGGTACTGTACTGGGACATTACCGGGGCTCTCTCTGGTTGATAGATGAGAATGCCCCGTCTCCGGAGTGTGGTACGTTAGACCAGCAAATATCCTATTCCGTTAACTGTGACTACAAAGGAGAAGAAGCCACGGATGATTGTCAGGAAATGTACTGGCTTTCAGGTTATGACGACGGCAATATTTTTTCCTGCGTTAACGACTGTACTGTCACCAGCAATGCCGACGACAATACCGGTACTTTAGAGCCAAACGTCAGTTTCATTATTGTTTATATGGATGATTTCCCCGTGGTTATGGTCGTGACAACAGAGGATATCCCGGAGGGCAAAGGGCTCTGGCTGAGCTATGGAGAACCTTACTGGGACTATAAAAACGAACCGGTTGTGGTGCCCGACGGTGATGACGGTCATAGCGGAGCCAGGGCAAAAAACAAAAAATGTGCGTGTGATGTGTGTGGAAGGGTATTGGCTAGTTCTGGAAACCTGACAAGGCACAAGCGCATCCACACCGGAGAGAAGCCTTATGAGTGCGATGTGTGTCAAAAGGGATTTGCTGTTTCCGCAACCTTGGTAGCACACAAGCGCACCCACACCGGCGAGAAGCCTTATGAGTGCAATGTGTGTCAAAAGAGATTTGCTCTTTCCAGTAACCTCTCAAAACACAAGCGCACCCAACACAAGAACCTTCCAACAGAGCAACCGCCACAGCAATAGTCTACACTCCCGCCAAAATCACCCAATAGCCCAATTCTACGGACACCACAATGGGCAAAAAAATAACGCTCCAGTCTTTGTGTTTTCAAAAAAAATGTTGGCAGCGGTGTTTCTGCTGTGGCTGGCTGTCATGGTGGACAGTGCCCGTGGAGAATGGGTAACACCAGCTTCTGTACATCAGGGCGGGATTGCCCATGTTGCTTCAAGGCTCTGGCTTCAGCAACAACCCGTGCTTAAATCCGCTATGGATGAAAAAGTCGCGGTTTCAAAAAGATCGGCAACGGTGGTTATCCTGGTAGAAGACGACGGTTTTAGTGTACTGACCACTGAGCCGGCAGTCTTCACATGGCAGGATGCGTGTAATGCCACCACGCTTTCCGACATGAACCGGCATCTGCGCTGCCACGACCCCAATGCCCTGCTGACCGGGTTAAGAACCACACTGCAGTTTAGTCACAGTGGGGAGTCTGTGCAGGTGACCGGGTTTGCGTCGGTTTTGCAGGTGCAGACCACCGGGGGAACAGACCTGGCCATTGCTCCTTTTCAGAGTGATAGCCCGGGTCTGCCCGACCAGCAATATGAACAACAATACAGAGCCATTCTGGAGTACCTGTCCCGGCAAAGGAGAAAGTCTGAAGAGATAGACCGGCGAACAAGATGCTGGACAAACGTCATGTCAAGGTTAGCCCCTGAAAAACCGGACGAAGTGTTAAGGCAGGAGCAGAAAATAAAGGAGCAGCGAGCGCCTTTCAGGTTCCATTACTCACTGGCACACCGTTCGGCCCTGCAGGATGAAACGTTCTGGTTTTTTACGGACAAGATGGAGGGAAGAGAAATTGTGCTGACTCCCGACAATAACCTTTCTGCCTGCACTCCTGTTTCCCCGCCATCGGGGAGCATGGCTGACCTGTCCAATGGTTCCAAAAGAAATCCTCCACCCGTTGATAAACCAGCAGCTACGAAGAGCAAAAAAAGAAAACTCAGCACCAGCACCAGCACCAGTAATAGCGAGAGCCCGCAGAGTGTCACAAATCCGCAGACCGAGGGTTATCCCGTGATACCAGATATCCTCATAAAACAGGAAGAAAATGTCATTGAATTTGGTGAAAGAAAAGTCTTGACAAGTGCTGAACTGTTTATCATCAAGCCGGAAAGCGGTATTACCAGAAAACCGCCAGAACCGCCTTTCAAAACAAATTGCAAGATTCAGGGTGCCCCGGCATTCTGGAAACTTTTTACTAAGAAAAAGCGACAGCAACTGGAAAACAGGATATTGGAATATATTAATAAAACCAATGAAGAAAGAGTGGCGCACATCGAAGGTCTGGTCAGAGAGGTGCGGTACGAGGCAAACGAGGGCGACCCTTACCAGGCTCTGGACGGGCAAAAGCATGTAGTAGCCGCCAAGAAACTGTCCAAGGGTACTGTGCTGGGACATTACCGGGGCTCTCTCTGGTTGATAGATGAGAATGCCCCGTCTCCGGAGTGTGGTACATTAGACCAGCAAATATCCTATTCCGTTAACTGTGACTACAAAGAAGAAGGAGAGAAAGCCGCGGATGATTGTCAGGAGATGTACTGGCTTTCAAGTTATGACGACGGCAATATTTTTTCCTGCGTTAACGACTGTACCGTCACCAGTAATGCTGACCACGATACCGCTACTGTAGAGCCAAACGTCAGTTTCATTATTGTTTATATGGATGATTTCCCCGTGGTTATGGTCGTGACAACAGAGGATATCCCGGAGGGCAAAGGACTCTGGCTGAGCTATGGAGAACCTTACTGGGACTATAAAAACGAACCGGTTGTGGTGCCCGAAGATGAAAATGATCGTAGCGGAGCCAGGGCAAAAAACAAAAAACACGTGTGTGATGTGTGTGGAAGGGAGCTTGCTAATTCCGGAAGTCTCACAAGACACAAGCTCACCCACACAGGAGAGAAGCCTCATGAGTGCGATGTGTGTCAAAAGGGATTTATGCACTCCAGTGACCTCACAAGACACAAGCGCACCCACACCGGAGAGAAGCCTTATGAGTGCGATGTGTGTAAAAAGACATTTACTCAATCCGGACACCTCAAAGTACACAAACACACTCACACCAGGGAGAAGCCTTATAAGTGCGATGTGTGTGAAAAGAGATTTTCTGCTTCTGGAAACTTAGCAGCACACAGGCGTAGCCACACCGGAGAGAAGCCTCATGAGTGCGATAAGTGCCAAAAGAGATTTGCTCGATCCGGAGACCTCATAAGACACAAACGCAGCCACACAGGGGAGAGGCCTCATGAGTGCGATAAGTGCCAAAAGAGATTTATTCAATCCGGAGACCTCATAAGACACAAACGCACCCACACCGGAGAGAAGCCTTATGAGTGCGATAAGTGCCAAAAGAGATTTTTTCAACTCGCAAACCTCGTAAGACACAAGCGCACCCAACACAAGAACCTTTCAACAGAGCAACCGCCACAGCAATAGTCTACACTCCCGCCAAAATCACCCAATAGCCCAATTCTACGGACACCACAATGGGCAAAAAAAATAACGCTCCAATCTTTGTGTTTTCAAAAAAAATGTTGGCAGTGGTGTTTCTGCTGTGGCTGGCTGTCATGGTGGACAATACCCGCGGAGAATGGGTAACACCAGCTTCTGCACATCAGGGTGGGATTGCCCATGTTGCTTCAAGGCTCTGGCTTCAGCAACAACCCGTGCTTAAATCCGCTATGGATGAAAAAGTCGCGGTTTCAAAAAGATCGGCAGCGGTGGTTATCCTGGTAGAAGACGACGGTTTTAGCGTACTGGCCACTGAGCCGGCAGTCTTCACATGGCAGGATGCGTGCAATGCCACCACACTTTCCGACATGAACCGGCATCTGCGCTGCCACGACCCCAGTGCTTTGCTGACCGGGTTAAGAGCCACACTGCAGTTTAGTCACAGTGGGGAGTCTGTGCAGGTGACCGGGTTTGCGTCGGTTTTGCAGGTGCAGACCACCGGGGGAACAGACCTGGCCATTGCTCCTTTTCAGAGTGATAGCCCGGGTCTGCCCGACCAGCAATATGAACAACAATACAGAGCCATTCTGGAGTACCTGTCCCGGCAAAGGAGAAAGTCTGAAGTGATAGACCGGCGAACAAGATGCTGGACAAACGCCATGTCAAGGTTAGCCCCTGAAAAACCGGACGAAGTGTTAAGGCAGGAGCAGAAAATAAAGGAGCTGCGAGCGCCCGTCAGGTTCCATTACTCACTGGCACACCGTTCGGCCCCGCAGGATGAAACGTTCTGGTTTTTTACGGACAAGATGGAGGGAAGAAAAGTTGTGTTGACTCCCGACAATAACCTTTCTGCCTGCACTCCTGTTTCCCCGCCATCGGGGAGCATGGCTGACCTGTCCAATGGTTCCAAAAGAAATCCTCCACCCGTTGATAAACCAGCAGCTACGAAGAGCAAAAAAAGAAAACTCAGTACCAGTAATAGCGAGAGCCCGCAGAGTGTCACAAATCCGCAGACCGAGGGTTATCCCGTGATACCGGATATCCCCATAAAACAGGAAGAAAATGTCATTGAATTTGGTGAAAGAAAAGTCTTGACAAGTGCTGAACTGTTTATAATCAAGCCGGAAAGCGGTATTACCAGAAAACCGCCAGAACCGCCTTTCAAAACAAATTACAAGATTCAGGGTGCCCCGGCATTCTGGAAACTTTTTACTAAGAAAAAGCGACAGCAACTGGAAAACAGGATATTGGAATATATTAATAAAACCAATGAAGAAAGAGAGGCGCACATCGAAGGTCTGGTCAGAGAGGTGCGGTACGAGGCAAACGAGGGCGACCCTTACCAGGCTCTGGACGGGCAAAAGCATGTGGTAGCCGCCAAAAAACTGTCCAAGGGTACTGTACTGGGACATTACCGGGGCTCTCTCTGGTTGATAGATGAGAATGCCCCGTCTCCGGAGTGTGGTACGTTAGACCAGCAAATATCCTATTCCGTTAACTGTGACTACAAAGGAGAAGAAGCCACGGATGATTGTCAGGAAATGTACTGGCTTTCAGGTTATGACGACGGCAATATTTTTTCCTGCGTTAACGACTGTACCGTCACCAGCAATGCCGACGACAATACCGGTACTTTAGAGCCAAACGTCAGTTTCATTATTGTTTATATGGATGATTTCCCCGTGGTTATGGTCGTGACAACAGAGGATATCCCGGAGGGCAAAGGACTCTGGCTGAGCTATGGAGAACCTTACTGGGACTATAAAAACGAACCGGTTGTGGTGCCCGACGGTGATGACGATCATAGCGGAGCCGGGGCAAAAAACAAAAAATATAAGTGTGATGTGTGTAAAAAGAGATTTGCCTGCTCCAGTAACTTCGTAAGACACAGGCGCACCCACACCGGAGATAAGCCTTATAAGTGCGATGTGTGTCAAAAGAGATTTGCCTGCTCCAGTAACTTCGTAAGACACAGGCGCACCCACACCGGAGATAAGCCTTATAAGTGTGATGTGTGTCCAAAGAGATTTGCAGCTTCCGGAGACTTGACAAACCACAGGCGCCACCACACAGGAGAGAGGCCTTATGAGTGCGATGTGTGTCAAAAGAGATTTGCTTGCTCCAGTAACTTCGTAAGACACAAGCGCACCCACAACGGAGATAAGCCTTATGAGTGCGATAAGTGCCAAAAGAGATTTTTTCGACTCGCACACCTCGTAAGACACAAGCGCACCCAACACAAGAACCTTCCAACAGAACAACCGCCACAGCAATAGTCTACACTCCCGCCAAAATCACCCTATAGCCCAATTCTACGGACTCCACAATGGGCAAAAAAAATAACGCTCCAGTCTTTGTGTTTTCAAAAAAAATGTTGGCAGTGGTGTTTCTGCTGTGGCTGGCTGCCATGGTGGACAGCGCCCGTGGAGAATGGGTAACACCAGATTCTGCACATCAGGTCGGGACTGCTCATGTTGCTTCAAGGCTCTGGCTTCAGCAACAACCCGTGCTTAAATCCGCTATGGATGAAAAAGTTGCGGTTTCAAAAAGATCGGCAGCGGTGGTTATCCTGGTAGAAGACGACGGTTTTAGTGTACTGGCCACTGAGCCGGCAGTCTTCACATGGCAGGATGCGTGTAATGCCACCATGCTTTCCGACATGACCCGGCATCTGCGTTGCCACGACCCCAATGCCCTGCTGACCGGGTTAAGAGCCACACTGCAGTTTAGTCACAGTGGGGAGTCTGTGCAGGTGACCGGGTTTGCGTCGGTTTTGCAGGTGCAGACCACCGGGGGAACAGACCTGGCCATTGCTCCTTTTCAGAGTGATAGCCCGGGTCTGCCCGACCAGCAATATGAACAACAATACAGAGCCATTCTGGAGTACCTGTCCCGGCAAAGGAGAAAGTCTGAAGAGATAGACCGGCGAACAAGATGCTGGACAAACGTCATGTCAAGGTTAGCCCCTGAAAAACCGGACGAAGTGTTAAGGCAGGAGCAGAAAATAAAGGAGCAGCGAGCGCCTTTCAGGTTCCATTACTCACTGGCACACCGTTCGGCCCCGCAGGATGAAACGTTCTGGTTTTTTACGGACAAGATGGAGGGAAGAGAAATTGTGCTGACTCCCGACAATAACCTTTCTGCCTGCACTCCTGTTTCCCCGCCATCGGGGAGCATGGCTGACCTGTCCAATGGTTCCAAAAGAAATCCTCCACCCGTTGATAAACCAGCAGCTACGAAGAGCAAAAAAAGAAAACTCAGCACCAGTAATAGTGAGAGCCCGCAGAGTGTCACAAATCCGCAGACCGAGGGTTATCCCGTGATACCGGATATCCCCATAAAACAGGAAGAAAATGTCATTGAATTTGGTGAAAGAAAAGTCTTGACAAGTGCTGAACTGTTTATCATCAAGCCGGAAAGCGGTATTACCACAAAACCGCCAGAACCGCCTTTCAAAACAAATTGCAAGATTCAGGGTGCCCCGGCATTCTGGAAACTTTTTACTAAGAAAAAGCGACAGCAACTGGAAAACAGGATATTGGAATATATTAATAAAACCAATGAAGAAAGAGAGGCGCACATCGAAGGTCTGGTTAGAGAGGTGCGGTACGAGGCAAACGAGGGCGACCCTTACCAGGCTCTGGACGGGCAAAGGCATGTAGTAGCCGCCAAAAAACTGTCCAAGGGTGCTGTACTGGGACATTACCGGGGCTCTCTCTGGTTGATAGATGAGAATGCCCCGTCTCCTGAGTGTGGTACGTTAGACCAGCAAATATCCTATTCCGTTAACTGTGACTACAAAGAAGAAGGAGAGAAAGCCGCGGATGATTGTCAGGAAATGTACTGGCTTTCAGGTTATGACGACGGCAATATTTTTTCCTGCGTTAACGACTGTACCGTCACCAGTAATGCTGACCACGATACCGCTACTGTAGAGCAAAACGTCAGTTTCATTATTGTTTATATGGATGATTTCCCCGTGGTTATGGTCGTGACAACAGAGGATATCCCGGAGGGCAAAGGGCTCTGGCTGAGCTATGGAGAACCTTACTGGGACTATAAAAACGAACCGATTGTGGTGCCCGACGGTGATGACGATCATAGCGGAGCCGGGGCAAAAAACAAAAAATATAAGTGTGATGTGTGTGGAAGGGAGCTTGCTAATTCCGGAAACTTAGCAAGACACAAGCGCACCCACACCGGAGAGAAGCCTTATGAGTGCGATGTGTGTCAAAAGAGATTTTCTCAACTCAATCAACTCATAGTACACAAGATGCGCACCCACACCGGAGAGAAGCCTTATGGGTGTGATATGTGTAAAAAGGGATTTGCTGAATCCGGAGACTTAGCAAAACACAAGCGCACCCATACCGGAGATAAGCCTTATGAGTGCGATGAGTGTAAAAAGACATTTACTCAATCCGGACACCTCAAAGTACACAAACACACTCACACCAGGGAGAAGCCTTATAAGTGCGATGTGTGTCAAAAGACATTTACTCAATCCGGACACCTCAAAGTACACAAACACACTCACACCAGGGAGAAGCCTTATAAGTGCGATGTGTGTCAAAAGGGATTTATTCACTCCAGTCACCTCACAAGACACAAGCGCACCCACACCGGGGAGAAGCCTTATAAGTGCGATGTGTGTCAAAAGGGATTCGCTGCTTCCGGAGATTTAGCAAGACACAAGCGCACCCACACCGGAGAGAAGCCTTATGAGTGCGATAAGTGCCAAAAGAGATTTACTGACTCGGGAAACTTAGCAGCACACAAACGAACCCACACCGGAGAGAGGCCTTATGAGTGCGATGTGTGTGAAAATAGATTTGCTTGCTCCAATAACCTCGCAAAACACAAGCGCACTCAACACAAGGAATCCCCAACAGAACAACCACCACAGCAATAGTCTACACTCCCGCCAAAATCACCCAATAGCCCAATTCTACGGACACCACAATGGGCAAAAAAAATAACGCTCCAGTCTTTGTGTTTTCAAAAAAAATGTTGGCAGTGGTGTTTCTGCTGTGGCTGGCAGTCATGTTGGGTAGCGTCCGTGGAGAATGGGTAACACCAGCTTCTGTACATCAGGGCGGGATTGCCCATGTTGCTTCAAGGCTCTGGCTTCAGCAACAACCCGTGCTTAAATCCGCTATGGATGAAAAAGTTGCGGTTTCAAAAAGATCGGCAGCGGTGGTTATCCTGGTAGAAGACGACGGTTTTAGTGTACTGGCCACTGAGCCGGCAGTCTTCACATGGCAGGATGCGTGCAATGCCACCACACTTTCCAACATGACCCGGCATCTGCGCTGCCACGACCCCAGTGCTTTGCTGACCGGGTTAAGAGCCACACTGCAGTTTAGTCACAGTGGGGAGTCTGTGCAGGTGACCGGGTTTGCGTCGGTTTTGCAGGTGCAGACCACCGGGGGAACAGACCTGGCCATTGCTCCCTTTCAGAGTGATAGCCCGGGTCTGCCCGACCAGCAATATGAACAACAATACAGAGCCCTTCTGGAGTACCTGTCCCGGCAAAGGAGAAAGTCTGAAGAGATAGACCGGCGAACAAGATGCTGGACAAACGCCATGTCAAGGTTAGCCCCTGAAAAACCCAGGGCGATCTCATTTGGCACTAACTTTCAAATAACCCCCTGAAGCAGCAGCGTTCTATATTCATCATCCGCTGCTGCCATGATGCGCTTATTTTTAACACCAAGCTTCAACGTGGATTCCTGCTTTAACAAGTTCAGAGCTACTTGCCTAAATATCGCCATATTTTCTGGACCAAAACCTTTTCTAATGCGGCATTCGTCTTCTCTAAAGCCAATATCGAGTACCCAGTGCAGGTTATTTTCCACCGACCAGTGAGAACGAACCGAATTCATGAAGTTTTTTGCATCTGTTGTCAGGCTGGAAATAAAGTATCGACGCTCAGTGCTCACTTTATTGCCTTCGTGACGCTCACTTTCAACAACTCCGATCATGGCAAGATCCTTCCAGTCCTCACGCTGGTCAAGCCAGTGAATATCGGTGCTCGTCCAACAGCGACGTATTTCTATCCGACCATGACCTTTTTCTACTGTTTCATGAGAGCTTGCGCCTTCAGGTAGCTTTTCCTTCGTTGTCAGGGCATCAAGATAAAGCTTAATGTCATCGTGTAAAAGCTGCTGGTTTCCGGTAGTGGGGTAAACCTGTTATATTGCATGGATGTCAATGCCAAATTCGATTTTGTTGATCAACAGGCCAATAACAATATCGTGCATTTGCTCTAACTTTGAAAAACATATTGTCTTTCTGGTCAGACGCTTAATCCAAGTTCTAAAATTCAGATTTTTACGTTCAATTTTCTGAGTATTCTCTTTTCCGATGATGTGACTGCTTTCGTCGATATTACGCTCATAGGCTCCCCAATCATCAGTATAAAATTTCTTGATACCAAATGGCTCAAGAAGCTCTTTTAGTTTTTTGAAAACCTCATCCTTTCGTTTCCCAAAAACGTAAGCCAAAACAGTATTGGTCGCATGATCAACTGCATGCCAAAGCCAACGCTGGTTACTTTTTTCAAACACATAAGACCACTGTTCATCTATCTCGGCCTCTTGGCAGGCGAGGCCTACGTGAATTACAGCACCCGTTCCAAGATCCATTTTCTGAATATTGGGATTAACTTGAACTAAGCCTTTCTCTTTTTTTTAATGTGTTTATTACTGTTTTTTTATTGATTCCTAAAACCCTGCTTGTATCCCTGATGCCGCCACCATTAATTGCCATATCGACGACTTTTTCTTTAACGCCTGGCTCATAAGCTTTGTACCGGTACTCAAGCATAAAGGACTTGGTTTCACATTCAGCATTACAGCAAAAGTAGCGAGGAACATTATGAGCACTGTAGCCAAAGCTTTTAACGTCATTACCGCCACATTTAGGGCAGTGAACTGGTGTGGAGCACATTTTCATATCGCTCTATGATAAATACGGCATACGCCGTATTTTAGCAAACAACTACAAAATATCAGGTTTGCCCCACTACCCTGCCAGGTTAGTTCCTTAAAGTCATGTGCCGGGCAAGCCTTACCGCATTTAGGGCAGGGAAACAGGCTGCCACGATCAGCGCTGACTCTGAGTCTGAGCTGGTTGGGCTTCTGGGATGTATCGAGGTGTTGATTAACTATTTTCCAGGGTGCCTGCAAACCAAGACCAAGCATGAAAATCTGGTTACCATCCATGAACAATTGCGAAACCTGTGTACTTTATTTGGCAGGTAATTATCAGTCAGATAACCGTACTAAATCCATAGCAAACAGCGAGGAACCAAAATATAAGTGTGATGTGTGTAAAAAGAGATTTGCCTGCTCCAGTAACTTCGTAAGACACAGGCGCACCCACACCGGAGATAAGCCTTATAAGTGCGATGTGTGTCAAAAGGGATTTATTCACTCCAGTAACTTCGTAAGACACAGGCGCACCCACACCGGAGATAAGCCTTATAAGTGCGATGTGTGTCCAAAGAGATTTGCAGCTTCCGGAGACTTGACAAACCACAGGCGCCACCACACAGGAGAGAGGCCTTATGAGTGCGATGTGTGTCAAAAGAGATTTGCTTACTCCAGTAGCCTCACAAGACACAAGCGCACCCACACCGGGGAGAAGCCTTAGGGGAGCGGCAATCAATAATTTACCGGTTCCGGAACAATTGTCACATCCCATTTCTTTAACTCAGGGTGGCGAATGATGTGAGGCTGTATTTCAGCTAATTCCTGTTTACTCAGTCTCACACCTTTTTGATACGGTTGATCAAGTAGCTTCACTATCGGGTTCATGCATTTCCATACCATTGTTTTTGTCCACTCCAAAACAGACGTTACTGTGTTCAGAAGGCTTCCATTCCAATGGTTTTCGAGATAAGACCAGCCTCGTTCAATCGGATTGTATTTGCTGTGGTAGGGAGGGTAGTAAACCAGCCGTATCTTCAGCCCCGCTTTTTTGGCAAACTCAACCATTCTGAAAAGAAACTGGGTTCGGTGGCTGTTACTTTCAGGTCCGTTGTCTGCGTAGATAACCAGCTCATCGACATACCTGTTAGCTTCCTTCACCTGCTCCCACCATTGCTCAATAGCATCGCAGATAAAATCACTGGTTTTGTAAGAGTTGCCGTAAAAGACATACAGCTGATCATCTTCCAGATTGAGTACCCCGAAGGGGATCATTTTTTCTTTGGTTGCCATATCATGATCCAGCGCTTTGACCGCTTCTGCCCCTCTGGCCTTACCACCTCTGGAAAAATTTCCAAGGTTAACCGTTGCTTTGCAATCAATGCTGATCTGAAGACTCTGCTTTCTCTGGCTTGCGGTGCTTTTTACTTGTTTGACGTTTTCAAAGATGGCATCGGTTTCCGGGATTTTTTTTCCGGCGTGGTCTTCTGTACCTTGTGAAGTTTATAGCCCATACGGTTCAACATGTTGCAGAAAGTACGCTCTTTGGGAAGTTGCTCTTCCTGCCACCCTTTTTCATCAATCAGTTTTTTCCGAACAGCACTGGCTGTTATGCGAGCATAGGAGAACGTATTTCTGAGCTGCGGGTCAGCCTGACTTTCAGGGTCAACCAGACTTCGGATGTCTTGTTCCAGTTGACGGTTTGCTACTTCTGCTTTTGGCTTGCCCTGTGATGCGTAATTTCCATAACAAACAAGTCCTGTTCGTTTTTCATGCATCCCGAGTTCAACGGTATGACGGCCAAAATTGAACTCGGTTTCAGTAAGGCGTGGACTACCAAAACAGAGCTGTTCAGCGACTTCAGCTATGAAGGCTCTGTGTTCAGAGCCTTTGAGCTTTTTAGCAGCAAGTATAATGAGGTGTTTGCATTCAGGGGTGACATTAACGCTGGACATGACGTTCACAATCAATCACAGAGGGAGTAAGCAGGAAAGATACTCCGGTAAAGTTTGTTATGCCACTCCCCTTATAAGTGCGATGTGTGTCAAAAGGGATTTATTCACTCCAGTCACCTCACAAGACACAAGCGCACCCACACCGGGGAGAAGCCTTATAAGTGCGATGTGTGTCAAAAGGGATTTATTCACTCCAGTCACCTCACAAGACACAAGCGCACCCACACCGGGGAGAAGCCTTATGAGTGCGATAAGTGCCAAAAGAGATTTACTCACTCCGGAGATCTCGTAAGACACAAACGCAGCCACACCGGGGAGAGGTCTCATGAGTGCGATAAGTGCCAAAAGAGATTTTTTCAACTCGCACACCTCGTAAGACACAAACGCACCCACACCGGAGAGAAGCCTTATGAGTGCGATAAGTGCCAAAAAAGATTTTCTCAACTCGCACACCTCGTAAGTCACAAGCGCACCCAACACAAGAACCTTCCAACAGAGCAACCGCCACAGCAATAGTCTACACTCCCGCCAAAACCACCCAATAGCCCAATTCTAATGACTCCGTAATGGGCAAAAAAAATAACGCTTCAGTCTTTGTGTTTTCAAAAAAAATGCTGGCAGTGGTGTTTCTGCTGTGGCTGGCTGTCATGGTGGACAATACCCGTGGAGAATGGGTAACACCAGCTTCTGTACATCAGGGCGGGATTGCCCATGTTGCTTCAAGGCTCTGGCTTCAGCAGCAGCCCGTGCTTAAATCCGCTATGGATGAAAAAGTCGCGGTTTCAAAAAGATCGGCAACGGTGGTTATTCTGATAGAAGACGACGGTTTTAGTGTACTGATCACTGAGCCGGCAGTCTTCACATGGCAGGATGCGTGCAATGCCACCACGCTTTCGGACATGACCCGGCATCTGCGCTGCCACGACCCCAATGCCCTGCTGACCGGGTTAAGAGCCACACTGCAGTTTAGTCACAATGGGGAGTCTGTGCAGGTGACCGGGTTTGCCTCGGTTTTGCAGGTGCAGACCACCGGGGGAACAGACCTGGCCATTGCTCCTTTTCAGAGTGATAGCCCGGGTCTGCCCGACCAGCAATATGAACAACAATACAGAGCCATTCTGGAGTACCTGTCCCGGCAAAGGAGAAAGTCTGAAGAGATAGACCGGCGAACAAGATGCTGGACAAACGTCATGTCAAGGTTAGCCCCTGAAAAACCGGACGAAGTGTTAAGGCAGGAGCAGAAAATAAAGGAGCAGCGAGCGCCTTTCAGGTTCCATTACTCACTGGCACACCGTTCGGCCCCGCAGGATGAAACGTTCTGGTTTTTTACGGACAAGATGCAGGGAAGAGAAATTGTGCTGACTCCCGACAATAACCTTTCTGCCTGCTCCCCTGTTTCCCTGCCATCGGGGAGCATGGTTGACCTGTCCAATGGTTCTAAAAGAAATCCTCCGCCCGTTGATAAACCAGCAGCTACGAAGAGCAAAAAAAGAAAACTCAGCACCAGCACCAGCACCAGCACCAGTAATAGCGAGAGCCCGCAGAGTGTCACAAATCCGCAGACCGAGGGTTATCCCGTGATACCGGATATCCTCATAAAACAGGAAGAAAATGTCATTGAATTTGGTGAAAGAAAAGTCTTGACAAGTGCTGAACTGTTTATCATCAAGCCGGAAAGCGGTATTACCAGAAAACCGCCAGAACCGCCTTTCAAAACAAATTGCAAGATTCAGGGTGCCCCAGCATTCTGGAAACTTTTTACTAAGAAAAAGCGACAGCAACTGGAAAACAGGATATTGGAATATATTAATAAAACCAATGAAGAAAGAGAGGCGCACATCGAAGGTCTGGTCAGAGAGGTGCGGTACGAGGCAAACGAGGGCGACCCTTACCAGGCTCTGGACGGGCAAAAGCATGTAGTAGCCGCCAAGAAACTGTCCAAGGGTACTGTACTGGGACATTACCGGGGCTCTCTCTGGTTGATAGATGAGAATGCCCCGTCTCCTGAGTGTGGTACGTTAGACCAGCAAATATCCTATTCCGTTAACTGTGACTACAAAGAAGAAGGAGAGAAAGCCGCGGATGATTGTCAGGAAATGTACTGGCTTTCAGGTTATGACGACGGCAATATTTTTTCCTGCATTAACGACTGTACCGTCACCAGTAATGCTGACCACGATACCGCTACTGTAGAGCCAAACGTCAGTTTCATTATTGTTTATATGGATGATTTCCCCGTGGTTATGGTCGTGACAACAGAGGATATCCCGGAGGGCAAAGGACTCTGGCTGAGCTATGGAGAACCTTACTGGGATTATAAAAACGAACCGGTTGTGGTGCCCGAAGATGAAAATGATCGTAGCGGAGCCAGGGCAAAAAACAAAAAACACGTGTGTGATGTGTGTGGAAGGGAGCTTGCTAATTCTGGAAGTCTCACAAGACACAAGCTCACCCACACAGGAGAGAAGCCTCATGAGTGCGATGTGTGTCAAAAGGGATTTATGCACTCCAGTGACCTCACAAGACACAAGCGCACCCACACCGGAGAGAAGCCTTATGAGTGCGATGTGTGTAAAAAGACATTTATTCAATCCGGACACCTCAAAGTACACAAACACACTCACACCAGGGAGAAGCCTTATAAGTGCGATGTGTGTGAAAAGAGATTTTCTGCTTCTGGAAACTTAGCAACACACAGGCGTAGCCACACCGGGGAGAAGCCTCATGAGTGCGATAAGTGCCAAAAGAGATTTGCTCAATCCGGAGGCCTCGTAAGACACAAACGCAGCCACACAGGGGAGAGGCCTCATGAGTGCGATAAGTGCCAAAAGAGATTTACTGACTCGGGAAACTTAGCAGCACACAAACGAACCCACACCGGAGAGAGGCCTTATGAGTGCGATGTGTGTGAAAATAGATTTGCTTGCTCCAATAACCTCGCAAGACACAAGCGCACTCAACACAAGGAATCCCCAACAGAACAACCACCACAGCAATAGTCTACACTCCCGCCAAAATCACCCAATAGCCCAATTCTACGGACACCACAATGGGCAAAAAAAATAACGCTCCAGTCTTTGTGTTTTCAAAAAAAATGTTGGCAGTGGTGTTTCTGCTGTGGGTGGCAGTCATGGTGGGTAGCGTCCGTGGAGAATGGGTAACACCAGCTTCTGTACATCAGGGCGGGATTGCCCATGTTGCTTCAAGGCTCTGGCTTCAGCAGCAACCCGTGCTTAAATCCGCTATGGATGAAAAAGTTGCGGTTTCAAAAAGATCGGCAACGGTGGTTATTCTGGCAGAAGACGACGGTTTTAGTGTACTGGCCACTGAGTCAGCAGTCTTCACATGGCAGGATGCGTGCAATGCCACCACGCTTTCCGACATGACCCGGCATCTGCACTGCCACGACCCTAATGCCCTGCTGACCGGGTTAAGAGCCACACTGCAGTTTAGTCACAATGGGGAGTCTGTGCAGGTGACCGGGTTTGCCTCGGTTTTGCAGGTGCAGACCACCGGGGGAACAGACCTGGCCATTGCTCCTTTTCAGAGTGATAGCCCGGGTCTGCCCGACCAGCAATATGAACAACAATACAGAGCCATTCTGGAGTACCTGTCCCGGCAAAGGAGAAAGTCTGAAGAGATAGACCGGCAAACAAGATGCTGGACAAACGCTATGTCAAGGTTAGCCCCTGAAAAACCGGACGAAGTGTTAAGGCAGGAGCAGAAAATAAAGGAGCAGCGAGCGCCTGTCAGGTTCCATTACTCACTGGCACACCGTTCGGCCCCGCAGTATGAAACGTTCTGGTTTTTTACGGACAAGATGGAGGGAAGAAAAGTTGTGTTGACTCCCGACAATAACCTTTCTGCCTGCACTCCTGTTTCCCTGCCATCGGGGAGCATGGTTGACCTGTCCAATGGTTCCAAAAGAAATCCTCCACCCGTTGATAAACCAGCAGCTACGAAGAGCAAAAAAAGAAAACTCAGCACCAGCACCAGCACCAGTAATAGCGAGAGCCCGCAGAGTGTCACAAATCCGCAGACCGAGGGTTGTCCCGTGATACCGGATATCCCCATAAAACAGGAAGAAAATGTCATTGAATTTGGTGAAAGAAAAGTCTTGACAAGTGCTGAACTGTTTATCATCAAGCCGGAAAGCGGTATTACCAGAAAACCGCCAGAACCGCCTTTCAAAACAAATTGCAAGATTCTGGGTGCCCCAGCATTCTGGAAACTTTTTACTAAGAAAAAGCGACAGCAACTGGAAAACAGGATATTGGAATATATTAATAAAACCAATGAAGAAAGAGAGGCGCACATCGAAGGTCTGGTCAGAGAGGTGCGGTACGAGGCAAACGAGGGCGACCCTTACCAGGCTCTGGACGGGCAAAAGCATGTAGTAGCCGCCAAAAAACTATCCCGGGGTACTGTACTGGGACATTACCGGGGCTCTCTCTGGTTGATAGATGAGAATGCCCCGTCTCCGGAGTGTGGTACGTTAGACCAGCAAATATCCTATTCCGTTAACTGTGACTACAAAGAAGGAGGAGAAGAAGCCACGGATGATTGTCAGGAAATGTACTGGCTTTCAGGTTATGACGACGGCAATATTTTTTCCTGCGTTAACGACTGTACCGTCACCAGCAATGCCGACGACAATACCGGTACTTTAGAGCCAAACGTCAGTTTCATTATTGTTTATATGGATGATTTCCCCGTGGTTATGGTCGTGACAACAGAGGATATCCCGGAGGGCAAAGGACTCTGGCTGAGCTATGGAAAACCTTACTGGGACTATAAAAACGAACCGGTTGTGGTGCCCGACGGTGATGACGATCATAGCGGAGCCGGGGCAAAAAACAAAAAACACGTGTGTGATGTGTGTCAAAAGGGATTTGCTTACTCCAGTAACCTCTTAATACATCAGCATAGCCACACCGGGGCGAAGCCTTATGAGTGCGATGTGTGCCAAAAGAGATTTGCTCATTCCGGAGACCTCGTAAGACACAAGCGCACCCACACCGGAGAGAAGCCTTATGAGTGCGATGTGTGTAAAAAGACATTTACTCAATCCGGACACCTCAAAGTACACAAACACACTCACACCAGGGAGAAGCCTTATAAGTGCGATGTGTGCCAAAAGAGATTTGCTCATTCCGGAGACCTCGTAAGACACAAGCGCACCCACACCGGAGAGAAGCCTTATGAGTGCGATGTGTGTAAAAAGACATTTACTCAATCCGGGCACCTCAAAGTACACAAACGCACCCACACCGGAGAGAAGCCTTATGAGTGCGATAAGTGCCAAAAAAGATTTTCTCAACTCGCACACCTCGTAAGTCACAAGCGCACCCAACACAAGAACCTTCCAACAGAGCAACCACCACAGCAATAGTCTACACTCCCGCCAAAATCACCCAATAGCCCAATTCTACGGACACCACAATGGGCAAAAAAAATAACGCTCCAGTCTTTGTGTTTTCAAAAAAAATGTTGGCAGTGGTGTTTCTGCTGTGGGTGGCAGTCATGGTGGGTAGCGTCCGTGGAGAATGGGTAACACCAGCTTCTGTACATCAGGGCGGGATTGCCCATGTTGCTTCAAGGCTCTGGCTTCAGCAGCAACCCGTGCTTAAATCCGCTATGGATGAAAAAGTTGCGGTTTCAAAAAGATCGGCAACGGTGGTTATTCTGGCAGAAGACGACGGTTTTAGTGTACTGGCCACTGAGTCAGCAGTCTTCACATGGCAGGATGCGTGCAATGCCACCACGCTTTCCGACATGACCCGGCATCTGCACTGCCACGACCCTAATGCCCTGCTGACCGGGTTAAGAGCCACACTGCAGTTTAGTCACAGTGGGGAGTCTGTGCAGGTGACCGGGTTTGCGTCGGTTTTGCAGGTGCAGACTACCGGGGGAACAGACCTG
The DNA here is from genome assembly GCF_025562755.1 of Endozoicomonas euniceicola. Classification (GTDB taxonomy): domain Bacteria; phylum Pseudomonadota; class Gammaproteobacteria; order Pseudomonadales; family Endozoicomonadaceae; genus Endozoicomonas_A; species Endozoicomonas_A euniceicola. The sequence goes on from NZ_CP103300.1 coordinate 3,822,690, forward strand.
GCCATTGCTCCTTTTCAGAGTGATAGCCCGGGTCTGCCCGACCAGCAATATGAACAACAATACAGAGCCCTTCTGGAGTACCTGTCCCGGCAAAGGAGAAAGTCTGAAGAGATAGACCGGCGAACAAGATGCTGGACAAACGCCATGTCAAGGTTAGCCCCTGAAAAACCGGACGAAGTGTTAAGGCAGGAGCAGAAAATAAAGGAGCAGCGAGCGCCCGTCAGGTTCCATTACTCACTGGCACACCGTTCGGCTCCGCAGGATGAAACGTTCTGGTTTTTTACGGACAAGATGGAGGGAAGAAAAGTTGTGCTGACTCCCGACAATAACCTTTCTGCCTGCACTCCTGTTTCCCTGCCATCGGGGAGCATGGCTGACCTGTCCAATGGTTCCAAAAGAAATCCTCCGCCCGTTGATAAACCAGCAGCTACGAAGAGCAAAAAAAGAAAACTCAGCACCAGCACCAGCACCAGTAATAGCGAGAGCCCGCAGAGTGTCACAAATCCGCAGACCGAGGGTTATCCCGTGATACCGGATATCCCCATAAAACAGGAAGAAAATGTCATTGAATTTGGTGAAAGAAAAGTCTTGACAAGTGCTGAACTGTTTATCATCAAGCCAGAAAGCGGTATTACCAGAAAACCGCCAGAACCGCCTTTCAAAACAAATTGCAAGATTCTGGGTGCCCCAGCATTCTGGAAACTTTTTACTAAGAAAAAGCGACAGCAACTGGAAAACAGGATATTGGAATATATTAATAAAACCAATGAAGAAAGAGAGGCGCACATCGAAGGTCTGGTCAGAGAGGTGCGGTACGAGGCAAACGAGGGCGACCCTTACCAGGCTCTGGACGGGCAAAAGCATGTAGTAGCCGCCAAAAAACTATCCCGGGGTACTGTACTGGGACATTACCGGGGCTCTCTCTGGTTGATAGATGAGAATGCCCCGTCTCCGGAGTGTGGTACGTTAGACCAGCAAATATCCTATTCCGTTAACTGTGACTACAAAGAAGGAGGAGAAGAAGCCACGGATGATTGTCAGGAAATGTACTGGCTTTCAGGTTATGACGACGGCAATATTTTTTCCTGCGTTAACGACTGTACCGTCACCAGCAATGCCGACGACAATACCGGTACTTTAGAGCCAAACGTCAGTTTCATTATTGTTTATATGGATGATTTCCCCGTGGTTATGGTCGTGACAACAGAGGATATCCCGGAGGGCAAAGGACTCTGGCTGAGCTATGGAAAACCTTACTGGGACTATAAAAACGAACCGGTTGTGGTGCCCGACGGTGATGACGATCATAGCGGAGCCGGGGCAAAAAACAAAAAACACGTGTGTGATGTGTGTCAAAAGGGATTTGCTTACTCCAGTAACCTCTTAATACATCAGCGTAGCCACACCGGGGCGAAGCCTTATGAGTGCGATGTGTGCCAAAAGAGATTTGCTCATTCCGGAGACCTCGTAAGACACAAGCGCACCCACACCGGAGAGAAGCCTTATGAGTGCGATGTGTGTAAAAAGACATTTACTCAATCCGGACACCTCAAAGTACACAAACACACTCACACCAGGGAGAAGCCTTATAAGTGCGATGTGTGTCAAAAGGGATTTATTCACTCCAGTCACCTCACAAGACACAAGCGCACCCACACCGGGGAGAAGCCTTATAAGTGCGATGTGTGTCAAAAGGGATTTATTCACTCCAGTCACCTCACAAGACACAAGCGCACCCACACCGGGGAGAAGCCTTATGAGTGCGATAAGTGCCAAAAGAGATTTACTCACTCCAGTCACCTCACAAGACACAAGCGCACCCACACCGGGGAGAAGCCTTATGAGTGCGATAAGTGCCAAAAGAGATTTACTCACTCCGGAGATCTCGTAAGACACAAACGCAGCCACACCGGGGAGAGGCCTCATGAGTGCGATAAGTGCCAAAAGAGATTTTTTCAACTCGCACACCTCGTAAGACACAAACGCACCCACACCGGAGAGAAGCCTTATGAGTGCGATAAGTGCCAAAAAAGATTTTCTCAACTCGCACACCTCGTAAGTCACAAGCGCACCCAACACAAGAACCTTCCAACAGAGCAACCGCCACAGCAATAGTCTACACTCCCGCCAAAATCACCCAATAGCCCAATTCTACGGACTCCACAATGGGCAAAAAAAATAACGCTCCAGTCTTTGTGTTTTCAAAAAAAATGTTGGCAGTGGTGTTTCTGCTGTGGCTGGCTGCCATGGTGGACAGCGCCCGTGGAGAATGGGTAACACCAGATTCTGCACATCAGGTCGGGACTGCTCATGTTGCTTCAAGGCTCTGGCTTCAGCAACAACCCGTGCTTAAATCCGCTATGGATGAAAAAGTGGCGGTTTCAAAAAGATCGGCAGCGGTGGTTATCCTGGTAGAAGACGACGGTTTTAGTGTACTGGCCACTGAGCCGGCAGTCTTCACATGGCAGGATGCGTGCAATGCCACCACACTTTCCGACATGACCCGGCATCTGCGCTGCCACGACCCCAATGCCCTGCTGACCGGGTTAAGAGCCACACTGCAGTTTAGTCACAGTGGGGAGTCTGTGCAGGTGACCGGGTTTGCCTCGGTTTTGCAGGTGCAGACTACCGGAGGAACAGACCTGGCCATTGCTCCTTTTCAGAGTGATAGCCCGGGTCTGCCTGACCAGCAATATGAACAACAGTACAGAGCCATTCTGGAGTACCTGTCCCGGCAAAGGAGAAAGTCTGAAGAGATAGACCGGCGAACAAGATTCTGGACAAACGCCATGTCAAGGTTAGCCCCTGAAAAACCGGACGAAGTGTTAAGGCAGGAGCAGAAAATAAAGGAGCAGCGAGCGCCTTTCAGGTTCCATTACTCACTGGCACACCGTTCGGCCCTGCAGGATGAAACGTTCTGGTTTTTTACGGACAAGATGGAGGGAAGAAAAGTTGTGCTGACTCCCGACAATAACCTTTCTGCCTGCACTCCTGTTTCCCTGTCATCGGGGAGCATGGCTGACCTGTCCAATGGTTCCAAAAGAAATCCTCCACCCGTTGATAAACCAGCAGCTACGAAGAGCAAAAAAAGAAAACTCAGCACCAGCACCAGCACCAGCACCAGTAATAGCGAGAGCCCGCAGAGTGTCACAAATCCGCAGACCGAGGGTTATCCCGTGATACCGGATATCCCCATAAAACAGGAAGAAAATGTCATTGAATTTGGTGAAAGAAAAGTCTTGACAAGTGCTGAACTGTTTATCATCAAGCCGGAAAGCGGTATTACCAGAAAACCGCCAGAACCGCCTTTCAAAACAAATTGCAAGATTCTGGGTGCCCCAGCATTCTGGAAACTTTTTACTAAGAAAAAGCGACAGCAACTGGAAAACAGGATATTGGAATATATTAATAAAACCAATGAAGAAAGAGAGGCGCACATCGAAGGTCTGGTCAGAGAGGTGCGGTACGAGGCAAACGAGGGCGACCCTTACCAGGCTCTGGACGGGCAAAAGCATGTAGTAGCCGCCAAAAAACTATCCCGGGGTACTGTACTGGGACATTACCGGGGCTCTCTCTGGTTGATAGATGAGAATGCCCCGTCTCCGGAGTGTGGTACGTTAGACCAGCAAATATCCTATTCCGTTAACTGTGACTACAAAGAAGGAGGAGAAGAAGCCACGGATGATTGTCAGGAAATGTACTGGCTTTCAGGTTATGACGACGGCAATATTTTTTCCTGCGTTAACGACTGTACCGTCACCAGCAATGCCGACGACAATACCGGTACTTTAGAGCCAAACGTCAGTTTCATTATTGTTTATATGGATGATTTCCCCGTGGTTATGGTCGTGACAACAGAGGATATCCCGGAGGGCAAAGGACTCTGGCTGAGCTATGGAAAACCTTACTGGGACTATAAAAACGAACCGGTTGTGGTGCCCGACGGTGATGACGATCATAGCGGAGCCGGGGCAAAAAACAAAAAACACGTGTGTGATGTGTGTCAAAAGGGATTTGCTTACTCCAGTAACCTCTTAATACATCAGCATAGCCACACCGGGGCGAAGCCTTATGAGTGCGATGTGTGCCAAAAGAGATTTGCTCATTCCGGAGACCTCGTAAGACACAAGCGCACCCACACCGGAGAGAAGCCTTATGAGTGCGATGTGTGTAAAAAGACATTTACTCAATCCGGACACCTCAAAGTACACAAACACACTCACACCAGGGAGAAGCCTTATAAGTGCGATGTGTGTCAAAAGGGATTTATTCACTCCAGTCACCTCACAAGACACAAGCGCACCCACACCGGGGAGAAGCCTTATAAGTGCGATGTGTGTCAAAAGGGATTTATTCACTCCAGTCACCTCACAAGACACAAGCGCACCCACACCGGGGAGAAGCCTCATGAGTGCGATAAGTGCCAAAAGAGATTTGCTCAATCCGGAGGCCTCGTAAGACACAAACGCAGCCACACAGGGGAGAGGCCTCATGAGTGCGATAAGTGCCAAAAGAGATTTACTGACTCGGGAAACTTAGCAGCACACAAACGAACCCACACCGGAGAGAAGCCTTATGGGTGCAATGTGTGTGAAAAGAGATTTGCTCGCTCCGAAGGCCTCACAAGACACAAGCGCACCCACACCGGAGAGAAGCCTTATGAGTGCAATGTGTGTCAAAAGAGATTTGCTCTTTCCAGTAACCTCTCAAAACACAAGCGCACTCAACACAAGGAATCCCCAACAGAACAACCACCACAGCAATAGTCTACACTCCCGCCAAAATCACCCAATAGCCCAATTCTACGGACACTACAATGGGCAAAAAAAATAACGCTCCAGTCTTTGTGTTTTCAAAAAAAATGTTGGCAGCGGTGTTTCTGCTGTGGCTGGCTGTCATGGTGGACAATACCCGTGGAGAATGGGTAACACCAGCTTCTGTACATCAGGGCGGGATTGCCCATGTTGCTTCAAGGCTCTGGCTTCAGCAACAACCCGTGCTTAAATCCGCTATGGATGAAAAAGTTGCGGTTTCAAAAAGATCGGCAGCGGTGGTTATTCTGGTAGAAGACGACGGTTTTAGTGTACTGGCCACTGAGCCGGCAGCCTTCACATGGCAGGATGCGTGTAATGCCACCACGCTTTCTGACATGAACCGGCATTTGCGCTGCCACGACCCCAATGCCCTGCTGACCGGGTTAAGAGCCACACTGCAGTTTAGTCACAGTGGGGAGTCTGTGCAGGTGACAGGGTTTGCGTCGGTTTTGCAGGTGCAGACTACCGGAGGAACAGACCTGGCCATTGCTCCTTTTCAGAGTGATAGCCCGGGTCTGCCTGACCAGCAATATGAACAACAGTACAGAGCCATTCTGGAGTACCTGTCCCGGCAAAGGAGAAAGTCTGAAGAGATAGACCGGCGAACAAGATTCTGGACAAACGCCATGTCAAGGTTAGCCCCTGAAAAACCGGACGAAGTGTTAAGGCAGGAGCAGAAAATAAAGGAGCAGCGAGCGCCTTTCAGGTTCCATTACTCACTGGCACACCGTTCGGCCCTGCAGGATGAAACGTTCTGGTTTTTTACGGACAAGATGGAGGGAAGAGAAATTGTGCTGACTCCCGACAATAACCTTTCTGCCTGCACTCCTGTTTCCCTGTCATCGGGGAGCATGGCTGACCTGTCCAATGGTTCCAAAAGAAATCCTCCACCCGTTGATAAACCAGCAGCTACGAAGAGCAAAAAAAGAAAACTCAGCACCAGCACCAGCACCAGCACCAGTAATAGCGAGAGCCCGCAGAGTGTCACAAATCCGAAGACCGAGGGTTATCCCGTGATACCGGATATCCCCATAAAACAGGAAGAAAATGTCATTGAATTTGGTGAAAGAAAAGTCTTGACAAGTGCTGAACTGTTTGTCATCAAGCCGGAAAGCGGTATTACCAGAAAACCGCCAGAACCGCCTTTCAAAACAAATTGCAAGATTCTGCGTGCCCCGGCATTCTGGAAACTTTTTACTAAGAAAAAGCGACAGCAACTGGAAAACAGGATATTGGAATATATTAATAAAACCAATGAAGAAAGAGAGGCGCACATCGAAGGTCTGGTCAGAGAGGTGCGGTACGAGGCAAACGAGGGCGACCCTTACCAGGCTCTGGACGGGCAAAAGCATGTAGTAGCCGCCAAAAAACTGTCCAAAGGTACTGTACTGGGGCATTACCGGGGCTCTCTCTGGTTGATAGATGAGAATGCCCCGTCTCCTGAGTGTGGTACGTTAGACCAGCAAATATCCTATTCCGTTAACTGTGACTACAAAGAAGAAGGAGAAGAAGCCACGGATGATTGTCAGGAAATGTACTGGCTTTCAGGTTATGACGACGGCAATATTTTTTCCTGCGTTAACGACTGTACCGTCACCAGTAATGCTGACCACGATACCGCTACTGTAGAGCCAAACGTCAGTTTCATTATTGTTTATATGGATGATTTCCCCGTGGTTATGGTCGTGACAACAGAGGATATCCCGGAGGGCAAAGGACTCTGGCTGAGCTATGGAGAACCTTACTGGGACTATAAAAACGAACCGGTTGTGGTGCCCGAAGATGAAAATGATCGTAGCGGAGCCAGGGCAAAAAACAAAAAACACGTGTGTGATGTGTGTGGAAGGGAGCTTGCTAATCCCGGAAGTCTCACAAGACACAAGCTCATCCACACCGGAGAGAAGCCTTATGAGTGCGATGTGTGTCAAAAGGGATTTGTTCAACCCCATAACCTCATAGTACACAAGATGCGCACCCACACCGGAGAGAAGCCTTATGGGTGTGATATGTGTAAAAAGGGATTTGCTGAATCCGGAGACTTAGCAAAACACAAGCGCACCCACACCGGAGAGAAGCCTTATGAGTGTGATGTGTGTCAAAAGAGGTTTGCTGTTCTCGGAGACTTGGCAAAACACAGGCGCACCCACACCGGAGAAAGGCCTTATGAGTGCGATGTGTGCCAAAAGGGATTTGCGTGCTCCAGTAACCTCATAAGACACAAGCGCATCCACACCGGAGAGAAGCCTTATAAGTGCGATGTGTGTGAAAAGAGATTTGCTTGCTCCAATAACCTCGCAAGACACAAGCGCACCCAACACAAGAACCTCCCAACAGAACAACCGCCACAGCAATAGTCTACACTCCCGCCAAAATCACCCAATAGCCTAATTCTACGGACTCCACAATGGGCAAAAAAAATAACGCTTCAGTCTTTGTGTTTTCAAAAAAAATGCTGGCAGTGGTGTTGCTGCTGTGGCTGGCTGTCATTGTGGGCAGCGTCCGTGGAGAATGGGTAACACCAGCTTCTGCACATCAGAGCGGGATTGCCCATGTTGCTTCAAGGCTCTGGCTTCAGCAGCAACCCGTGCTTAAATCCGCTATGGATGAAAAAGTTGCGGTTTCAAAAAGATCGGCAACGGTGGTTATCCTGGTAGAAGACGACGGTTTTAGTGTACTGACCACTGAGCCGGTAGTTTTCACATGGCAGGATGCGTGCAATGCCACCACACTGTCCGACATGACCCGGCATCTGCGCTGCCACGATCCCAGTGCTTTGCTGACCGGGTTAAGAGCCACACTGCAGTTTAGTCACAGCAGGGAGTCTGTGCAGGTGACCGGGTTTGCCTCGGTTTTGCAGGTGCAGACCACCGGGGGAACAGACCTGGCCATTGCCCCCTTTCAGAGTGATAGCCCGGGTCTGCCCGACCAGCAATATGAACAACAGTACAGAGCCATTCTGGAGTACCTGTCCCGGCAAAGGAGAAAGTCTGAAGGGATAGACCGGCGAACAAGATGCTGGACAAACGCCATGTCAAGATTAGCCCCTGAAAAACCGGACGAAGTGTTAAGGCAGGAGCAGAAAATAAAGGAGCAGCGAGCGCCTGTCAGGTTCCATTACTCACTGGCACACCGTTTGGCCCCGCAGGATGAAACGTTCTGGTTTTTTACGGACAAGATGGAGGGAAGAAAAGTTGTGCTGACTCCCGACAATAACCTTTCTGCCTGCTCCCCTGTTTCCCTGCCATCGGGGAGCATGGTTGACCTGTCCAATGGTTCCAAAAGAAATTCTCCACCCGTTGATAAACCAGCAGCTACGAAGAGCAAAAAAAGAAAACTCAGCACCAGCACCAGTAATAGCGAGAGCCCGCAGAGTGTCACAAATCCGCAGACCGAGGGTTATCCCGTGATACCGGATATCCCCATAAAACAGGAAGAAAATGTCATTGAATTTGGTGAAAGAAAAGTCTTGACAAGTGCTGAACTGTTTGTAATCAAGCCGGAAAGCGGTATTACCAGAAAACCGCCAGAACCGCCTTTCAAAACAAATTGCAAGATTCAGGGTGCCCCAGCATTCTGGAAACTTTTTACTAAGAAAAAGCGACAGCAACTGGAAAACAGGATATTGGAATATATTAATAAAACCAATGAAGAAAGAGAGGCGCACATCGAAGGTCTGGTCAGAGAGGTGCGGTACGAGGCAAACGAGGGCGACCCTTACCAGGCTCTGGACGGGCAAAAGCATGTAGTAGCCGCCAAGAAACTGTCCAAGGGTACTGTACTGGGACATTACCGGGGCTCTCTCTGGTTGATAGATGAGAATGCCCCGTCTCCTGAGTGTGGTACGTTAGACCAGCAAATATCCTATTCCGTTAACTGTGACTACAAAGAAGAAGGAGAGAAAGCCGCGGATGATTGTCAGGAAATGTACTGGCTTTCAGGTTATGACGACGGCAATATTTTTTCCTGCATTAACGACTGTACCGTCACCAGTAATGCTGACCACGATACCGCTACTGTAGAGCCAAACGTCAGTTTCATTATTGTTTATATGGATGATTTCCCCGTGGTTATGGTCGTGACAACAGAGGATATCCCGGAGGGCAAAGGACTCTGGCTGAGCTATGGAGAACCTTACTGGGACTATAAAAACGAACCGGTTGTGGTGCCCGACGGTGATGACGATCATAGCGGAGCCGGGGCAAAAAACAAAAAATATAAGTGTGATGTGTGTGGAAGGGAGCTTGCTAATTCCGGAAACTTAGCAAGACACAAGCGCACCCACACCGGAGAGAAGCCTTATGAGTGCGATGTGTGTCAAAAGAGATTTTCTCAACTCAATCAACTCATAGTACACAAGATGCGCACCCACACCGGAGAGAAGCCTTATGGGTGTGATATGTGTAAAAAGGGATTTACTGAATCCGGAGACTTAGCAAAACACAAGCGCACCCACACCGGAGAGAAGCCTTATGAGTGTGATGTGTGTCAAAAGAGGTTTGCTGTTCTCGGAGACTTGGCAAAACACAGGCGCACCCACACCGGAGAAAGGCCTTATGAGTGCGATGTGTGCCAAAAGGGATTTGCGTGCTCCAGTAACCTCATAAGACACAAGCGCATCCACACCGGAAAGAAGCCTTATAAGTGCGATAAGTGCCAAAAGAGATTTTCTCGACTCGCACACCTCGTAAGTCACAAGTGCACCCAACACAAGAACCTTCCAACAGAGCAACCGCCACAGCAATAGTCTACACTCCCGCCAAAACCACCCAATAGCCCAATTCTAATGACTCCGTAATGGGCAAAAAAAATAACGCTTCAGTCTTTGTGTTTTCAAAAAAAATGCTGGCAGTGGTGTTTCTGCTGTGGCTGGCTGTCATGGTGGACAATACCCGTGGAGAATGGGTAACACCAGCTTCTGTACATCAGGGGGGGATTGCCCATGTTGCTTCAAGGCTCTGGCTTCAGCAACAACCCGTGCTTAAATCCGCTATGGATGAAAAAGTGGTAGTGGGGTAAACCTGTTATATTGCATGGATGTCAATGCCAAATTCGATTTTGTTGATCAACAGGCCAATAACAATATCGTGCATTTGCTCTAACTTTGAAAAACATATTGTCTTTCTGGTCAGACGCTTAATCCAAGTTCTAAAATTCAGGTTTTTACGTTCAATTTTCTGAGTATTCTCTTTTCCGATGATGTGACTACTTTCGTCGATATTACGCTCATAGGCTCCCCCAATCATCAGTATAAAATTTCTTGATACCAAATGGCTCAAGAAGCTCTTTTAGTTTTTTGAAAACCTCATCCTTTCGTTTCCCAAAAACGTAAGCCAAAACAGTATTGGTCGCATGATCAACTGCATGCCAAAGCCAACGCTGGTTACTTTTTTCAAACACATAAGACCACTGTTCATCTATCTCGGCCTCTTGGCAGGCGAGGCCTACGTGAATTACAGCACCCGTTCCAAGATCCATTTTCTGAATATTGGGATTAACTTGAACTAAGCCTTTCTCTTTTTTTTAATGTGTTTATTACTGTTTTTTTATTGATTCCTAAAACCCTGCTTGTATCCCTGATGCCGCCACCATTAATTGCCATATCGACGACTTTTTCTTTAACGCCTGGCTCATAAGCTTTGTACCGGTACTCAAGCATAAAGGACTTGGTTTCACATTCAGCATTACAGCAAAAGTAGCGAGGAACATTATGAGCACTGTAGCCAAAGCTTTTAACGTTATTACCGCCACATTTAGGGCAGTGAACTGGTGTGGAGCACATTTTCATATCGCTCTATGATAAATACGGCATACGCCGTATTTTAGCAAACAACTACAAAATATCAGGTTTGCCCCACTACCATAAAACCAATGAAGAAAGAGTGGCGCACATCGAAGGTCTGGTTAGAGAGGTGCGTTACGAGGCAAACGAGGGCGACCCTTACCAGGCTCTGGACGGGCAAAAGCATGTAGTAGCCGCCAAGAAACTGTCCAAGGGTACTGTACTGGGACATTACCGGGGCTCTCTCTGGTTGATAGATGAGAATGCTCCATCTCCGGAGTGTGGTACATTAGACCAGCAAATATCCTATTCCGTTAACTGTGACTACAAAGGAGAAGAAGCCACGGATGATTGTCAGGAAATGTACTGGCTTTCAGGTTATGACGATGGCAATATTTTTTCCTGCGTTAACGACTGTACCGTCACCAGCAATGCCGACGACAATACCGGTACTTTAGAGCCAAACGTCAGTTTCATTATTGTTTATATGGATGATTTCCCCGTGGTTATGGTCGTGACAACAGAGGATATCCCGGAGGGCAAAGGACTCTGGCTGAGCTATGGAGAACCTTACTGGGACTATAAAAACGAACCGGTTGTGGTGCCCGACGGTGATGACGATCATAGCGGAGCCGGGGCAAAAAACAAAAAATGTGTGTGTGATGTGTGTGGAAGGGAGCTTGCTAATTCCGGAAACTTAGCAAGACACAAGCGCACCCACACCGAAGATAAGCCTTATAAGTGCGATGTGTGTCAAAAGAGATTTGCTTACTCCAGTAACCTCTTAAGACATCAGCGCACCCATACCGGAGATAAGCCTTATGAGTGTGATGAGTGTAAAAGGAGATTTTCTCTACTCAATTACCTCATAGTACACAAACGCACTCACACCGGGGAGAAGCCTTATAAGTGTGATGTGTGTCAAAAGGGATTTGCTGTTTTAGGAAGCTTAATAAGACACAAACGCACCCACTCCAGAGAGAAGCCTTATAAGTGCGATGTGTGTCAAAAGGGATTCGCTGCTTCCGGAGATTTAGCAAGACACAAGCGCACCCACACCGGAGAGAAGCCTTATGAGTGCGATAAGTGCCAAAAGAGATTTACTGACTCGGGAAACTTAGCAGCACACAAACGAACCCACACCGGAGAGAGGCCTTATGAGTGCGATGTGTGTGAAAATAGATTTGCTTGCTCCAATAACCTCGCAAGACACAAGCGCACTCAACACAAGGAATCCCCAACAGAACAACCACCACAGCAATAGTCTACACTCCCGCCAAAACCACCCAATAGCCCAATTCTAATGACTCCGTAATGGGCAAAAAAAATAACGCTTCAGTCTTTGTGCTTTCAAAAAAAATGCTGGCAGTGGTGTTTCTGCTGTGGCTGGCTGTCATGGTGGACAATACCCGTGGAGAATGGGTAACACCAGCTTCTGTACATCAGGGCGGGATTGCCCATGTTGCTTCAAGGCTCTGGCTTCAGCAGCAGCCCGTGCTTAAATCCGCTATGGATGAAAAAGTTGCGGTTTCAAAAAGATCGGCAACGGTGGTTATTCTGATAGAAGACGACGGTTTTAGTGTACTGACCACTGAGCCGGCAGTCTTCACATGGCAGGATGCGTGCAATGCCACCACGCTTTCCGACATGACCCGGCATCTGCGCTGCCACGACCCTAATGCCCTGCTGACCGGGTTAAGAGCCACACTGCAGTTTAGTCACAGTGGGGAGTCTGTGCAGGTGACCGGGTTTGCCTCGGTTTTGCAGGTGCAGACCACCGGGGGAACAGACCTGGCCATTGCTCCCTTTCAGAGTGATAGCCCGGGTCTGCCCGACCAGCAATATGAACAACAATACAGAGCCATTCTGGAGTACCTGTCCCGGCAAAGGAGAAAGTCTGAAGAGATAGACCGGCAAACAAGATGCTGGACAAACGCTATGTCAAGGTTAGCCCCTGAAAAACCGGACGAAGTGTTAAGGCAGGAGCAGAAAATAAAGGAGCTGCGAGCGCCCGTCAGGTTCCATTACTCACTGGCACACCGTTCGGCCCCGCAGGATGAAACGTTCTGGTTTTTTACGGACAAGATGGAGGGAAGAAAAGTTGTGTTGACTCCCGACAATAACCTTTCTGCCTGCACTCCTGTTTCCCTGCCATCGGGGAGCATGGCTGACCTGTCCAATGGTTCCAAAAGAAATCCTCCACCCGTTGATAAACCAGCAGCTACGAAGAGCAAAAAAAGAAAACTCAGCACCAGCACCAGCACCAGTAATAGCGAGAGCCCGCAGAGTGTCACAAATCCGCAGACCGGGGGTTATCCCGTGATACCGGATATCCCCATAAAACAGGAAGAAAATGTCATTGAATTTGGTGAAAGAAAAGTCTTGACAAGTGCTGAACTGTTTATCATCAAGCCGGAAAGCGGTATTACCAGAAAACCGCCAGAACCGCCTTTCAAAACAAATTGCAAGATTCAGGGTGCCCCGGCATTCTGGAAACTTTTTACTAAGAAAAAGCGACAGCAACTGGAAAACAGGATATTGGAATATATTAATAAAACCAATGAAGAAAGAGAGGCGCACATCGAAGGTCTGGTTAGAGAGGTGCGGTACGAGGCAAACGAGGGCGACCCTTACCAGGCTCTGGACGGGCAAAGGCATGTAGTAGCCGCCAAAAAACTGTCCAAGGGTGCTGTACTGGGACATTACCGGGGCTCTCTCTGGTTGATAGATGAGAATGCCCCGTCTCCTGAGTGTGGTACGTTAGACCAGCAAATATCCTATTCCGTTAACTGTGACTACAAAGAAGAAGGAGAGAAAGCCGCGGATGATTGTCAGGAAATGTACTGGCTTTCAGGTTATGACGACGGCAATATTTTTTCCTGCATTAACGACTGTACCGTCACCAGTAATGCTGACCACGATACCGCTACTGTAGAGCCAAACGTCAGTTTCATTATTGTTTATATGGATGATTTCCCCGTGGTTATGGTCGTGACAACAGAGGATATCCCGGAGGGCAAAGGACTCTGGCTGAGCTATGGAGAACCTTACTGGGACTATAAAAACAAACCGGTTGTGGTGCCCGAAGATAAAGATGGTCGTAGCGGAGCCAGGGCAAAAAACAAAAAATGGGTGTGTGATGAGTGCGGAAGGGAGTTGGCTAATTCCAGAAACCTTGTAAGGCACAAGCTCACCCACACCGGAGAGAAGCCTTATGAGTGTGATGTGTGTCAAAAGAGGTTTGCTGTTCTCGGAGACTTGGCAAAACACAGGCGCACCCACACCGGAGAAAGGCCTTATGAGTGCGATGTGTGCCAAAAGAGATTTGCCTCCTCCAGTAACTTCGCAAGACACAGGCGCCACCACACAGGAGAGAGGCCTTATGAGTGCGATGTGTGTCAAAAGAGATTTGCAGCTTCCGGAGACTTGACAAAACACAGGCGCCACCACACAGGAGAGAGGCCTTATGAGTGCGATGTGTGTCAAAAGAGATTTGCAGCTTCCGGAGACTTGACAAAACACAGGCGCTACCATACCGGAGAGAAGCCTTATGAGTGCGATGTGTGTCAAAAGAGATTTGCTCGCTCCGAAGGCCTCACAAGACACAAGCGCACCCACACCGGAGAGAGGCCTTATGAGTGCGATGTGTGTCAAAAGAGATTTACTATTTCCAGTAACCTCTCAAAACACAAGCGCACCCAACACAAGAACCTTCCAACAGAGCAACCGCCACAGCAATAGTCTACACTCCCGCCAAAATCACCCAATAGCCCAATTCTACGGACACCACAATGGGCAAAAAAATAACGCTCCAGTCTTTGTGTTTTCAAAAAAAATGTTGGCAGCGGTGTTTCTGCTGTGGCTGGCTGTCATGGTGGACAGTGCCCGCGGAGAATGGGTAACACCAGCTTCTGTACATCAGGGCGGGATTGCCCATGTTGCTTCAAGGCTCTGGCTTCAGCAGCAACCCGTGCTTAAATCCGCTATGGATGAAAAAGTTGCGGTTTCAAAAAGATCGGCAACGGTGGTTATCCTGGTAGAAGACGACGGTTTTAGTGTACTGGCCACTGAGCCAGCAGTCTTCACATGGCAGGATGCGTGCAATGCCACCACGCTTTCCGACATGACCCGGCATCTGCGCTGCCACGACCCTAATGCCCTGCTGACCGGGTTAAGAGCCACACTGCAGTTTAGTCACAGTGGGGAGTCTGTGCAGGTGACCGGGTTTGCGTCGGTTTTGCAGGTACAGACCACCGGGGGAACAGACCTGGCCATTGCTCCTTTTCAGAGTGATAGCCCGGGTCTTCCCGACCAGCAATATGAACAACAGTACAGAGCCATTCTGGAGTACCTGTCCCGGCAAAGGAGAAAGTCTGAAGAGATAGACCGGCGAACAAGATGCTGGACAAACGCTATGTCAAGGTTAGCCCCTGAAAAACCGGACGAAGTGTTAAGGCAGGAGCAGAAAATAAAGGAGCTGCGAGCGCCCGTCAGGTTCCATTACTCACTGGCACACCGTTCGGCCCCGCAGGATGAAACGTTCTGGTTTTTTACGGACAAGATGGAGGGAAGAAAAGTTGTGTTGACTCCCGACAATAATCTTTCTGCCTGCTCCCCTGTTTCCCTGCCATCGGGGAGCATGGTTGACCTGTCTAATGGTTCCAAAAGAAATCCTCCACCCGTTGATAAACCAGCAGCTACGAAGAGCAAAAAAAGAAAACTCAGCACCAGCACCAGCACCAGTAATAGCGAGAGCCCGCAGAGTGTCACAAATCCGCAGACCGAGGGTTATCCCGTGATACCGGATATCCCCATAAAACAGGAAGAAAATGTCATTGAATTTGGTGAAAGAAAAGTCTTGACAAGTGCTGAACTGTTTATCATCAAGCCAGAAAGCGGTATTACCAGAAAACCGCCAGAACCGCCTTTCAAAACAAATTGCAAGATTCTGGGTGCCCCGGCATTCTGGAAACTTTTTACTAAGAAAAAGCGACAGCAACTGAAAAACAGGATATTGGAATATATTAATAAAACCAATGAAGAAAGAGTGGCGCACATCGAAGGTCTGGTTAGAGAGGTGCGGTACGAGGCAAACGAGGGCGACCCTTACCAGGCTCTGGACGGGCAAAGGCATGTGGTAGCCGCCAAAAAATTGTCCAAGGGTACTGTACTGGGACATTACCGGGGCTCTCTCTGGTTGATAGATGAGAATGCCCCATCTCCGGAGTGTGGTACATTAGATCAGCAAATATCCTATTCCGTTAACTGTGACTACAAAGGAGAAGAAGCCACGGATGATTGTCAGGAAATGTACTGGCTTTCAGGTTATGACGACGGCAATATTTTTTCCTGCGTTAACGACTGTACCGTCACCAGTAATGCTGACCACGATACCGCTACTGTAGAGCCAAACGTCAGTTTCATCACTGTTTATATGGATGATTTCCCCGTGGTTATGGTCGTGACAACAGAGGATATCCCGGAGGGCAAAGGACTCTGGCTGAGCTATGGAAAACCTTATTGGGACTATAAAAACGAACCGGTTGTGGTGCCCGACGGTGATGACGATCATAGCGGAGCCGGGGCAAAAAACAGAAAATATAAGTGTGATTTGTGTGGAAGGGAGTTGGCTCATTTCGGAAGCCTCGTAAGACACAAACGCACCCACACCGGAGAGAAGTCTCATGAGTGCGATGTGTGTGGAAAGAAGTTTGCTCGTTCCGGAACTCTCACAAGACACAAGTTCTGCCACACCGGGAAGAAGCCTTATAAGTGCGATGTGTGTAAAAAGAGATTTATTCAACCCAATCACCTCAAAGACCACGAACGTACCCATACTGGGGAGAGGCCTTATGAGTGCGATGTGTGTCAAAAGAGATTTGTTAACTCCGGAAACTTGGCAGCACACAGGCTCAGACACACCGGGGAAAAGCCTCATGAGTGCGATCTGTGTCAAAAGAGATTTGCCTGCTCCAGTAACTTCGTAAGACACAGGCGCACCCACACCGGAGATAAGCCTTATAAGTGCGATGTGTGTCCAAAGAGATTTGCAGCTTCCGGAGACTTGACAAAACACAGGCGCCACCACACAGGAGAGAGGCCTTATGAGTGCGATGTGTGTCAAAAGAGATTTGTTTGCTCCAGTAACTTAGTAAGACACAAGCGCACCCACACCGGAGATAAGCCTTATGAGTGCGATAAGTGCCAAAAGAGATTTACTGACTCCGGAAACTTAGCAAAACACAGGCGCTACCATTCCGGAGATAAGCCTTATGAGTGCGATAAGTGCCAAAAGAAATTTTTTCAACTCGCACACCTCGTAAGTCACAAGCGCATCCAACACAAGAACCTTCCAACAGAGCAACCGCCACAGCAATAGTCTACACTCCCGCCAAAATCACCCAATAGCCCAATTCTACGGACTCCACAATGGGCAAAAAAAATAACGCTTCAGTCTTTGTGCTTTCAAAAAAAATGTTGGCAGTGGTGTTTCTGCTGTGGCTGGCTGTCATGGTGGACAGCGCCCGTGGAGAATGGGTAACACCAGCTTCTGTACATCAGGGGGGGATTGCCCATGTTGCTTCAAGGCTCTGGCTTCAGCAACAACCCGTGCTTAAATCCGCTATGGATGAAAAAGTCGCGGTTTCAAAAAGATCGGCAGCGGTGGTTATCCTGGTAGAAGACGACGGTTTTAGTGTACTGACCACTGAGCCGGCAGTCTTCACATGGCAGGATGCGTGCAATGCCACCACACTTTCCAACATGACCCGGCATCTGCGCTGCCACGACCCCAGTGCTTTGCTGACCGGGTTAAGAGCCACACTGCAGTTTAGTCACAGTGGGGAGTCTGTGCAGGTGACCGGGTTTGCCTCGGTTTTGCAGCTGCAGACCACCGGGGGAACAGACCTGGCCATTGCTCCCTTTCAGAGTGATAGCCCGGGTCTGCCCGACCAGCAATATGAACAACAATACAGAGCCATTCTGGAGTACCTGTCCCGGCAAAGGAGAAAGTCTGAAGTGATAGACCGGCGAACAAGATGCTGGACAAACGCCATGTCAAGGTTAGCCCCTGAAAAACCGGACGAAGTGTTAAGGCAGGAGCAGAAAATAAAGGAGCAGCGAGCGCCTTTCAGGTTCCATTACTCACTGGCACACCGTTCGGCCCTGCAGGATGAAACGTTCTGGTTTTTTACGGACAAGATGGAGGGAAGAGAAATTGTGCTGACTCCCGACAATAACCTTTCTGCCTGCACTCCTGTTTCCCTGTCATCGGGGAGCATGGCTGACCTGTCCAATGGTTCCAAAAGAAATCCTCCACCCGTTGATAAACCAGCAGCTACGAAGAGCAAAAAAAGAAAACTCAGCACCAGCACCAGCACCAGCACCAGTAATAGCGAGAGCCCGCAGAGTGTCACAAATCCGCAGACCGAGGGTTATCCCGTGATACCGGATATCCCCATAAAACAGGAAGAAAATGTCATTGAATTTGGTGAAAGAAAAGTCTTGACAAGTGCTGAACTGTTTGTCATCAAGCCGGAAAGCGGTATTACCAGAAAACCGCCAGAACCGCCTTTCAAAACAAATTGCAAGATTCTGGGTGCCCCGGCATTCTGGAAACTTTTTACTAAGAAAAAGCGACAGCAACTGAAAAACAGGATATTGGAATATATTAATAAAACCAATGAAGAAAGAGAGGCGCACATCGAAGGTCTGGTCAGAGAGGTGCGGTACGAGGCAAACGAGGGTGACCCTTACCAGGCTCTGGACGGGCAAAAGCATGTGGTAGCCGCCAAAAAACTGTCCAAGGGTACTGTACTAGGGCATTACCGGGGCTCTCTCTGGTTGATAGATAAGAATGCCCCGTCTCCAGAGTGTGGTACGTTAGATCAGCAAATATCCTATTCCGTTAACTGTGACTACAAAGGAGAAGAAGCCACGGATGATTGTCAGGAAATGTACTGGCTTTCAGGTTATGACGACGGCAATATTTTTTCCTGCGTTAACGACTGTACCGTCACCAGTAATGCTGACCACGATACCGCTACTGTAGAGCCAAACGTCAGGTTCATCACTGTTTATATGGATGATTTCCCCGTGGTTATGGTCGTGACAACGAAGTTTATCCCGGAGGGCAAAGGACTCTGGCTGAGCTATGGAGAAGCTTACTGGGACTATAAAAACGAACCGGTTGTGGTGTCCGACGGTGATGACGGTCATAGCGGAGCCGGGGCAAAAAACAAAAAATGTGCGTGTGATGTGTGTGGAAGGGAGCTTGCCAATTCCGGAAGTCTCACAAGACACAAGCTCACCCACACAGGAGAGAAGTCTCATGAGTGCGATGTGTGTGGAAAGAAGTTTGCTCGTTCCGAAACTCTCACAAGACACAAGCGCAGCCACACCGGGAAGAAGCCTTATGAGTGCGATGTGTGTCAAAAGAGATTTACTCAATCCGGAGACCTCATAAGACACAAACGCACCCACACCGGAGAGAAGCCTTATGAGTGCGATAAGTGCCAAAAGAGATTTTCTCGACTCGTACACCTCGTAAGTCACAAGCGCACCCAACACAAGAACCTTCCAACAGAGCAACCGCCACAGCAATAGTCTACACTCCCGCCAAAATCACCCAATAGCCCAATTCTACGGACTCCACAATGGGCAAAAAAAATAACGCTTCAGTCTTTGTGCTTTCAAAAAAAATGCTGGCAGTGGTGTTGCTGCTGTGGCTGGCTGTCATGGTGGACAATACCTGCGGAGAATGGGTAACACCAGCTTCTGTACATCAGGGCGGGATTGCCCATGTTGCTTCAAGGCTCTGGCTTCAGCAACAACCCGTGCTTAAATCCGCTATGGATGAAAAAGTCGCGGTTTCAAAAAGATCCTCAGGTTTAGAGTTCTTAAAACATGAACGTTCGGTAAAATATTTAGCGTCGGCGCAGCCCATCTCGTCAGGCACACAATTTAAACCTGCCTGAACCGTTTAAATCATTGGTTCTGAGTTCATTTATGTCGCTTTTCCAAAAAAACTATCCGAACGTTCGTTTTTATCCGGCAATTTAAGCTCTAATTTTTGCTCATATCGGTTCCAGCAGCCACGAATTCGAAACTGCGGAATAATCCAAAACAGCGCGCGCCTAAGCATTCCGGCCGTGACTGTATGGGGATTCCTCCAGGCAGTTTTGGCCAGCGCAATGGCCGCTGGATTTTGACAAATGGTCAGCAATTGCACCAGCGCATACCCTGCCATTTTAATGTGCATCCATCGTAACAGCGTTCTGAGTTTCTGCTGCCATAAATGCTTGCATCCAAACTCGTGCTTAAGTTGCTGGAACATAGGCTCTATAGGCCACCTGAGCGAGTAGACTAATAGCACTTCATCGGCTTTCAGGTCAGGATTGGTGGACAGAAACAGTTTGGTTTCTGTTTGTCCCTTGTCGTTTTCAAAACGACTCCAGACGACTCGGACAATACGGCCTTTCAAAAAACGAGCCCGGCAAATACAGGAACGAAAAGAGACAGTCCGGTTCTTTCTGTAAAGCCAGAGAGTCATCTTGGTCTCTGGTAATTTCTCTACCTCCTCAGGCGTCATTTTGACACCGTACTTGCGCTTGCGGCCTTTCCTTTTGAAAGGAGAGGGAGGAAGTGCATCGACTGGAAGCGCATAAAGTGCCCGGTTTTTGGGGATATGACCAATGACCTCATACCCAAGTTCAAGTGCGGGCTGCATCATGGTGCGATTCATAAACCAGCAGTCAGTGAGCAGGCGCAAAGCTCGTCCCTGAAGAGTCTGTCGTAAAGATTTCAGCATGGCCTTGGCAATTTTAAGCTTGCTGATGTTGCCTGACTTAGGTGATGGAAAAGCCATCACTGGAATCGCAGTATGCACCTTGTCTGATGGTCTCTGGAAAGGAATAGCCAGAAAGACCCAGCATTGACCAAGGAGATAAGTACACCGGTTCTTTTTCTTGCTGTGTTGGTGATGTATTCGGCATGCCGGTGCTTTGTCAGAGCAACGTTCGAGTGTCAGGTCGTCGAGAATCAGGGTAGTGGTCTGACCGTCGGGCACTTTAGAACTGACCAGCAATATCAGACGATGCGCCAGGTCTCGCCAACGCCACTTACCTTGGGAGACCCAATGATGGTAGCTGTTCCAGAAATTTTCGTAGTGGATCGTCAGAAGGGCTTGTGTAACAAAGCCTTCGCCAGAAAGCATGCCACCCAGAAGTAACTCACAGAACGTTGGTACCGCAAGTGGTGATAGCGCTTTTGCAAGAAATGTCGTATATAAAGAAAGCTCGCGAAGGATTACTTTCTGATCTGAAGTGAGCATGGCAGCCGCTTTTTCCTGGTAGATGAAGCGGTTGCTTAACCTATTTCGGCATCAAAAAATACAAAACGTTAGTACTTATAATTCTCTAAACTCGAGAAAAAGATCGGCAACGGTGGTTATCCTGGTAGAAGACGACGGTTTTAGTGTACTGACCACTGAGCCGGCAGTCTTCACATGGCAGGATGCGTGCAATGCCACCACACTTTCCGACATGACCCGGCATCTGCGCTGCCACGACCCCAATGCCCTGCTGACCGGGTTAAGAGCCACACTGCAGTTTAGTCACAGCAGGGAGTCTGTGCAGGTGACCGGGTTTGCCTCGGTTTTGCAGGTGCAGACCACCGGGGGAACAGACCTGGCCATTGCTCCCTTTCAGGGGGATAGCCCGGGTCTGCCCGACCAGCAATATGAACAACAATACAGAGCCATTCTGGAGTACCTGTCCTGGCAAAGCAGAAAGTCTGAAGGGATAGACCGGCAACAAGATGCTGGACAAACGCCATGTCAAGGTTAGCCCCTGAAAAACCGGACGAAGTGTTAAGGCAGGAGCAGAAAATAAAGGAGCAGCGAGCGCCTGTCAGGTTCCATTACTCACTGGCACACCGTTCGGCCCCGCAGGATGAAACGTTCTGGTTTTTTACGGACAAGATGGAGGGAAGAAAAGTTGTGTTGACTCCCGACAATAACCTTTCTGCCTGCACTCCTGTTTCCCTGCCATCGGGGAGCATGGCTGACCTGTCCAATGGTTCCAAAAGAAATCTTCCACCCGTTGATAAACCAAGCAAAAAAAGAAAACTCAGCACCAGCACTAGCACCAGTAATAGCGAGAGCCCGCAGAGTGTCATAAATCCGCAGACCGGGGGTTATCCCGTGATACCGGATATCCCCATAAAACAGGAAGAAAATGTCATTGAATTTGGTGAAAGAAAAGTCTTGACAAGTGCTGAACTGTTTATCATCAAGCCGGAAAGCGGTATTACCAGAAAACCGCCAGAACCGCCTTTCAAAACAAATTGCAAGATTCTGGGTGCCCCGGCATTCTGGAAACTTTTTACTAAGAAAAAGCGACAGCAACTAGAAAACAGGATATTGGAATATATTAATAAAACCAATGAAGAAAGAGAGGCGCACATCGAAGGTCTGGTTAGAGAGGTGCGGTACGAGGCAAACGAGGGCGACCCTTACCAGGCTCTGGACGGGCAAAAGCATGTAGTAGCCGCCAAAAAACTGTCCAAGGGTACTGTACTGGGGCATTACCGGGGCTCTCTCTGGTTGATAGATAAGAATGCCCCGTCTCCGGAGTGTGGTACGTTAGATCAGCAAATATCCTATTCCGTTAACTGTGACTACAAAGGAGAAGAAGCCACGGATGATTGTCAGGAAATGTACTGGCTTTCAGGTTATGACGACGGCAATATTTTTTCCTGCGTTAACGACTGTACCGTCACCAGCAATGCCGACGACGATACCGGTACTGTAGAGCCAAACGTCAGTTTCATTATTGTTTATATGGATGATTTCCCCGTGGTTATGGTCGTGACAACAGAGGATATCCCGGAGGGCAAAGGACTCTGGCTGAGCTATGGAGAACCTTACTGGGACTATAAAAACGAACCGGTTGTGGTGCCCGACGGTGATGACGGTCATAGCGGAGCCAGGGCAAAAAACAAAGAGCACGTGTGCGATGTGTGTGAAAAAGAATTTACTCAATCCGGAAGCCTCATAAGACACAGGTACCGCCACACAGGGGAGAAGCCTTATGAGTGCGATGTGTGTGGAAAGGGATTTACTCAGACCGGAGACCTCGTAAGACACAAACGCATTCACACAGGGGAAAAGCCTTATGGGTGCGATGTGTGTAAAAAAAGATTTAATCAACTCAATTGCCTCAAAATACACAAACGCATTCACACCGGGGAGAAGCCTTATAAGTGCGATGAGTGTCAAAAGAGATTTTCTAACCCGGGAAACTTAGCAGCACACAAACGAACCCACACCGGAGAGAGGCCCTATGAGTGCGATGTGTGTGAAAATAGATTTACTTACTCCAATAACCTCGCAAGACACAAGCGCACCAAACACAAGAACCTTCCAACAGAACAACCGCCGCAGCAATAGTCTACACTCCCGCCAAAACCACCCAATAGCCCAATTCTAATGACTCCGTAATGGGTAAAAAAAATAACGCTTCAGTCTTTGTGTTTTCAAAAAAAAGGTTGGCAGTGGTGTTTCTGCTGTGGCTGGCTGTCATGGTGGACAATACCCGCGGAGAATGGGTAACACCAGCTTCTGTACATCAGGGCGGGATTGCCCATGTTGCTTCAAGGCTCTGGCTTCAGCAACAACCCGTGCTTAAATCCGCTATGGATGAAAAAGTTGCGGTTTCAAAAAGATCGGCAGCGGTGGTTATCCTGGTAGAAGACGACGGTTTTAGTGTACTGACCACTGAGCCGGCAGTCTTCACATGGCAGGATGCGTGTAATGCCACCACGCTTTCCGACATGAACCGGCATCTGCGCTGCCACGACCCCAATGCCCTGCTGACCGGGTTAAGAGCCACACTGCAGTTTAGTCACAGTGGGGAGTCTGTGCAGGTGACCGGGTTTGCGTCGGTTTTGCAGGTGCAGACCACCGGGGGAACAGACCTGGCCATTGCTCCCTTTCAGGGGGATATCTCTGTCCTGCCAGAAAAACAATATGAACAACAGTACAGAGCCATTCTGGAGTACCTGTCCCGGCAAAGGAGAAAGTCTGAAGAGATAGACCGGCGAACAAGATGCTGGACAAACGCCATGTCAAGGTTAGCCCCTGAAAAACCGGACGAAGTGTTAAGGCAGGAGCAGAAAATAAAGGAGCTGCGAGCGCCCGTCAGGTTCCATTACTCACTGGCACACCGTTCGGCCCCGCAGGATGAAACGTTCTGGTTTTTTACGGACAAGATGGAGGGAAGAAAAGTTGTGCTGACTCCCGACAATAACCTTTCTGCCTGCACTCCTGTTTCCCTGCCATCGGGGAGCATGGTTGACCTGTCCAATGGTTCCAAAAGAAATCCTCCGCCCGTTGATAAACCAGCAGCTACGAAGAGCAAAAAAAGAAAACTCAGCACCAGCACCAGTGATAGCGAGAGCCCGCAGAGTGTCACAAATCCGCAGACCGGGGGTTATCCCGTGATACCGGATATCCCCATAAAACAGGAAGAAAATGTCATTGCATTTGGTGAAAGAAAAGTCTTGACAAGTGCTGAACTGTTTATCATCAAGCCGGAAAGCGGTATTACCAGAAAACCGCCAGAACCGCCTTTCAAAACAAATTGCAAGATTCTGGGTGCCCCGGCATTCTGGAAACTTTTTACTAAGAAAAAGCGACAGCAACTGAAAAACAGGATATTGGAATATATTAATAAAACCAATGAAGAAAGAGAGGCGCACATCGAAGGTCTGGTCAGAGAGGTGCGGTACGAGGCAAACGAGGGCGACCCTTACCAGGCTCTGGACGGGCAAAAGCATGTAGTAGCCGCCAAAAAACTGTCCAAGGGTACTGTGCTGGGACATTACCGGGGCTCTCTCTGGTTGATAGATGAGAATGCCCCGTCTCCGGAGTGTGGTACATTAGACCAGCAAATATCCTATTCCGTTAACTGTGACTACAAAAAAGAAGGAGAGAAAGCCGCGGATGATTGTCAGGAAATGTACTGGCTTTCAGGTTATGACGACGGCAATATTTTTTCCTGCGTTAACGACTGTACCGTCACCAGCAATGCCGACGACAATACCGGTACTTTAGAGCAAAACGTCAGTTTCATTATTGTTTATATGGATGATTTCCCCGTGGTTATGGTCGTGACAACAGAGGATATCCCGGAGGGCAAAGGACTCTGGCTGAGCTATGGAGAACCTTACTGGGACTATAAAAACAAACCGGTTGTGGTGCCCGACGGTGATGGCGATCATAGCGGAGCCGGGGCAAAAAACAAAAAATATAAGTGTGATGTGTGTGGAAGGGAGCTTGCTAATTCCGGAAGTCTCACAAGACACAAGCTCACCCACACAGGAGAGAAGCCTCATGAGTGCGATGTGTGTCAAAAGGGATTTATGCACTCCAGTGACCTCACAAGACACAAGCGCACCCACACCGGAGAGAAGCCTTATGAGTGCGATGTGTGTAAAAAGACATTTACTCAATCCGGACACCTCAAAGTACACAAACACACTCACACCAGGGAGAAGCCTTATAAGTGCGATGTGTGTGAAAAGAGATTTTCTGCTTCTGGAAACTTAGCAGCACACAGGCGTAGCCACACCGGAGAGAATCCTCATGAGTGCGATAAGTGCCAAAAGAGATTTGCTCGATCCGGAAACTTAGCAAAACACAGACGCTACCATACCGGGGATAAGCCTTATGAGTGCGATAAGTGCCAAAAGAGATTTGCTCATTCCGGAAACTTAGCAAGACACAAGCGCACCCACACCGGAGAGAAGCCTTATGAGTGCGATGTGTGTCAAAAGAGATTTTCTCGACTCGAACACCTCGCAAGACACAAGCGCACTCAACACAAGGAATCCCCAACAGAACAACCACCACAGCAATAGTCTACACTCCCGCCAAAACCACCCAATAGCCCAATTCTAATGACTCCGTAATGGGCAAAAAAAATAACGCTTCAGTCTTTGTGCTTTCAAAAAAAATGCTGGCAGTGGTGTTTCTGCTGTGGCTGGCTGTCATGGTGGACAATACCCGTGGAGAATGGGTAACACCAGCTTCTGTACATCAGGGCGGGATTGCCCATGTTGCTTCAAGGCTCTGGCTTCAGCAGCAGCCCGTGCTTAAATCCGCTATGGATGAAAAAGTCGCGGTTTCAAAAAGATCGGCAACGGTGGTTATTCTGATAGAAGACGACGGTTTTAGTGTACTGACCACTGAGCCGGCAGTCTTCACATGGCAGGATGCGTGCAATGCCACCACGCTTTCCGACATGACCCGGCATCTGCGCTGCCACGACCCTAATGCCCTGCTGACCGGGTTAAGAGCCACACTGCAGTTTAGTCACAGTGGGGAGTCTGTGCAGGTGACCGGGTTTGCGTCGGTTTTGCAGGTGCAGACCACCGGGGGAATAGACCTGGCCATTGCTCCCTTTCAGAGTGATAGCCCGGGTCTGCCCGACCAGCAATATGAACAACAATACAGAGCCATTCTGGAGTACCTGTCCCGGCAAAGGAGAAAGTCTGAAGAGATAGACCGGCGAACAAGATGCTGGACAAACGCCATGTCAAGGTTAGCCCCTGAAAAACCGGACGAAGTGTTAAGGCAGGAGCAGAAAATAAAGGAGCAGCGAGCGCCTGTCAGGTTCCATTACTCACTGGCACACCGTTCGGCCCCGCAGGATGAAACGTTCTGGTTTTTTACGGACAAGATGGAGGGAAGAGAAATTGTGCTGACTCCCGACAATAACCTTTCTGCCTGCACTCCTGTTTCCCTGTCATCGGGGAGCATGGCTGACCTGTCCAATGGTTCCAAAAGAAATCCTCCACCCGTTGATAAACCAGCAGCTACGAAGAGCAAAAAAAGAAAACTCAGCACCAGCACCAGCACCAGCACCAGTAATAGCGAGAGCCCGCAGAGTGTCACAAATCCGCAGACCGAGGGTTATCCCGTGATACCGGATATCCTCATAAAACAGGAAGAAAATGTCATTGAATTTGGTGAAAGAAAAGTCTTGACAAGTGCTGAACTGTTTATCATCAAGCCGGAAAGCGGTATTACCAGAAAGCCGCCAGAACCGCCTTTCAAAACAAATTGCAAGATTCAGGGTGCCCCGGCATTCTGGAAACTTTTTACTAAGAAAAAGCGACAGCAACTGGAAAACAGGATATTGGAATATATTAATAAAACCAATGAAGAAAGAGTGGCGCACATCGAAGGTCTGGTCAGAGAGGTGCGTTACGAGGCAAACGAGGGCGACCCTTACCAGGCTCTGGACGGGCAAAAGCATGTAGTAGCCGCCAAGAAACTGTCCAAGGGTACTGTACTGGGACATTACCGGGGCTCTCTCTGGTTGATAGATGAGAATGCTCCATCTCCGGAGTGTGGTACATTAGACCAGCAAATATCCTATTCCGTTAACTGTGACTACAAAGGAGAAGAAGCCACGGATGATTGTCAGGAAATGTACTGGCTTTCAGGTTATGACGATGGCAATATTTTTTCCTGCGTTAACGACTGTACCGTCACCAGCAATGCCGACGACAATACCGGTACTTTAGAGCCAAACGTCAGTTTCATTATTGTTTATATGGATGATTTCCCCGTGGTTATGGTCGTGACAACAGAGGATATCCCGGAGGGCAAAGGACTCTGGCTGAGCTATGGAGAACCTTACTGGGACTATAAAAACGAACCGGTTGTGGTGCCCGACGGTGATGACGATCATAGCGGAGCCGGGGCAAAAAACAAAAAATATAAGTGTGATGTGTGTGGAAGGGAGCTTGCTAATTCCGGAAGCTTAGCAAGACACAAGCGCACCCACACCGGAGAGAAGCCTTATGAGTGCGATGTGTGTCAAAAGAGATTTTCTCTACTCAATCACCTCATAGTACACAAGCGCACTCACACCGGGGCGAAGCCTTATGAGTGCGACGTGTGTAAAAAGACATTTACTCAATCCGGACACCTCAAAGTACACAAACACACTCACACCAGGGAGAAGCCTTATAAGTGCGATGTGTGTCAAAAGACATTTACTCAATCCGGACACCTCAAAGTACACAAACACACTCACACCGGGGAGAAGCCTTATAAGTGCGATGTGTGTCAAAAGGGATTTATTCACTCCAGTCACCTCACAAGACACAAGCGCACCCACACCGGGGAGAAGCCTTATAAGTGCGATGTGTGTCAAAAGGGATTTATTCACTCCAGTCACCTCACAAGACACAAGCGCACCCACACCGGAGATAAGCCTTATAAGTGCGATGTGTGCCAAAAGAGATTTGCTCATTCCGGAGGCCTCGTAAAACACAAACGCAGCCACACAGGGGAGAGGCCTCATGAGTGCGATAAGTGCCAAAAGAGATTTACTCAATCCGGAGACCTCATAAGACACAAACGCACCCACACCGGAGAGAAGCCTTATGAGTGCGATAAGTGCCAAAAAAGATTTTCTCAACTCGCACACCTCGTAAGTCACAAGCGCACCCAACACAAGAACCTTCCAACAGAGCAACCGCCACAACAATAGTCTACACTCCCGCCAAAATCACCCTATAGCCCAATTCTACGGACTCCACAATGGGCAAAAAAAATAACGCTCCAGTCTTTGTGTTTTCAAAAAAAATGCTGGCAGTGGTGTTTCTGCTGTGGCTGGCTGCCATGGTGGACAGCGCCTGTGGAGAATGGGTAACACCAGCTTCTGTACATCAGGGGGGGATTGCCCATGTTGCTTCAAGGCTCTGTCTTCAGCAACAACCCGTGCTTAAATCCGCTATGGATGAAAAAGTCGCGGTTTCAAAAAGATCGGCAGCGGTGGTTATCCTGGTAGAAGACGACGGTTTTAGTGTACTGGCCGCTGAGCCGGCAGTCTTCACATGGCAGGATGCGTGCAATGCCACCACACTTTCCAACATGACCCGGCATCTGCGCTGCCACGATCCCAGTGCTTTGCTGACCGGGTTAAGAGCCACACTGCAGTTTAGTCACAGTGGGGAGTCTGTGCAGGTGACCGGGTTTGCCTCGGTTTTGCAGGTGCAGACCACCGGGGGAACAGACCTGGCCATTGCTCCCTTTCAGAGTGATAGCCCGGGTCTGCCCGACCAGCAATATGAACAACAATACAGAGCCATTCTGGAGTACCTGTCCCGGCAAAGGAGAAAGTCTGAAGAGATAGACCGGCAAACAAGATGCTGGACAAACGCTATGTCAAGGTTAGCCCCTGAAAAACCGGACGAAGTGTTAAGGCAGGAGCAGAAAATAAAGGAGCTGCGAGCGCCCGTCAGGTTCCATTACTCACTGGCACACCGTTCGGCCCCGCAGGATGAAACGTTCTGGTTTTTTACGGACAAGATGGAGGGAAGAAAAGTTGTGTTGACTCCCGACAATAACCTTTCTGCCTGCACTCCTGTTTCCCTGCCATCGGGGAGCATGGCTGACCTGTCCAATGGTTCCAAAAGAAATCCTCCACCCGTTGATAAACCAGCAGCTACGAAGAGCAAAAAAAGAAAACTCAGCACCAGCACCAGCACCAGTAATAGCGAGAGCCCGCAGAGTGTCACAAATCCGCAGACCGGGGGTTATCCCGTGATACCGGATATCCCCATAAAACAGGAAGAAAATGTCATTGAATTTGGTGAAAGAAAAGTCTTGACAAGTGCTGAACTGTTTATCATCAAGCCGGAAAGCGGTATTACCAGAAAACCGCCAGAACCGCCTTTCAAAACAAATTGCAAGATTCAGGGTGCCCCGGCATTCTGGAAACTTTTTACTAAGAAAAAGCGACAGCAACTGGAAAACAGGATATTGGAATATATTAATAAAACCAATGAAGAAAGAGAGGCGCACATCGAAGGTCTGGTTAGAGAGGTGCGGTACGAGGCAAACGAGGGCGACCCTTACCAGGCTCTGGACGGGCAAAGGCATGTAGTAGCCGCCAAAAAACTGTCCAAGGGTGCTGTACTGGGACATTACCGGGGCTCTCTCTGGTTGATAGATGAGAATGCCCCGTCTCCTGAGTGTGGTACGTTAGACCAGCAAATATCCTATTCCGTTAACTGTGACTACAAAGAAGAAGGAGAGAAAGCCGCGGATGATTGTCAGGAAATGTACTGGCTTTCAGGTTATGACGACGGCAATATTTTTTCCTGCATTAACGACTGTACCGTCACCAGTAATGCTGACCACGATACCGCTACTGTAGAGCCAAACGTCAGTTTCATTATTGTTTATATGGATGATTTCCCCGTGGTTATGGTCGTGACAACAGAGGATATCCCGGAGGGCAAAGGACTCTGGCTGAGCTATGGAGAACCTTACTGGGACTATAAAAACAAACCGGTTGTGGTGCCCGAAGATAAAGATGGTCGTAGCGGAGCCAGGGCAAAAAACAAAAAATGGGTGTGTGATGAGTGCGGAAGGGAGTTGGCTAATTCCAGAAACCTTGTAAGGCACAAGCTCACCCACACCGGAGAGAAGCCTTATGAGTGCGATGTGTGTCAAAAGGGATTTGTTCAACCCCATAACCTCATAGTACACAAGATGCGCACCCACACCGGAGAGAAGCCTTATGGGTGTGATATGTGTAAAAAGGGATTTGCTGAATCCGGAGACTTAGCAAAACACAAGCGCACCCACACCGGAGAGAAGCCTTATGAGTGTGATGTGTGTCAAAAGAGGTTTGCTGTTCTCGGAGACTTGGCAAAACACAGGCGCACCCACACCGGAGAAAGGCCTTATGAGTGCGATGTGTGCCAAAAGAGATTTGCCTCCTCCAGTAACTTCGCAAGACACAGGCGCCACCACACAGGAGAGAGGCCTTATGAGTGCGATGTGTGTCAAAAGAGATTTGCAGCTTCCGGAGACTTGACAAAACACAGGCGCTACCATACCGGAGAGAAGCCTTATGAGTGCGATGTGTGTCAAAAGAGATTTGCTCGCTCCGAAGGCCTCACAAGACACAAGCGCACCCACACCGGAGAGAGGCCTTATGAGTGCGATGTGTGTCAAAAGAGATTTACTATTTCCAGTAACCTCTCAAAACACAAGCGCACCCAACACAAGAACCTTCCAACAGAGCAACCGCCACAGCAATAGTCTACACTCCCGCCAAAATCACCCAATAGCCCAATTCTACGGACACCACAATGGGCAAAAAAATAACGCTCCAGTCTTTGTGTTTTCAAAAAAAATGTTGGCAGCGGTGTTTCTGCTGTGGCTGGCTGTCATGGTGGACAGTGCCCGCGGAGAATGGGTAACACCAGCTTCTGTACATCAGGGCGGGATTGCCCATGTTGCTTCAAGGCTCTGGCTTCAGCAGCAACCCGTGCTTAAATCCGCTATGGATGAAAAAGTTGCGGTTTCAAAAAGATCGGCAACGGTGGTTATCCTGGTAGAAGACGACGGTTTTAGTGTACTGGCCACTGAGCCAGCAGTCTTCACATGGCAGGATGCGTGCAATGCCACCACGCTTTCCGACATGACCCGGCATCTGCGCTGCCACGACCCTAATGCCCTGCTGACCGGGTTAAGAGCCACACTGCAGTTTAGTCACAGTGGGGAGTCTGTGCAGGTGACCGGGTTTGCGTCGGTTTTGCAGGTACAGACCACCGGGGGAACAGACCTGGCCATTGCTCCTTTTCAGAGTGATAGCCCGGGTCTTCCCGACCAGCAATATGAACAACAGTACAGAGCCATTCTGGAGTACCTGTCCCGGCAAAGGAGAAAGTCTGAAGAGATAGACCGGCGAACAAGATGCTGGACAAACGCTATGTCAAGGTTAGCCCCTGAAAAACCGGACGAAGTGTTAAGGCAGGAGCAGAAAATAAAGGAGCTGCGAGCGCCCGTCAGGTTCCATTACTCACTGGCACACCGTTCGGCCCCGCAGGATGAAACGTTCTGGTTTTTTACGGACAAGATGGAGGGAAGAAAAGTTGTGTTGACTCCCGACAATAATCTTTCTGCCTGCTCCCCTGTTTCCCTGCCATCGGGGAGCATGGTTGACCTGTCTAATGGTTCCAAAAGAAATCCTCCACCCGTTGATAAACCAGCAGCTACGAAGAGCAAAAAAAGAAAACTCAGCACCAGCACCAGCACCAGTAATAGCGAGAGCCCGCAGAGTGTCACAAATCCGCAGACCGAGGGTTATCCCGTGATACCGGATATCCCCATAAAACAGGAAGAAAATGTCATTGAATTTGGTGAAAGAAAAGTCTTGACAAGTGCTGAACTGTTTATCATCAAGCCAGAAAGCGGTATTACCAGAAAACCGCCAGAACCGCCTTTCAAAACAAATTGCAAGATTCTGGGTGCCCCGGCATTCTGGAAACTTTTTACTAAGAAAAAGCGACAGCAACTGAAAAACAGGATATTGGAATATATTAATAAAACCAATGAAGAAAGAGTGGCGCACATCGAAGGTCTGGTTAGAGAGGTGCGGTACGAGGCAAACGAGGGCGACCCTTACCAGGCTCTGGACGGGCAAAGGCATGTGGTAGCCGCCAAAAAATTGTCCAAGGGTACTGTACTGGGACATTACCGGGGCTCTCTCTGGTTGATAGATGAGAATGCCCCATCTCCGGAGTGTGGTACATTAGATCAGCAAATATCCTATTCCGTTAACTGTGACTACAAAGGAGAAGAAGCCACGGATGATTGTCAGGAAATGTACTGGCTTTCAGGTTATGACGACGGCAATATTTTTTCCTGCGTTAACGACTGTACCGTCACCAGCAATGCCGACGACAATACCGGTACTTTAGAGCCAAACGTCAGTTTCATTATTGTTTATATGGATGATTTCCCCGTGGTTATGGTCGTGACAACAGAGGATATCCCGGAGGGCAAAGGACTCTGGCTGAGCTATGGAAAACCTTACTGGGACTATAAAAACGAACCGGTTGTGGTGCCCGACGGTGATGACGATCATAGCGGAGCCGGGGCAAAAAACAAAAAACACGTGTGTGATGTGTGTCAAAAGGGATTTGCTTACTCCAGTAACCTCTTAATACATCAGCGTAGCCACACCGGGGCGAAGCCTTATGAGTGCGATGTGTGCCAAAAGAGATTTGCTCATTCCGGAGACCTCGTAAGACACAAGCGCACCCACACCGGAGAGAAGCCTTATGAGTGCGACGTGTGTAAAAAGACATTTACTCAATCCGGACACCTCAAAGTACACAAACACACTCACACCAGGGAGAAGCCTTATAAGTGCGATGTGTGTCAAAAGACATTTACTCAATCCGGACACCTCAAAGTACACAAACACACTCACACCGGGGAGAAGCCTTATAAGTGCGATGTGTGTCAAAAGGGATTTATTCACTCCAGTCACCTCACAAGACACAAGCGCACCCACACCGGGGAGAAGCCTTATAAGTGCGATGTGTGTCAAAAGGGATTTATTCACTCCAGTCACCTCACAAGACACAAGCGCACCCACACCGGAGATAAGCCTTATAAGTGCGATGTGTGCCAAAAGAGATTTGCTCATTCCGGAGGCCTCGTAAAACACAAACGCAGCCACACAGGGGAGAGGCCTCATGAGTGCGATAAGTGCCAAAAGAGATTTACTCAATCCGGAGACCTCATAAGACACAAACGCACCCACACCGGAGAGAAGCCTTATGAGTGCGATAAGTGCCAAAAAAGATTTTCTCAACTCGCACACCTCGTAAGTCACAAGCGCACCCAACACAAGAACCTTCCAACAGAGCAACCACCACAGCAATAGTCTACACTCCCGCCAAAATCACCCAATAGCCCAATTCTACGGACACCACAATGGGCAAAAAAAATAACGCTCCAGTCTTTGTGTTTTCAAAAAAAATGTTGGCAGTGGTGTTTCTGCTGTGGGTGGCAGTCATGGTGGGTAGCGTCCGTGGAGAATGGGTAACACCAGCTTCTGTACATCAGGGCGGGATTGCCCATGTTGCTTCAAGGCTCTGGCTTCAGCAGCAACCCGTGCTTAAATCCGCTATGGATGAAAAAGTTGCGGTTTCAAAAAGATCGGCAACGGTGGTTATTCTGGCAGAAGACGACGGTTTTAGTGTACTGGCCACTGAGTCAGCAGTCTTCACATGGCAGGATGCGTGCAATGCCACCACGCTTTCCGACATGACCCGGCATCTGCACTGCCACGACCCTAATGCCCTGCTGACCGGGTTAAGAGCCACACTGCAGTTTAGTCACAGTGGGGAGTCTGTGCAGGTGACCGGGTTTGCCTCGGTTTTGCAGGTGCAGACTACCGGAGGAACAGACCTGGCCATTGCTCCTTTTCAGAGTGATAGCCCGGGTCTGCCTGACCAGCAATATGAACAACAGTACAGAGCCATTCTGGAGTACCTGTCCCGGCAAAGGAGAAAGTCTGAAGAGATAGACCGGCGAACAAGATTCTGGACAAACGCCATGTCAAGGTTAGCCCCTGAAAAACCGGACGAAGTGTTAAGGCAGGAGCAGAAAATAAAGGAGCAGCGAGCGCCTTTCAGGTTCCATTACTCACTGGCACACCGTTCGGCCCTGCAGGATGAAACGTTCTGGTTTTTTACGGACAAGATGGAGGGAAGAGAAATTGTGCTGACTCCCGACAATAACCTTTCTGCCTGCACTCCTGTTTCCCTGTCATCGGGGAGCATGGCTGACCTGTCCAATGGTTCCAAAAGAAATCCTCCACCCGTTGATAAACCAGCAGCTACGAAGAGCAAAAAAAGAAAACTCAGCACCAGCACCAGCACCAGCACCAGTAATAGCGAGAGCCCGCAGAGTGTCACAAATCCGCAGACCGAGGGTTATCCCGTGATACCGGATATCCCCATAAAACAGGAAGAAAATGTCATTGAATTTGGTGAAAGAAAAGTCTTGACAAGTGCTGAACTGTTTGTCATCAAGCCGGAAAGCGGTATTACCAGAAAACCGCCAGAACCGCCTTTCAAAACAAATTGCAAGATTCTGCGTGCCCCGGCATTCTGGAAACTTTTTACTAAGAAAAAGCGACAGCAACTGGAAAACAGGATATTGGAATATATTAATAAAACCAATGAAGAAAGAGTGGTGCACATCGAAGGTCTGGTCAGAGAGGTGCGGTACGAGGCAAACGAGGGCGACCCTTACCAGGCTCTGGACGGGCAAAAGCATGTAGTAGCCGCCAAAAAACTGTCCAAGGGTACTGTACTGGGACATTACCGGGGCTCTCTCTGGTTGATAGATGAGAATGCCCCGTCTCCGGAGTGTGGTACATTAGATCAGCAAATATCCTATTCCGTTAACTGTGACTACAAAGGAGAAGGAGAAGAAGCCACGGATGATTGTCAGGAAATGTAATGGCTTTCAGGTTATGACGACGGCAATATTTTTTCCTGCGTTAACGACTGTACCATCACCAGCAATGCCGACGACGATACCGGTACTTTAGAGCCAAACGTCAGTTTCATTATTGTTTATATGGATGATTTCCCCGTGGTTATGGTCGTGACAACGAAGTTTATCCCGGAGGGCAAAGGACTCTGGCTGAGCTATGGAGAAGCTTACTGGGACTATAAAAACGAACCGGTTGTGGTGCCCGACGGTGATGACGATCATAGCGGAGCCGGAGCAAAAAACAAAAAACACGTGTGTGATGTGTGTGGAAAGAAGTTTGCTCGCTCCATACACCTCATAGTACACAAGCGCACCCACACTGG
Organism: Endozoicomonas euniceicola; assembly: GCF_025562755.1. Lineage (GTDB taxonomy): Bacteria > Pseudomonadota > Gammaproteobacteria > Pseudomonadales > Endozoicomonadaceae > Endozoicomonas_A > Endozoicomonas_A euniceicola. Next base: position 3,857,994 of record NZ_CP103300.1, read on the forward strand.
AGAGAAGCCTTATGAGTGCGATGTGTGTCAAAAGAGATTTGCCTGCTCCAGTAACTTCGTAAGACACAGGCGCACCCACACCGGAGATAAGCCTTATAAGTGCGATGTGTGCCAAAAGAGATTTGCTCATTCCGGAGGCCTCGTAAAACACAAACGCAGCCACACAGGGGAGAGGCCTCATGAGTGCGATAAGTGCCAAAAGAGATTTACTCAATCCGGAGACCTCATAAGACACAAACGCACCCACACCGGAGAGAAGCCTTATGAGTGCGATAAGTGCCAAAAAAGATTTTCTCGACTCGAACACCTCGTAAAACACAAGCGCACTCAACACAAGGAATCCCCAACAGAACAACCACCACAGCAATAGTCTACACTCCCGCCAAAATCACCCAATAGCCCAATTCTACGGACACTACAATGGGCAAAAAAAATAACGCTCCAGTCTTTGTGTTTTCAAAAAAAATGTTGGCAGCGGTGTTTCTGCTGTGGCTGGCTGCCATGGTGGACAGCGCCCGTGGAGAATGGGTAACACCAGCTTCTGTACATCAGGGGGGGATTGCCCATGTTGCTTCAAGGCTCTGGCTTCAGCAACAACCCGTGCTTAAATCCGCTATGGATGAAAAGGTCGCGGTTTCAAAAAGATCGGCAACGGTGGTTATCCTGATAGAAGACGACGGTTTTAGTGTACTGACCACTGAGCCGGCAGTTTTCACATGGCAGGATGCGTGTAATGCCACCACGCTTTCCGACATGAACCGGCATCTGCGCTGCCACGACCCCAATGCCCTGCTGACCGGGTTAAGAGCCACACTGCAGTTTAGTCACAGTGGGGAGTCTGTGCAGGTGACCGGGTTTGCGTCGGTTTTGCAGTTGCAGACCACCGGGGGAACAGACCTGGCCATTGCTCCCTTTCAGAGTGATAGCCCGGGTCTGCCCGACCAGCAATATGAACAACAATACAGAGCCATTCTGGAGTACCTGTCCCGGCAAAGGAGAAAGTCTGAAGTGATAGACCGGCGAACAAGATGCTGGACAAACGTCATGTCAAGGTTAGCCCCTGAAAAACCGGACGAAGTGTTAAGGCAGGAGCAGAAAATAAAGGAGCAGCGAGCGCCTTTCAGGTTCCATTACTCACTGGCACACCGTTCGGCCCTGCAGGATGAAACGTTCTGGTTTTTTACGGACAAGATGGAGGGAAGAGAAATTGTGCTGACTCCCGACAATAACCTTTCTGCCCGCACTCCTGTTTCCCCGCCATCGGGGAACATGGCTGACCTGTCCAATGGTTCTAAAAGAAATCCTCCACCCGTTGATAAACCAGCAGCTACGAAGAGCAAAAAAAGAAAACTCAGCACCAGCACCAGTAATAGCGAGAGCCCGCAGAGTGTCACAAATCCACAGACCGAGGGTTATCCCGTGATACCGGATATCCCCATAAAACAGGAAGAAAATGTCATTGAATTTGGTGAAAGAAAAGTCTTGACAAGTGCCGAACTGTTTGTCATCAAGCCGGAAAGCGGTATTACCAGAAAACCGCCAGAACCGCCTTTCAAAACAAATTGCAAGATTCTGGGTGCCCCGGCATTCTGGAAACTTTTTACTAAGAAAAAGCGACAGCAACTGAAAAACAGGATATTGGAATATATTAATAAAACCAATGAAGAAAGAGAGGCGCACATCGAAGGCCTGGTCAGAGAGGTGCGGTACGAGGCAAACGAGGGTGACCCTTACCAGGCTCTGGACGGGCAAAAGCATGTAGTAGCCGCCAAAAAACTGTCCAAGGGTACTGTACTGGGACATTACCGGGGCTCTCTCTGGTTGATAGATGAGAATGCCCCGTCTCCGGAGTGTGGTACATTAGATCAGCAAATATCCTATTCCGTTAACTGTGACTACAAAGGAGAAGGAGAAGAAGCCACGGATGATTGTCAGGAAATGTACTGGCTTTCAGGTTATGACGACGGCAATATTTTTTCCTGCGTTAACGACTGTACCATCACCAGCAATGCCGACGACGATACCGGTACTTTAGAGCCAAACGTCAGTTTCATTATTGTTTATATGGATGATTTCCCCGTGGTTATGGTCGTGACAACGAAGTTTATCCCGGAGGGCAAAGGACTCTGGCTGAGCTATGGAGAAGCTTACTGGGACTATAAAAACGAACCGGTTGTGGTGTCCGACGGTGATGACGGTCATAGCGGAGCCAGGGCAAAAAACAAAAAATGTGCGTGTGATGTGTGTGGAAGGGTATTGGCTAGTTCTGGAAACCTGACAAGGCACAAGCGCATCCACACCGGAGAGAAGCCTTATGAGTGCGATGTGTGTCAAAAGGGATTTGCTGTTTCCGCAACCTTGGTAGCACACAAGCGCACCCACACCGGCGAGAAGCCTTATGAGTGCGATGTGTGTCAAAAGAGATTTGCTTGCTCCAGTAACTTCGTAAGACACAAGCGCACCCATACCGGAGATAAGCCTTATGAGTGCGATAAGTGCCAAAAAAGATTTTCTCAACTCGCACACCTCGTAAGTCACAAGCGCACCCAACACAAGAACCTTCCAACAGAGCAACCGCCACAGTAATAGTCTACACTCCCGCCAAAATCACCCAATAGCCCAATTCTACGGACTCCACAATGGGCAAAAAAAATAACGCTTCAGTCTTTGTGTTTTCAAAAAAAATGCTGGCAGTGGTGTTGCTGCTGTGGCTGGCTGTCATTGTGGGCAGCGTCCGTGGAGAATGGGTAACACCAGCTTCTGTACATCAGGGCGGGATTGCCCATGTTGCTTCAAAGCTCTGGCTTCAGCAACAACCCGTGCTTAAATCCGCTATGGATGAAAAAGTCGCGGTTTCAAAAAGATCGGCAGCGGTGGTTATTCTGGTAGAAGACGACGGTTTTAGTGTACTGGCCACTGAGCCAGCAGTCTTCACATGGCAGGATGCGTGCAATGCCACCACGCTTTCCGACATGACCCGGTATCTGCGCTGCCACGACCCTAATGCCCTGCTGACCGGGTTAAGAGCCACACTGCAGTTTAGTCACAGTGGGGAGTCTGTGCAGGTGACCGGGTTTGTGTCGGTTTTGCAGGTACAGACCACCGGGGGAACAGACCTGGCTATTGCTCCCTTTCAGAGTGATAGCCCGGGTCTGCCCGACCAGCAATATGAACAACAATACAGAGCCCTTCTGGAGTACCTGTCCCGGCAAAGGAGAAAGTCTGAAGGGATAGACCGGCGAACAAGATGCTGGACAAACGCCATGTCAAGGTTAGCCCCTGAAAAACCGGACGAAGTGTTAAGGCAGGAGCAGAAAATAAAGGAGCTGCGAGCGCCCGTCAGGTTCCATTACTCACTGGCACACCGTTCGGCCCCGCAGGATGAAACGTTCTGGTTTTTTACGGACAAGATGGAGGGAAGAAAAATTGTGCTGACTCCCGACAATAACCTTTCTGCCTGCACTCCTGTTTCCCTGCCATTGGGGAGCATGGTTGACCTGTCCAATGGTTCCAAAAGAAATCCTCCGCCCGTTGATAAACCAGCAGCTACGAAGAGCAAAAAAAGAAAACTCAGCACCAGTAATAGCGAGAGCCCGCAGAGTGTCACAAATCCGCAGACCGGGGGTTATCCCGTGATACCGGATATCCCCATAAAACAGGAAGAAAATGTCATTGAATTTGGTGAAAGAAAAGTCTTGACAAGTGCTGAACTGTTTATCATCAAGCCGGAAAGCGGTATTACCAGAAAACCGCCAGAACCGCCTTTCAAAACAAATTGCAAGATTCTGGGTGCCCCGGCATTCTGGAAACTTTTTACTAAGAAAAAGCGACAGCAACTGAAAAACAGGATATTGGAATATATTAACCGACATTCACCACCCAACATGACATTTTCCTAATACCTGCTATCTATCAGATAAGCAAATATCAAGAAGCCTTGTTATGCCTCCTATTCAATACCACTCTCAGGTCATGGATCATCTCGGTCTAGTGGCTGGAATGTGCAAGAGCTGGGCATTGCCGACCATATCGACAGGCGCGCGCCCAAAGTATCTGACGAATGGAACATCTCCCACGGTGAGGCCGTTGTCGCGATGATTATCAATGGCCTCGGCTTTACGGGGCAGTCTCTCCACATGTTCCCTCAGTTCTTCTCCAATAAACCCCTCGATAAACTGATCAGAGAGGGGATTGAGCCCGAACACATAAACGACAAAGTTCTTGGAAGAACACTGGATGAACTGTTTGAACTGGGTGTCAGTAAAGTCTATTTTGAGCTGGCTATCAAGGTGGCTACGCATCTCAAATTGCCATGTGATGCACTCAACCTTGATGGCACAGGATTTCACGTCGATGGCCGTTATAACAGCGAGGAGGAAGTAAGTGACGAGGACCTCAATTGCATCAGGCTTTGCAAGGGCTACAGCCGAGATCATCGTCCTGACCTGAACCAGGCCATATTGCTCCTGCTGACCGAAAACCGGGCAGGCATTCCGATGTTTATGAAAGCAGCCAGCGGTAATGTGACGGACAAGACCAGTTTCAAACAAGTGGTTTCTGAGCATATAAAGAGCTTCAAGGCGGCACTGAATGCCCGTTACTTCATCGGTGATGCTGCATTGTATGTGGCTGAAACCGTTCAGGAACTGAGTCAGCAGGATCAGTTGTTTATCTCCAGAGTTCCTCTCAACATTGGTGCAGCCAAAGAACTGGTTCAAAGTGCGCCATTGCGCTCAATGGTTGAGGTTGAAGGGTTTGAGCATTACGAATCTGTAGAGACTCTGTCTGACTATGCAGGTGTCGTACAACGTTGGGTACTGTTTCGAAATAATCAAAGCCAGAAAACAGAACAGAAGACACTGACAAGGCGTATGCAGAAAAAGTCCCTGAAGGAGTTCAAGGAACTTGAGAAATTGGGCAAGAAGCCATTCTGTTGCGAATCGGATGCCATGGAAGCTTTCAAGCTATGGCAAAAACAGTCCGTATACTGCCAGGCTGAACCTGAGATCATCGAGAGTCCCTGCTATAAAACCAAAGGCCGTCCTGCTGATGGGACGGTTCCCGACCACTATGAATATTATGTGACAGGCTCCTGCACGGTTGCTGTACAGACTCGTCGTGATGCAGAAGCATCGTTGGGTTGTTTTGTTCTGGCAACCAACGATACAGATACAGTCCGGCTTGACGCTGGCGAACTACTGAGGACGTATAAATCCCAGCAGCAGGTTGAGAGAGGTTTTCGCTTCCTGAAGAGCCCTGATTTTCTGGTGTCTTCACTGTATCTCAAAAAACCTGAGCGTATTGAGGCCCTGTTAATGGTGATGACACTCTGTCTTATGGTCTATGCTGCAATTCAGCATCGAATCCGCTATGAACTGAAAAGGCAGAGCCGAACGTTCCCGGACATGAAGAAGAAACCAGCCCAGAACCCAACGGGCAGATGGGTTTTCCTGTGCTTTGATGGGATTCATGTGCTGTCGGTTAACGGGACGGAGAAACACATGGTTGGAATATCAGAAAGGCAATCGACGATCATTTTTATTTTGGGCTCAACGTACCAAGAAATTTATTCCTGAATAGGGTGGTGAATGACGGATATTAATAAAACCAATGAAGAAAGAGAGGCGCACATCGAAGGTCTGGTCAGAGAGGTGCGGTACGAGGCAAACGAGGGCGACCCTTACCAGGCTCTGGACGGGCAAAAGCATGTGGTAGCCGCCAAAAAACTATCCCGGGGTACTGTACTGGGACATTACCGGGGCTCTCTCTGGTTGATAGATGAGAATGCCCCGTCTCCGGAGTGTGGTACGTTAGACCAGCAAATATCCTATTTCGTTAACTGTGACTACAAAGAAGAAGGAGAAGAAGCCACGGATGATTGTCAGGAAATGTACTGGCTTTCAGGTTATGACGACGGCAATATTTTTTCCTGCGTTAACGACTGTACCGTCACCAGCAATGCCGACGACAATACCGGTACTTTAGAGCCAAACGTCAGTTTCATTATTGTTTATATGGATGATTTCCCCGTGGTTATGGTCGTGACAACAGAGGATATCCCGGAGGGCAAAGGACTCTGGCTGAGCTATGGAAAACCTTACTGGGACTATAAAAACAAACCGGTTGTGGTGCCCGACGGTGATGGCGATCATAGCGGAGCCGGGGCAAAAAACAAAAAATATAAGTGTGATGTGTGTGGAAGGGAGCTTGCTAATTCCGGAAGTCTCACAAGACACAAGCTCACCCACACAGGAGAGAAGTCTCATGAGTGCGATGTGTGTGGAAAGAAGTTTGCTCGTTCCGAAACTCTCACAAGACACAAGTGCCGCCACACCGGGGAAGAGCCTCATGAGTGCGATCTGTGTCAAAAGAGATTTGCCTGCTCCAGTAACTTCGTAAGACACAGGCGCACCCACACCGGAGATAAGCCTTATAAGTGCGATGTGTGTCCAAAGAGATTTGCAGCTTCCGGAGACTTGACAATACACAGGCGCCACCACACAGGAGAGAGGCCTTATGAGTGCGATGTGTGCCAAAAGAGATTTACTGACTCCGGAAACTTAGCAAAACACAGACGCTACCATACCGGGGATAAGCCTTATGAGTGCGATAAGTGCCAAAAGAGATTTGCTCATTCCGGAAACTTAGCAAGACACAAGCGCACCCACACCGGAGAGAAGCCTTATGAGTGCGATGTGTGTCAAAAGAGATTTTCTCGACTCGAACACCTCGCAAGACACAAGCGCACCAAACATAAGGAATCCCCAACAGAACAACCACCACAGCAATAGTCTACACTCCCGCCAAAACCACCCAATAGCCCAATTCTAATGACTCCGTAATGGGTAAAAAAAATAACGCTTCAGTCTTTGTGTTTTCAAAAAAAAGGTTGGCAGTGGTGTTTCTGCTGTGGCTGGCTGTCATGGTGGACAATACCCGTGGAGAATGGGTAACACCAGCTTCTGTACATCAGGGCGGGATTGCCCATGTTGCTTCAAGGCTCTGGCTTCAGCAGCAGCCCGTGCTTAAATCCGCTATGGATGAAAAAGTCGCGGTTTCAAAAAGATCGGCAACGGTGGTTATTCTGATAGAAGACGACGGTTTTAGTGTACTGATCACTGAGCCGGCAGTCTTCACATGGCAGGATGCGTGCAATGCCACCACACTTTCCAACATGACCCGGCATCTGCGCTGCCACGACCCCAGTGCTTTGCTGACCGGGTTAAGAGCCACACTGCAGTTTAGTCACAGTGGGGAGTCTGTGCAGGTGACCGGGTTTGCGTCGGTTTTGCAGGTGCAGACCACCGGGGGAACAGACCTGGCCATTGCTCCCTTTCAGAGTGATAGCCCGGGTCTGCCCGACCAGCAATATGAACAACAATACAGAGCCATTCTGGAGTACCTGTCCCGGCAAAGGAGAAAGTCTGAAGAGATAGACCGGCGAACAGGATGCTGGACAAACGCCATGTCAAGGTTAGCCCCTGAAAAACCGGACGAAGTGTTAAGGCAGGAGCAGAAAATAAAGGAGCAGCGAGCGCCCGTCAGGTTCCATTACTCACTGGCACACCGTTCGGCCCCGCAGGATGAAACGTTCTGGTTTTTTACGGACAAGATGGAGGGAAGAGAAATTGTGCTGACTCCCGACAATAACCTTTCTGCCTGCACTCCTGTTTCCCTGCCATTGGGGAGCATGGCTGACCTGTCCAATGGTTCCAAAAGAAATCCTCCACCCGTTGATAAACCAGCAGCTACGAAGAGCAAAAAAAGAAAACTCAGCACCAGCACCAGCACCAGCACTAGTAATAGCGAGAGCCCGCAGAGTGTCACAAATCCGCAGACCGGGGGTTATCCCGTGATACCGGATATCCCCATAAAACAGGAAGAAAATGTCATTGAATTTGGTGAAAGAAAAGTCTTGACAAGTGCTGAACTGTTTGTCATCAAGCCGGAAAGCGGTATTACCAGAAAACCGCCAGAACCGCCTTTCAAAACAAATTGCAAGATTCAGGGTGCCCCAGCATTCTGGAAACTTTTTACTAAGAAAAAGCGACAGCAACTGGAAAACAGGATATTGGAATATATTAATAAAACCAATGAAGAAAGAGAGGCGCACATCGAAGGTCTGGTCAGAGAGGTGCGGTACGAGGCAAACGAGGGCGACCCTTACCAGGCTCTGGACGGGCAAAAGCATGTAGTAGCCGCCAAGAAACTGTCCAAGGGTACTGTACTGGGACATTACCGGGGCTCTCTCTGGTTGATAGATGAGAATGCCCCGTCTCCTGAGTGTGGTACGTTAGACCAGCAAATATCCTATTCCGTTAACTGTGACTACAAAGAAGAAGGAGAGAAAGCCGCGGATGATTGTCAGGAAATGTACTGGCTTTCAGGTTATGACGACGGCAATATTTTTTCCTGCATTAACGACTGTACCGTCACCAGTAATGCTGACCACGATACCGCTACTGTAGAGCCAAACGTCAGTTTCATTATTGTTTATATGGATGATTTCCCCGTGGTTATGGTCGTGACAACAGAGGATATCCCGGAGGGCAAAGGACTCTGGCTGAGCTATGGAGAACCTTACTGGGACTATAAAAACGAACCGGTTGTGGTGCCCGAAGATGAAAATGATCGTAGCGGAGCCAGGGCAAAAAACAAAAAACACGTGTGTGATGTGTGTGGAAGGGGGCTTGCTAATTCTGGAAGTCTCACAAGACACAAGCTCACCCACACAGGAGAGAAGCCTCATGAGTGCGATGTGTGTCAAAAGGGATTTATGCACTCCAGTGACCTCACAAGACACAAGCTCACCCACACAGGAGAGAAGCCTCATGAGTGCGATGTGTGTCAAAAGGGATTTATGCACTCCAGTGACCTCACAAGACACAAGCGCACCCACACCGGAGAGAAGCCTTATGAGTGCGATGTGTGTAAAAAGACATTTACTCAATCCGGACACCTCAAAGTACACAAACACACTCACACCAGGGAGAAGCCTTATAAGTGCGATGTGTGTGAAAAGAGATTTTCTGCTTCTGGAAGCTTAGCAACACACAGGCGTAGCCACACCGGGGAGAAGCCTCATGAGTGCGATAAGTGCCAAAAGAGATTTGCTCAATCCGGAGGCCTCGTAAGACACAAACGCAGCCACACAGGGGAGAGGCCTCATGAGTGCGATAAGTGCCAAAAGAGATTTACTGACTCGGGAAACTTAGCAGCACACAAACGAACCCACACCGGAGAGAAGCCTTATGGGTGCAATGTGTGTGAAAAGAGATTTGCTCGCTCCGAAGGCCTCACAAGACACAAGCGCACCCACACCGGAGAGAAGCCTTATGAGTGCAATGTGTGTCAAAAGAGATTTGCTCTTTCCAGTAACCTCTCAAAACACAAGCGCACTCAACACAAGGAATCCCCAACAGAACAACCACCACAGCAATAGTCTACACTCCCGCCAAAATCACCCAATAGCCCAATTCTACGGACACTACAATGGGCAAAAAAAATAACGCTCCAGTCTTTGTGTTTTCAAAAAAAATGTTGGCAGCGGTGTTTCTGCTGTGGCTGGCTGTCATGGTGGACAATACCCGTGGAGAATGGGTAACACCAGCTTCTGTACATCAGGGCGGGATTGCCCATGTTGCTTCAAGGCTCTGGCTTCAGCAACAACCCGTGCTTAAATCCGCTATGGATGAAAAAGTTGCGGTTTCAAAAAGATCGGCAGCGGTGGTTATTCTGGTAGAAGACGACGGTTTTAGTGTACTGGCCACTGAGCCGGCAGCCTTCACATGGCAGGATGCGTGTAATGCCACCACGCTTTCTGACATGAACCGGCATTTGCGCTGCCACGACCCCAATGCCCTGCTGACCGGGTTAAGAGCCACACTGCAGTTTAGTCACAGTGGGGAGTCTGTGCAGGTGACAGGGTTTGCGTCGGTTTTGCAGGTGCAGACCACCGGGGGAACAGACCTGGCCATTGCTCCTTTTCAGAGTGATAGCCCGGGTCTGCCCGACCAGCAATATGAACAACAGTACAGAGCCATTCTGGAGTACCTGTCCCGGCAAAGGAGAAAGTCTGAAGAGATAGACCGGCGAACAAGATGCTGGACAAACGCTATGTCAAGGTTAGCCCCTGAAAAACCGGACGAAGTGTTAAGGCAGGAGCAGAAAATAAAGGAGCTGCGAGCGCCCGTCAGGTTCCATTACTCACTGGCACACCGTTCGGCCCCGCAGGATGAAACGTTCTGGTTTTTTACGGACAAGATGGAGGGAAGAAAAGTTGTGTTGACTCCCGACAATAATCTTTCTGCCTGCTCCCCTGTTTCCCTGCCATCGGGGAGCATGGTTGACCTGTCTAATGGTTCCAAAAGAAATCCTCCACCCGTTGATAAACCAGCAGCTACGAAGAGCAAAAAAAGAAAACTCAGCACCAGTAATAGCGAGAGCCCGCAGAGTGTCACAAATCCGCAGACCGAGGGTTATCCCGTGATACCGGATATCCCCATAAAACAGGAAGAAAATGTCATTGAATTTGGTGAAAGAAAAGTCTTGACAAGTGCTGAACTGTTTATCATCAAGCCAGAAAGCGGTATTACCAGAAAACCGCCAGAACCGCCTTTCAAAACAAATTGCAAGATTCTGGGTGCCCCGGCATTCTGGAAACTTTTTACTAAGAAAAAGCGACAGCAACTGAAAAACAGGATATTGGAATATATTAATAAAACCAATGAAGAAAGAGAGGCGCACATCGAAGGCCTGGTCAGAGAGGTGCGGTACGAGGCAAACGAGGGTGACCCTTACCAGGCTCTGGACGGGCAAAAGCATGTAGTAGCCGCCAAAAAACTGTCCAAGGGTACTGTACTGGGACATTACCGGGGCTCTCTCTGGTTGATAGATGAGAATGCCCCGTCTCCGGAGTGTGGTACATTAGATCAGCAAATATCCTATTCCGTTAACTGTGACTACAAAGGAGAAGGAGAAGAAGCCACGGATGATTGTCAGGAAATGTACTGGCTTTCAGGTTATGACGACGGCAATATTTTTTCCTGCGTTAACGACTGTACCGTCACCAGTAATGCTGACCACGATACCGCTACTGTAGAGCCAAACGTCAGTTTCATCACTGTTTATATGGATGATTTCCCCGTGGTTATGGTCGTGACAACAGAGGATATCCCGGAGGGCAAAGGACTCTGGCTGAGCTATGGAAAACCTTACTGGGACTATAAAAACGAACCGGTTGTGGTGCCCGACGGTGATGACGATCATAGCGGAGCCGGGGCAAAAAACAGAAAATATAAGTGTGATTTGTGTGGAAGGGAGTTGGCTCATTTCGGAAGCCTCGTAAGACACAAACGCACCCACACCGGAGAGAAGCTTTATGAGTGCGATGTGTGTCAAAAGAGATTTGCTCGTTCCGGACACCTCGCAAGGCACAATCGCATCCATACCGGAGAGAAGCCTTATGAGTGCGATGTGTGTCAAAAGAGATTTGTTAACTCCGGAAACTTGGCAGCACACAGGCTCAGACACACCGGGGAAAAGCCTCATGAGTGCGATGTGTGTCAAAAGAGATTTGCCTGCTCCAGTAACTTCCTAAGACACAGGCGCACCCACACCGGGGCGAAGCCTTATGAGTGCGATGTGTGTAAAAAGACATTTACTCAATCCGGACACCTCAAAGTACACAAACACACTCACACCAGGGAGAAGCCTTATAAGTGCGATGTGTGTAAAAAGACATTTACTCAATCCGGACACCTCAAAGTACACAAACACACTCACACCAGGGAGAAGCCTTATAAGTGCGATGTGTGTGAAAAGGGATTTTGTGCTTCTGGAAACTTAGCAACACACAGGCGTAGCCACACCGGGGAGAAGCCTTATGAGTGCGATAAGTGCCAAAAGAGATTTGCTCAATCCGGAGGCCTCGTAAAACACAAACGCAGCCACACAGGGGAGAGGCCTCATGAGTGCGATAAGTGCCAAAAGAGATTTACTCAATCCGGAGACCTCATAAGACACAAACGCACCCACACCGGAGAGAAGCCTTATGAGTGCGATAAGTGCCAAAAAAGATTTTCTCGACTCGAACACCTCGTAAAACACAAGCGCACTCAACACAAGGAATCCCCAACAGAACAACCACCACAGCAATAGTCTACACTCCCGCCAAAATCACCCAGTAGCCCAATTCTACGGACACCACAATGGGCAAAAAAAATAACGCTCCAGTCTTTTTGTTTTCAAAAAAAAAGTTGGCAGTGGTGTTTCTGCTGTGGCTGGCCACCATGGTGGACAGCGCCCGTGGAGAATGGGTAACGCCAGCTTCTGTACATCAGGGCGGGATTGCCCATGTTGCTTCAAGGCTCTGGCTTCAGCAGCAGCCCGTGCTTAAATCCGCTATGGATGAAAAAGTCGCGGTTTCAAAAAGATCGGCAACGGTGGTTATTCTGATAGAAGACGACGGTTTTAGTGTACTGACCACTGAGCCGGCAGTCTTCACATGGCAGGATGCGTGTAATGCCACCACGCTTTCCGACATGAACCGGCATCTGCGCTGCCACGACCCCAGTGCTTTGCTGACCGGGTTAAGAGCCACGCTGCAGTTTAGTCACAGTGGGGAGTCTGTGCAGATGACCGGGTTTGCCTCGGTTTTGCAGGTGCAGACCACCGGGGGAACAGACCTGGCCATTGCTCCTTTTCAGAGTGATAGCCCGGGTCTGCCCGACCAGCAATATGAACAACAATACAGAGCCATTCTGGAGTACCTGTCCCGGCAAAGGAGAAAGTCTGAAGAGATAGACCGGCAAACAAGATGCTGGACAAACGCTATGTCAAGGTTAGCCCCTGAAAAACCGGACGAAGTGTTAAGGCAGGAGCAGAAAATAAAGGAGCTGCGAGCGCCCGTCAGGTTCCATTACTCACTGGCACACCGTTCGGCCCCGCAGGATGAAACGTTCTGGTTTTTTACGGACAAGATGCAGGGAAGAGAAATTGTGCTGACTCCCGACAATAACCTTTCTGCCTGCTCCCCTGTTTCCCTGCCATCGGGGAGCATGGTTGACCTGTCCAATGGTTCCAAAAGAAATCCTCCACCCGTTGATAAACCAGCAGCTACGAAGAGCAAAAAAAGAAAACTCAGCACCAGCACCAGCACCAGTAATAGCGAGAGCCCGCAGAGTGTCACAAATCCGCAGACCGGGGGTTATCCCGTGATACCGGATATACCTATAAAACAGGAAGAAAATGTCATTGAATTTGGTGAAAGAAAAGTCTTGACAAGTGCTGAACTGTTTATCATCAAGCCGGAAAGCGGTATTACCAGAAAACCGCCAGAACCGCCTTTCAAAACAAATTACAAGATTCTGGGTGCCCCGGAATTCTGGAAACTTTTTACTAAGAAAAAGCGACAGCAACTGGAAAACAGGATATTGGAATATATTAATAAAACCAATGAAGAAAGAGTGGCGCACATCGAAGGTCTGGTCAGAGAGGTGCGGTACGAGGCAAACGAGGGCGACCCTTACCAGGCTCTGGACGGGCAAAAGCATGTGGTAGCCGCCAAAAAACTATCCCGGGGTACTGTACTGGGACATTACCGGGGCTCTCTCTGGTTGATAGATGAGAATGCCCCGTCTCCGGAGTGTGGTACGTTAGACCAGCAAATATCCTATTCCGTTAACTGTGACTACAAAGAAGAAGGAGAAGAAGCCACGGATGATTGTCAGGAAATGTACTGGCTTTCAGGTTATGACGACGGCAATATTTTTTCCTGCGTTAACGACTGTACCGTCACCAGCAATGCCGACGACAATACCGGTACTTTAGAGCCAAACGTCAGTTTCATTATTGTTTATATGGATGATTTTCCCGTGGTTATGGTCGTGACAACAGAGGATATCCCGGAGGGCAAAGGACTCTGGCTGAGCTATGGAGAACCTTACTGGGACTATAAAAACGAAGCGGTTGTGGTGCCCGATGGTGATGACAATCATAGCGGAGCCGGGGCAAAAAACAAAAAATGTGCGTGTGATGTGTGTGGAAGGGTATTGGCTAGTTCTGGAAACCTGACAAGGCACAAGCGCATCCACACCGGAGAGAAGCCTTATAAGTGCGATGTGTGTCAAAAGGGATTTGCTGTTTCCGCAACCTTGGTAGCACACAGGCGCACCCACACCGGAGAGAAGCCTTATGAGTGCGATGTGTGTAAAAAGACATTTACTCAATCCGGACACCTCAAAGTACACAAACACACTCACACCAGGGAGAAGCCTTATGAGTGCGATAAGTGCCAAAAAAGATTTTCTCAACTCGCACACCTCGTAAGTCACAAGCGCACCCAACACAAGAACCTTCCAACAGAACAACCGCCACAGCAATAGTCTACACTCCCGCCAAAATAACCCTATAGCCCAATTCTACGGACTCCACAATGGGCAAAAAAAATAACGCTCCAGTCTTTGTGTTTTCAAAAAAAATGTTGGCAGTGGTGTTTCTGCTGTGGCTGGCTGCCATGGTGGACAGCGCCCGTGGAGAATGGGTAACACCAGCTTCTGTACATCAGATCGGGACTGCTCATGTTGCTTCAAGGCTCTGGCTTCAGCAACAACCCGTGCTTAAATCCGCTATGGATGAAAAAGTCGCGGTTTCAAAAAGATCGGCAACGGTGGTTATTCTGATAGAAGACGACGGTTTTAGTGTACTGATCACTGAGCCGGCAGTCTTCACATGGCAGGATGCGTGCAATGCCACCACGCTTTCCGACATGACCCGGCATCTGCGCTGCCACGACCCCAATGCCCTGCTGACCGGGTTAAGAGCCACACTGCAGTTTAGTCACAGTGGGGAGTCTGTGCAGGTGACCGGGTTTGCGTCGGTTTTGCAGGTGCAGACCACCGGGGGAACAGACCTGGCCATTGCTCCCTTTCAGAGTGATAGCCCGGGTCTGCCCGACCAGCAATATGAACAACAATACAGAGCCATTCTGGAGTACCTGTCCCGGCAAAGGAGAAAGTCTGAAGAGATAGACCGGCAAACAAGATGCTGGACAAACGCTATGTCAAGGTTAGCCCCTGAAAAACCGGACGAAGTGTTAAGGCAGGAGCAGAAAATAAAGGAGCTGCGAGCGCCCGTCAGGTTCCATTACTCACTGGCACACCGTTCGGCCCCGCAGGATGAAACGTTCTGGTTTTTTACGGACAAGATGCAGGGAAGAGAAATTGTGCTGACTCCCGACAATAACCTTTCTGCCTGCACTCCTGTTTCCCTGCCATCGGGGAGCATGGCTGACCTGTCCAATGGTTCCAAAAGAAATCCTCCACCCGTTGATAAACCAGCAGCTACGAAGAGCAAAAAAAGAAAACTCAGCACCAGCACCAGCACCAGCACTAGTAATAGCGAGAGCCCGCAGAGTGTCACAAATCCGCAGACCGGGGGTTATCCCGTGATACCGGATATCCCCATAAAACAGGAAGAAAATGTCATTGAATTTGGTGAAAGAAAAGTCTTGACAAGTGCTGAACTGTTTATCATCAAGCCGGAAAGCGGTATTACCAGAAAACCGCCAGAACCGCCTTTCAAAACAAATTGCAAGATTCAGGGTGCCCCGGCATTCTGGAAACTTTTTACTAAGAAAAAGCGACAGCAACTGGAAAACAGGATATTGGAATATATTAATAAAACCAATGAAGAAAGAGTGGCGCACATCGAAGGTCTGGTCAGAGAGGTGCGGTACGAGGCAAACGAGGGCGACCCTTACCAGGCTCTGGACGGGCAAAAGCATGTAGTAGCCGCCAAAAAACTGTCCAAGGGTACTGTACTGGGACATTACCGGGGCTCTCTCTGGTTGATAGATAAGAATGCCCCGTCTCCGGAATGTGGTACGTTAGACCAGCAAATATCCTATTCCGTTAACTGTGACTACAAAGGAGAAGGAGAAGAAGCCACGGATGATTGTCAGGAAATGTACTGGCTTTCAGGTTATGACGACGGCAATATTTTTTCCTGCGTTAACGACTGTACCGTCACCAGCAATGCCGACGACAATACCGGTACTTTAGAGCCAAACGTCAGTTTCATTATTGTTTATATGGATGATTTCCCCGTGGTTATGGTCGTGACAACAGAGGATATCCCGGAGGGCAAAGGACTCTGGCTGAGCTATGGAAAACCTTACTGGGACTATAAAAACGAACCGGTTGTGGTGCCCGATGGTGATGACAATCATAGCGGAGCCGGGGCAAAAAACAAAAAATGTGCGTGTGATGTGTGTGGAAGGGTATTGGCTAGTTCTGGAAACCTGACAAGGCACAAGCGCATCCACACCGGAGAGAAGCCTTATAAGTGCAATGTGTGTCAAAAGGGATTTGCTGTTTCCGCAACCTTGGTAGCACACAGGCGCACCCACACCGGAGAGAGGCCTTATGAGTGCGATGTGTGTCAAGAGGGATTTGCTTCCTCCAGTAACCTCGTAAGACACAAGCGCATTCACACCGGAGAGAAGCCTTATAAGTGCGATGTGTGTCAAAAAGGATTTGCTGTTTCCGGAAACTTAGCAAAACACAGGCTCATACACACAGGAGAGAAGCCTTATGAATGCGATGTGTGTCAAAAGGGATTTGCCTACTCCAGTGATCTTGTAAGGCACAAGCTCAGCCACACCGGAGAGAAGCCTTATGAGTGCGATAAGTGCCAAAAGAGATTTACTGACTCGGGAAACTTAGCAGCACACAAACGAACCCACACCGGAGAGAGGCCTTATGAGTGCGATGTGTGTGAAAATAGATTTGCTCGCTCCAATAACCTCGCAAGGCACAAGCGCACCCAACATAAGGAATCCCTAACAGAACAACCGCCGCAGCAATAGTCTACACTCCCGCCAAAATCACCCAATAGCCCAATTCTACGGACTCCACAATGGGCAAAAAAAATAACGCTTCAGTCTTTGTGCTTTCAAAAAAAATGTTGGCAGTGGTGTTTCTGCTGTGGCTGGCTGTCATGGTGGACAGCGCCCGTGGAGAATGGGTAACACCAGCTTCTGTACATCAGGGCGGGATTGCCCATGTTGCTTCAAGGCTCTGGCTTCAGCAACAACCCGTGCTTAAATCCGCTATGGATGAAAAAGTCGCGGTTTCAAAAAGATCGGCAGCGGTGGTTATCCTGGTAGAAGACGACGGTTTTAGTGTACTGACCACTGAGCCGGCAGTCTTCACATGGCAGGATGCGTGCAATGCCACCACACTTTCCAACATGACCCGGCATCTGCGCTGCCACGACCCCAGTGCTTTGCTGACCGGGTTAAGAGCCACACTGCAGTTTAGTCACAGTGGGGAGTCTGTGCAGGTGACCGGGTTTGCGTCGGTTTTGCAGGTGCAGACCACCGGGGGAACAGACCTGGCCATTGCTCCTTTTCAGAGTGATAGCCCGGGTCTGCCCGACCAGCAATATGAACAACAATACAGAGCCATTCTGGAGTACCTGTCCCGGCAAAGGAGAAAGTCTGAAGAGATAGACCGGCGAACAAGATGCTGGACAAACGCCATGTCAAGGTTAGCCCCTGAAAAACCGGACGAAGTGTTAAGGCAGGAGCAGAAAATAAAGGAGCAGCGAGCGCCCGTCAGGTTCCATTACTCACTGGCACACCGTTCGGCTCCGCAGGATGAAACGTTCTGGTTTTTTACGGACAAGATGGAGGGAAGAAAAGTTGTGCTGACTCCCGACAATAACCTTTCTGCCTGCACTCCTGTTTCCCTGCCATCGGGGAGCATGGCTGACCTGTCCAATGGTTCCAAAAGAAATCCTCCACCCGTTGATAAACCAGCAGCTACGAAGAGCAAAAAAAGAAAACTCAGCACCAGCACCAGCACCAGTAATAGCGAGAGCCCGCAGAGTGTCACAAATCCGCAGACCGGGGGTTATCCCGTGATACCGGATATCCCCATAAAACAGGAAGAAAATGTCATTGAATTTGGTGAAAGAAAAGTCTTGACAAGTGCTGAACTGTTTATCATCAAGCCGGAAAGCGGTATTACCAGAAAACCGCCAGAACCGCCTTTCAAAACAAATTGCAAGATTCAGGGTGCCCCGGCATTCTGGAAACTTATTACTAAGAAAAAGCGACAGCAACTGAAAAACAAAATATTGGAATATATTAATAAAACCAATGAAGAAAGAGAGGCGCACATCGAAGGCCTGGTCAGAGAGGTGCGGTACGAGGCAAACGAGGGTGACCCTTATCAGGCTCTGGACGGGCAAAGGCATGTAGTAGCCGCCAAAAAACTGTCCAAGGGTATTGTACTGGGACATTACCGGGGCTCTCTCTGGTTGATAGATGAGAATGCCCCGTCTCCGGAGTGTGGTACGTTAGACCAGCAAATATCCTATTCCGTTAACTGTGACTACAAAGGAGAAGAAGCCACGGATGATTGTCAGGAAATGTACTGGCTTTCAGGTTATGACGACGGCAATATTTTTTCCTGCGTTAACGACTGTACCGTCACCAGTAATGCTGACCACGATACCGCTACTGTAGAGCCAAACGTCAGGTTCATCACTGTTTATATGGATGATTTCCCCGTGGTTTTGGTAGTGACAACGAAGTTTATCCCGGAGGGCAAAGGACTCTGGCTGAGCTATGGAGAACCTTACTGGGACTATAAAAACAAACCGGTTGTGGTGTCCGACGGTGATGACGGTCATAGCGGAGCCGGGGCAAAAAACAAAAAATGTGCGTATGATGTGTGTGGAAGGGAGCTTGCTAATTCTGGAAGTCTCACAAGACACAAGCTCACCCACACAGGAGAGAAGTCTCATGAGTGCGATGTGTGTGGAAAGAAGTTTGCTCGTTCCGGAACTCTCACAAGACACAAGTTCTGCCACACCGGGAAGAAGCCTTATAAGTGCGATGTGTGTAAAAAGAGATTTATTCAACCCAATCACCTCATAGTACACAAACGCACTCACACCGGGGAGAGGCCTTATGAGTGCGATGTGTGTCAAAAGAGATTTGTTAACTCCGGAAACTTGGCAGCACACAGGCTCAGACACACCGGGGAAAAGCCTCATGAGTGCGATCTGTGTCAAAAGAGATTTGCCTGCTCCAGTAACTTCGTAAGACACAGGCGCACCCACACCGGAGATAAGCCTTATAAGTGCGATGTGTGTCCAAAGAGATTTGCAGCTTCCGGAGACTTGACAAAACACAGGCGCCACCACACAGGAGAGAGGCCTTATGAGTGCGATGTGTGTCAAAAGAGATTTGTTTGCTCCAGTAACTTAGTAAGACACAAGCGCACCCACACCGGAGATAAGCCTTATGAGTGCGATAAGTGCCAAAAGAGATTTACTGACTCCGGAAACTTAGCAACACACAGGCGTAGCCACACCGGGGAGAAGCCTTATGAGTGCGATAAGTGCCAAAAGAGATTTTCTCGACTCGCACACCTCGTAAGTCACAAGCGCATCCAACACAAGAACCTTCCAACAGAGCAACCGCCACAGCAATAGTCTACACTCCCGCCAAAATCACCCAATAGCCCAATTCTACGGACACTACAATGGGCAAAAAAAATAACGCTTCAGTCTTTGTGTTTTCAAAAAAAATGCTGGCAGTGGTGTTGCTGCTGTGGCTGGCTGTCATTGTGGGCAGCGTCCGTGGAGAATGGGTAACACCAGCTTCTGTACATCAGGGCGGGATTGCCCATGTTGCTTCAAGGCTCTGGCTTCAGCAACAACCCGTGCTTAAATCCGCTATGGATGAAAAAGTTGCGGTTTCAAAAAGATCGGCAGCGGTGGTTATTCTGGTAGAAGACGACGGTTTTAGTGTACTGGCCACTGAGCCGGCAGTCTTCACATGGCAGGATGCGTGCAATGCCACCACACTTTCCAACATGACCCGGCATCTGCGCTGCCACGACCCCAGTGCTTTGCTGACCGGGTTAAGAGCCACACTGCAGTTTAGTCACAGTGGGGAGTCTGTGCAGGTGACCGGGTTTGCGTCGGTTTTGCAGGTGCAGACCACTGGGGGAACAGACCTGGCCATTGCTCCCTTTCAGAGTGATAGCCCGGGTCTGCCCGACCAGCAGCATGAACAACAATACAGAGCCATTCTGGAGTACCTGTCCCGGCAAAGGAGAAAGTCTGAAGGGATAGACCGGCGAACAAGATGCTGGACAAACGCTATGTCAAGGTTAGCCCCTGAAAAACCGGACGAAGTGTTAAGGCAGGAGCAGAAAATAAAGGAGCAGCGAGCGCCTGTCAGGTTCCATTACTCACTGGCACACCGTTCGGCCCCGCAGTATGAAACGTTCTGGTTTTTTACGGACAAGATGGAGGGAAGAAAAGTTGTGTTGACTCCCGACAATAACCTTTCTGCCTGCACTCCTGTTTCCCTGCCATCGGGGAGCATGGTTGACCTGTCCAATGGTTCCAAAAGAAATCCTCCGCCCGTTGATAAACCAGCAGCTACGAAGAGCAAAAAAAGAAAACTCAGCACCAGCACCAGCACCAGCACCAGTAATAGCGAGAGCCCGCAGAGTGTCACAAATCCGCAGACCGGGGGTTATCCCGTGATACCGGATATCCCCATAAAACAGGAAGAAAATGTCATTGAATTTGGTGAAAGAAAAGTCTTGACAAGTGCTGAACTGTTTATCATCAAGCCGGAAAGCGGTATTACCAGAAAACCGCCAGAACCGCCTTTCAAAACAAATTGCAAGATTCAGGGTGCCCCGGCATTCTGGAAACTTTTTACAAAGAAAAAGCGACAGCAACTGGAAAACAGGATATTGGAATATATTAATAAAACCAATGAAGAAAGAGTGGCGCACATCGAAGGTCTGGTCAGAGAGGTGCGGTACGAGGCAAACGAGGGCGACCCTTACCAGGCTCTGGACGGGCAAAAGCATGTAGTAGCCGCCAAGAAACTGTCCAAGGGTACTGTACTGGGACATTACCGGGGCTCTCTCTGGTTGATAGATGAGAATGCCCCGTCTCCTGAGTGTGGTACGTTAGACCAGCAAATATCCTATTCCGTTAACTGTGACTATAAAGGAGGAGAAGAAGCCACGGATGATTGTCAGGAAATGTACTGGCTTTCAGGTTATGACGACGGCAATATTTTTTCCTGCGTTAACGACTGTACCGTCACCAGCAATGCCGACGACAATACCGGTACTTTAGAGCCAAACGTCAGTTTCATTATTGTTTATATGGATGATTTCCCCGTGGTTATGGTCGTGACAACAGAGGATATCCCGGAGGGCAAAGGACTCTGGCTGAGCTATGGAGAACCTTACTGGGACTATAAAAACGAACCGGTTGTGGTGCCTGACGGTGATGACGATCATAGCGGAGCCGGGGCAAAAAACAAAAAACACGTGTGTGATGTGTGTGGAAAGAGGTTTGCTCTTTCCGGAGACCTCGTAAGACACAAGCGCACCCACACCGGAGAGAAGCCTTATGAGTGCGATGTGTGTCAAAAGAGATTTTCTCTACTCAATCACCTCATAGTACACAAACGCACTCACACCGGGGAGAAGCCTTATGAGTGCGATGTGTGTCCAAAGAGATTTGCAGCTTCCGGAGACTTGACAAAACACAGGCGCCACCACACAGGAGAGAGGCCTTATGAGTGCGATGTGTGTCAAAAGAGATTTGCTTGCTCCAGTAACTTCGTAAGACACAAGCGCACCCATACCGGAGATAAGCCTTATGAGTGCGATAAGTGCCAAAAAAGATTTTCTCAACTCGCACACCTCGTAAGTCACAAGCGCACCCAACACAAGAACCTTCCAACAGAGCAACCGCCACAGCAATAGTCTACACTCCCGCCAAAATCACCCAATAGCCCAATTCTACGGACTCCACAATGGGCAAAAAAAATAACGCTTCAGTCTTTGTGTTTTCAAAAAAAATGCTGGCAGTGGTGTTGCTGCTGTGGCTGGCTGTCATTGTGGGCAGCGTCCGTGGAGAATGGGTAACACCAGCTTCTGTACATCAGGGCGGGATTGCCCATGTTGCTTCAAGGCTCTGTCTTCAGCAACAACCCGTGCTTAAATCCGCTATGGATGAAAAAGTCGCGGTTTCAAAAAGATCGGCAGCGGTGGTTATCCTGGTAGAAGACGACGGTTTTAGTGTACTGGCCACTGAGCCGGCAGTCTTCACATGGCAGGATGCGTGCAATGCCACCACACTTTCCAACATGACCCGGCATCTGCGCTGCCACGATCCCAGTGCTTTGCTGACCGGGTTAAGAGCCACACTGCAGTTTAGTCACAGTGGGGAGTCTGTGCAGGTGACCGGGTTTGCGTCGGTTTTGCAGGTGCAGACCACCGGGGGAACAGACCTGGCCATTGCTCCCTTTCAGAGTGATAGCCCGGGTCTGCCCGACCAGCAATATGAACAACAATACAGAGCCATTCTGGAGTACCTGTCCCGGCAAAGGAGAAAGTCTGAAGGGATAGACCGGCGAACAAGATGCTGGACAAACGCCATGTCAAGATTAGCCCCTGAAAAACCGGACGAAGTGTTAAGGCAGGAGCAGAAAATAAAGGAGCAGCGAGCGCCTGTCAGGTTCCATTACTCACTGGCACACCGTTCGGCCCCGCAGGATGAAACGTTCTGGTTTTTTACGGACAAGATGGAGGGAAGAAAAGTTGTGCTGACTCCCGACAATAACCTTTCTGCCTGCACTCCTGTTTCCCTGCCATCGGGGAGCATGGTTGACCTGTCCAATGGTTCCAAAAGAAATCCTCCACCCGTTGATAAACCAGCAGCTACGAAGAGCAAAAAAAGAAAACTCAGCACCAGCACCAGCACCAGCACCAGTAATAGCGAGAGCCCGCAGAGTGTCACAAATCCGCAGACCGAGGGTTATCCCGTGATACCGGATATCCTCATAAAACAGGAAGAAAATGTCATTGAATTTGGTGAAAGAAAAGTCTTGACAAGTGCTGAACTGTTTATCATCAAGCCGGAAAGCGGTATTACCAGAAAACCGCCAGAACCGCCTTTCAAAACAAATTGCAAGATTCTGGGTGCCCCTGCATTCTGGAAACTTTTTACTAAGAAAAAGCGACAGCAACAGGAAAACAGGATATTGGAATATATTAATAAAACCAATGAAGAAAGAGAGGCGCACATCGAAGGTCTGGTTAGAGAGGTGCGGTACGAGGCAAACGAGGGCGACCCTTACCAGGCTCTGGACGGGCAAAGACATGTGGTAGCCGCCAAAAAACTGTCCAAGGGTACTGTACTGGGACATTACCGGGGCTCTCTCTGGTTGATAGATAAGAATGCCCCGTCTCCGGAGTGTGGTACGTTAGACCAGCAAATATCCTATTCCGTTAACTGTGACTACAAAGAAGAAGGAGAAGAAGCCACGGATGATTGTCAGGAAATGTACTGGCTTTCAGGTTATGACGACGGCAATATTTTTTCCTGTGTTAACGACTGTACCGTCACCAGCAATGCCGACGACAATACCGGTACTTTAGAGCCAAACGTCAGTTTCATTATTGTTTATATGGATGATTTCCCCGTGGTTATGGTCGTGACAACAAAGGATATCCCGGAGGGCAAAGGACTCTGGCTGAGCTATGGAGAACCTTACTGGGACTATAAAAACGAACCGGTTGTGGTGCCCGATGGTGATGACAATCATAGCGGAGCCGGGGCAAAAAACAAAAAATGTGCGTGTGATGTGTGTGGAAGGGTATTGGCTAGTTCTGGAAACCTGACAAGGCACAAGCGCATCCACACCGGAGAGAAGCCTTATAAGTGCGATGTGTGTCAAAAGGGATTTGCTGTTTCCGAAACCTTGGTAACACACAGGCGCACCCACACAGGGGAGAAGCCTTATGAGTGCGATGTGTGTGGAAAGGGATTTACTCAGACCGGAGAGCTCGTAAGACACAAACGCATTCACACAGGGGAAAAGCCTTATGGGTGCGATGTGTGTAAAAAAAGATTTAATCAACTCAATAACCTCATAGTACACAAACGCACTCACACCGGGGAGAAGCCTTATGAGTGCGATAAGTGCCAAAAGAGATTTGCTCGATCCGGAGACCTCGTAAAACACAAACGCAGCCACACAGGGGAGAGGCCTTATGAGTGCGATAAGTGCCAAAAGAGATTTATTCAATCCGGAGACCTCATAAGACACAAACGCACCCACACCGGAGAGAAGCCTTATGAGTGCGATAAGTGCCAAAAGAGATTTTTTCAACTCGCACACCTCGTAAGTCACAAGCGCATCCAACACAAGAACCTTCCAACAGAGCAACCGCCACAGCAATAGTCTACACTCCCGCCAAAATCACCCAATAGCCCAATTCTACGGACTCCACAATGGGCAAAAAAAATAACGCTTCAGTCTTTGTGTTTTCAAAAAAAATGCTGGCAGTGGTGTTGCTGCTGTGGCTGGCTGTCATTGTGGGCAGCGTCCGTGGAGAATGGGTAACACCAGCTTCTGTACATCAGGGGGGGATTGCCCATGTTGCTTCAAGGCTCTGTCTTCAGCAACAACCCGTGCTTAAATCCGCTATGGATGAAAAAGTTGCGGTTTCAAAAAGATCGGCAACGGTGGTTATCCTGGTAGAAGACGACGGTTTTAGTGTACTGACCACTGAGCCGGTAGTTTTCACATGGCAGGATGCGTGCAATGCCACCACACTTTCCGACATGACCCGGCATCTGCGCTGCCACGATCCCAGTGCTTTGCTGACCGGGTTAAGAGCCACACTGCAGTTTAGTCACAGTGGGGAGTCTGTGCAGGTGACCGGGTTTGCGTCGGTTTTGCAGGTGCAGACCACCGGGGGAACAGACCTGGCCATTGCTCCCTTTCAGAGTGATAGCCCGGGTCTGCCCGACCAGCAATATGAACAACAGTATAGAGCCATTCTGGAGTACCTGTCCCGGCAAAGGAGAAAGTCTGAAGAGATAGACCGGCGAACAGGATGCTGGACAAACGCCATGTCAAGATTAGCCCCTGAAAAACCGGACGAAGTGTTAAGGCAGGAGCAGAAAATAAAGGAGCTGCGAGCGCCCGTCAGGTTCCATTACTCACTGGCACACCGTTCGGCCCCGCAGGATGAAACGTTCTGGTTTTTTACGGACAAGATGCAGGGAAGAAAAGTTGTGTTGACTCCCGACAATAACCTTTCTGCCTGCACTCCTGTTTCCCCGCCATCGGGGAGCATGGCTGACCTGTCCAATGGTTCCAAAAGAAATCCTCCACCCGTTGATAAACCAGCAGCTACGAAGAGCAAAAAAAGAAAACTCAGCACCAGCACCAGTAATAGCGAGAGCCCGCAGAGTGTCACAAATCCGCAGACCGAGGGTTATCCCGTGAGACCGGATATCCCCATAAAACAGGAAGAAAATGTCATTGAATTTGGTGAAAGAAAAGTCTTGACAAGTGCTGAACTGTTTATCATCAAGCCGGAAAGCGGTATTACCACAAAACCGCCAGAACCGCCTTTCAAAACAAATTGCAAGATTCAGGGTGCCCCGGCATTCTGGAAACTTTTTACTAAGAAAAAGCGACAGCAACTGGAAAACAGGATATTGGAATATATTAATAAAACCAATGAAGAAAGAGTGGCGCACATCGAAGGCCTGGTTAGAGAGGTGCGGTACGAGGCAAACGAGGGCGACCCTTACCAGGCTCTGGACGGGCAAAAGCATGTGGTAGCCGCCAAAAAACTGTCCAAGGGTACTGTACTGGGACATTACCGGGGCTCTCTCTGGTTGATAGATGAGAATGCCCCGTCTCCGGAGTGTGGTACGTTAGACCAGCAAATATCCTATTCCGTTAACTGTGACTACAAAGGAGAAGAAGCCACGGATGATTGTCAGGAAATGTACTGGCTTTCAGGTTATGACGACGGCAATATTTTTTCCTGCGTTAACGACTGTACCGTCACCAGCAATGCCGACGACGATACCGGTACTGTAGAGCCAAACGTCAGTTTCATTATTGTTTATATGGATGATTTCCCCGTGGTTATGGTCGTGACAACGAAGTTTATCCCGGAGGGCAAAGGACTCTGGCTGAGCTATGGAGAAGCTTACTGGGACTATAAAAACGAACCGGTTGTGGTGCCCGAAGATGAAAATGATCGTAGCGGAGGCAGGGCAAAAAATAAAAAATATGTGTGTGATGTGTGTGGAAAGAAGTATGCTCGCTCCGAAAGCCTCACAAGACACAAGCGCACCCACACCGGAGAGAAGCCTTATGAGTGCGATATGTGTGGAAAGAAGTTTGCTCGCTCCGAAAGCCTCGCAAGACACAAGCGCACCCACACCGGAGAGAAGCCTTATGAGTGCGATGTGTGTCAAAAGGGATTTGCTTACTCCAGTGATCTTGTAAGGCACAAACGCATCCACACCGGAGAGAAGCCTTATAGGTGCGATTTGTGTCAAAAGGAATTTGCTGTTTTCGGAAACTGGGCAATGCACAAGCGCCGCCACACCGGAGAGAGGCCCTACAAGTGCGATGTGTGTAAAAAGGTTTTTTTTGTATCCGGAAGCTTAGCAGTACACAAGCGCACCCACACCGGAGAGAAGCCTTATGGGTGCGATGTGTGTGAAAAGAGATTTGCTCGCTCCGAAGGCCTCACAAGACACAAGCGCACCCACACCGGAGAGAAGCCTTATGAGTGCAATGTGTGTCAAAAGAGATTTGCTCTTTCCAGTAACCTCTCAAAACACAAGCGCACCCAACACAAGAACCTTCCAACAGAGCAACCGCCACAACAATAGTCTACACTCCCGCCAAAATCACCCTATAGCCCAATTCTACGGACTCCACAATGGGCAAAAAAAATAACGCTCCAGTCTTTGTGTTTTCAAAAAAAATGTTGGCAGTGGTGTTTCTGCTGTGGCTGGCTGCCATGGTGGACAGCGCCCGTGGAGAATGGGTAACACCAGCTTCTGTACATCAGGTCGGGACTGCTCATGTTGCTTCAAGGCTCTGGCTTCAGCAACAACCCGTGCTTAAATCCGCTATGGATGAAAAAGTGGCGGTTTCAAAAAGATCGGCAGCGGTGGTTATCCTGGTAGAAGACGACGGTTTTAGTGTACTGGCCACTGAGCCGGCAGTCTTCACATGGCAGGATGCGTGCAATGCCACCACACTTTCCGACATGACCCGGCATCTGCGCTGCCACGACCCCAATGCCCTGCTGACCGGGTTAAGAGCCACACTGCAGTTTAGTCACAGTGGGGAGTCTGTGCAGGTGACCGGGTTTGCCTCGGTTTTGCAGGTGCAGACCACCGGGGGAATAGACCTGGCCATTGCTCCTTTTCAGAGTGATAGCCCGGGTCTGCCCGACCAGCAATATGAACAACAATACAGAGCCATTCTGGAGTACCTGTCCCGGCAAAGGAGAAAGTCTGAAGAGATAGACCGGCAAACAAGATGCTGGACAAACGCTATGTCAAGGTTAGCCCCTGAAAAACCGGACGAAGTGTTAAGGCAGGAGCAGAAAATAAAGGAGCTGCGAGCGCCCGTCAGGTTCCATTACTCACTGGCACACCGTTCGGCCCCGCAGGATGAAACGTTCTGGTTTTTTACGGACAAGATGCAGGGAAGAGAAATTGTGCTGACTCCCGACAATAACCTTTCTGCCTGCTCCCCTGTTTCCCTGCCATCGGGGAGCATGGTTGACCTGTCCAATGGTTCCAAAAGAAATCCTCCACCCGTTGATAAACCAGCAGCTACGAAGAGCAAAAAAAGAAAACTCAGCACCAGCACCAGCACCAGCACCAGTAATAGCGAGAGCCCGCAGAGTGTCACAAATCCGCAGACCGAGGGTTATCCCGTGATACCGGATATCCCCATAAAACAGGAAGAAAATGTCATTGAATTTGGTGAAAGAAAAGTCTTGACAAGTGCTGAACTGTTTATAATCAAGCCGGAAAGCGGTATTACCAGAAAACCGCCAGAACCGCCTTTCAAAACAAATTACAAGATTCAGGGTGCCCCGGCATTCTGGAAACTTTTTACTAAGAAAAAGCGACAGCAACTGGAAAACAGGATATTGGAATATATTAATAAAACCAATGAAGAAAGAGAGGCGCACATCGAAGGTCTGGTCAGAGAGGTGCGGTACGAGGCAAACGAGGACGACCCTTACCAGGCTCTGGACGGGCAAAAGCATGTGGTAGCCGCCAAAAAACTGTCCAAGGGTACTGTACTGGGGCATTACCGGGGCTCTCTCTGGTTGATAGATAAGAATGCCCCGTCTCCGGAGTGTGGTACGTTAGACCAGCAAATATCCTATTCCGTTAACTGTGACTACAAAGAAGGAGGAGAAGAAGCCACGGATGATTGTCAGGAAATGTACTGGCTTTCAGGTTATGACGACGGCAATATTTTTTCCTGCGTTAACGACTGTACCGTCACCAGCAATGCCGACGACAATACCGGTACTTTAAAGCCAAACGTCAGTTTCATTATTGTTTATATGGATGATTTCCCCGTGGTTATGGTCGTGACAACAGAGGATATCCCGGAGGGCAAAGGACTCTGGCTGAGCTATGGAAAACCTTACTGGGACTATAAAAACGAACCGGTTGTGGTGCCCGACGGTGATGACGATCATAGCGGAGCCGGGGCAAAAAACAAAAAATGTGCGTGTGATGTGTGTGGAAGGATATTTACTAAACCCCATCACCTAAGAGACCACAAACGCACCCATACAGGGGAGAAGCCTTATGAGTGCGGTGTGTGTCAAAAGGGATTTGCTTACTCCAGTAACCTCTTAAGACATCAGCGTACCCACACCGGGGCGAAGCCTCATGAGTGCGATGTGTGTAAAAAGATATTTACTCAATCCGGAGACCTCATAAGACACAAACGCACCCACACCGGAGAGAAGCCTTATAAGTGCGATGTGTGTGAAAAGGAATTTTCTGCTTCTGGAAACTTAGCAACACACAGGCGTAGCCACACCGGGGAGAAGCCTTATGAGTGCGATAAGTGCCAAAAGAGATTTACTCAATCCGGAGGCCTCGTAAAACACAAACTCAGCCACACCGGGGAGAGGCCTCATGAGTGCGATAAGTGCCAAAAGAGATTTACTGACTCCGGAAACTTAGCAAGACACAAACGCACCCACACCGGAGAGAAGCCTTATGAGTGCGATAAGTGCCAAAAGAGATTTTCTCGACTCGCACACCTCGTAAGTCACAAGCGCACCCAACACAAGAACCTTCCAACAGAACAACCGCCACAGCAATAGTCTACACTCCCGCCAAAATCACCCTATAGCCCAATTCTACGGACTCCACAATGGGCAAAAAAAATAACGCTCCAGTCTTTGTGTTTTCAAAAAAAATGTTGGCAGTGGTGTTTCTGCTGTGGCTGGCTGCCATGGTGGACAGCGCCCGTGGAGAATGGGTAACACCAGCTTCTGTACATCAGGTCGGGACTGCTCATGTTGCTTCAAGGCTCTGGCTTCAGCAACAACCCGTGCTTAAATCCGCTATGGATGAAAAAGTGGCGGTTTCAAAAAGATCGGCAGCGGTGGTTATCCTGGTAGAAGACGACGGTTTTAGTGTACTGGCCACTGAGCCGGCAGTCTTCACATGGCAGGATGCGTGCAATGCCACCACACTTTCCGACATGACCCGGCATCTGCGCTGCCACGACCCCAATGCCCTGCTGACCGGGTTAAGAGCCACACTGCAGTTTAGTCACAGTGGGGAGTCTGTGCAGGTGACCGGGTTTGCCTCGGTTTTGCAGGTGCAGACCACCGGGGGAATAGACCTGGCCATTGCTCCTTTTCAGAGTGATAGCCCGGGTCTGCCCGACCAGCAATATGAACAACAATACAGAGCCATTCTGGAGTACCTGTCCCGGCAAAGGAGAAAGTCTGAAGAGATAGACCGGCAAACAAGATGCTGGACAAACGCTATGTCAAGGTTAGCCCCTGAAAAACCGGACGAAGTGTTAAGGCAGGAGCAGAAAATAAAGGAGCTGCGAGCGCCCGTCAGGTTCCATTACTCACTGGCACACCGTTCGGCCCCGCAGGATGAAACGTTCTGGTTTTTTACGGACAAGATGCAGGGAAGAGAAATTGTGCTGACTCCCGACAATAACCTTTCTGCCTGCTCCCCTGTTTCCCTGCCATCGGGGAGCATGGTTGACCTGTCCAATGGTTCCAAAAGAAATCCTCCACCCGTTGATAAACCAGCAGCTACGAAGAGCAAAAAAAGAAAACTCAGCACCAGCACCAGCACCAGCACCAGTAATAGCGAGAGCCCGCAGAGTGTCACAAATCCGCAGACCGAGGGTTATCCCGTGATACCGGATATCCCCATAAAACAGGAAGAAAATGTCATTGAATTTGGTGAAAGAAAAGTCTTGACAAGTGCTGAACTGTTTATAATCAAGCCGGAAAGCGGTATTACCAGAAAACCGCCAGAACCGCCTTTCAAAACAAATTACAAGATTCAGGGTGCCCCGGCATTCTGGAAACTTTTTACTAAGAAAAAGCGACAGCAACTGGAAAACAGGATATTGGAATATATTAATAAAACCAATGAAGAAAGAGAGGCGCACATCGAAGGTCTGGTCAGAGAGGTGCGGTACGAGGCAAACGAGGACGACCCTTACCAGGCTCTGGACGGGCAAAAGCATGTAGTAGCCGCCAAAAAACTGTCCAAGGGTACTGTACTGGGACATTACCGGGGCTCTCTCTGGTTGATAGATAAGAATGCCCCGTCTCCGGAATGTGGTACGTTAGACCAGCAAATATCCTATTCCGTTAACTGTGACTACAAAGGAGAAGGAGAAGAAGCCACGGATGATTGTCAGGAAATGTACTGGCTTTCAGGTTATGACGACGGCAATATTTTTTCCTGCGTTAACGACTGTACCGTCACCAGCAATGCCGACGACAATACCGGTACTTTAGAGCCAAACGTCAGTTTCATTATTGTTTATATGGATGATTTCCCCGTGGTTATGGTCGTGACAACAGAGGATATCCCGGAGGGCAAAGGACTCTGGCTGAGCTATGGAGAACCTTACTGGGACTATAAAAACGAACCGGTTGTGGTGCCCGACGGTGATGACGGTCATAGCGGAGCCGGGGCAAAAAACAAAAAACACGTGTGTGATGTGTGTGGAAAGAGGTTTGCTCTTTCCGGAGACCTCGTAAGACACAAGCGCACCCACACCGGAGAGAAGCCTTATGAGTGCGATGTGTGTGGAAAGAAGTTTGCTCGTTCCGAAACTCTCACAAGACACAAGCGCAGCCACACCGGGAAGAAGCCTTATGAGTGCGATGTGTGTCCAAAGAGATTTGCAGCTTCCGGAGACTTGACAAAACACAGGCGCCACCACACAGGAGAGAGGCCTTATGAGTGCGATCTGTGTCAAAAGAGATTTGCCTGCCCCAGTAACTTCGTAAGACACAGGCGCACCCACACCGGAGATAAGCCTTATAAGTGCGATGTGTGTCCAAAGAGATTTGCAGCTTCCGGAGACTTGACAAGACACAGGCGCCACCACACAGGAGAGAGGCCTTATGAGTGCGATGTGTGTCAAAAGAGATTTGCTTGCTCCAGTAACTTCGTAAGACACAAGTGCACCCAACACAAGAACCTTCCAACAGAGCAACCGCCACAGCAATAGTCTACACTCCCGCCAAAATCACCCTATAGCCCAATTCTACGGACTCCACAATGGGCAAAAAAAATAACGCTCCAGTCTTTGTGTTTTCAAAAAAAATGTTGGCAGTGGTGTTTCTGCTGTGGCTGGCTGCCATGGTGGACAGCGCCCGTGGAGAATGGGTAACACCAGCTTCTGTACATCAGGTCGGGACTGCTCATGTTGCTTCAAGGCTCTGGCTTCAGCAACAACCCGTGCTTAAATCCGCTATGGATGAAAAAGTGGCGGTTTCAAAAAGATCGGCAGCGGTGGTTATCCTGGTAGAAGACGACGGTTTTAGTGTACTGGCCACTGAGCCGGCAGTCTTCACATGGCAGGATGCGTGCAATGCCACCACACTTTCCGACATGACCCGGCATCTGCGCTGCCACGACCCCAATGCCCTGCTGACCGGGTTAAGAGCCACACTGCAGTTTAGTCACAGTGGGGAGTCTGTGCAGGTGACCGGGTTTGCCTCGGTTTTGCAGGTGCAGACCACCGGGGGAATAGACCTGGCCATTGCTCCTTTTCAGAGTGATAGCCCGGGTCTGCCCGACCAGCAATATGAACAACAATACAGAGCCATTCTGGAGTACCTGTCCCGGCAAAGGAGAAAGTCTGAAGAGATAGACCGGCAAACAAGATGCTGGACAAACGCTATGTCAAGGTTAGCCCCTGAAAAACCGGACGAAGTGTTAAGGCAGGAGCAGAAAATAAAGGAGCTGCGAGCGCCCGTCAGGTTCCATTACTCACTGGCACACCGTTCGGCCCCGCAGGATGAAACGTTCTGGTTTTTTACGGACAAGATGCAGGGAAGAGAAATTGTGCTGACTCCCGACAATAACCTTTCTGCCTGCTCCCCTGTTTCCCTGCCATCGGGGAGCATGGTTGACCTGTCCAATGGTTCCAAAAGAAATCCTCCACCCGTTGATAAACCAGCAGCTACGAAGAGCAAAAAAAGAAAACTCAGCACCAGCACCAGCACCAGCACCAGTAATAGCGAGAGCCCGCAGAGTGTCACAAATCCGCAGACCGAGGGTTATCCCGTGATACCGGATATCCCCATAAAACAGGAAGAAAATGTCATTGAATTTGGTGAAAGAAAAGTCTTGACAAGTGCTGAACTGTTTATAATCAAGCCGGAAAGCGGTATTACCAGAAAACCGCCAGAACCGCCTTTCAAAACAAATTACAAGATTCAGGGTGCCCCGGCATTCTGGAAACTTTTTACTAAGAAAAAGCGACAGCAACTGGAAAACAGGATATTGGAATATATTAATAAAACCAATGAAGAAAGAGAGGCGCACATCGAAGGTCTGGTCAGAGAGGTGCGGTACGAGGCAAACGAGGACGACCCTTACCAGGCTCTGGACGGGCAAAAGCATGTAGTAGCCGCCAAAAAACTGTCCAAGGGTACTGTACTGGGACATTACCGGGGCTCTCTCTGGTTGATAGATAAGAATGCCCCGTCTCCGGAATGTGGTACGTTAGACCAGCAAATATCCTATTCCGTTAACTGTGACTACAAAGGAGAAGGAGAAGAAGCCACGGATGATTGTCAGGAAATGTACTGGCTTTCAGGTTATGACGACGGCAATATTTTTTCCTGCGTTAACGACTGTACCGTCACCAGCAATGCCGACGACAATACCGGTACTTTAGAGCCAAACGTCAGTTTCATTATTGTTTATATGGATGATTTCCCCGTGGTTATGGTCGTGACAACAGAGGATATCCCGGAGGGCAAAGGACTCTGGCTGAGCTATGGAGAACCTTACTGGGACTATAAAAACGAACCGGTTGTGGTGCCCGACGGTGATGACGGTCATAGCGGAGCCGGGGCAAAAAACAAAAAACACGTGTGTGATGTGTGTGGAAAGAAGTTTGCTCGCTCCATACACCTCATAGTACACAAGCGCACCCACACCGGAGAGAAGCCTTATGAGTGCGATGTGTGTCAAAAGAGATTTGTTAACTCCGGAAACTTGGCAGCACACAGGCTCAGACACACCGGGGAAAAGCCTCATGAGTGCGATCTGTGTCAAAAGAGATTTGCCTGCTCCAGTAACTTCGTAAGACACAGGCGCACCCACACCGGGGCGAAGCCTTATGAGTGCGATGTGTGTAAAAAGATATTTACTCAATCCGGAGACCTCATAAGACACAAACGCACCCACACCGGAGAGAAGCCTTATAAGTGCGATGTGTGTGAAAAGGGATTTTCTGCTTCTGGAAACTTAGCAACACACAGGCGTAGCCACACCGGGGAGAAGCCTTATGAGTGCGATAAGTGCCAAAAGAGATTTACTCGATCCGGAAACCTCATAAGACACAAGCGCAGCCACACCGGGGAGAGGCCTTATGAGTGCGATAAGTGCCAAAAGAAATTTTTTCAACTCGCACACCTCGTAAGTCACAAGCGCATCCAACACAAGAACCTTCCAACAGAGCAACCGCCACAGCAATAGTCTACACTCCCGCCAAAATCACCCAATAGCCCAATTCTACGGACACCACAATGGGCAAAAAAAATAACGCTCCAGTCTTTGTGTTTTCAAAAAAAAGGTTGGCAGTGGTGTTTTTGCTGTGGCTGGCTGTCATGGTGGACAATACCCGTGGAGAATGGGTAACACCAGCTTCTGTACATCAGGGCGGGATTGCCCATGTTGCTTCAAGGCTCTGGCTTCAGCAACAACCCGTGCTTAAATCCGCTATGGATGAAAAAGTTGCGGTTTCAAAAAGATCGGCAGCGGTGGTTATTCTGGTAGAAGACGACGGTTTTAGTGTACTGGCCACTGAGCCGGCAGTCTTCACATGGCAGGATGCGTGTAATGCCACCACGCTTTCTGACATGAACCGGCATTTGCGCTGCCACGACCCCAATGCCCTGCTGACCGGGTTAAGAGCCACACTGCAGTTTAGTCACAGTGGGGAGTCTGTGCAGGTGACCGGGTTTGCGTCGGTTTTGCAGGTGCAGACCACCGGGGGAACAGACCTGGCCATTGCTCCTTTTCAGAGTGATAGCCCGGGTCTGCCCGACCAGCAATATGAACAACAATACAGAGCCATTCTGGAGTACCTGTCCCGGCAAAGGAGAAAGTCTGAAGAGATAGACCGGCGAACAAGATGCTGGACAAACGCTATGTCAAGGTTAGCCCCTGAAAAACCGGACGAAGTGTTAAGGCAGGAGCAGAAAATAAAGGAGCAGCGAGCGCCCGTCAGGTTCCATTACTCACTGGCACACCGTTCGGCTCCGCAGGATGAAACGTTCTGGTTTTTTACGGACAAGATGGAGGGAAGAAAAGTTGTGCTGACTCCCGACAATAACCTTTCTGCCTGCTCCCCTGTTTCCCTGCCATCGGGGAGCATGGTTGACCTGTCCAATGGTTCCAAAAGAAATCCTCCGCCCGTTGATAAACCAGCAGCTACGAAGAGCAAAAAAAGAAAACTCAGCACCAGTAATAGCGAGAGCCCGCAGAGTGTCACAAATCCGCAGACCGGGGGTTATCCCGTGATACCGGATATCCCCATAAAACAGGAAGAAAATGTCATTGAATTTGGTGAAAGAAAAGTCTTGACAAGTGCTGAACTGTTTATCATCAAGCCGGAAAGCGGTATTACCAGAAAACCGCCAGAACCGCCTTTCAAAACAAATTGCAAGATTCAGGGTGCCCCGGCATTCTGGAAACTTTTTACTAAGAAAAAGCGACAGCAACTGGAAAACAGGATATTGGAATATATTAATAAAACCAATGAAGAAAGAGAGGCGCACATCGAAGGTCTGGTTAGAGAGGTGCTG
This sequence comes from Endozoicomonas euniceicola, assembly GCF_025562755.1. Classification (GTDB taxonomy): domain Bacteria; phylum Pseudomonadota; class Gammaproteobacteria; order Pseudomonadales; family Endozoicomonadaceae; genus Endozoicomonas_A; species Endozoicomonas_A euniceicola. The sequence continues at coordinate 3,893,456 of NZ_CP103300.1, forward strand.
TACGAGGCAAACGAGGGCGACCCTTACCAGGCTCTGGACGGGCAAAGGCATGTAGTAGCCGCCAAAAAACTGTCCAAGGGTGCTGTACTGGGACATTACCGGGGCTCTCTCTGGTTGATAGATAAGAGTGCCCCGTCTCCGGAATATGGTACGTTAGACCAGCAAATATCCTATTCCGTTAACTGTGACTACAAAGAAAAAGGAGAAGAAGCCACGGATGATTGTCAGGAAATGTACTGGCTTTCAGGTTATGACGACGGCAATATTTTTTCCTGCGTTAACGACTGTACCGTCACCAGCAATGCCGACGACAATACCGGTACTTTAGAGCCAAACGCCAGTTTCATTATTGTTTATATGGATTATTTCCCCGTGGTTATGGTCGTGACAACAGAGGATATCCCGGAGGGCAAAGGACTCTGGCTGAGCTATGGAAAACCTTACTGGGACTATAAAAACGAACCGGTTGTGGTGCCCGACGGTGATGACGGTCATAGCGGAGCCAGGGCAAAAAACAAAAAACACGTGTGTGATGTGTGTGGAAAGAAGTTTGCTCATTTCGGAAACCTCGTAAGACACAAGCGCACCCACACCGGAGAGAAGCCTCATGAGTGCGATCTGTGTCAAAAGAGATTTGCCTGCTCCAGTAACTTCGTAAGACACAGGCGCACCCACACCGGAGATAAGCCTTATAAGTGCGATGTGTGTCCAAAGAGATTTGCAGCTTCCGGAGACTTGACAATACACAGGCGCCACCACACAGGAGAGAGGCCTTATGAGTGCGATGTGTGCCAAAAGAGATTTACTGACTCCGGAAACTTAGCAAAACACAGACGCTACCATACCGGGGATAAGCCTTATGAGTGCGATAAGTGCCAAAAGAGATTTGCTCATTCCGGAAACTTAGCAAGACACAAGCGCACCCACACCGGAGAGAAGCCTTATGAGTGCGATGTGTGTCAAAAGAGATTTTCTCGACTCGAACACCTCGCAAGACACAAGCGCACCAAACATAAGGAATCCCCAACAGAACAACCACCACAGCAATAGTCTACACTCCCGCCAAAACCACCCAATAGCCCAATTCTAATGACTCCGTAATGGGTAAAAAAAATAACGCTTCAGTCTTTGTGTTTTCAAAAAAAAGGTTGGCAGTGGTGTTTCTGCTGTGGCTGGCTGTCATGGTGGACAATACCCGTGGAGAATGGGTAACACCAGCTTCTGTACATCAGGGCGGGATTGCCCATGTTGCTTCAAGGCTCTGGCTTCAGCAGCAGCCCGTGCTTAAATCCGCTATGGATGAAAAAGTCGCGGTTTCAAAAAGATCGGCAACGGTGGTTATTCTGATAGAAGACGACGGTTTTAGTGTACTGATCACTGAGCCGGCAGTCTTCACATGGCGGGATGCGTGCAATGCCACCACACTTTCCAACATGACCCGGCATCTGCGCTGCCACGACCCCAGTGCTTTGCTGACCGGGTTAAGAGCCACACTGCAGTTTAGTCACAGTGGGGAGTCTGTGCAGGTGACCGGGTTTGCGTCGGTTTTGCAGGTGCAGACCACCGGGGGAACAGACCTGGCCATTGCTCCCTTTCAGAGTGATAGCCCGGGTCTGCCCGACCAGCAATATGAACAACAATACAGAGCCATTCTGGAGTACCTGTCCCGGCAAAGGAGAAAGTCTGAAGAGATAGACCGGCGAACAGGATGCTGGACAAACGCCATGTCAAGGTTAGCCCCTGAAAAACCGGACGAAGTGTTAAGGCAGGAGCAGAAAATAAAGGAGCAGCGAGCGCCCGTCAGGTTCCATTACTCACTGGCACACCGTTCGGCCCCGCAGGATGAAACGTTCTGGTTTTTTACGGACAAGATGGAGGGAAGAGAAATTGTGCTGACTCCCGACAATAACCTTTCTGCCTGCACTCCTGTTTCCCTGCCATTGGGGAGCATGGCTGACCTGTCCAATGGTTCCAAAAGAAATCCTCCACCCGTTGATAAACCAGCAGCTACGAAGAGCAAAAAAAGAAAACTCAGCACCAGCACCAGCACCAGCACTAGTAATAGCGAGAGCCCGCAGAGTGTCACAAATCCGCAGACCGGGGGTTATCCCGTGATACCGGATATCCCCATAAAACAGGAAGAAAATGTCATTGAATTTGGTGAAAGAAAAGTCTTGACAAGTGCTGAACTGTTTATCATCAAGCCGGAAAGCGGTATTACCAGAAAACCGCCAGAACCGCCTTTCAAAACAAATTGCAAGATTCAGGGTGCCCCGGCATTCTGGAAACTTTTTACTAAGAAAAAGCGACAGCAACTGGAAAACAGGATATTGGAATATATTAATAAAACCAATGAAGAAAGAGAGGCGCACATCGAAGGTCTGGTTAGAGAGGTGCTGTACGAGGCAAACGAGGGCGACCCTTACCAGGCTCTGGACGGGCAAAGGCATGTAGTAGCCGCCAAAAAACTGTCCAAGGGTGCTGTACTGGGACATTACCGGGGCTCTCTCTGGTTGATAGATAAGAGTGCCCCGTCTCCGGAATATGGTACGTTAGACCAGCAAATATCCTATTCCGTTAACTGTGACTACAAAGAAAAAGGAGAAGAAGCCACGGATGATTGTCAGGAAATGTACTGGCTTTCAGGTTATGACGACGGCAATATTTTTTCCTGCGTTAACGACTGTACCGTCACCAGCAATGCCGACGACAATACCGGTACTTTAGAGCCAAACGCCAGTTTCATTATTGTTTATATGGATTATTTCCCCGTGGTTATGGTCGTGACAACAGAGGATATCCCGGAGGGCAAAGGACTCTGGCTGAGCTATGGAAAACCTTACTGGGACTATAAAAACGAACCGGTTGTGGTGCCCGACGGTGATGACGGTCATAGCGGAGCCAGGGCAAAAAACAAAAAACACGTGTGTGATGTGTGTGGAAAGAAGTTTGCTCATTTCGGAAACCTCGTAAGACACAAGCGCACCCACACCGGAGAGAAGCCTTATGAGTGCGATATGTGTGGAAAGAAGTTTGCTCGCTCCGAAAGCCTCGCAAGACACAAGCGCACCCACACCGGAGAGAAGCCTTATGAGTGCGATGTGTGTCAAAAGGGATTTGCTTACTCCAGTGATCTTGTAAGGCACAAACGCATCCACACCGGAGAGAAGCCTTATAGGTGCGATTTGTGTCAAAAGGAATTTGCTGTTTTCGGAAACTGGGCAATGCACAAGCGCCGCCACACCGGAGAGAAGCCTTATGGGTGCGATGTGTGTGAAAAGAGATTTGCTCGCTCCGAAGGCCTCACAAGACACAAGCGCACCCACACCGGAGAGAAGCCTTATGAGTGCAATGTGTGTCAAAAGAGATTTGCTCTTTCCAGTAACCTCTCAAAACACAAGCACACCCAACACAAGAACCTTCCAACAGAGCAACCGCCACAGCAATAGTCTACACTCCCGCCAAAATCACCCTATAGCCCAATTCTACGGACTCCACAATGGGCAAAAAAAATAACGCTCCAGTCTTTGTGTTTTCAAAAAAAATGCTGGCAGTGGTGTTTCTGCTGTGGCTGGCTGCCATGGTGGACAGCGCCCGTGGAGAATGGGTAACACCAGCTTCTGTACATCAGGTCGGGACTGCCCATGTTGCTTCAAGGCTCTGGCTTCAGCAACAACCCGTGCTTAAATCCGCTATGGATGAAAAAGTCGCGGTTTCAAAAAGATCGGCAACGGTGGTTATCCTGATAGAAGACGACGGTTTTAGTGTACTGACCACTGAGCCAGCAGTCTTCACATGGCAGGATGCGTGCAATGCCACCACGCTTTCCGACATGAACCGGCATCTGCGCTGCCACGACCCCAATGCCCTGCTGACCGGGTTAAGAACCACACTGCAGTTTAGTCACAGTGGGGAGTCTGTGCAGGTGACCGGGTTTGCCTCGGTTTTGCAGGTGCAGACCACCGGGGGAACAGACCTGGCCATTGCTCCCTTTCAGAGTGATAGCCCGGGTCTGCCCGACCAGCAATATGAACAACAATACAGAGCCATTCTGGAGTACCTGTCCCGGCAAAGGAGAAAGTCTGAAGAGATAGACCGGCAAACAAGATGCTGGACAAACGCTATGTCAAGGTTAGCCCCTGAAAAACCGGACGAAGTGTTAAGGCAGGAGCAGAAAATAAAGGAGCTGCGAGCGCCCGTCAGGTTCCATTACTCACTGGCACACCGTTCGGCCCCGCAGGATGAAACGTTCTGGTTTTTTACGGACAAGATGGAGGGAAGAAAAGTTGTGTTGACTCCCGACAATAACCTTTCTGCCTGCACTCCTGTTTCCCTGCCATCGGGGAGCATGGCTGACCTGTCCAATGGTTCCAAAAGAAATCCTCCACCCGTTGATAAACCAGCAGCTACGAAGAGCAAAAAAAGAAAACTCAGCACCAGCACCAGTAATAGCGAGAGCCCGCAGAGTGTCACAAATCCGCAGACCGGGGGTTATCCCGTGATACCGGATATCCCCATAAAACAGGAAGAAAATGTCATTGAATTTGGTGAAAGAAAAGTCTTGACAAGTGCTGAACTGTTTATCATCAAGCCGGAAAGCGGTATTACCAGAAAACCGCCAGAACCGCCTTTCAAAACAAATTGCAAGATTCTGGGTGCCCCGGCATTCTGGAAACTTTTTACTAAGAAAAAGCGACAGCAACTGGAAAACAGGATATTGGAATATATTAATAAAACCAATGAAGAAAGAGAGGCGCACATCGAAGGTCTGGTTAGAGAGGTGCTGTACGAGGCAAACGAGGGCGACCCTTACCAGGCTCTGGACGGGCAAAGGCATGTAGTAGCCGCCAAAAAACTGTCCAAGGGTGCTGTACTGGGACATTACCGGGGCTCTCTCTGGTTGATAGATAAGAATGCCCCGTCTCCGGAATGTGGTACGTTAGACCAGCAAATATCCTATTCCGTTAACTGTGACTACAAAGAAAAAGGAGAAGAAGCCACGGATGATTGTCAGGAAATGTACTGGCTTTCAGGTTATGACGACGGCAATATTTTTTCCTGCGTTAACGACTGTACCGTCACCAGCAATGCCGACGACAATACCGGTACTTTAGAGCCAAACGTCAGTTTCATTATTGTTTATATGGATTATTTCCCCGTGGTTATGGTCGTGACAACGAAGTTTATCCCGGAGGGCAAAGGACTCTGGCTGAGCTATGGAGAACCTTACTGGGACTATAAAAACGAACCGGTTGTGGTGCCCGACGGTGATGACGGTCATAGCGGAGCCGGAGCAAAAAACAAAAAACACGTGTGTGATGTGTGTGGAAAGAAGTTTGCTCGCTCCATACACCTCATAGTACACAAGCGCACCCACACCGGAGAGAAGCCTTATGAGTGCGATGTGTGTCAAAAGGGATTTGCTTACTCCAGTAACCTCTTAAGACATCAGCGTACCCACACCGGGGCGAAGCCTCATGAGTGCGATGTGTGTAAAAAGATATTTACTCAATCCGGAGACCTCATAAGACACAAACGCACCCACACCGGAGAGAAGCCTTATAAGTGCTATGTGTGTGAAAAGGGATTTTCTGCTTCTGGAAACTTAGCAACACACAGGCGTAGCCACACCGGGGAGAAGCCTTATGAGTGCGATAAGTGCCAAAAGAGATTTACTCGATCCGGAAACCTCATAAGACACAAGCGCAGCCACACCGGGGAGAGGCCTTATGAGTGCGATAAGTGCCAAAAGAGATTTATTCAATCCGAAGACCTCATAAGACACAAGCGCACCCACACCGGAGAGAAGCCTTATGAGTGCAATGTGTGTCAAAAGAGATTTGCTCTTTCCGGTAACCTCTCAAAACACAAGCGCACCAAACACAAGAACCTTCCAACAGAGCAACCGCCACAGCAATAGTCTACACTCCCACCAAAATCACCCAATAGCCCAATTCTACGGACTCCACAATGGGCAAAAAAAATAACGCTTCAGTCTTTGTGTTTTCAAAAAAAATGCTGGCAGTGGTGTTTCTGCTGTGGCTGGCTGTCATGGTGGACAATACCCGTGGAGAATGGGTAACACCAGCTTCTGTACATCAGGGCGGTATTGCCCATGTTGCTTCAAGGCTCTGGCTTCAGCAACAACCCGTGCTTAAATCCGCTATGGATGAAAAAGTCGCGGTTTCAAAAAGATCGGCAGCGGTGGTTATCCTGATAGAAGACGACGGTTTTAGTGTACTGGCCACTGAGCCGGCAGTCTTCACATGGCTGGATGCGTGCAATGCCACCACACTTTCCAACATGACCCGGCATCTGCGCTGCCACGATCCCAGTGCTTTGCTGACCGGGTTAAGAGCCACACTGCAGTTTAGTCACAGTGGGGAGTCTGTGCAGGTGACCGGGTTTGCCTCGGTTTTGCAGGTGCAGACCACCGGGGGAACAGACCTGGCCATTGCTCCCTTTCAGAGTGATAGCCCGGGTCTGCCCGACCAGCAATATGAACAACAATACAGAGCCATTCTGGAGTACCTGTCCCGGCAAAGGAGAAAGTCTGAAGAGATAGACCGGCGAACAGGATGCTGGACAAACGCTATGTCAAGGTTAGCCCCTGAAAAACCGGACGAAGTGTTAAGGCAGGAGCAGAAAATAAAGGAGCTGCGAGCGCCCGTCAGGTTCCATTACTCACTGGCACACCGTTCGGCCCCGCAGGATGAAACGTTCTGTTTTTTTACGGACAAGATGGAGGGAAGAAAAGTTGTGTGTGTTGACTCCCGACAATAACCTTTCTGCCTGCACTCCTGTTTCCCTGCCATCGGGGAGCATGGCTGACCTGTCCAATGGTTCCAAAAGAAATCCTCCACCCGTTGATAAACCAGCAGCTACGAAGAGCAAAAAAAGAAAACTCAGCACCAGCACCAGTAATAGCGAGAGCCCGCAGAGTGTCACAAATCCGCAGACCGAGGGTTATCCCGTGATACCGGATATCCCCATAAAACAGGAAGAAAATGTCATTGAATTTGGTGAAAGAAAAGTCTTGACAAGTGCTGAACTGTTTGTCATTAAGCCGGAAAGCGGTATTACCAGAAAACCGCCAGAACCGCCTTTCAAAACAAATTGCAAGATTCTGGGTGCCCCGGCATTCTGGAAACTTTTTACTAAGAAAAAGCGACAGCAACTGGAAAACAGGATATTGGAATATATTAATAAAACCAATGAAGAAAGAGAGGCGCACATCGAAGGTCTGGTCAGAGAGGTGTGGTACGAGGCAAACGAGGGCGACCCTTACCAGGCTCTGGACGGGCAAAAGCATGTAGTAGCCGCCAAAAAACTGTCCAAGGGTGCTGTACTGGGGCATTACCGGGGCTCTCTCTGGTTGATAGATAAGAATGCCCCGTCTCCGGAGTGTGGTACATTAGACCAGCAAATATCCTATTCCGTTAACTGTGACTACAAAGGAGAAGAAGCCACGGATGATTGTCAGGAAATGTACTGGCTTTCAGGTTATGACGACGGCAATATTTTTTCCTGCGTTAACGACTGTACCGTCACCAGCAATGCCGACGACAATACCGGTACTTTAGAGCCAAACGTCAGTTTCATTATTGTTTATATGGATGATTTCCCCGTGGTTATGGTCGTGACAACGAAATTTATCCCGGAGGGCAAAGGACTCTGGCTGAGCTATGGAGAACCTTACTGGGACTATAAAAACGAACCGGTTGTGGTGCCCGACGGTGATGACGGTCATAGCGGAGCCAGGGCAAAAAACAAAAAATGTGCGTGTGATGTGTGTGGAAGGGAGCTTGCTAATTCCGGAAGTCTCACAAGACACAAGCTCACCCACACAGGAGAGAAGTTTCATGAGTGCGATGTGTGTGGAAAGAAGTTTGCTCGTTCCGAAACTCTCACAAGACACAAGTGCCGCCACACCGGGAAGAAGCCTTATGAGTGCGATGTGTGTAAAAAGAAATTTATTCAACCCAATCACCTCAAAGACCACGAACGCACCCATACTGGGGAGAGGCCTTATGAGTGCAATGTGTGTCAAAAGAGATTTGTTAACTCCGGAAACTTGGCAGCACACAGGCTCAGACACACCGGGGAAAAGCCTCATGAGTGCGATCTGTGTCAAAAGAGATTTGCCTGCTCCAGTAACTTCGTAAAACACAGGCGCACCCACACCGGAGATAAGCCTTATAAGTGCGATAAGTGCCAAAAGAGATTTACTGACTCCGGAAACTTAGCAAAACACAGGCGCCACCACACAGGAGAGAGGCCTTATGAGTGCGATGTGTGTCAAAAGAGATTTGTTTGCTCCAGTAACTTCGTAAGACACAAGCGCACCCACACCGGAGATAAGCCTTATGAGTGCGATGTGTGTCAAAAGAGATTTTCTCTACTCAATCACCTCATAGTACACAAACGCACTCACACCGGGGAGAAGCCTTATAAGTGCGATGAGTGTCCAAAGAGATTTGCAGCTTCCGGAGGCTTGACAATACACAGGCGCCACCACACAGGAGAGAGGCCTTATGAGTGCGATGTGTGTCAAAAGAGATTTGCTTGTTCCAGTAACTTCGTAAGACACAAGCGCACCCACACCGGAGATAAGCCTTATGAGTGCGATAAGTGCCAAAAGAAATTTTTTCAACTCGCACACCTCGTAAGTCACAAGCGCATCCAACACAAGAACCTTCCAACAGAGCAACCGCCACAGCAATAGTCTACACTCCCGCCAAAATCACCCAATAGCCCAATTCTACGGACACCACAATGGGCAAAAAAAATAACGCTCCAGTCTTTGTGTTTTCAAAAAAAATGTTGGCAGTGGTGTTTCTGCTGTGGCTGGCTGCCATGGTGGACAGCGCCCGTGGAGAATGGGTAACACCAGCTTCTGTACATCAGGTCGGGACTGCTCATGTTGCTTCAAGGCTCTGGCTTCAGCAACAACCCGTGCTTAAATCCGCTATGGATGAAAAAGTCGCGGTTTCAAAAAGATCGGCAGCGGTGGTTATCCTGGTAGAAGACGACGGTTTTAGTGTACTGGCCACTGAGCCGGCAGTCTTCACATGGCAGGATGCGTGCAATGCCACCACACTTTCCGACATGACCCGGCATCTGCGCTGCCACGATCCCAGTGCTTTGCTGACCGGGTTAAGAGCCACACTGCAGTTTAGTCACAGTGGGGAGTCTGTGCAGGTGACCGGGTTTGCCTCGGTTTTGCAGGTGCAGACCACCGGGGGAACAGACCTGGCCATTGCTCCCTTTCAGAGTGATAGCCCGGGTCTGCCCGACCAGCAATATGAACAACAATACAGAGCCATTCTGGAGTACCTGTCCCGGCAAAGGAGAAAGTCTGAAGAGATAGACCGGCAAACAAGATGCTGGACAAACGCTATGTCAAGGTTAGCCCCTGAAAAACCGGACGAAGTGTTAAGGCAGGAGCAGAAAATAAAGGAGCTGCGAGCGCCCGTCAGGTTCCATTACTCACTGGCACACCGTTCGGCCCCGCAGGATGAAACGTTCTGGTTTTTTACGGACAAGATGCAGGGAAGAGAAATTGTGCTGACTCCCGACAATAACCTTTCTGCCTGCTCCCCTGTTTCCCTGCCATCGGGGAGCATGGTTGACCTGTCCAATGGTTCCAAAAGAAATCCTCCACCCGTTGATAAACCAGCAGCTACGAAGAGCAAAAAAAGAAAACTCAGCACCAGCACCAGCACCAGTAATAGCGAGAGCCCGCAGAGTGTCACAAATCCGCAGACCGGGGGTTATCCCGTGATACCGGATATCCCCATAAAACAGGAAGAAAATGTCATTGAATTTGGTGAAAGAAAAGTCTTGACAAGTGCTGAACTGTTTATCATCAAGCCGGAAAGCGGTATTACCAGAAAACCGCCAGAACCGCCTTTCAAAACAAATTGCAAGATTCAGGGTGCCCCGGCATTCTGGAAACTTTTTACTAAGAAAAAGCGACAGCAACTGAAAAACAGGATATTGGAATATATTAATAAAACCAATGAAGAAAGAGAGGCGCACATCGAAGGTCTGGTTAGAGAGGTGCTGTACGAGGCAAACGAGGGCGACCCTTACCAGGCTCTGGACGGGCAAAGGCATGTAGTAGCCGCCAAAAAACTGTCCAAGGGTACTGTACTGGGACATTACCGGGGCTCTCTCTGGTTGATAGATGAGAATGCCCCGTCTCCGGAGTGTGGTACGTTAGACCAGCAAATATCCTATTCCGTTAACTGTGACTACAAAGGAGAAGAAGCCACGGATGATTGTCAGGAAATGTACTGGCTTTCAGGTTATGACGACGGCAATATTTTTTCCTGCGTTAACGACTGTACCGTCACCAGCAATGCCGACGACAATACCGGTACTTTAGAGCCAAACGTCAGTTTCATTATTGTTTATATGGATGATTTCCCCGTGGTTATGGTCGTGACAACGAAGTTTATCCCGGAGGGCAAAGGACTCTGGCTGAGCTATGGAGAAGCTTACTGGGACTATAAAAACGAACCGGTTGTGGTGCCCGACGGTGATGACGATCATAGCGGAGCCGGAGCAAAAAACAAAAAACACGTGTGTGATGTGTGTGGAAAGAAGTTTGCTCGCTCCATACACCTCATAGTACACAAGCGCACCCACACTGGAGAGAAGCCTTATGAGTGCGATGTGTGTCAAAAGAGATTTGCCTGCTCCAGTAACTTCGTAAGACACAGGCGCACCCACACCGGAGATAAGCCTTATAAGTGCGATGTGTGCCAAAAGAGATTTGCTCATTCCGGAAACTTAGCAAGACACAAGCGCAGCCACGCCGGGAAGAAGCCTTATGAGTGCGATGTGTGTCAAAAGAGATTTGCTTACTCCATTAGCCTCTTAATACATCAGCGTACCCACACCGGAGATAAGCCTTATGAGTGCGATGAGTGTAAAAGGAGATTTTCTCTACTCAATCACCTCATAGTACACAAACGCACTCACACCGGGGAGAAGCCTTATAAGTGCGATGAGTGTCCAAAGAGATTTGCAGCTTCCGGAGACTTGACAAAACACAGGCGCCACCACACAGGAGAGAGGCCTTATGAGTGCGATGTGTGTCAAAAGAGATTTGCTTGTTCCAGTAACTTCGTAAGACACAAGCGCACCCACACCGGAGATAAGCCTTATGAGTGCGATAAGTGCCAAAAGAAATTTTTTCAACTCGCACACCTCGTAAGTCACAAGCGCATCCAACACAAGAACCTTCCAACAGAACAACCACCACAGCAATAGTCTACACTCCCGCCAAAATCACCCAGTAGCCCAATTCTACGGACACCACAATGGGCAAAAAAAATAACGCTCCAGTCTTTGTGTTTTCAAAAAAAAAGTTGGCAGTGGTGTTTCTGCTGTGGCTGGCCACCATGGTGGACAGCGCCCGTGGAGAATGGGTAACGCCAGCTTCTGTACATCAGGGCGGGATTGCCCATGTTGCTTCAAGGCTCTGGCTTCAGCAGCAACCCGTGCTTAAATCCGCTATGGATGAAAAAGTCGCGGTTTCAAAAAGATCGGCAACGGTGGTTATTCTGATAGAAGACGACGGTTTTAGTGTACTGACCACTGAGCCGGCAGTCTTCACATGGCAGGATGCGTGTAATGCCACCACGCTTTCCGACATGAACCGGCATCTGCGCTGCCACGACCCCAGTGCTTTGCTGACCGGGTTAAGAGCCACACTGCAGTTTAGTCACAGTGGGGAGTCTGTGCAGGTGACCGGGTTTGCGTCGGTTTTGCAGGTGCAGACTACCGGGGGAACAGACCTGGCCATTGCTCCTTTTCAGAGTGATAGCCCGGGTCTGCCCGACCAGCAATATGAACAACAATACAGAGCCATTCTGGAGTACCTGTCCCGGCAAAGGAGAAAGTCTGAAGAGATAGACCGGCGAACAAGATGCTGGACAAACGCCATGTCAAGGTTAGCCCCTGAAAAACCGGACGAAGTGTTAAGGCAGGAGCAGAAAATAAAGGAGCTGCGAGCGCCCGTCAGGTTCCATTACTCACTGGCACACCGTTCGGCCCCGCAGGATGAAACGTTCTGTTTTTTTACGGACAAGATGGAGGGAAGAGAAATTGTGCTGACTCCCGACAATAACCTTTCTGCCTGCTCCCCTGTTTTCCTGCCATCGGGGAGCATGGCTGACCTGTCCAATGGTTCCAAAAGAAATCCTCCACCCGCTGATAAACCAGCAGCTACGAAGAGCAAAAAAAGAAAACTCAGCACCAGCACCAGCACCAGTAATAGCGAGAGCCCGCAGAGTGTCACAAATCCGCAGACCGGGGGTTATCCCGTGATACCGGATATCCCCATAAAACAGGAAGAAAATGTCATTGAATTTGGTGAAAGAAAAGTCTTGACAAGTGCTGAACTGTTTATCATCAAGCCGGAAAGCGGTATTACCAGAAAACCGCCAGAACCGCCTTTCAAAACAAATTGCAAGATTCTGGGTGCCCCGGCATTCTGGAAACTTTTTACTAAGAAAAAGCGACAGCAACTGAAAAACAGGATATTGGAATATATTAATAAAACCAATGAAGAAAGAGAGGCGCACATCGAAGGTCTGGTCAGAGAGGTGCGGTACGAGGCAAACGAGGGCGACCCTTACCAGGCTCTGGACGGGCAAAAGCATGTGGTAGCCGCCAAAAAACTGTCCAAGGGTACTGTACTGGGACATTACCGGGGCTCTCTCTGGTTGATAGATGAGAATGCCCCGTCTCCGGAGTGTGGTACATTAGACCAGCAAATATCCTATTCCGTTAACTGTGACTACAAAGGAGAAGAAGCCACGGATGATTGTCAGGAAATGTACTGGCTTTCAGGTTATGACGACGGCAATATTTTTTCCTGCGTTAACGACTGTACCGTCACCAGTAATGCTGACCACGATACCGCTACTGTAGAGCCAAACGTCAGTTTCATTATTGTTTATATGGATGATTTCCCCGTGGTTATGGTCGTGACAACAGAGGATATCCCGGAGGGCAAAGGACTCTGGCTGAGCTATGGAGAAGCTTACTGGGACTATAAAAACGAACCGGTTGTGGTGCCCGACGGTGATGACGATCATAGCGGAGCCGGAGCAAAAAACAAAAAACACGTGTGTGATGTGTGTGGAAAGAAGTTTGCTCGCTCCATACACCTCATAGTACACAAGCGCACCCACACTGGAGAGAAGCCTTATGAGTGCGATGTGTGTCAAAAGGGATTTGCTTACTCCAGTAACCTCTTAATACATCAGCGTACCCACACCGGGGCGAAGCCTTATGAGTGCGATGTTTGCCAAAAGAGATTTGCTCATTCCGGAAACTTAGCAAGACACAAGCGCAGCCACGCCGGGAAGAAGCCTTATGAGTGCGATGTGTGTCAAAAGAGATTTGCTTACTCCAGTAGCCTCTTAATACATCAGCGTACCCACACCGGGGCGAAGCCTTATGAGTGCGATGTGTGTCAAAAGGGATTTATTCACTCCAGCCACCTCACAAGACACAAGCGCACCCACACCGGGGAAAAGCCTTATGAGTGCGATGTGTGTGAAAAGGGATTTTCTGCTTCTGGAAACTTAGCAACACACAGGCGTAGCCACACCGGGGAGAAGCCTTATGAGTGCGATAAGTGCCAAAAGAGATTTACTCAATCCGGAGACCTCATAAGACACAAACGCACCCACACCGGAGATAAGCCTTATGAGTGCGATAAGTGCCAAAAGAAATTTTTTCGACTCGCACACCTCGTAAGTCACAAGCGCACTCAACACAAGAACCTTCCAACAGAGCAACCGCCACAGCAATAGTCTACACTCCCGCCAAAATCACCCAATAGCCCAATTCTACGGACACCACAATGGGCAAAAAAAATAACGCTCCAGTCTTTGTGTTTTCAAAAAAAAGGTTGGCAGTGGTGTTTCTGCTGTGGCTGGCTGTCATTGTGGGCAGCGTCCGTGGAGAATGGGTAACACCAGCTTCTGTACATCAGGGGGGGATTGCCCATGTTGCTTCAAGGCTCTGGCTTCAGCAGCAACCCGTGCTTAAATCCGCTATGGATGAAAAAGTCGCGGTTTCAAAAAGATCGGCAACGGTGGTTATTCTGATAGAAGACGACGGTTTTAGTGTACTGGCCACTGAGTCAGCAGTCTTCACATGGCAGGATGCGTGCAATGCCACCACGCTTTCCGACATGACCCGGCATCTGCACTGCCACGACCCTAATGCCCTGCTGACCGGGTTAAGAGCCACACTGCAGTTTAGTCACAGTGGGGAGTCTGTGCAGGTGACCGGGTTTGCGTCGGTTTTGCAGGTGCAGACTACCGGGGGAACAGACCTGGCCATTGCTCCTTTTCAGAGTGATAGCTCGGGTCTGCCCGACCAGCAATATGAACAACAATACAGAGCCCTTCTGGAGTACCTGTCCCGGCAAAGGAGAAAGTCTGAAGAGATAGACCGGCGAACAAGATGCTGGACAAACGCCATGTCAAGGTTAGCCCCTGAAAAACCGGACGAAGTGTTAAGGCAGGAGCAGAAAATAAAGGAGCAGCGAGCGCCCGTCAGGTTCCATTACTCACTGGCACACCGTTCGGCTCCGCAGGATGAAACGTTCTGGTTTTTTACGGACAAGATGGAGGGAAGAAAAGTTGTGCTGACTCCCGACAATAACCTTTCTGCCTGCACTCCTGTTTCCCTGCCATCGGGGAGCATGGCTGACCTGTCCAGTGGTTCCAAAAGAAATCCTCCGCCCGTTGATAAACCAGCAGCTACGAAGAGCAAAAAAAGAAAACTCAGCACCAGCACCAGCACCAGCACCAGTAATAGCGAGAGCCCGCAGAGTGTCACAAATCCGCAGACCGAGGGTTGTCCCGTGATACCGGATATCCCCATAAAACAGGAAGAAAATGTCATTGAATTTGGTGAAAGAAAAGTCTTGACAAGTGCTGAACTGTTTATCATCAAGCCGGAAAGCGGTATTACCAGAAAACCGCCAGAACCGCCTTTCAAAACAAATTGCAAGATTCAGGGTGCCCCGGCATTCTGGAAACTTTTTACTAAGAAAAAGCGACAGCAACTGGAAAACAGGATATTGGAATATATTAATAAAACCAATGAAGAAAGAGAGGCGCGCATCGAAGGTCTGGTCAGAGAGGTGCGGTACGAGGCAAACGAGGGCGACCCTTACCAGGCTCTGGACGGGCAAAGGCATGTAGTAGCCGCCAAAAAACTGTCCAAGGGTGCTGTACTGGGGCATTACCGGGGCTCTCTCTGGTTGATAGATAAGAATGCCCCGTCTCCGGAGTGTGGTACATTAGACCAGCAAATATCCTATTCCGTTAACTGTGACTACAAAGAAGAAGGAGAAGAAGCCACGGATGATTGTCAGGAAATGTACTGGCTTTCAGGTTATGACGACGGCAATATTTTTTCCTGCGTTAACGACTGTACCGTCACCAGCAATGCCGACGACAATACCGGTACTTTAGAGCCAAACGTCAGTTTCATTATTGTTTATATGGATTATTTCCCCGTGGTTATGGTCGTGACAACGAAGTTTATCCCGGAGGGCAAAGGACTCTGGCTGAGCTATGGAGAACCTTACTGGGACTATAAAAACGAACCGGTTGTGGTGCCCGACGGTGATGACGGTCATAGCGGGGCCAGGGCAAAAAACAAAAAATGTGCGTGTGATGTGTGTGGAAGGGAGCTTGCTAATTCCGGAAGTCTCACAAGGCACAAGCTCACCCACACCGGAGATAAGCCTTATAAGTGCGATGTGTGTCCAAAGAGATTTGCAGCTTCCGGAGACTTGACAATACACAGGCGCCACCACACAGGAGAGAGGCCTTATGAGTGCGATGTGTGTCAAAAGAGATTTGCTTGCTCCAGTAACTTCGTAAGACACAAGCGCACCCACACCGGAGATAAGCCTTATGAGTGCGATAAGTGCCAAAAGAGATTTACTGACTCCGGAAACTTAGCAAAACACAGACGCTACCATACCGGAGATAAGCCTCATGAGTGCGATAAGTGCCAAAAGAGATTTACTGACTCCGGAAACTTAGCAAAACACAAACGCACCCACACCGGAGATAAGCCTTATGAGTGCGATAAGTGCCAAAAGAGATTTTTTCAACTCGCACACCTCGTAAGACACAAGCGCACCCAACACAAGAACCTTCCAACAGAGCAACCGCCACAGCAATAGTCTACACTCCCGCCAAAATCACCCAATAGCGCAATGGCACTGACTTAAGACTTAATCCCTTGGCATGAAAGGCTTGCCCAAGAACAAATCATCTATAAATAGATGAAGTTAACAGAGCCCTCGAGCAAGCCATGAACAAGTCTAGCCCAGAATATCTAAAACTCGCTGACCAATGTCTGAAGCAGTTTGCACAAACATCTGAAGACGCCTTGGCTTCTCTACTCTCCACAGAGATCCTGAATGCCTTTGAGAAAAAATCGACCTCCAGAGTTAGAGATTATCCAGCCCTGAAAACCCTTACTCTTTTTATGCGTCAGGTGTCCAATGAAGACAAGTCCTGCAGAAAGGTTCTTGTACAGGAGTCACTTGAACAAGCAGCAAATGACGAAGTGTCCGACAAAACCAAGAATGACGCCTACTGCAAAGCACGTAAACGGTTGCCGGAAGATCAGGTAAAGTCATTGTTTCAGATTTCAGGAAAACGACTGGATGAAGAAAGCCCGGAATCATGGTTGTGGCACGGTCGGCGGGTTGTTATTGCCGATGGAACCACTGCTAATATGCCTGACACGACTGAAAACCAACAGCTCTATCCCCAGTCAAAATCCCAAAAAAAAGAAGTAGGGTTCCCTACTGTCAGGATGCTTGCCTTTATCACGCTGGGAAGTGGAGCTCTCATTGAGACAGCCATGGGAGCTTGTGAGGGAAAAGGCAGTGGAGAGCAATCTCTGATGATACAAATGATCCCGAACTTGAATGCTGACGACATTGTGCTTGGCGATGCCATTTTCGAGACGTATTTCATCCTGGCACTTTTGCTTATAGCAGGTGTTGACGGTGTTTTTGAAAAAAATGGTGCGCGTAAAATCGACTTCAGAAAATCCTTCATGAAACTGGGAAAAAAAGATGCTTTATTCAGATTGGAGCGTCCTCCAAAACCACCCTGGATGAGCAGAGAGTTTTACGATCAGTGGACACCGGATCACCTGATTATCCGTGCCATTAAAACGAAGAATCGTATCATCGTTACCACATTGATTGATGCAGAAGCATATCCACGCTCTGACATTAGCGCACTGTACACCAAACGCTGGAATATTGAGTTGGACTTCAGAACCATCAAAACAATTATGAATATGGAGATGTTGCGCTGTAAGACTCCAGCGATGGTGCGTAAAGAAATTTATGTTCATTTTCTGGTTTACAATTTGATACGGGCATTAATGGCGCGAGTGGCCAAAGCCACAGAGCAAGTTCCGAGGGATGTGAGCTTCAAGGCAGCAAAACAGACGCTAAATGGGGCTCGGGTTTTACTGTTATTCTGTCCAAATTGCACTCTCAACCAGGTTCAAGCTCAAATGATAGTTATCATTGGAGAACATAAAGTTGGAGACCGACCGGGACGATCAGAACCAAGAGCTGTAAAGAGGCGACCAAAGGCATTTAAAAAGCTCCAGCACTCTAGGGCTAAAGCTCGTCAACTCAATAAGTACAAGGGGTGAGAGCTTAAGTCAGTGCCATTGCCCAATAGCCCAATTCTACGGACACCACAATGGGCAAAAAAAATAACGCTCCAGTCTTTGTGTTTTCAAAAAAAATGTTGGCAGTGGTGTTTCTGCTGTGGCTGGCTGTCATGGTGGACAATACCCGCGGAGAATGGGTAACACCAGCTTCTGTTCATCAGGGCGGGATTGCCCATGTTGCTTCAAGGCTCTGGCTTCAGCAACAACCCGTGCTTAAATCCGCTATGGATGAAAAGGTCGCGGTTTCAAAAAGATCGGCAACGGTGGTTATCCTGATAGAAGACGACGGTTTTAGTGTACTGACCACTGAGCCGGCAGTTTTCACATGGCAGGATGCGTGTAATGCCACCACGCTTTCCGACATGAACCGGCATCTGCGCTGCCACGACCCCAATGCCCTGCTGACCGGGTTAAGAGCCACACTGCAGTTTAGTCACAGCGGGGAGTCTGTGCAGGTGACCGGGTTTGCCTCGGTTTTGCAGGTGCAGACCACCGGGGGAACAGACCTGGCCATTGCCCCCTTTCAGAGTGATAGCCCGGGTCTGCCCGACCAGCAATATGAACAACAGTACAGAGCCATTCTGGAGTACCTGTCCCGGCAAAGGAGAAAGTCTGAAGAGATAGACCGGCAAACAAGATGCTGGACAAACGCTATGTCAAGGTTAGCCCCTGAAAAACCGGACGAAGTGTTAAGGCAGGAGCAGAAAATAAAGGAGCTGCGAGCGCCCGTCAGGTTCCATTACTCACTGGCACACCGTTCGGCCCCGCAGGATGAAACGTTCTGGTTTTTTACGGACAAGATGGAGGGAAGAAAAATTGTGCTGACTCCCGACAATAACCTTTCTGCCTGCACTCCTGTTTCCCTGCCATTGGGGAGCATGGTTGACCTGTCCAATGGTTCCAAAAGAAATCCTCCACCCGTTGATAAACCAGCAGCTACGAAGAGCAAAAAAAGAAAACTCAGCACCAGCACCAGCACCAGCACCAGTAATAGCGAGAGCCCGCAGAGTGTCACAAATCCGCAGACCGAGGGTTATCCCGTGATACCGGATATCCCCATAAAACAGGAAGAAAATGTCATTGAATTTGGTGAAAGAAAAGTCTTGACAAGTGCTGAACTGTTTATCATCAAGCCGGAAAGCGGTATTACCAGAAAACCGCCAGAACCGCCTTTCAAAACAAATTGCAAGATTCAGGGTGCCCCGGCATTCTGGAAACTTTTTACTAAGAAAAAGCGACAGCAACTGGAAAACAGGATATTGGAATATATTAATAAAACCAATGAAGAAAGAGTGGCGCACATCGAAGGCCTGGTCAGAGAGGTGCGGTACGAGGCAAACGAGGGCGACCCTTACCAGGCTCTGGACGGGCAAAGGCATGTGGTAGCCGCCAAAAAACTGTCCAAGGGTGCTGTACTGGGGCATTACCGGGGCTCTCTCTGGTTGATAGATAAGAATGCCCCGTCTCCGGAGTGTGGTACGTTAGACCAGCAAATATCCTATTCCGTTAACTGTGACTACAAAGAAGAAGGAGAAGAAGCCACGGATGATTGTCAGGAAATGTACTGGCTTTCAGGTTATGACGACGGCAATATTTTTTCCTGCGTTAACGACTGTACCGTCACCAGCAATGCCGACGACAATACCGGTACTTTAGAGCCAAACGTCAGTTTCATTATTGTTTATATGGATGATTTCCCCGTGGTTATGGTCGTGACAACAGAGGATATCCCGGAGGGCAAAGGACTCTGGCTGAGCTATGGAGAACCTTACTGGGACTATAAAAACGAAGCGGTTGTGGTGCCCGATGGTGATGACAATCATAGCGGAGCCGGGGCAAAAAACAAAAAATGTGCGTGTGATGTGTGTGGAAGGGTATTGGCTAGTTCTGGAAACCTGACAAGGCACAAGCGCATCCACACCGGAGAGAAGCCTTATAAGTGCGATGTGTGTCAAAAGGGATTTGCTGTTTCCGCAACCTTGGTAGCACACAGGCGCACCCACACCGGAGAGAAGCCTTATGAGTGCGATGTGTGTAAAAAGACATTTACTCAATCCGGACACCTCAAAGTACACAAACACACTCACACCAGGGAGAAGCCTTATGAGTGCGATAAGTGCCAAAAAAGATTTTCTCAACTCGCACACCTCGTAAGTCACAAGCGCACCCAACACAAGAACCTTCCAACAGAACAACCGCCACAGCAATAGTCTACACTCCCGCCAAAATAACCCTATAGCCCAATTCTACGGACTCCACAATGGGCAAAAAAAATAACGCTCCAGTCTTTGTGTTTTCAAAAAAAATGTTGGCAGTGGTGTTTCTGCTGTGGCTGGCTGCCATGGTGGACAGCGCCCGTGGAGAATGGGTAACACCAGCTTCTGTACATCAGATCGGGACTGCTCATGTTGCTTCAAGGCTCTGGCTTCAGCAACAACCCGTGCTTAAATCCGCTATGGATGAAAAAGTCGCGGTTTCAAAAAGATCGGCAACGGTGGTTATTCTGATAGAAGACGACGGTTTTAGTGTACTGATCACTGAGCCGGCAGTCTTCACATGGCAGGATGCGTGCAATGCCACCACGCTTTCCGACATGACCCGGCATCTGCGCTGCCACGACCCCAATGCCCTGCTGACCGGGTTAAGAGCCACACTGCAGTTTAGTCACAGTGGGGAGTCTGTGCAGGTGACCGGGTTTGCGTCGGTTTTGCAGGTGCAGACCACCGGGGGAACAGACCTGGCCATTGCTCCCTTTCAGAGTGATAGCCCGGGTCTGCCCGACCAGCAATATGAACAACAATACAGAGCCATTCTGGAGTACCTGTCCCGGCAAAGGAGAAAGTCTGAAGAGATAGATCGGCGAACAGGATGCTGGACAAACGCTATGTCAAGGTTAGCCCCTGAAAAACCGGACGAAGTGTTAAGGCAGGAGCAGAAAATAAAGGAGCTGCGAGCGCCCGTCAGGTTCCATTACTCACTGGCACACCGTTCGGCCCCGCAGGATGAAACGTTCTGGTTTTTTACGGACAAGATGCAGGGAAGAGAAATTGTGCTGACTCCCGACAATAACCTTTCTGCCTGCTCCCCTGTTTCCCTGCCATCGGGGAGCATGGCTGACCTGTCCAATGGTTCCAAAAGAAATCCTCCACCCGTTGATAAACCAGCAGCTACGAAGAGCAAAAAAAGAAAACTCAGCACCAGCACTAGTAATAGCGAGAGCCCGCAGAGTGTCACAAATCCGCAGACCGGGGGTTATCCCGTGATACCGGATATCCCCATAAAACAGGAAGAAAATGTCATTGAATTTGGTGAAAGAAAAGTCTTGACAAGTGCTGAACTGTTTATCATCAAGCCGGAAAGCGGTATTACCAGAAAACCGCCAGAACCGCCTTTCAAAACAAATTGCAAGATTCAGGGTGCCCCGGCATTCTGGAAACTTTTTACTAAGAAAAAGCGACAGCAACTGAAAAACAGGATATTGGAATATATTAATAAAACCAATGAAGAAAGAGAGGCGCACATCGAAGGCCTGGTCAGAGAGGTGCGGTACGAGGCAAACGAGGGCGACCCTTACCAGGCTCTGGACGGGCAAAGGCATGTGGTAGCCGCCAAAAAACTGTCCAAGGGTGCTGTACTGGGGCATTACCGGGGCTCTCTCTGGTTGATAGATGAGAATGCCCCGTCTCCGGAGTGTGGTACATTAGACCAGCAAATATCCTATTCCGTTAACTGTGACTACAAAGAAGAAGGAGAGAAAGCCGCGGATGATTGTCAGGAAATGTACTGGCTTTCAGGTTATGACGACGGCAATATTTTTTCCTGCGTTAACGACTGTACCGTCACCAGCAATGCCGACGACAATACCGGTACTTTAGAGCCAAACGTCAGTTTCATTATTGTTTATATGGATGATTTCCCCGTGGTTATGGTCGTGACAACAGGGGATATCCCGGAGGGCAAAGGACTCTGGCTGAGCTATGGAGAACCTTACTGGGACTATAAAAACGAACCGGTTGTGGTGCCCGACGGTGATGGCGATCATAGCGGAGCCGGGGCAAAAAACAAAAAATATAAGTGTGATGTGTGTGGAAGGGAGCTTGCTAATTCCGGAAGTCTCACAAGACACAAGCTCACCCACACAGGAGAGAAGCCTCATGAGTGCGATGTGTGTCAAAAGGGATTTATGCACTCCAGTGACCTCACAAGACACAAGCGCACCCACACCGGAGAGAAGCCTTATGAGTGCGATGTGTGTCAAAAGAGATTTTCTCTACTCAATCACCTCATAGTACACAAACGCACTCACACCGGGGAGAAGCCTTATGAGTGCGATAAGTGCCAAAAGAGATTTACTCAATCCGGAGGCCTCGTAAGACACAAACGCAGCCACACAGGGGAGAGGCCTCATGAGTGCGATAAGTGCCAAAAGAGATTTACTGACTCCGGAAACTTAGCAACACACAGGCGTAGCCACACCGGGGAGAAGCCTTATGAGTGCGATAAGTGCCAAAAGAGATTTTCTCGACTCGCACACCTCGTAAGTCACAAGCACACCCAACACAAGAACCTTCCAACAGAGCAACCGCCACAGCAATAGTCTACACTCCCGCCAAAATCACCCTATAGCCCAATTCTACGGACTCCACAATGGGCAAAAAAAATAACGCTCCAGTCTTTGTGTTTTCAAAAAAAATGTTGGCAGTGGTGTTTCTGCTGTGGCTGGCTGCCATGGTGGACAGCGCCCGTGGAGAATGGGTAACACCAGCTTCTGTACATCAGGGCGGGATTGCCCATGTTGCTTCAAGGCTCTGGCTTCAGCAACAACCCGTGCTTAAATCCGCTATGGATGAAAAAGTTGCGGTTTCAAAAAGATCGGCAGCGGTGGTTATTCTGGTAGAAGACGACGGTTTTAGTGTACTGGCCACTGAGCCGGCAGCCTTCACATGGCAGGATGCGTGTAATGCCACCACGCTTTCTGACATGAACCGGCATTTGCGCTGCCACGACCCCAATGCCCTGCTGACCGGGTTAAGAGCCACACTGCAGTTTAGTCACAGTGGGGAGTCTGTGCAGGTGACAGGGTTTGCGTCGGTTTTGCAGGTGCAGACCACCGGGGGAACAGACCTGGCCATTGCTCCTTTTCAGAGTGATAGCCCGGGTCTGCCCGACCAGCAATATGAACAACAGTACAGAGCCATTCTGGAGTACCTGTCCCGGCAAAGGAGAAAGTCTGAAGAGATAGACCGGCGAACAAGATGCTGGACAAACGCTATGTCAAGGTTAGCCCCTGAAAAACCGGACGAAGTGTTAAGGCAGGAGCAGAAAATAAAGGAGCTGCGAGCGCCCGTCAGGTTCCATTACTCACTGGCACACCGTTCGGCCCCGCAGGATGAAACGTTCTGGTTTTTTACGGACAAGATGGAGGGAAGAAAAGTTGTGTTGACTCCCGACAATAATCTTTCTGCCTGCTCCCCTGTTTCCCTGCCATCGGGGAGCATGGTTGACCTGTCTAATGGTTCCAAAAGAAATCCTCCACCCGTTGATAAACCAGCAGCTACGAAGAGCAAAAAAAGAAAACTCAGCACCAGTAATAGCGAGAGCCCGCAGAGTGTCACAAATCCGCAGACCGAGGGTTATCCCGTGATACCGGATATCCCCATAAAACAGGAAGAAAATGTCATTGAATTTGGTGAAAGAAAAGTCTTGACAAGTGCTGAACTGTTTATCATCAAGCCAGAAAGCGGTATTACCAGAAAACCGCCAGAACCGCCTTTCAAAACAAATTGCAAGATTCTGGGTGCCCCGGCATTCTGGAAACTTTTTACTAAGAAAAAGCGACAGCAACTGAAAAACAGGATATTGGAATATATTAATAAAACCAATGAAGAAAGAGAGGCGCACATCGAAGGCCTGGTCAGAGAGGTGCGGTACGAGGCAAACGAGGGCGACCCTTACCAGGCTCTGGACGGGCAAAGGCATGTGGTAGCCGCCAAAAAACTGTCCAAGGGTGCTGTACTGGGACATTACCGGGGCTCTCTCTGGTTGATAGATGAGAATGCCCCGTCTCCGGAGTGTGGTACATTAGACCAGCAAATATCCTATTCCGTTAACTGTGACTACAAAGGAGAAGAAGCCACGGATGATTGTCAGGAAATGTACTGGCTTTCAGGTTATGACGACGGCAATATTTTTTCCTGTGTTAACGACTGTACCGTCACCAGCAATGCCGACGACAATACCGGTACTTTAGAGCCAAACGTCAGTTTCATTATTGTTTATATGGATGATTTCCCCGTGGTTATGGTCGTGACAACAGAGGATATCCCGGAGGGCAAAGGACTCTGGCTGAGCTATGGAAAACCTTACTGGGACTATAAAAACGAACCGGTTGTGGTGCCCGACGGTGATGACGGTCATAGCGGAGCCGGAGCAAAAAACAAAAAACACGTGTGTGATGTGTGTGGAAAGAAGTTTGCTCGCTCCATACACCTCATAGTACACAAGCGCACCCACACCGGAGAGAAGCCTTATGAGTGCGATGTGTGTCAAAAGAGATTTGTTAACTCCGGAAACTTGGCAGCACACAGGCTCAGACACACCGGGGAAAAGCCTCATGAGTGCGATCTGTGTCAAAAGAGATTTGCCTGCTCCAGTAACTTCGTAAGACACAGGCGCACCCACACCGGGGCGAAGCCTTATGAGTGCGATGTGTGTAAAAAGATATTTACTCAATCCGGAGACCTCATAAGACACAAACGCACCCACACCGGAGAGAAGCCTTATAAGTGCGATGTGTGTGAAAAGGGATTTTCTGCTTCTGGAAACTTAGCAACACACAGGCGTAGCCACACCGGGGAGAAGCCTTATGAGTGCGATAAGTGCCAAAAGAGATTTACTCGATCCGGAAACCTCATAAGACACAAGCGCAGCCACACCGGAGAGAAGCCTTATGAGTGCGATGTGTGTCAAAAGGGATTTGCTTACTCCAGTAACCTCTTAAGACATCAGCGTACCCACACCGGGGCGAAGCCTCATGAGTGCGATGTGTGTAAAAAGATATTTACTCAATCAGGAGACCTCATAAGACACAAACGCACCCACACCGGAGAGAAGCCTTATAAGTGCGATGTGTGTCAAAAAGGATTTGCTGTTTCCGGAAACTTAGCAAAACACAGGCTCATACACACAGGAGAGAAGCCTTATGAGTGCGATAAGTGCCAAAAGAGATTTATTCGATCCGGAAACCTCATAAGACACAAGCGCAGCCACACCGGGGAGAGGCCTTATGAGTGCGATAAGTGCCAAAAGAGATTTACTCAATCCGAAGACCTCATAAGACACAAGCGCACCCACACCGGAGAGAAGCCTTATGAGTGCAATGTGTGTCAAAAGAGATTTGCTCTTTCCAGTAACCTCTCAAAACACAAGCGCACCCAACACAAGAACCTTCCAACAGAGCAACCGCCACAGCAATAGTCTACACTCCCGCCAAAATCACCCAATAGCCCAATTCCACGGACACCACAATGGGCAAAAAAAATAACGCTCCAGTCTTTGTGTTTTCAAAAAAAAGGTTGGCAGTGGTGTTTCTGCTGTGGCTGGCTGTCATGGTGGACAATACCCGTGGAGAATGGGTAACACCAGCTTCTGTACATCAGGGGGGGATTGCCCATGTTGCTTCAAGGCTCTGGCTTCAGCAGCAACCCTTGCTTAAATCCGCTATGGATGAAAAAGTCGCGGTTTCAAAAAGATCGGCAACGGTGGTTATCCTGGTAGAAGACGACGGTTTTAGTGTACTGGCCACTGAGCCGGTAGTTTTCACATGGCAGGATGCGTGTAATGCCACCACGCTTTCCGACATGAACCGGCATCTGCGCTGCCACGACCCCAATGCCCTGCTGACCGGGTTAAGAGCCACACTGCAGTTTAGTCACAGTGGGGAGTCTGTGCAGGTGACCGGGTTTGCGTCGGTTTTGCAGGTGCAGACCACCGGGGGAACAGACCTGGCCCTTGCTCCCTTTCAGAGTGATAGCCCGGGTCTGCCCGACCAGCAATATGAACAACAATACAGAGCCATTCTGGAGTACCTGTCCCGGCAAAGGAGAAAGTCTGAAGAGATAGACCGGCAAACAAGATGCTGGACAAACGCTATGTCAAGGTTAGCCCCTGAAAAACCGGACGAAGTGTTAAGGCAGGAGCAGAAAATAAAGGAGCAGCGAGCGCCCGTCAGGTTCCATTACTCACTGGCACACCGTTCGGCCCCGCAGGATGAAACGTTCTGGTTTTTTACGGACAAGATGGAGGGAAGAAAAATTGTGCTGACTCCCGACAATAACCTTTCTGCCTGCTCCCCTGTTTCCCTGCCATCGGGGAGCATGGTTGACCTGTCCAATGGTTCCAAAAGAAATCCTCCACCCGTTGATAAACCAGCAGCTACGAAGAGCAAAAAAAGAAAACTCAGCACCAGCACCAGCACCAGTAATAGCGAGAGCCCGCAGAGTGTCACAAATCCGCAGACCGGGGGTTATCCCGTGATACCGGATATCCCCATAAAACAGGAAGAAAATGTCATTGAATTTGGTGAAAGAAAAGTCTTGACAAGTGCTGAACTGTTTATCATCAAGCCGGAAAGCGGTATTACCAGAAAACCGCCAGAACCGCCTTTCAAAACAAATTGCAAGATTCAGGGTGCCCCGGCATTCTGGAAACTTTTTACTAAGAAAAAGCGACAGCAACTGGAAAACAGGATATTGGAATATATTAATAAAACCAATGAAGAAAGAGAGGCGCACATCGAAGGTCTGGTCAGAGAGGTGCGGTACGAGGCAAACGAGGACGACCCTTACCAGGCTCTGGACGGGCAAAAGCATGTGGTAGCCGCCAAAAAACTATCCCGGGGTACTGTACTGGGACATTACCGGGGCTCTCTCTGGTTGATAGACGAGAATGCCCCGTCTCCGGAGTGTGGTACGTTAGACCAGCAAATATCCTATTCCGTTAACTGTGACTACAAAGAAGAAGGAGAAGAAGCCACGGATGATTGTCAGGAAATGTACTGGCTTTCAGGTTATGACGACGGCAATATTTTTTCCTGTGTTAACGACTGTACCGTCACCAGCAATGCCGACGACAATACCGGTACTTTAGAGCCAAACGTCAGTTTCATTATTGTTTATATGGATGATTTTCCCGTGGTTATGGTCGTGACAACGAAGTTTATCCCGGAGGGCAAAGGACTCTGGCTGAGCTATGGAGAAGCTTACTGGGACTATAAAAACGAACCGGTTGTGGTGCCCGACGGTGATGACGGTCATAGCGGAGCCAGGGCAAAAAACAAAAAACACGTGTGTGATGTGTGTGGAAAGAAGTTTGCTCATTTCGGAAACCTCGTAAGACACAAGCGCACCCACACCGGAGAGAAGCTTTATGAGTGCGATGTGTGTCAAAAGAGATTTGCTCGTTCCGGACACCTCGCAAGGCACAATCGCATCCATACCGGAGAGAAGCCTTATGAGTGCAATGTGTGTGGAAGGGAGTTTGCTAATTCCGGAAACCTCGTAAAACACAAGCGCATCCATACCGGAGAGAAGCCTTATGAGTGCGATGTATGTCAAAAGGGATTTGCTGACTTCGGAAACTTAGCAGCACACAGGCTCATTCACACAGGGAAAAAGCCTCATGAGTGTGATGTGTGTCAAAAGAAATTTAATCTATTCCATCATTTCATAGCACACAAGCGCATCCACACTGGGGAGAAGCCTTATGAGTGCGATGTGTGCCAAAAGAGATTTACTCAATCCGGAGACCTCACAGTACACAAACGCACTCACACCAGGGAGAGGCCTTATGAGTGCGATGTGTGTCAAGAGAGATTTACTGCTGCCAAAAAATTAGCAAAACACAAGTACATCCAACACTCAGGGGAGAAACCTTATGAGTGCGATGTGTGTCAAATGAGATTTTCTTGGTCCAGTAACCTCAAAAGACACAAGCGCACCCAACACAAGAACCTTCCAACAGAACAACCGCCACAGCAATAGTCCACACTTCCGCCAAAATCATCCAATAGCCCAATTCTAATGACTCCGCAATGGGCAAAAAAATAACGCTTCAGTCTTTGCGCATCAGAGCAGGACTGTCCCTGGCACTCATGCTCTTGTCAGTGCTGTTGTCAATTCAAAATCGTGTCCTTGCTTTCTTCATCGCGACTCAGCCGTTCTTCCTCATCTTCCTGAGTTTCAAAATCCTCATCTTCATTAATAGGTATCACTTCATTAAGACTGAAACGTACCGTAGCCGGAGTTGAGTAGTTGGGGACATTGTCATAACTGAACACCGAGTAATATTTGGCAATGTTCGGGTTACCAAAGTCGTCCAGTGTGTATTCGTCTTTGCCGCCATAGAGTTTTACACCGTCCAGTGGTGAGCGGGGTGGATGGAAACGGTTCCGAACCACATAGCAACCAACAAAATCCGGGTCGTCTGGCTGTTTCCAGGTCAACCGGACCCGACCGGAATCTCTGTCCAGGGTGGCTGTCAGCTCTGTGGGTGCTGTCAGAGGTTTTTTGCGGCGCTCAATGTATTTGATCACCAGCTTTGCCTGCCAGTTCTCGCCTTTTCCATGCCAGTCGATAATGGCGTTGCGCTCCTGACTGGGAGTCGTTGGTCGTACAATCAGGTAGACCGGCATGTTGCGGCTGTGTAGTTGCTCCAGAATTTGACGACAGTAGCTGTCGAACATAAAGCAGTGAGCCGGGTTTGCTTTCAGGTCGGTATTGCTGACTTCATAGCCTATGTACTCAATCTGCTGGCGGTTCAGAACATCGTCATAAGCCATTTCTTCCAGCTCGGCCATCTCAATGGTAAAGCGGATATCCTTGCGGGTTTGCAGCCGGTTTTTTGCTTTCAGCTCTACATAGGCTTCTGTAACAACGGTTTTTTCCGGGTCCGGCAGCTGATCAAGGTTGAAGCTGAGGTGTCCGTAAACTTTATCGCCATGACTGTCGAAGCCCGACTTCAGCTCTCCTTCTACGACCTTCTCACGGGCAATCGTGTGCAGATTTTCCGGCTCAAGGTTAAGCTGCTGACTGGCCCGGGTATAGATGATTTCAAGGTTGGGGCGATAGTGGATGCCTGCGCCAAAACGACCGTAACCGATATCAAACTGCATCATCTGGGAATCATGCCCCCTGGGCAGGGTAGACGGGCCTTCAATCCGCAGAATGATACGACCGGAGGCAACCTGTTGTTGCAGGATGCGTCGTTCAGTGCCGGTGAAATCCCATTCAGTCCATATTCCCTGGGTCAGCCGGTCGGAGGGAATCGCATCTCCCAGTGTCTGAATAACCGTGGCACTGGCAATTTGTTCGTAACTGGTGAGGTCGCTGATTTCACTGGCATCAAGAATGGAGACTGACCACTCACCGTACTTTTCGATCTTGGCGTTAACCCGGTTCATTGGATAAAGCGAGAAGCGGGCGGTTTTAATGTGGGTATCCGCAGGCAGATTTTCCAGGTTATAGGCAATAACCCCCAGACAGTGACCTTTATTCCGGTTCACGCCAACGAACAATGAGTTATAGCCAAAATGTTTGCTGTTCAGCGAAGGCGTCTTTTCGCCCACATAACCGACATCGGACCGGGCCGGGAACAGGGTGTGTGAAAATTCATCGTCAGCCAGCAGTGTTTTCAGTTTCAGGGCTGGCGTAAAAGGTGACTTGATGCCGCTGGCCCGGTCGACGGCCCTGACCGTGTAAAAATAACGCTGGCCGCTGTTAAGCTGAATATCCCGGTGGGAATGGGCGCGGGTGATGGCAACGCGATTAGCATTGGTGCAGGGGTGTTTGGGGGAAGGGGTTCGGTAAATTTCAAAAAAACAGTCGGACTGGCTTTCATGCTCCCATTTCAAATGGACCTCGTTCATGCCAATCTGTTCTGCGAGAAAGCCAGAGACTCTGGCCGGAGCCTTTGGCGAATAATTGATGGCAGACTCCAGGGCGTACAGAACCGCAGGTATGTTTTCATCCACGCTCTGTTTCATATTGATCAGGTAGTCGGGAATGTTTCGGGTGCCAACTTCTACGACGGTGGCAAGAATGCCCCTGTTGTAATAATATTCACGACCACTGCCGTTTATCAGATTGAGTGGTGGCTTGCCCCGGTGGATACCATACTGGCGACCCGTTACCTTGCTGATTTCACTGGCCATATTGGCGCAGAGCTGATTCAGGTCGGTGCCTTCTATCTCTTCTTCGTGATTGAACTTGTGCGCCGGAAAGAAAACATTGCCCTGAGAATGGTAATCCAGAGAAACGGTGATGTTGGGGTGTTGGTCGACAAACTCTTTTATCGCCCGGGTTTCCGGCTCTGAAAAGGGTTCGGGGCCGCCGTAAATATTGGAGCTGGTATCCAGGCCTTTGCGAAACCGAACGGAGAAGTTACGGTTCAGGTCCACGCCAAAAGTGCCATCGCCATTGTCCCTGCGGTTTTTCCGCCAGAAAGAGAAGTGACGGCGGGAATACTCAAACCCGTCAGGGTTCAGGCAGGGAACCATATAAAGTGTGTTGCGGGTCAGTGCGTTAAATAGTTTGGGGTTGGTTTTGTAGTGGTCGATGACATACTGGATAAACTGTGTGGCCAGCTCGATGCCTATCCACTCCCTGGCGTGGATGGTGCCTGTGTAGAGCAAAGCCGGTTTTTCATTGGCGTAGGCGACATCGTTAGAAATGGTCACCAGCATGATCGGGCGGCCTTCCCAGGTTTCACCAATACTTTGCAGGCGGATCAGGTCGGGGTACTCCCCCATGGCCTTATTGAGAAACTCGATGGTTTCCTGGTACGAAATATATTGCTGTTTCATAGGGTCACAGGCTCGTTATTCTTGGGATCAGAACATAGGCATCTGTGATGCCTCTGTTCTGTTGTCCTGAACCAAAAACGACAAATGACGTTAATAATTCTGAAGGTGATTTTCCCAAGACTTCATGATGTGAGCAAGTTTTCGTGCCTTGATGTTTTTCACTGCTGTCAGTTGACCAGGTTCCTTTTCCAGCGCATTGATAACGCCCTCTCTTCCCAGGCTGGTGACTATTTTCACTGCCAGCCCTTCGCTGACGCCCCGGGCAGAGCTCAGTACTTCAATCAGCTTTTCCTCGGAAAGATCAAAGGGAGACCTTGTTGCGGTAGTTACCACGGTGGTTTTTAACGCAGGCTTTGGTTCTGAGGCTGGCGTCGTTTCCTGCACTTCAATGCTGATGATGGTTGGAGTGGGTACATCCTCAATGCCCGTATCAGCCTGCTGTTCCTCTGATACGCCTGTCGTGGTCAGTGAGTCGGGCTGGCGGGCAGACACTTGGCGGGAGGATACATAGTTGTCCTGCCGGTTCCACTGCTCACTGGGCCACTCTTCTTTATAGCGGTCATGGGTGTCGATAATTGGATAGTTATCGTCGTCCATTTCACTATAGGTTTCGCAGGTATCCGTCATGGCCTGCTGATCAGCACTGCGACCAAAGGTGATATAACGCATGGTGCGCAAAACCGAAGATGAGATTTTGCCCAGCTCTTCCCAGTTGTACAGGGGAATATGGGGTTGCGGCATTACCCCGGAAGACAGCTTCCACATCAGGTACTGGCCGATCCAGTCGCGAATATAAGGGAAGGCGGCAAAGGCGGTGGCGCATTCCAGAATCCGGTATTCGTCGTCAAAGCTGACAGCAATATCACAGGCCCAGTATTCAGCGTTGGCGGCTTTGGAAGCGCGAACCGCCAGCTCCAGGGCTTCTTCCGGCACGTCCATGTAGTCCATGCTGCCGCCCTGGGAGGTGTTGGTCAGCCATTCGCCTTCAGGGGGGCGACGCCAGAAGGCACAGACCGGTTTGTGACCAATCAGCATCACCCGGATGTCCGCTTTCATGGGAATGAAATCCTGCAGGTAGACCGGGTAATAGCGTTTCTCTGTCAGCAATTCCAGGGCTTCGGCTTCACTGTCTACTTTGTGAACATAATAGCCACCGTAGTTCGACGGGCCGTAGGAGCGTTTGATAATTTTCGGGAAACAGGTCTGGCTCAGGAACGTTCTGGCTTCATCCTGCTCATAGAACACGCGGGTATCCGGAGCCGCAAGGTCATATTTCTCACAGAAGTGCGTAACGTTTTCCTTGGACTTGTTGGAAAACTGGGTGTCCATGTCCGGCAGGAATCGTACTTCAGGCAAAGCCCGGGCAATGTCCCTGAAGGTTTCATAGGCCGTCGCAGGAATATTGCCAATCAGTACATCAATTTTCTTGCGCTTTACCTCATTGATAAAACGCTCTTTATCATCGCCCCAGTGGTAAACAACGGTTTCAATTTTGTCCGGCCAGCCCTTGAAGTTGGATCGGTCGAAGAAACGGAGTACATGATCCAGATACAGTAAGCCGATTTTGGGGAGTTTTGCTTTAACTGATTGCATGTTTCGGCTCCTCAACCTCAATACCTGTATTGTCTTGCTGTAACGGGGTGTCCAGCAGTTTGTTGACGGTCACTTTTCTTTCAATCATGTCCGTGATTTTTTCAATCTTGAGATCATTGAAATCCAGACCAAATTCTTCCTGATCCGGAGTGGCAAAGGCTGGAATGCCGTTGACTTCCAGAACAACATATTCTTCACGTTCCTGGTCGTAAATCAGGTCGACCCCGGCAATTTCCAGGCCAGTGACTTGTGCCGCTTTTAAAGCCAGATTGACGACTTCATCGTTAGGCTCACGTCGTATAATGCTGCCGCCGCTGGTGATGTTGGTTTTCCAGTCGTCTTGTGGTGCCTTGCGGCCATAGCAGCCAACAAACTCACCATCGACAATATCGATGCGGTAATCGGTATGATCGTTTTGTATAAATCGCTCGACAAAGAAGTGTTGCACATCAATCTGGTTGATAAACGGCTGGAGCATGTCCAGGGCGTCTATGTTCTCCAGTCGTACAATGCCTGTGCCGCCCCAGCCATCGGTGGGTTTGTACACAGCGCGACCGCCCCAGTCACTCATACTGGCTCGCAGGGCTTCCAGATTATTGTGACGGGACAGGCAGTAATCCGGCGTAGTAATGCCATGACGACGCAGCAGGTGGGATGTTTTAAATTTGTCTTCAGTCAGGGCGAATGCTTTGTAGTTATTCACGATGGGAATACAGCGATCCAGCATTTCATAGAGATACATCTGGTACTGGGTCTGCTGGCCTGCGTTATAGGTATAAAACAGGTCCAGATCTTCCATCACAACACCATTACAAATGATGGAACCTTCGTGAGCCATGGCTTGAGACAGGTTCAGGCCGGAAATAACACCGATATCCCGTTCCCTTAACCGGTCTACCAGTTTTCGTTGGATGACGTCCCCTCCGCCATTCTGGTAAAGCCAGAGTCCAACGGTGTGCTTAGACATAATTGTGTCCTGCGGTGCTGAGTAGTTTTTGATTCAATTTCCCAGGTAATAGCTGCTTACCAGTTGCATGGTATGCAGGGCAAAACCGATAACAAAAGTTATCATCAAGTGGCTGTTTTTTTATTTTATGAATCGAACAGATGCTAATCGGTCTGTAAGGCAGTCAGACTATCTCTTTCCTCATTAGAGCAGCCATACAATGTCGCCAGCCCTCGTCCAATGAAGGCGAAACAACCCTGTAATAGGCTGTTTGCGTCGTTTGACTGTACCTGATGGGGCAGGAATATATCGCTTTTCAGGCGCAAAGTTAACCTTTTAAGCAATTTTTTATAAAATTTAGTAAATTAACATATATTTACACTCAAAACCCTATCTCAGCGGTCAGATTTGAGAGTAGTATTTCCACCTGCGGCTGTTTGTGTGCAAACGGATTTAAGAAAATAATACGGTTGAAATAAAAGTGGACTTCAAAGAATTAGCTTCAATTGTTGCGTTGAATTCCTATACCAAAAATAAACCCGGAGTTGATGAGAACGGCCGGGTGTTTTCTCAATGGATGGAAGCTCTGGGGTATCGTACTGAACGTTACCAGCGGACAGACATTGGCGACCATCTGCACTTTATTGCACCAGAGCGTGACGGACGAAAAGTGCTGTTGCTGGGGCATCTGGATACGGTGTTTCCGGCAGGTAGTTTTGAACAGTTTAAAGAAGATGAGCAATGGATTTATGGTCCCGGTGTCTGCGATATGAAAGGTGGAAACTGGGTAGCCCTGAATGCCTTGCGGCAGCTGCATCAACAGTATGGTGGCCTGCACAATATTGATATGTTGCTGGTCAGTGATGAGGAGACCGGCAGTGATGACAGCAAGTACCTCACTGCCAAACTCGTTAAAAAGTACGACGCATGTCTGGTTTTTGAAGCGGCCGGTGCAAACAATGAAGTGGTGGTAGCCCGGAAAGGTGTTGCAACTATCTATCTGGATTTTTTCGGCAAGGCCGCCCATGCCGGTAATCATTATACGGATGGCTGTGATGCTAACCTGGCCGCTGCCCACATGCTGATTGATTTAACGAACCTGACCAACCTTGATCTGGGAACCACCGTGAATGTGGGGAAAATGTCCGGAGGCATCGGGGCCAATACCGTTTCTCCTGATGCCAGGCTGGTGATTGAGTTTCGCTTTACCCGGGGGAGTGAAAGGGACCGGGTACTGGCAGCGATTGATCAGTTGCTGGAAAAAACGGCGGTTGAAGGTGTGTCGGTTACTATGTCCGGAGGGTTGCAGAGGGATGTGATGGAAAGTTCGCCTCAGCAACAGCGGCTGCTCGATGAAATCAGTCAGATATTGGGTTATTCGCTACCGGTTGAAAAGCGCGGAGGGGTCAGCGATGCCAATGTTGCCTCTACAGCTGGAGTACCGACACTGGATGGTTTTGGCCCCTTTGGCGACGGTGACCATACGATTCATGAGCGTGCCAGCAAGGCCAGCTTTGAACAGCGTATACGGGAAGTGACGGCTATTTTGTCGGGGATGGTAATGAGCAGCTATTAGCCGTTGGCTATTAGCTTTTAGCCAACAGCCAACAGCCAACAGCCAACAGCCAACAGCTAAAAGCCAGCATCCCAGATCAGGATTTTTTCATATAGCAGCTAAGCAGAACAACACGGGTACCGTTAATGCGACCTTCAATATGCTCTGGATTGGAGGGCAGGGAGATATTACGAACCGCTGTACCACGCTTAGCTGTGAATCCTGCGCCTTTAACCACCAGGTCTTTAATCAGGGTAACGGTGTCGCCTGCTTTAAGAGGGGTGCCGTTGCAATCCAGGGTTGGAGGCGTATCGTCGTCTTCTTCAGGCAGGCCTTCTTTCGCCCATTCCAGTGTTTCGTCGTCCATATACATCTGATCCAGCAGATCCTGAGCCCAGGTTTCAGACGACAGATGGTTCAGCATACGCCATGCCATCACCTGAACCGCAGGGTAAGGGCTCCACATGCTGTCATGCAGACAGCGCCAGTGGTTGGTGTCCAGAGTTTCTGGCTGACTGACCTGGGAACGACAGGTTGCACAGATCATCACTGAGCGATCTGCTGACGCTTCACTTTCAGGTGGTACTGCAAAAATATCCAGATGTTGACTGGCTGCGCACAGCTCGCATTTGGAGTCGCAACGTTGCAGCAGTGTACTTTCAATGCTCATGGTAGAGAACCTTGGGGATGTCATAAAAAAGTGGCAGGATTATAAGTGGGCGGATTATAAATAGCCTGACATTTGTTTAGCAACAAACAGGTTGGGGCTGCTCATGAACATTGGACAGATGCAGTATAACAATAAAGGGAAGGCATCATGTTGTACGTAGCAACCAGGGATACAAAGGGCCGGGGTGTTTATTCATCGAAGAAAATTCAGCGGGATCAGGTGATTGAACGCTGTGAAGTGCTGGTGATACCAGGGGAAGAAACCTCCCTGCTCGATAATACCGTTTTGTTCAATTATTACTTTTGCTGGGGGGAAGATCAGAAAGAGGGGGCAATAGCCCTGGGGCTTGGCTCTATTTATAACCATTCCTATACGCCCAATGCCTTATATCGCATTGATCTGGATGATCAGGTTCTGGAGTTTGTAGCGCTTCGGAATATTCCTGCTAATGAAGAAATTACCATTAATTACAACGGTGCCCCTGAAGACAAATCGCCGTTGTGGAACGCTGATGAAATTAAATGGATAGAATGACAGAATCGATTCCAACGTCTTGTTTTTAAAGATGAAAAAAAACTTGCATCATAAAACGTAATCCTTATACTAAGCGGCGTCTGGTTGAGGCGGCCAATATTAACGGCTTCTTCAAAAGGTGTCTTACATCAGCAGACAAATAATGGTGGGCATAGCTCAGTTGGTAGAGCTCTGGATTGTGATTCCAGCGGTCGTGGGTTCGAGCCCCATTGTCCACCCCAAATTTAAAAACCCGTTGCCGTTCTGGTGACGGTTTTTTTTGTTTATATATTTCCCTGCTCAATCTCCTGCCACTCTGCATACGGCATTTTTTACGAAACTCCTCACAATTGCGTCTTTAGAAAAAAACGATGGTTGAGCTGGAATTTGGCTTGTGACACACCCTCTTGCCAACGAAAAACAGTATACGCAGCACAGTCTATACTTTCTGCCCCGAAAAGCTGACCGGTTAATACAATGCTGCAAAAGATGGATCTTAGGTCTGGACATATTCTCCGAAGACTCAAGGTCAGCCATTGGCTTTTGTTACTGCTTGTGGGATTTGGCAGCGCCTTTGCGAGTAGTGTTGATAACGTTCTGGAAGATGAGCTACCGGTAGTCGCCAGTCAGGAACAGGCACCCACTTCTTTTTCGATTGGTTCACTGACCTTTGTTCTGGATGTGAACTTTCGCAGCCTGAAAGCTTCTCTGGATGATGTTTTGCGGACCATGCTGATGTTCAAGCTGGCGCACGCAAGCTACTACTATTATCCGCGTACGAAATGGCCAGGTCTGGCGAATACTTTGATCCAGACCCTTTATACCGGTTGGTACAGTTATCTGGTGGTGTCATCCAGGCTGTTGTTTGCAGGTCATTGCATCGATAAAGGCGTGACCTATTTGCGTAAACAGCTGGGCAACTGCGCTTTATGGCAGGAGATACCGGTTTATATTGAAGATCCTCAACTGGCCCGGCGGGTCTATCTGAAAGTAGTGAATCGGCGCGGTGAGGCAGCGCTGGTGTTCAGGGTTCTGTCTCAGCCACCGGCTAAAGAGCCCGCCACCTCGCAGCCAGAGAGTTTCAGGGCATGGCATCAGCTGGCGGACTGGCTGACAGCGCATTCAATACACACGATGGAAGTCAGCATTGTCCCGGCTCGGGACATCACTGGGAACCCCAGCGCACAACTGGAATTGACGTTTAATGGCCGATCCGGGGTCAGGCTTCCACTGCCCGGTTCGGAAGTTCCCAGGTTGCGTGCCCCCTGTCAGTTTGGTCAGGAAGCCGACAGTAGCCTGCACACGCTGCTGTCACCACAATGGCTTGACTGGATCAGGACGTCATTGCAAAAGCTGGATCAGCCGTCACTACCGACCGAGCAACAAAAAACCGTTAATCCGCCCCTGCCGGGGTTAGTGACCCGCCATGGCGATTACACCACTGCCCTCCGCAGTGGTGCCGACGAAGGCAACCCTTACTGGGTCCTCTTTACCAATGCCGAACCCCCTTATATTCAAATTACCCGGTCGTCTTCGCCTCTGTCGGACTATCCCCCGAGCCAGTCCAGTGCTCTGGCAGCCCACCGGGCCAGCCAGATTGTTTGGCGAGATCAGGATGTGTACGACACATTCTGGTCCATGCAGTGGCTCGAAACGCTGGTCAATATTCGCCTGACGGGTGACCCAAAGACCCTGGAATGGTCAACGCTGGAGACTGAAGACGTAAGGGTTGCGTCGGAAATAACCCATGTTGAACAACTCCCGTCCCCGAAACAGGTACAAGCCTGGCAGATCCCAGCGGCACAGATCGCAGAAGCCCGGCCCCGTGTGGTTAAGCCGTTACCCGGCAGAGTTCCGCTGGCATTACCGCTGGTAACAGCCCCTGAACCACCTCCGGCACAAAAGGCACCCATCGCCCCACCTGCGAGCCGGAGTGCCATTGCCCACGTAAAAAAAGAGCCTGGCAGAACAGAGTATGACTTCCGTTTTGATAATGCGGCTTACGCGGTTAGCTTTATGAAAGAATTTCTTAAGGACCAGAATGAAGAAAAGATACGAGCCAGCATCAGCATGTTTGTGGACATCTTTCTTACAGTCGGCATGGAGGTGTTTAAAGTGCTGTCACCGGCAGTACTGGAAGGACTAAAGCACCACAAAAAAAATCCTCATGAGAAAGGCGTTAAAAAACGCGTGATTGCACAGACGGCAGGGAATATCGTCACCTGCCTTAACGCGGTTAATCGGCTGGCGAGACTTTATAAAGCCGTCACTTCTGAGTCTGTTCACAAGGTCACTAAAGGGGATTCTGCTACCGAGCCTCTGCAAGCCCCCTTTACAATGGCGATGATCCTGTTTTACATGGAATGGAACTACGAGTATATATCCACAGCGCTCAGGGATCTGGACGACGAAGATAAAATTATTAAGGGGCTGTTCAATACCGCGACCATTATCCCCCTGTTGCTGAAAGCGATGAATCTTCTGGAAGAGGGGCAGATGTCGTGGCAGCTGAATGAAGATGAAACCGCAAGGCAGGCGGTTGATATATCAGAAAGTAGAAAATGGCAACAGAATCTGCCCATCCTGGCTGGTTTTGAGCAATCAGACAATGAAAATAAGCAGCACATCTTGCGAGCCTTAATCACCTGGCTCGGACATACTTTCTACAGCCACTCATTGTATCAGCTGTTGAGCAACCGGCCATCCCTGGAAATACCTGAGAATACCATGGCAGAGTTGTTGTCGGGGTTGCCAGCCATTCTGAGGTCATCCATCAAGCTTGGGAGTGATGGCTACAGTCATGGTGCCTTTGCACTTTTCAACCAGATGCCGGCTAAAGGCAGGGCTTTCTTAGAAGACCTCATTAAAAACGATCAATCGTTCAGGGACGATTTTTCTAGCAGCCTGCAGGCGTATTTATTGTATATTGACCGCCGTTATCACAAGAAGGCCCGGGATTATACCGGAGGTTTTATTAAGCAGAGTTATCCGGACTATTTCGATGAGGATATTCGCAGACTGGACAAGCTGTTTGCCGCCGAGCCTCTGTCGTCAGAAGTGAGCGCAGGCCAGGAAAACTGGCTTTCTGTTTTAGAGGCACACCGATACCGACTCTATAGACTGGAAAATAAACACCAGCAAGGGGCTAAAAGACCCACAGATGCACAGCAAAGACGTTTTAAGCGTTATCTGAAATCGGTGTCACAGGAACAGGAAATCAGAGCGTCCATCGCCAAAAGGCAGCTTGAGAAAGCCCGAAAAGCATTTTTTACCCTCGATACAGAACTGGAAACTGAGTCGGTTGATGAACCAGCTACGCCTCAGCACCCCATCAACCTGTCGGCTATGGATTCCCCATGGGAGAACGCCATGAGTAAAGTCACCAACACCTACAGGAAAAAAAATTTTGCTCAGTCAATAAAAAGCATTAACAACGCCATCGAACTCTCATCCGATGATGAACAATTTGTATTAGCCAGTTATGAAAAAGCCAACCTCTACGCCAATGAATTATTAAGACAAATGAAAGAAGCCATGGCATGGCGCAACAAGATGCAATCTTATGAAAAGATCGTCGCAAAATTAGATCTCGACCAGGTAACTGCCTTAGTCGATCGATCAGACTTATCGACCAGTGAACGTCATAACATTCTTGCGGCCAATAAGATTCAATACACAACCCATATGGATCGGGAAGAATACTCATTAAATGCCCTCCGTTTGCACCGGGAGATTAGTAATGGGATGGCGGCATGGAAAGATTTGGTGTCTGAGATGCTTGAAACGGTGCAGGGCTTGAACGACAAGCTTGAATTATTGCCCGCGAAAGATTCATTGCGGGTTGAAGGTGGTTTTGTTTCGAAGGTCATGACTCAGGCGCTTGAGAACCTGAACCACTTGCAACAAACCCCGGCCATAATCAAAACCACGGAAGAGAAAACCAGAGTGTTCGTAACCGCTTTAGGGGTATACGGGGTCTATAGTAACACCAAAAACAGGCGGCCTCTCCCGCGCAAGCCGTACCAGAGAATTGACTGGATGATCCCTGAACTGACTTCAGTGACCACCCTGATCCAACATCTGACCCCTTCCACACAGATGCCAGAGCCTGAATCCGTGTCAGCCAGCGCTGTTACAATCACCAGAGAACCTGACATCACCCGGCCACAGCGAGAGTTAAAAGAGCCCAGTAAACGGGATTTTGGTGAGGAGGCGTTTTATCTGCCCAAGAATATATGGTGGGAACTATAGTTCAGCACTTTGAAGACTATCTACCGTAATGGTCCGGATCACTGCATTGTCCCGATGGAACTCCGGGCAGTAATTATCGAGGGATACTGGACGCCAAGAGCTGCGAAGCAAGCCGTCTGGGCCGTCTGGATTGTCACTGCCAGCCAGCCGGTGATTCTGAAGTTAATTAATATTAACCCATCTCAGGCTGACACAATCATTCCTGGTTAATCCGGTTGGTTGCGTCCGTAAAAAGCTCTGATAAATAGACGAGCCATCTCATCGTAGTCATAACCACCTGTTGGTCCCCCCCGTACAAGGTGATTGCATAATTGGGGGGATAGCCCCTCCTCCAGGGATTCATAAAGTTCCTCTAATTCGTGATGGTCATAGCTTAATAAATCTTCCCATTTTTTGGAAAAAAAAGTGTGCCAAAGATAGTATCATCCTGATCTATGTTCGGAGGAAATAAAACACTATAAGAAAAACTTATTCCATTTTCTAATGTTCCTATAACTCGATGCTGCAGTTTTTACTTAAACAACACGCTCCATGCGCCCCAATGCTAAGCTGCGTCCAACAATTCAAATTTCTGAGCATGAGCTTTCAATGTGTCCGTTGCTTCCTGTCTTCCCAGGTCTCTACCAGCCATATGTCTACTCGACTCTCGTTTAGGCAGAGTGTCTTCCAACGCTAATGTAAGAGCCTGTAGCTCATTGTCCGGATCATCCGACTCCACCACCGCTTTTACCGTGTTAAGCAATGCTTCTGCGTTGAGGCGCTCGATCAGACAACCAACGGGCATCCCGGGCTGTTTGTTTTTTAGCAGGACGAATTGCTCAGGGTGCAGCAATAGCATATGTTCGCACAGCAGACTCAGAATCACGCCACGCTGCGATCCATCAGCACCTTGCTGCTTGCTCAATCTGTTCCAGCCGCAGTGGGCTTTCCAGTCCTGAATAAAAACCTCGACGTAACTTTTCTACAAACCGCTTCAAAATTAGCAATTAAGACACCGCTTTTCCCTATTGTTGCCTCCAATTGTTATACCTTTGGCGGATCATGATTGCGCATTTCACAAAGCCGCTCCTCACTCATTAACCAGGGCAGATAAGGAGTGAGATCATTAGGTGGCTTCCTGCCATTTATGGCACAAGCCTCAAGATAGGCACCCAGCCAGATTTTTGGATTAATATCCCAAAGCTTTAGCGTCATAAAAACGCTGAATAGAAAAGCGGCTATATCAGCACTCCATACGCTGCCAGAGCCGTAGTAATTCTTCCTGCCAACGACACCTGTGCGCAGTGCTTGCTCTGCAGCGTTGTTATCCATGGGGATACCGGGATCAGTGACAAAGCGGGTCAATCCTTCCCAGTGATTCTGTAGACTTT
This sequence comes from Endozoicomonas euniceicola, assembly GCF_025562755.1. Classification (GTDB taxonomy): domain Bacteria; phylum Pseudomonadota; class Gammaproteobacteria; order Pseudomonadales; family Endozoicomonadaceae; genus Endozoicomonas_A; species Endozoicomonas_A euniceicola. Next base: position 3,934,970 of record NZ_CP103300.1, read on the forward strand.
CGAGCACTTTTTTCGCTCTGACTCGCAGTTTAGGACGATTAAGTTCCTGAACCCTCTGGATTGCCATCTGCTCTACCTGATGTTCAAGCCGTAACTGCTGTGTTGCTAGCTGCTCTGGTTCATCAAGCACTTCAAGTCGCTGACTATTAAGATGATATAAACGACCAATCCTGTTCACCCAGGTGGCGCTCCATTTCTCCAACTCCGGATCACCTCGTTGAGCGTCAATAAAATCCCGCCTGACGTGAGCCCAGCAGAAAGCTAAATTAATAGACACCGCATCATTCGCAAGCTTTTTGTACGCTGAGTATCGGTCACACACCAGCGTTCCAGCCCCGTCACCAATGATCGACTCTGGTACGACAGCCGCACGGGTGTCAGCAATGCTGAAATAAACCGCCTGATCACAGAGAAATACCCAAAGCCAATGTTTGTGAGAACCTGTGGTCTCATGTGCCCAGCTGATCCACCGGGTTTCATCAGCATGCCACTGATCGCTACTGGCGACGAATTCCCGAGTAGCTTCGGCAACCGGCTCAAAAAAGGGCGTTATAGCTTCCAGGCCAAAGGAGATGGTCGCCTGCGACAGTTCCAGTCCCTGAGTCTTATAAGACTCAAGTTGCCTGTTTATGGGGATGCCGTATGCGTACTTATTCAGCAACAGCTCCACCCAGACAGAAATACCAAGCTTTCCTTTGTTGATGAGTCTTGGTGGAGGTGGTGGAGTAGTAATATTGGGCGTTTCAGGGCACTGGCAAGTTTTTTGGTAATGCCTTCGGTGATAACGACGAACGTGAGCCTTAACTTCAACTTCAATTACGTCGCAGCTGTCGTCATTGAAAAAAGACTTGAATGGCCGGTGACAGACTGTACAACACTGTTTGTCCACTGGTAAGTCTACAGACTCATGAACCACTGGCAGGTTGTTGTGAAGATGGCGACCAGAGCCGGGGACTCCGGGCTGGTGACCTCGTTTTCGATTTGAAGGTGGCCGGGTAGTATTGCCACTTTTCTTTGAAGAAGAACTGGTCTTCTCTGATTTACGACCGAAAAGCAAGTGCTTCATGTGTGCCAGTTCTGATTTCAGATCAGCGACCTGGGTGTTCAACCCAGCCATTTCGGCTTTATGCTGAGCGATAAGAGAGGCATTTTTAGCCAATACTTTTTTCTCTCGGCCACAGGCCGCCTTCCACATGGCATGCCAGAGGTTGGCCTGCTGTTTTAGCTGGATGTGTTCCTGCTTGGTGAGGATGACCTGCGAGGTAGCAAAGGGGGCAGGCAGTAATGCAGGTGTTGTGCCTGATCCTGAAACATGAGCATTTTGCATACTCTAAAAGTAGACGACTTTGAGCTTATGTTTAGTGGTTTGTAGAAAAGTTACCTGTCTTGTTACCTTCACTGTCAATGAGAAAATGCGTCAACCCGACATCAAGCCCAATTGTGGCTTCAGGCTCAATGGTTGATGGAGCCGGGTCAACAGCTCCATCATCGACCAGTACACTTTCAAAGTATTTTCCGGACGGTGATCGCTTGACCGTGACAGTTTTTACCGTTCCAGAAAAAGGACGATGTAACTTTGCCTTTATTCCTTTGAGTTTTGGCAGGTTGATGACCGCTTTTTTCAAAATCAACCGTCACATGCTGGGGGCACTGAAAAGACTGCCAGCCAGAATATTTTGACTTGAATTTCGGGAACCCGGCTCGACCCTGAAAGAAATTGAAAAATGCCGCATCCAGATTAGCAAGAGAAGCCAGAAGACTTTGGCTGTTGACTTCAGTCAACCACTCTTTATCGTCTTTTTTGCTGGCAACCAGACGATCCTGAAGTCGCCTCCTTGTCAGACTCTTTCCGGTTTCTTTGTAATGTTTGTCCTTTTCAGACAACGCCCAGTTATAGACATGACGAGAGCAACCAAAGTGCTTTGCAATAAGCACCTTCTGTTCAACCTAAATTCAGCGGTTAACCCCTGAGCTAAACTCTAACCCTCAACAATATTGAGGGCTCGAAGATGGTTCGACCACCAAAACCCACTCCCCCAAAGGGTGAGTTGTCTGAAATGGAAAAAGATCCCTTATCCGTCAAACTCGAAGTCGATTCTTTCGACGGTAAAATTCATGTCGAGTGGGAGCCTGAAGCATCGGTCACCCCAATGGGACAGCTTCCTTTTTTTATACAGTTTTTAAAAACAGGTCACCGATTTGAACCCTGGATTAACGATTGCCCACTAACTTATAAAAGCCCAAACGCCCCTCAAAAAGTGGATGTGATTGGCTCATTAATGCTTTCCATTCTTTCAGGACATAAACGCTATGCGCATATCGGAACAATTATTGGTGATAAAGTAAACGCTCAGTTGCTCGGGATGAAAAAAATTGTCAGCGATGATTCTGCCAGGCGTGGTTTAAAGAAGATTGACGAAGATGAAGGCGTTGAATGGATGCAAAAACACCTCCATCTCTGTTTTGATCCGTTATTAACCATTCCATGGATTATGGATGTTGATGTTACCGTGAAAACCATTTATGGGCATCAGGAAGGAGCGGTTAATGGCTATAACCCACATAAGAAAGGGAGACCCTCTCATACTTACCACTCATATATGATGGCTAATCTTAAATTAATACTGGAGGTTGAAGTCAGACCCGGAAATCAAAGTCAAAGTAAATACTCTTTACCCGGTTTAATGGAGCTATTAAATCGACTTCCAAAACGCTGCTGACCTGAATTTGTTCGTGGTGATTGTGATTGGGGAAGTGACCGGGTAATGAGCGAATTGGAAGATGCTGGTTGTCATTATCTTTTTAAAATGAAGAAGCACGACAACGTTAAGAAAGCCATAGGGAATGCACACTGTAGCGGAGGATGGGTAAAATACGACAACCATTGGGAGGGAAAAGAATCCGTAATTAAACTGTCAGGTTGGAAAAAAGAAAGACGCATAATTATTGTTCGAAGACGGCGTCCTGAAAATGAAATACCGATGTTGGAAAAAGGAATAAAAGAACGTCAACAAACGTTAGCATTAATAGAAGAGCCAGAAAATATAAAAGCTTACGAGTATTCGGTTCTGGTCACATCTCTTGATAATGATATAGTCTCGATCATTAATCATTATCGCAATAGGGCTGACTGTGAAAATAACTTTGATGAAATCAAAAACCAATGGGGCTGGGGCGGTTATGTAACAAAAGATATGGCAAGATGTCGAATGCTGGCCCGAATGGTTGCCTTGGTTTACAACTGGTGGACGCTATACGTTCGATTGAGTAATCCGGACTCCCATAAAGAATCAATTACCAGCCGTCCCTTATTAATGAGTTCAATTGGCAAGCTGACCCACTCTGGCAACCAAAAGAAAATAAAGCTGACAAGCCAGCATCGATGGATGTATAAAATTGCGAAATTACAAAGTGAACTGTGTGATTTTTTTGATTCAATCAAAAGTATCGCACCGCAGTTGAATCCAATTAACGCATGGTGTCGTATTTTAACGAAAGCGGTCTCAAAATTTTTGAAAAAAGGGCAGGTTATTACGATGCAACCATTAATTCGATCGGGCTAATGACTTAAAAAAACGCTGCTCAGAACCGTGAGAAGCTATTCCTAATGGCATGGCTCAGTGGCGTTCAACTGCTGAATTTAGGTTCAACGTTGGGATAGATTCTGTACTTGAATGCTCTCATAGCGACCTATGATAGCACTTACAGGCAGTCTTTCAGACTGCTTGCTATCCATCTCCATCCAAACGGCAAAGCTGCGCAATGCCGCTATGGATGGAGAATTCCGCAAGGTCTGTTAAACCCCTTATGAGCTGTGAGACTGGTCTATATCTTCAGCAACAAAAAAAGCCACCCTGACGAACCAGGATGGCTTGAAAAGTGGTGGGTCGTGTAGGATTCGAACCTACGACCAATTGGTTAAAAGCCAACTGCTCTACCAACTGAGCTAACGACCCACAAGTTATCAGTCACGCAGACTGTTAACTTCAAATTGTTCTTTATCTCTCTCTGAGAAATAAAGTTTATGTATAAAAAAATGGTGGGTCGTGTAGGATTCGAACCTACGACCAATTGGTTAAAAGCCAACTGCTCTACCAACTGAGCTAACGACCCACAAATAACCAGCCACGCAAGCTGATCATTTAAAAAAATGGCTCCCCGAGCTGGACTCGAACCAGCGACCAATAGATTAACAGTCTACTGCTCTACCAACTGAGCTATCGGGGAACAATCCTGATCCTCAAAAGCCTGCGGGAAGCTTTCAAAGAAAATATGGTGGGTCGTGTAGGATTCGAACCTACGACCAATTGGTTAAAAGCCAACTGCTCTACCAACTGAGCTAACGACCCACAAACAACCAGCTACACAAGCTGATCATTCAAAAAATGGCTCCCCGAGCTGGACTCGAACCAGCGACCAATAGATTAACAGTCTACTGCTCTACCAACTGAGCTATCGGGGAACAAAGCCAGATAATATAACACATAAACGCAAAGAAGTAAGTGGTGGGTCGTGTAGGATTCGAACCTACGACCAATTGGTTAAAAGCCAACTGCTCTACCAACTGAGCTAACGACCCATGCCGCTTATCAGATACGCAACCTGACAAACCCCGCCAAACCTTAACCGGTTAAAATCTAACCCGCAAGTAGTGGCTCCCCGAGCTGGACTCGAACCAGCGACCAATAGATTAACAGTCTACTGCTCTACCAACTGAGCTATCGGGGAATCGCGTTTGGTGATGCGTTGTCGCCATCACCTGACGGCAGCGAATATTAATGAGATTTCCGGCTGAGTCAACCCTTTATCGGAAACAATGTGCAAAAAAAGCTCAAAAATTTTTTTTGAGATAACAAAGGGATATATCAGAACCCTGCACCACCAACCGGTAAGGTTTCCATACTCCGATGCCGCAGTCAGGCTCCAGAGTCAGCGTGACTGCTTTTAGGTTATTTTGTCCGTTTTGTTCACGCAGAGAGCTTTTCATTATTGCCCTGAATCAATGCCTTACTCATCAAACTCAACCACTATGCCCGGCAATCATCCAAGGGCTTTGACAAACCTCCGTCATGACTCCTTGGGCAAAGGCCAGAAAGAGTGAGTCAAATGCTGTTTGAACAGGATCGTATCGAAATCATTACTGCCCGGAAAAAAACACAGGTTGAGGAGTTCCTGAAGATCAGGGGGTTAACCCTTGAAGCGGATGTTGAACTGACCATTGGCCTGTTCCGTGGCAAAACCCTGATTGGAACCGGCTCCATCGCGGGCAATATAATAAAGTGTGTCGCAGTATCCTGTAAGGTGACGGGTGAGGGCATTGCTTTGAAACTGGTATCCGAACTGGTTAATCACGCTTACAGCATGGGCCGCAGAAAACTGTATGTTTATACCAAACCCCAATATCGCCCTATTTTCAGCGGTGCGGGTTTCTCAACTCTGGCGGAAGTTCCCGAAACCGTGACGTTACTGGAAAACAGCAGCAGTCGTCTGGCTACCTATATAAAGGAACTTGAGCAATACCGGAAAACGGGTGCCAATATCGCTGGTATCGTCATGAACGCCAACCCGTTTACACTGGGTCATCGCTACCTTGTGGAAAAAGCCTGTCAGGAAAACGACTGGGTTCACCTGTTTGTGGTAAAGGAAGATGCGTCAGAATTTGCTTACGATGTGAGACTGCGTTTAATACTTGACGGTCTTGAACATCTGGACAACGTTACCGTTCACGAAGGCAGCGATTACATTATTTCCAAAGCGACCTTCCCCACTTACTTTATTAAGGACAAACAGATCGTCGAGGACGCCCACGCCCGGCTGGACTTGACCCTGTTCAGAAACCACATTGCCCCGGCACTGGGCATCAACCGACGCTACGTAGGCAGTGAACCTTTCTGCACAGTCACCAGCCATTACAACCGCGTTATGAAAGAAGTGTTTGATGATAGCGCCATGCCCTGCCCGGTCATTGAAGTGAAGGAAGTTAGACGACACGAGCAGTCAGGGCATGCCGTCTCCGCCTCCAGGGTCAGGGAGCTGATCGGTTCAGGTGAGCTGGATAAACTGTCAGCATTGGTTCCGGCCTCCACCCTCAGTTACATCAACAAAGAGCACATCAACAAAGAGCACACTAATAAAGGGCACACTAATAAAGGGCACACTAATAAAGGGCACACTAATAAAGGGCACACTAATAAAGGGCACACTAATAAAGGGCACACTAATAAAGGGCACACTAATAAAGGGCACACTAATAAAGGGCACACTAATAAAGAGTACCCGGCGAACCCGTTTTACACGATGAACTGAAGACTGATTGTGTTCATTCTGATCATAAGTTTTTTTTTGCCAGGCAGCACCAATGATGTGTATCAAAAAAGACCCGGCTTCATTTCAATAGGGTTGGCATTGATTTCATGAGTCCTGTACGGCAGGATGCACCTATTTTTTTGAAACCTATCATAGCAGGTTGTCACACAGTGAAAATTACAGAGTCTGCATTTGCAGGGTCACTGGAATCCAGTGACCTGCTGGTTCAAATTGAACCGAGTAGTGAGGGTGGTCTTTTTATAGACCTTGAGAGTTCTGTAGAGAAACAGTTTGGTCAGGCTATTCGCAAAACCGCACTGGACGCTCTGGAAAAAATGGGGGTCACGTCTGCCCGACTGACACTGCAGGACAAAGGCGCTCTTGATGGCGTTATACGAGCCCGTATTCAGGCAGCCGTGCTACGCTCCACCGGTGAAGAAACTATTGACTGGAGTCGTCTGTAATGAGTGAATCCATGCAACTGCGCAGAAGCATGCTGTTTGTTCCCGGGCATAATGCCGCCATGCTGGCAACAGCGCATATCTACAAACCAGATACCATTATGTTCGATCTGGAAGACTCTGTTGCACTTCGGGAGAAAGACACCACCCGCCTGATGGTGTTCCATGCCCTTCAGAACCCGCTTTATAAAGACATTGAAACAACGGTTCGCGTTAACCCTCTCTACACGCCCTACGGTCATAAAGATATTGAAGCGGTGGTTCGTGCCGGTGTTGACGTTGTCCGTTTGCCGATGGTGTCCACCGTCGAGCAGGTACTTGAGGGCGACCGGCTGATTACCGAGATAGAACAGTCCTGTGGCCGTGTCGTTGGCAGCACGAAACTGATGGCCGCCATTGAGTCGGCAGCGGGCATCGCCAATGTTTTTGAAATAGCGAAATGCTGTCCCCGCCTGATGGGCATTGCCCTGGCTGCGGAAGACTATGTCACCGATCTGAAAACCACCCGCTCAGCTTCTGGCGAAGAACTGTTTCTTGCCCGCAGCCGTATTGTTGTGGCGGCGCGTGCCGCCGGCATTGCCTGTTACGATGCGGTGCACTCAGACGTGAATGATGAAGAAGGCTTTATTACCCAGGCCCGGCTGGCGAAACAGATGGGCTTTGACGGCAAGAGCCTGGTCAACCCACGCCAGATCGATCTGCTTCACGGTGTCTACGCACCAACAGAAGACGAAGTCGACCACGCCATTACCATTGTTGAAGCAGCTACCGAAGCGGCAAACAGAGGCATTGGTGTGGTCTCGCTGAATGGGAAGATGGTAGACGGCCCCATTATTACTCGTGCCGAGCGCACGATCGCATTAGCCAGAGCCTGTGGAATGAAAGTGGAGCTGTAAGGGATATGAACAAGAATTCTATTGGCCGTGAAATACCGGTATCAGGCGTTGAGCTGTTTGGCGGGCCTTTCCAGAAAACCCCCTACCTGCCCCGTGAAAGTGGCATTCCGTCCCATAACCGCAATGGCAAGATTGTTGATTCCCTGGAACAGGCGATCATTAACAGCGGCCTTAAGGATGGGATGACCATCTCCTTCCACCACCATTTCCGTGGCGGTGACAAGGTGCTTAACAAGGTCATGGCAATCATTGCCGATATGGGCATAAAAGACCTGACCATTGCGCCGAGTTCTTTGCTTGATCACCATTCGCCGGTTATTGAGCATATAAAAAACGGTGTCATTAGCAAAATATACACCTCCGGCATGCGTGGTGAGATTGGTCAGTTCATCTCTGAAGGCGGGATGGAAGAACCGGTCATCATCCACTCCCACGGTGGCCGGGCGCGAATGATTGAGTCCGGTGAGCTGACCATTGACGTGGCTTTTCTTGGTGCGTCAACATCCGATATTTTTGGCAACGCCAACGGCCAGAGTGGCAAGACCCGCTGCGGTTCCCTCGGCTACGCCAAGGTGGATTCCGCCCACGCCACTCACACCATTCTGCTGACCGAGCAGATCACGGGTTTTCCAAACATCCCCAACAGCATTCCCCAGGATCACGTGAACAGCATTGTGGTTCTGGATGAAATTGGCGATTCATCCAAAATCAGTCAGGGCGCGGTGCGGATGACCAAAAACCCTCAGGAATTGCTTATTGCCCGACAGACTGCCCAGGTCATTGAACACTCCGGCTTTTTCAAGGACGGCTTTTCATTCCAGACCGGTTCCGGTGGCTCATCACTGGCTGTCGCCCGTTTCCTGAAAGACATTATGGATCGCCATAACGTTAAAGGCGGCGTGGCGCTGGGTGGCATCACCACCCCACTGGTTCAGCTTCATGAGGAAGGTTATTTCCCCAAGCTGATGGATACCCAGTCTTTTGACGGTGGCGCGGTGGAGTCCATTGCCCGCAACCCGGATCATCTGGAAATTTCCGCCTCCCAATACGCCAGCCTGCACACCGGAAGCTGCTCCGTGAATATGCTGGACTTTGTGGTGCTGAGCGCCCTGGAAGTAGATACCGACTTCAATGTTAATGTTATGACCGGCTCCGACGGTGTGCTCCGGGGAGCTTCCGGCGGGCATTGCGATACAGCGGCGGGAGCCAATGTCACCATTCTGGTGATGCCACTGGTGCGTGGGCGCATCCCCTGTGTGGTGGATGCCGTTAACACCGTGGTGACACCCGGTTCTACCGTCGATGTGCTGGTCACAGACCAGGGCATTGCCGTGAATCCGGCCCGAAAAGAATTACAGGAGCGACTGCTGGCGGCAGGCTTACCCGTGGTCAGCATTGAGTACCTGCACGAGCGAGCCATCAGCATTACCGGCAAGCCTCAGCCTATCGACTATAACGACCGGGTTGTCGCCCTGGTTCAATACCGTGACGGCACCATTATCGACGTGGTTCGTCAGGTGGCTTCCTGAGTGTGCGGCCAGTGACCATGAGCAGGGTAACACTTCAGGATATGCTTCAGGCACGGGACTGGCGGCGTGAGCAGCAACAGCGAATGTTAAAGCAGCACGGCGGCTCTCTGATCTCCTTCACCATCAATATGCCCGGTGACGTGAAAGACTGTTATGCCAGCCGGGTTGCCTTTGAGCAGGGGCTGAAAGCAGTGCAGACGCTGTTGGGCAAAAAAGACTGGCAGTGCCTGGATACCCTGACGGAGCGAAAAGCCACAGGGCCATTGGCACTGATGGCTTTGGCACAGCCGGATACGACAGTGGTCAAGCAAGCAATGATCGAACTGGAAAATGAACACCCGCTGGGGAGACTGTTTGATCTTGATGTCCTTGACCGGGACGGACGAATTCTTTCCCGGAAAGAATTTGGAGCCCCGGTGCGTAAATGCCTTCTGTGTCATCTTGATGCGGTTATCTGTGCCCGTTCACAACAGCATGATATTCAGCAGCTGCGTACGCATATCCATGAGTTGGTTATGTCACAACAAACGACTGTTGACGAATAATTAACTGTCTCGCCTTTCCTGGAAAATTCAGGAAAGGCGAGCTTTCCAAGTAGCCTCTCATGATCGAATCCCTTCTTGAAAAACCTTCAGAAAACTACTGTTCTGACCTATCTGACCCGGTGCAGTTTATTGCCGGACTAGCCCATGAAGCGATGCTGCTGGAAGTATTGACCACGCCAAAACCCGGGCTGGTTGACCAGGCCAATAGTGGTTCACATAAGGATATGAACCTCTCAACGTTTATTGACAGCGCCGGGGCTATTCAGCCATGGCTTAATCATTTTGTGTCGGCTGGAATGAAAACTGCCCATGCACCGGCAGAAACAGTGCTTGCCAGTATCAGACCTCAGGGTATCGCCTGTGAGCAGGCCATGTTTAGTGCCACAAACGGGGTTAACACCCACAAGGGCATGATTTTTTCCATGGCTATCGTCCTTGCAGCAGCGGGTCGACAGCTGACACTGGAAGGGAAAGAAGGGCTGAACAGTGAAAAACTCTGTGGTCAGGTCGCCGCAATGACAACGGGGCTGGTTGAAAGAGAACTGTCGTCTGTCCTGAAACCCCGGACTGCCGGTGAACGTTTGTTCCAACAGTTCGGGCTTACCGGCATCCGGGGAGAAGTGGAGTCCGGCTTTGCAACCGTTCGACAGCACGCCCTGCCGGTACTAACTTCTCTGCTAAAAAACGGCCCTCAAAATATTGCACTGCTACAGACCCTACTGCACCTGATGGCCCACAACAACGACACCAATATCGTTTCCCGTGGGGGAATGCTGGCTTTGAAATACACTCAGAACCGGGCTCGCTCTTTGCTGAAAGAAGGGGGCGTGTTGACAGACAATGGCTTGACCAGCTTGCACGCGTTTGACCGGGATATGATCGCCAGAAACCTGAGCCCTGGTGGCAGTGCCGACCTTCTGGCCCTGACGTGGCTGATGCACAGGCTTGAAACGGTCAGTATTCCTCTGTTTGAAGCCTGAAGGATTTATGTTCTTCAGTGATGCAAGATGCTTTGTCGACTTTCAGTCCATAAGTTCATGCCTGTGCCAGGTGTAACCAAGGCGCTCCAACGGAGCGCCTAACGGTAGGCGTTGAACTTAAGGTTATGCACCCAGTACCCAAAATTAATCCGAAAGATAAATTTAAGGCTGAATTTTGCAAAATATCTTCAAATAATCATGCTAAATAATGATATGACTGTATTTTTAGCCTATGATACAGTCATTGAACATTACATTGGAAAAGCTATGATTGTTGAACTGTTCGTAGAGAACTACAAATCAATCAAACAACGCCAATCTCTCAACCTGACAAAGATGACTGGTGAAGAGTTATCTGATAATGCTTTTGAGCTTAACGCTCCAAACAACCTGTGTCTGTTAAGGTCAGCAGCAATTTATGGGGCGAATGCGGCTGGAAAGTCAAATTTCATCTCAGCTCTAGGCACAATGCAGATGATCGTGAAAGAATCTGCAAAAGAATCCCAAAGAGGCGACAAGCTTCCTGTTGTTCCTTTTCGCTTAGCAAATGATTCCATTAAAGAGCCAACAGAGTTTGAAATCGTTTTTATTGCCGAAGGTGTCAAATACCAATACGGTTTTTCCTTAACTGAGAGTCAAATTAAAGAAGAATGGCTTTTTGCCTCTCCAAAAGGCAGAGCTCAACGTTGGTTTATCAGAGCATATGATGAAGAAACACAACAGTATGCCTGGGATTTTTCATCACACTTTCTAGGTAAAAAACAGCTTTGGAGAGAGGCTACAAAATCTAATTCACTTTTCTTGTCTACTGCTGTTATGTTGAATAGCGAACAGCTAAAACCAGTCTTTGACTGGTTTGATAACACCCTAAAAGTTACAAACATTGGTGGCTGGGAACCAGGTTATACTGCACAACTATGCAGTGAAAGTAAAACAAAGAATGAAGTCTTAAGTTTTTTAAAATCAGCTGATCTTGATATTAGTGACATTCACTTAGAGTTAAAGAGGATTGATAAGAATTCTCTTCCTGATGCTATGTCAGAAGAATTTAAAGATAAAATCCTGAAAGACCTTAAGGATAAAGAGATTATTGATATTAAAACCATCCATAAAAATTCTGCAGGTGAAGATGTATTATTTGACTTAAGTGAAGAATCCGATGGCACCAGAAAACTATTTGCTTTTGCTGGGCCCTGGATTGACAGTCTGAAAAATGGCAGGGTCTTATTCATTGATGAATTACACGATAGCCTGCATCCTAATATGGTTAAGTTTCTAATCAAGTTATTCAATGATAAAAATACTAACCAAAATAATGCCCAGCTTGTATTTACCACACATGAAACCTCAGTTCTGGACCAGCGTGTATTCAGAAGAGATCAAATTTGGTTTTGTAGCAAAGATAAGGATCAATCAACAGATATTTACCCTCTAACCGACTTCAGTCCGAGAAAAGGTGTGGACAACCTCGAAAAAGCATACTTATCTGGCCGCTATGGCGCACTGCCACTTGTTAGTAATTTTGAGTTTCTGGGTTCTAAGGGAAGCAGCAGAACATAATATACCGCTGTTGGCTTTTGGCGGTTGGCTGTATGAGCAGCTAATAGCCAAAAGCCAACAGCCAAAAGCCCGGTAAGTTATTGAATGCTGCGCCCCTAATGATGGGCAGTGAAGATTTGTTTCACAAAAGAAAGGCGAGAAAGTCAACAGACAACAAGAGAAAAAAGGCCAGGAGACAGCCTTATGATAAAGTTTTGATTGTTTGTGAAGGTCAGAAGACAGAGCCTGTTTACTTTGAAGAAGTCAGGCTCATTCATGAGCTTGATTCAGCCAATATCGAAATTGATGGTACTTGTGGTTCTAGCCCTATGAGCGTAGTGAATCATGCACATGCCTTATATCTTAAGGAGTTATCATCAGGAGATAGCTATAACAAAGTTTTTTGTGTTTTTGATAGAGACAGACATTCCACCTTTCATAAAGCAGTAAAGCTTGTGGAAACTATAAACCAGGAGCTTGCTGCAGAAGGCTTGAGCGATCAGGTTAAATTCAAAGCAATAACATCAAATCCATCTTTTGAGTATTGGTTTTTACTTCACTATAACCCAACAACAAAACCATACGCTCCTATTCAAGGAAAAAGTGTTGGGGATCAGGCGATTGATGATCTGAGACAATTTATACCGGACTACAGGAAAACTCAGAAAGGCTTATATCAAAAATCAATCGACGAAAATACGCTGAGCTCAGCTATTGCGAATTCAAAAAGGATATTTGAATCTGCAAACAGATCGGATGACTCAGATTCGTGTACAAATGTTCATGAGCTGGTTCTGTATTTGCGCAGCATGAAAGACGCATAACCGGCTCTTTTCCACTTAGGGAAGCAGCAGAACATAATATACCGCTGTTGGCTGTTGGCTGTTGGCTGTTGGCTGTTGGCTTTTGGCTTTTGGCGGTTGGCTGTATGAGCAGCTAATAGCCAAAAGCCAACAGCCCGGTAAGTTATTGAATGCTGCGCCCCTTAGGGGAACGGAAGGTTAGAATATACCGCTGTTGGCTATTAGCTTTTGGTGGTTGGCTGTCTGAGCAGCTAATAGCCAACCGCCAAAAGCCCGGTAAGACATTGAATGCTGCGCCCCTTAAAGGTTGAAAGTATACTTATGGCATGAACGTTCCGATAAAAACCTGATTTTGGCTTAAAAAAGAGTCGAGAATCTGCATTTTAAGCATGAGATCAGCATAATAAAGTCGCTACTTATGCTGAGAATATGATTTTTTCGGTACATTTTAGCCTTCAACCCTTAAGTGGAAAAGAGCCCGCATAACCAATGATTCCAGTTCGTTCACCGAATCACCCTCTGCGACTGAAGCAGTTGCCAGCAGCCCGTTGAGCAAATATTGACCGATCTCATGGTTTGCTCAGCATAAGCACTATATGATCACCGATACCATGAACTCTTATAAAACGTGAACGGCCTTGTTTGACAAGATTAAACCCATACTGAACTGGTTTTCGGGCTCAAAGTTTCAGTACCGTATCTTTCTTATCCTTCTGTTAACCAGTCTGTTTGAAATTGTCACGGTCAGTCAGGGAGCCTCGTCTCTGATAGACGACATCATTGCAGAACAGGTCAGCCATAAGGCATTGAGTCAGGCAAAAATAATAGCCCGTATTCCCCTGATCAAGAGGGCGCTTCAGGAACAATCTCCGGAGTTAATTCAAGACCTGATGCGTGACGTTCAACGCTCTTCAGACACCGCTTTTATTGTTGTTGGTGATTTACACAGTGTACGATACTTTCACCCAAGCCCTGATAAAGTTGGCCTGACCATGACAGGCGGTGACAATAACTGGGAACAGTTACGCCTTGGACAACCCTATAGCTCGATCAGTACCGGCAGTATGGGGCTTTCGGTCCGGGGGAAAGCCCCGGTGATGGATGAACAGGGTCGTCTGGTGGGCATTGTCTCGGTGGGGTATATGGTGAGCCAGATCGACAGTCGTATTGCCTCAGATGCTGCCCCTGTTATTTACCTGACTTTCTTTATTGTGCTACTGGCGCTCTTTATCGCGTTTGTTCTCTCATGCTATCTGAAAAAGCAGCTTCTGGGCATGGAGCCCGAGAGTATTGCAAGACAGCTGCAGGAACGTACCGCAATCATGCGGTCACTCTATGAAGGCTTTGTGGCTGTAGACGACAAAGGTATTATTACTGCTGCCAACCCATCGGCCCGGGAAGCCCTGTCCCAGGGTGAAACCCCGCTGCGGGGGAGGAATATCCGTGAGTTCCCGCAATTCATGGCGCTGGTACAACAGGAAGAACTCTGTCAGGAAAAAGACCTGCATATTACCGTCGACGATACCATGCTCATTTGCAACGCCACACGCTACGGAACCCCCGGCACTCCTTACGGAACGGTGATCAGCTTCCGCAAACAGGAAGATATTGAATTACTGACCCAGCAGCTGTCACAGGTCAGGCAATATGTAGAAACCCTCAGAGTGCAGGCTCACGAGTACGCCAACAAGCTCTCTGTCATTGGCGGCATGATTTATATGCAAGATTATGACCGGGCACTTTCCTATATAGAAAGCCAGAGTCGTTCACACCAGCAAACCATTGATTTTATGAATCAGAACATCTTTTTCCCTAAACTTCGGGGGTTGCTGATGGGCAAGTACCATCAGGCCCAGGAGCTGGGAATAGAGTTTATTATGGACGACGGCTGTTGTCTTAATAAGCTACCAGAGACGACGACCGAGGAACAGGTAATTGCCATTGTGGGTAATTTACTCAGTAATGCTTTCGAGGCAGTACAACGCCATATCACCGGAGAAAGACAGGTAACGCTTCTTATTACGGATGTAGGTGACGATCTTGTTATAGAGGTCGAGGATAACGGCCCGGGCATACCGGATGATAAAATCCCTGACATTATCCGCAAAGGCGTGACGTCCAAAAAGGGAGTAAACCATGGTGTCGGGCTGTTCCTTGTCAACAGCATTATCAATCAGGCCAATGGTCACTTACTGTTTGAACCGGCACAGCCATCAGGGGTCATTGTCACTGCCGTTATTCCGGGGCATCCAACCCGTTGTCGGAATGGCTCTGAACCTACAGTTTCTTACTAATAAAGTTTTTCTATGGAACGTATTAACACTCTTATCGTTGAAGATGACCTGAATATTGCGCGGCTGAACAGTTTTTGTGTAGAACAGATGTTCCGCTTTAAAGAGGTGGGGATTGCATCCAATACAGAGGAGGCCAGAAATATGATTAACATATTGAAGCCTGATCTGGTTCTGCTGGATAACTACCTGCCCGATGGCCTTGGCATTGACCTGGTCAAAGAGCTGGGCAGTAAGGACGAAAAACCCGACATCATTCTCATCACCGCCGCGCGGGACGTAGAAACCATTCAGGCAGCTATGCGCAATGGCGTCTTTGATTACGTTATCAAGCCCATCGCCTACAGCCGCCTGCAGGAGTCTTTGCAGCGATATCTTGATTTCAAGCTTGCCAAGGGTGAGACAACCCTGACCCAGAATGCGATTGATAATCTGTTTGGCCATA
The DNA here is from genome assembly GCF_025562755.1 of Endozoicomonas euniceicola. Lineage (GTDB taxonomy): Bacteria > Pseudomonadota > Gammaproteobacteria > Pseudomonadales > Endozoicomonadaceae > Endozoicomonas_A > Endozoicomonas_A euniceicola. The sequence goes on from NZ_CP103300.1 coordinate 3,950,765, forward strand.
CCTCCCACAGCAACACGGGTAAGGAGTACCCCAAAGGTATTGACCCTATCTCACTGGAGAAGGTTCGACAGGCGCTGGACAACAGTGAGACGTTCTCAGCGACCCAGCTAAGTCAGTTGATTGGTGTCAGTCGAACCACTGCCCGTCGCTATCTCGAATATTCTGTCAGTGTTGGTATGGCGACAGTAGCGGTTTCTCATGGTCAGGTAGGAAGGCCGGAAAGGCTGTATAAAAAAGCCCGGAGGCAATAACAGCTCTGCCCCGTCACCAGAGCCCGGCAAGGGGAGTGGTGACAGGGCAGAAAAAGTCAGGCAGAACGGCACGGCTTCTGCCGATCAGGCCAGAATACCAAAGGCGATAGAAGCAATAACAAGAACAATTCCGCCGCCGAGACGTGATGAAATCTGGGCATAGGAGATCAGGTGCATTCGTTTGGCTGCGGCCATCACTTCCAGGTCGCCGGAGCCACCACGGTTAGCCATACACAAACCGGCGGTAATAGCGGTTTCAATCTCATAGAAACCAGCCACTCGCCCGCCCAATGCACCTCCGATAACAGCACCCAGTACAATCATGGTTGCCATGATAATGTTGGTCAGGGAAATCGCCGCAATGATTTCGCCAAGATCGGTATAAGCAACACCCACACCCACCATCAGAACCCAAAGCATCTGCTTACTGAAAAACTGGGACATTTTCTGGGCACCGATTTTCAGTTCCACAGGAACAATGCCAGACATATTCATCACCGCCACAACGATAACCATGTAAGCGTACCGGTGAATACTGACACCCGCCAAAGACGGTACTATTTGGGACAGGATATGACCAAGGGTATAAGCCGTACAAGCCAGCAGCAAACCAACAGCGAGATCCCTTGGGGTAATTTTACGACTAGGCTTGTCGTCTTCAGGAATCTTGAACTTACCCTTGCGAACCAGCTCGCCCTCACCGGTCAGGTTTGAGTACTTTTTACCCAGACGGTCCAGAATGGAAGCAGCAGCAATAGCAATGATATTGGCAATTGTCAGAATGGAAATCGCTACGGAGTAGTAAGCTTCGGCAGAATTTCCGGTGGCCTGCTGATAAATCTCTGCCAGCGGAACAGCGCCAGCACCATTGCCTCCCCCCATAATGGGCAGGACATACAGCATAATAGTTTCACTGGGTGAAATGCCGAACATCATTCCGCAGGCAATCCCCAGAACGGCAGCACCGGTAACGGCAAACAAAATGGAAGGAATATACCCAATCAGAGAACGACGGAGCAAAACGCGGTTTACCGACAAAATACTGCCCGTAATCAATACGGCAATGAACAGGTCAATAAACTTATAGTTTTTGATGAAGTCCGTAATCACCGCCACTTCGCGCTCTGACATCAGGCCAGCGTACACAAGCCAGGCCGTACCCAGAAAAATCAATACCGGGGCGCCACCAATGTAGCGGTTCCAGAAAGGAAGCCGCTTGCCAATCTCCCCAAACACGGCCCCGATGACAAAACTGATTGACAGGCCGCCGGCCAACCCGCCAGGCAGGACATCAAAAGCATGCGCCACAAGAATGACCGTAGCAGCTACGGCAAACAGGTGAATGGACATCCCGAACACTTCAAGGTTCATCAGTTTATCGGGTAAGGACTCTCGGGACGCAGCGTGAAGATGCTGATTGGTTTGTGTACTCATTAGAATTCGACCACTAATTATCAATTATGCGGCATTCATCCTAAAGAAAAAAAATCAGCGCTTATTGATAGATGTCAACGATAAAACAGGCACAAAATAGGCTCATTGAACACAATGAATTAAATTAAAAAATATTATTTAAAAAAATAAGGCGCTACCGACTGATGGCAACGCCTTTACGTTCTTAAAGAAAGCTTATTAGGCTGGATTCAAAAAATTTACAATTCTTCCGCGCTTTCAGACAGATAGCTGGCTACGCCGTCAGGTGAAGCGTTCATCCCCTTGTCGCCCTTATTCCAGCCAGCGGGGCACACTTCACCGTGCTCTTCATGGAACTGAAGTGCATCAACCAGGCGGATCAGTTCGTCCATATTACGACCCAGTGGCAGGTCATTAATGATCTGAGAACGTACAACACCTTTGTCGTCAATCAGGAAAGCACCACGGAAAGCCACACCGCCTTCGGACTCAACATCGTAGTCCTTGCAGATCTGATGAGTCATATCCGCAGCCAGGGTATACTTCACCGGACCAATACCGCCTTCGTTAACAGGCGTATTGCGCCAGGCGTTGTGAGTAAAGTGAGAGTCGATAGAAACACCAATCACTTCAACTTTACGTTCTTTGAATGCGTCTATACGATGATCCAGGGCAATCAGCTCCGATGGACAAACGAAAGTAAAGTCCAGCGGGTAGAAGAACAGAATACCGTATTTTCCACGAATGGCTTCCGAGAGGGAAAATTCATCAACGATAGTACCATCACCCAGAACCGCTGGAACGGTAAAATCAGGAGCCTTCTTGCCTACCAGTACGCCCATTTATTCATCTCCGGTTAGTTAATAATGTTCAACAACACGCAGATTCAACCTGTCCGCATTAGCTGATACGTCCGCCTTGGCTGATACGTCTGCGTTGGCTGATACGTCTGCGTTGGCTGATACGTCTGCGTTGGCTGATACAGAGCCTCAATGCTCTGAAGCCGTTGCCAATCATACACGGCATGAGTATTCCTGCCTACTCGCACAGTAAAAATAACCACAAACCCTACCATCCATTGACACAACTCATGCCGGACATAGGGATTATTTACCCGGCAACCACAAAAATGCACCTATACTTCTGTTCCTGAAAGGCAAATACAGGGCAAGGCTATGTCACAGCCAGAAAAGCTCTACCACAAAATGGCACACCGGGCAGGTGTGGCATTCTCCGTTACCAACCCGCTGATTGACCACTGGCTGGGCAGTTGGAACCATAGCAACCCCTTGCTGGATATTGGTTGTGGCAACTGTCACAACAGCCTGGTAGCCATTAACAATGGTGCCAGAGTCTATGCCACCGAGATTGACGAGGGCAGCCTGCAATTGCTTCAGCAGGCGCATCATGACAAAGCCGAACTGCTCAGCTTTCACCTGGCTAAACTACCTGACAACATGCCCCTGCCTGACCATTATTTTTCAGGCGTACTCTGCTCGGAAGTCTTCCACTTTCTAAACCACGAAGAGACCCTTGCTGCAATACAACAACTTCGACGTTTATTAATTCCCGGCGGGAAGGTTGTATTAACCTGTGGCTGTGAAGACTCCCAAATGTTTAAAAAAGTTAACCTGAAAGGAATAAAAGTCGCACAGCGGAAAAAACACCCTGACCGCCTTGACCCTGTTGATGATATTCTCAGTCTCATTGACCAGGCGTTGGATCATTACGAACCTGATCCTAAAGCCAGAGAATTAAGAGACTTAGCCTACTCAATAATGCCCAGAAGCTATTTCAATTTTTTTAATCCCGACCAGCTGGCTCATGCTTTTTCTGATGCGGGTTTCAGTATTGATCTGGTCACAACAGGCCCGGCACTTCATTATCCTGCACTGGAGCATGGAGATCACGATCAGGTAAGACTCGTGGCTGGTAAACTTTAAAATCGTTTTAAATTAAGCTCTGAATTAATTACTGCCTTAATTCAAAACACCAAATACAAATGATAAATATTATTGTTATCTTTCAACAAGATAGCATTGAAAAATAGTTTTTGACAGATGGCAATGTCACATCATACTTGATAAGCGTACGGGCAACCGTTTTCTATTTTTCCTCTAACGGATATCCATCATGACTGGTGACCAAACTGTTATCGAACACCTTAACAAGGCGTTGATGAATGAACTGACAGCCATTAACCAGTATTACCTGCATTCCAGCATGCTGAAAAACTGGGGCGTTAAAAAGCTGGGCAAAGAGGTCTATAAAGAATCCATTGAAGAAATGTGGCATGCCGACTGGCTAATAGAACGAATATTATTTCTGGAAGGGATGCCGGACTTTAAAAATCTGGACAAACCCATTCTCTCTAATTCGGTTCAGGGCATTCTTGAGTCGGACATGCAACAGGAAAAGAAAGCCATACCGGTTTTAAAGGACGGCATTAAGTACTGTGAGAAAATTGGGGATTTTGGTTCAAGGCAACTGCTGGAAAAAATACTGGCGGCTGAAGAGGAACACATGGATAACCTGGAAGTACACTTGCACCAGATCAAAATACTGGGCATGGAAAACTATCTGCTTTCTCAAAGCGCTGGCGAGTGACCCTGCCGCCCCCCCACTCAACAGGTTGGACTGCATCAACGAAACAGTCCAACCCCGGAGCGGTCTGTAAAGATTATTCGCTTTTGCCAGCCGCCTCGGAAATCAGTTTCTGCAGGTCGCCACTGTTATACATATCAATCAGAATGTCACAGCCGCCAACCAGTTCACCACCTACCCACAACTGAGGGAAGGTTGGCCAGTTAGCGTATTTTGGCAGGTTAGCGCGAATTTCAGGGTTTGCCAGAACGTCTACAAAAGCAAACTGTTCACCACAGGCCATCAGTAACTGAACAGCCTTGGACGAAAAGCCGCACTGAGGCAGTTTAGGGGAGCCCTTCATATAAAGCAGAATGTTGTGAGTTTTGATTTGTTCCTGAAAGTCTTCGAGTTCAAATGCCATTAGAACAGCCTGTATTTTAATAGAAATAAGTCTGGAGCATCATAGCAAAGGTATAACCCGACGGACACTGAGTTATGCAACATTAAAGTAAGCTTCAGGCCGATTAGTCTTCCTCTCCCAGGTGCTGCACCTTGGGAATATTGACACGTAAGCCAGAGATTCGCGTGTTGTGTGCGGGATGAGTACTCATAAACTCGGGCGGGCTACCGCCACCCGCCCCTGACATTTTTTCCCAGAGCGTCACCGCTGCATGGGGGTCATAGCCAGCCCTTGCCATCAGTTCCAGGCCAATCAGGTCTGCCTCCACTTCATTGGTTCTGCTGTTTGGCAGAGTCATACCGTAATTCACCACGACATCAGCCATCTGCATCACGCTCCGGCCTGCTCCCAGCAAGGCGGCAGCCGCACTGAACCCCAGTTGCTGCACATAGGCATGGGACATGGCTTCCCGACCGTGTTCACGCAGGGCATGAGCCATTTCATGCCCCATAATCGCGGCAATCTCATCATCAGTCAGCTTTAATTCATCCAGAATGCCGGTGTAAAACATAATCTTACCTCCCGGCATACAGTAAGCGTTCAGCTGTTGACTGGTTAGCAGATTAACTTCCCAGTCCCAGTGCAGGGCATCCATCCGAAACACCCCCACCTGCTTCACCAGCCGGTCGGCAATCGCCCGCAGTTGTTTCAGCTGTTTATGATTCTGGTTAAGCGTACCGTCCTTCTTTCCTTTTGCCAGCGCTTTACGGTAAGCCTCGGCAGCCATCTGATTCACTTCTCTTTCAGAAAGCATGGTCACCATTTGCTGCTGTCTCTGAACACCAATGGTGCCGGATGAGGTCGTAGAAACAGACTGGCACCCGGCCAGCGTTATTGCGGCTCCCACAGCAACCGCCCTGAAAAATGTCTTCATCATTAATTTTCCAAACAGCAATAAGGGAAGTAGCAAACCAGAATTTACAAGCTTACCGCCATTCCCATGCAGATGGTAACCCTCCAAAAACAGTATTCCCGCTTTCGCGGCTGTCATCATTTAACGTCCGGAATTTACAGGGCTTATTTGGGGTCATATTGGAAGAAACGATCATTTGACGCAAACCTAAATGATAACTATTTTTATTTGGTTCTTTCCACGTTGCTTCTGTGCAGAAAATCGTTACTGAATAAGGCTTTACATTGTTCATTGACAGAAGCCTGATCATATTCAGTGCTTCCGTTCCGGAATAAAAATATTAAAGATCATTACTATGCAACAATTGACGTATAGAAAAATCATTATGAAATATTTTCAATACCTGCTCTATTTCATTCTAATAACCAGCTCCTATTCTCACGCCATACCAGTATGCGACAAAAACAAACTGTACAGTTTTTGCTCAAATAAAGTTGAAGACGCGCACCTTCTAACAAAGGCCGAAATGGTCGATGCTATCGTTGAGACGCTTGAACAGATCACAGCAAAATCACCTCAGACTATCGACCGCTGCGTCATTATAACACCACGTAAAGATACTGATCTCAGTGAAATAATAAGCCAATATAATGCTGACAAAACACAGGAAGCCATTAAAAATACCGCCTTTATTCTTGTGGGGCCAGGCATAAAATCGGAACCCATACATGATGGAGAAAACTGCGCTTCAAAAAACTATGTAGTGGCAGGAGGAGAAGGGCAGGAATCCATATTACCCAAGGACTGGCAAGAAGAGTTTTATGCGAAGGATAAGGTACAACTACAAGCAGGTCAGAAGTTAATAGGAGTTCCAGTTTACAAACACACGGCTTCGCTGGCAGAAGGCTACTATGTTGGTTTAAAGCGAATAATAGACATCAAGCAAGTATGCCGCCTAGGATACGATTATAGAGCCAAAGGTGTCCCCCAACAAAAGGGCGAGCTGATTTACTTTAACGGCGCTGGAACTTTAGTTACTGGTATAACAACAGTTTCAACCCAGACTAATAGTTTTAAAGGATATATGCGGCTAAGACACTGCTACCGCTCAAATTCACAAACGTGGTCCGATCGCTACGATTTTCCATCTGATAGATTCCATACCGGGAGCCTTGCAGGAGAGGTTAGCCTGAATTCAAATAATACTCCTGAGACAGGCAACCTGGTGACAGTCTACCGGAATCAGTTCTTTCAACTAAGGGAACCTGCGGTTCAGATATCCCTCACTGAGGACTCACAAGAAGTAGACTCAAGTTTATTTAACAATAGAACAGTGGTTGATTTTTCAGATAATGAGATATACGCCTGCTTAAGCGGGGAAGTGAAAAAAGCCGTCGATATTAACGTCAACTTTCAGGATACCTCTGGAAAACTGCCTGCCCGGGCTCTGGCATTCAACAATAACCAATTAACCGGAACCTTTTCTCAAGCTCTGGATTTAACACTTCCGGAGCATGTTAAAGCCACAATAGCAGACAACCAAATGGTCGCAACCAGTTCAGCAGCCACCATAGGAATCAGTATTGACGGCCCCCAACAAACCAGTGCGCACTGGAAAAAACCACCTGTAATAAGTCTTGTAGACAATACCATAGAAGGCTTCAAGATAGCGTTGTCTCCGTCCGGGAATCAAAAGCTTATCCTGAAGTGGAATAACCTTATGGGCAGTGAGGCGTCTATTGATCGACGAAACGAACTGACAGTGCCCCTGGAGCTTTCCGGAGACAAAAACAACCAGTTTAAACCAGGGAATAACAATCCTTGCGGTGGACTGAAAAATGCCAGAGTCATCGGAGGGTTTGTATTCTCTGATGGAGAAACCAGCTGCCCACCTACCACACAACCATCCAGCACCATGACCTCATCGCCTTCTACGACACCGTTGTCCAGTACAATTAGTTCATCGTCGTCTACAATGCCGTCGTCCAGCGCAATAACACCATCCTCTTCTGCAATGCCGTCATCCAGCGCAATAACACCATCCTCTTCTGCAATGCCGTCGTCTACTACACCGCCGCCTAAATCACCGTCTATCTCTCAATCCACAGCACTCCCCAGACTCATTTCCACAGTTTCCCTTATTAGTAGCCCCGTTGTTACAACAACCTCAGCCGTCAGGCATTCACCTTCTAAACGCAATGGAAGCAGCTCGCAAGAAAAAAAACTGTCACCTGTAAGGTTTAACCCCTTACCCGCCCCCACGGCCAGCACACTGACAAACCTTATGAAAAGCTCACCCTATACCAGGGTAACCAGCAAAACAGTATCTTCAGCTGAAGCCTCTGCAAGCCATGATCAGTCATCGGGCAACAGGTCAAAGGAAAGCTCAAGACGGCTGAAGACGGGGGAAGAAGTAGGGATAGGAGTAGCGGTAACCGTCATTGTCGTATTAGGTATAGGTGCTATAGCCTGTTTTGTTAAACGAAAGATGTCAGCTCAGTCCTCCCTTGAGGAATCACATTCTCTAAAGCTATTAAATCCTGATCTATAACACGCGGAATGCGTTCTGTCTCGACCTGTCAAAGAGACAGAACGTATAAGAGATGATTGTCGATTAATGACTCAATCAGTTTTCCAAAATCCGAACCCGGCAATAAGACGACACTGGTCTCCTCCAACCGGTTCCTCCATTTTCAGCCCGACAGCCCGCAACCTTTTGACCATATACGACGAAATTTGTTTTAACACTGCACGGATTGCCACCAGGCAGGCAGTGCGCCTGACTCTGAAAAAGCCGTAGAGGCTGCATACTGGGTTGGAGCGCTGATAGAAGGGAACCTGGAGCCTGCCAGAAGTATCATGCTCCCACCTTTGGGGCTGTCAGCATTTAACGTCCGGAATTTACAGGGCTTATTTAGGGTCATATTGGAAGAAACGATCATTTGACGCAAACCTAAATGATAACTATTTTTATTTGGTTCTTTCCACGTTACTTCTGTGCAGAAAATCGTTACTGAATAAGGCTTTACATTGTTCATTGACAGAAGCCAGATCATATTCAGTGCTTCCGTTCCGGAATAAAAATATTAAAGATCATTACTATGCAACAATTGACGTATAGAAAAATCATTATGAAATATTATCAATACCTGCTCCATTTCATTCTAATAATCAGCTCCTATTCTCACGCCATACCAGTATGCGACAAGAACAAACTGTACAGTTTTTGCTCAAATAAAGTTGAAGACGCGCACCTTCTAACAAAGACAAAAATGTTCGATGCTATCGTTGAGACGCTTGAACAGATCAAAGCAAAATCACCTCAGACTATCGATCGCTGCGTCATTATAACACCACGTAAAGATACTGATCTCGGTGAAATAATAAGCCAATATAATGCTGACAAAACACAGGAAGCCATTAAAAATACCGCCTTTATTCTTGTGGGGCCAGGCATAAAATCGGAACCCATACATGATGGAGAAAACTGCGCTTCAAAAAAATATGTAGTGGCAGGAAGAGAAGGGCAGGAATCCATATTACCCAAGGACTGGCAAGAAGAGTTTTATGCGGAGGATAAGGTACAACTACAAGCAGGTCAGAAGTTAATAGGAGTTCCAGTTTACAAACACACGGCTTCGCTGGCAAAAGGCTACTATGTTGGTTTAAAGCGAATAATAGACATCAAGCAAGTATGCCGCCCAGGATACGATTATAAAGCCAAAGGTGTCCCCCACCAAAAGGGCGAGCTAATTTACTTTAACGGCGCTGGAACTTTAGTTACTGGTATAACAACAGTTTCAACCCAGACTAATAGTTTTAAAGGATATATGCGGATAAGATACTGCTACTCAAATTCACAAACGTGGTCCGATCGCTACGATTTTCCATCTGATAGATTCCATACCGGGAGCCTTGCAGGAGAGGTTAGCCTGAATTCAAATAATACTCCTGAGACAGGCAACCTGGTGACAGTCTACCGGAATCAGTTCTTTCAACTAAGCGAACCTGCGGTTCAGATATCCCTCACTGAGGACTCACAAGAAGTAGACTCAAGTTTATTTAACAATAGAACAGTGGTTGATTTTTCAGATAATGAGATATACGCCTGCTTAAGCGGGGAAGTGAAAAAAGCCGTCGATATTAACGTCAACTTTCAGGATACCTCTGGAAAACTGCCTGCCCGGGCTCTGGCATTCAACAATAACCAATTAACCGGAACCTTTTCTCAAGCTCTGGATTTAACACTTCCGGAGCATGTTAAAGCCACAATAGCAGACAACCAAATGGTCGCAACCAGTTCAGCAGCCACTATAGGAATCAGTATTGACGGCCCCCAACAAACCAGTGCGCACTGGAAAAAACCACCTGTAATAAATCTTGTAGACAATACCATAGAAGGCTTCAAGATAGCGTTGTCGACGTCCGGGAATCAAAAGCTTACCCTGAAGTGGAATAAACTTATGGGCAGTGAGGCGTCTATTGATCGACGAAACGAACTGACAGTGCCCCTGGAGCTTTCCGGAGACAAAAACAACCAGTTTAAACCAGGGAATAACAACCCTTGCGGTGGACTGAAAAATGCCAGAGTCATCGGAGGGTTTGTATTCTCTGATGGAGAAACCAGCTGCCCACCTACCACACAACCATCCAGCACCATGACCTCATCGCCTTCTACGACACCGTTGTCCAGTACAATTAGTTCATCGTCGTCTACAATGCCGTCGTCCAGCGCAATAACACCATCCTCGCCTGCAATGCCGTCGTCTAGCGCAATAACGCCATCCTCGCCTGCAATGCCGTCGTCTAGCGCAATAACGCCATCCTCGCCTGCAATGCCGTCATCCAGCGCAATAAGTCCATCCTCGCCTGCGATGCCGTCGTCCAGCGCAATAACACCATCCTCGCCTGCAATGCCGTCATCCAGCGCAATAACACCATCCTCGCCTGCAATGCCGTCATCCAGCGCAATAAGTCCATCCTCGCCTGCAATGCCGTCATCCAGCGCAATAACACCGTCTTCGCCTGCAATGCCGTCATCCAGCGCAATAACACCATCCTCGCCTGCGATGCCGTCGTCTAGCGCAATAACACCATCCTCTTCTGCAATGCCGTCATCCAGCGCAATAACACCATCCTCGCCTGCAATGCCGTCATCTAGCGCAATAAGTCCATCCTCGCCTGCGATGCCGTCATCCAGCGCAATAAGTCCATCCTCGCCTGCGATGCCGTCATCCAGCGCAATAACACCATCCTCGCCTGCAATGCCGTCGTCCAGCGCAATAACACCATCCTCGCCTGCAATGCCGTCATCCAGCGCAATAACACCACCCTCGCCTGCAATGCCGTCATCCAGCGCAATAACACCACCCTCGCCTGCAATGCCGTCATCCAGCGCAATAACACCATCCTCGCCTGCAATGCCGTCGTCCAGCGCAATAACACCATCCTCGCCTGCAATGCCGTCATCCAGCGCAATAACACCATCCTCGCCTGCGATGCCGTCATCCAGCGCAATAACACCATCCTCGCCTGCAATGCCGTCATCCAGCGCAATAACACCATCCTCGCCTGCAATGCCGTCATCCAGCGCAATAAGTCCATCCTCGCCTGCAATGCCGTCATCCAGCGCAATAACACCATCCTCGCCTGCAATGCCGTCATCCAGCGCAATAAGTCCATCCTCGCCTGCGATGCCGTCGTCCAGCGCAATAACACCATCCTCGCCTGCGATGCCGTCATCCAGCGCAATAAGTCCATCCTCGCCTGCAATGCCGTCATCCAGCGCAATAACACCACCCTCGCCTGCAATGCCGTCATCCAGCGCAATAACACCATCCTCGCCTGCAATGCCGTCGTCCAGCGCAATAACACCATCCTCGCCTGCAATGCCGTCATCCAGCGCAATAACACCATCCTCGCCTGCGATGCCGTCATCCAGCGCAATAACACCATCCTCGCCTGCAATGCCGTCATCCAGCGCAATAACACCATCCTCGCCTGCAATGCCGTCATCCAGCGCAATAAGTCCATCCTCGCCTGCAATGCCGTCATCCAGCGCAATAACACCATCCTCGCCTGCAATGCCGTCATCCAGCGCAATAACACCATCCTCGCCTGCGATGCCGTCGTCCAGCGCAATAACACCATCCTCGCCTGCGATGCCGTCATCCAGCGCAATAACACCATCCTCGCCTGCAATGCCGTCGTCCAGCGCAATAACACCATCCTCGCCTGCAATGCCGTCATCCAGCGCAATAACACCATCCTCGCCTGCGATGCCGTCATCCAGCGCAATAACACCATCCTCGCCTGCAATGCCGTCATCCAGCGCAATAAGTCCATCCTCGCCTGCAATGCCGTCGTCCAGCGCAATAACACCATCCTCGCCTGCGATGCCGTCGTCCAGCGCAATAACACCATCCTCGCCTGCGATGCCGTCGTCCAGCGCAATAACACCATCCTCGCCTGCAATGCCGTCATCCAGCGCAATAAGTCCATCCTCGCCTGCAATGCCGTCGTCTACTACACCGCCGTCTAAATCACCGTCTATCTCTCAATCCACAGCACTCCCCAGACTCATTTCCACAGTTTCCCTTATTAGTAGCCCCGTTGTTACAACAGCCTCAGCCGTCAGGCATTCACCTTCTAAACGCAATGGAAGCAGCTCGCAAAACAAACTGACACCTGTCGGGCTTGACCCCTTATCCCCCACCACAGCCAGCACATTGACAAACCTTATGAAAAGCTCACCCTAACCATGGCAACCAGTAAAACAGCATCTTCAGCTCAAGCCTCTGCAAGCCATGATCAGGCAACAGGTCAAAGGAAAGCTCAGGAGGGCTGTGGACGGGGGAAGCGGTAGGGATAGGAGTAGCGCATTGTCGCATCAGGTATAGGTGCTATAGCCTGTTTTGTTAAACGAAAGGGGTCAGCTCAGTCTTTCCTTGAGAAATCACATTCTCTAAGGGAAGCAGCATAACATAATATACCGCTGTTGGCTGTTGGCTGTTGGCTGTTGGCTGTTGGCGGTTGGCGTTTGGCTGTACGAGCAGCTAATAGCCAAAAGCCAACAGCCCGGTAAGTTATTGAATGCTGCGCCCCTAAACCTATTAAAAGCTGCTCCATAACGCGCGGAATGCGTTCTGTCTCGACCGGTCAAAGAGACAGAACGCATAAGAGATGATTGTCTATTAATCGCTCAACCAGTTTTCGATTCGATGACAGCCTTGCACGAGTTTTGGGCAATTCGCCTCAACAAACGCCTCTTCAGAAAGACTACTGTCGTTTATTGCATTCAGCGCCCTGTCACCATCAAAATCAACAAATGCCATGCGAGTGTATAACTGACTGTCGTCTAAACCAAAATCCGAACCCGGCAATAAGGCGACACCGGTCTCCTCAAGCAGTTTCTCACAGAGCTGTTTCGATGAAAAAATCCCCTTCTGTTCCAGTTTTGATCGCAGGGCTGCAAAGCTGGTCAGCAGATAAAAACCACCAACCGGCTCCTCCATTTCCAGCCCGACAGCCCGCAACCTTTTGACCATATACGACGAAATTCGTTTTAACACTGCACGGGTTGCCACCAGGTAGGCATCCAGCGCGGCTGACTCAGAAAAAGCCGTACAGGCTGCGTACTGGGTCGGTGCGCTGATAGACGTAAAGGTTTCGCTGGCAATAATGGCCATGGCATCCTGCAAAGGTCTCAACGTATCAGGCAGCAGCATCACTCCCAGCCGCCAGCCTCCGGCACCACACCATTTACTGAGGCCACTGCTGATGACTGTTCCTTCGGGATAATACACAGACATTGACTGATGATTGCCAGCAAAGGTGGTTTCCGCATAAATCTCATCGGCCACCACAATAATGCCGTATTGTCGAGCGACCTCCGCTAACGCCTTCAGACTGTCAGCATCATAACTGCAACCGGTTGGGTTACTGGGGTAATTCAGAATCAAAATGCGGGTTCGTTCAGGTTCCTGCCGACAGAAAGCATCCAGCTCATCCGCCTGAAGCCGCCAGTGGTTTTCCGGTTTGGTGGGCAAGTGAAAAACCTTGCGACCTAACAACTGAGCCTGAGGGGCATAGGAAACCCATGAAGGGGCAGGAATCAAGAGATCACCTTCACAAGCCATCTGCAAATTGAAAATTAATTCCTTGGAACCAGGTCCCACCAGAACATCTTCCGCCTGCCTTGGAATTCCATCCCGGCGCTGGTAATAACGGGCAACCGTTTCACGTAATGAATAAAGACCTTTTACAGGCAGATAATCTTTTTCATGGGCGTGCAACCTTAACGCACTGACGACCACTTCCGGAACCGGGAACGGGGATTGCCCAAGCCCCAGTTTAATGATATCCCGTCCCTGTTGAATCAGGCGATTACTGTCTTCGTTGATTTGCAGTGTGGCTGATGGCTTCAACCCTCGCACATTCCTGTTGAGCTGATCGACTTTAATCATTGTTATTTTTCTGTCCCGTCCCTGTGACACGCAATGCCTCTTCAGGCAGGTATTAATTGATTTAACACCCTATTGATTTGCGAGAACAACTATTTTTTTTACAAGAACTGCGACTTTGCTGGTCTTTGCTACAATAACTCCCAACTTTCAGAATCAGAATAACTACCTATGAAATCAGATCTTAAAATTTTGTTATTACCAATGTTATTGCTTCTATCAGCCTGTGGAAGCCTTTCCAAAACCGATACTAAAGAGATTTATTATCAACTGGAGACCAATCTTCTGATTGACGGCAGACCGCTGCAGCAGCAAAGTATCGAATTACCAGGCTATAAAACCAGAAAGCTCTATTTTCATGATGATGTGATGAATCACACCTATAAAGTGGAATATGCCGTAATGCCGGGAGAGGAAGCACAAACAGTGCTTATCGACACCATGATATCCCGCACGGTTAGAAATATCAGCATTCTGGCTCCTGATAACGAGGAAGCCGGATTTACCTTTAAAGAACCCTCTCCGGAAGTGGAACTAAAGGTCAAAGCCAGACCGCTCCCCCAGAAGTAGAACAGCCCACAGCTAAAAGCACTCCGCCAGCAGCGCTGGCGGAGGCTACGGGTTAATATTCAGCTCTTAACTCTCTGGCAACCTGCACCATATTGGTCAGAGCTTCTTCCACTTCCGGCCAGTCACGGGTTTTCAGACCACAATCCGGGTTCACCCACAACCGTTCAGGCGGAATCTTTTCAGCCGCTTTCTTAATCAACTGTTTCATCCATTCCCGCTCCGGCACATTGGGTGAATGAATATCATAAACCCCCGGGCCAATTTCATTGGGATATTCAAACTCCTCAAAAGCATCCAGTAGTTGCATGTCGGACCGGGAAGTTTCAATGGTGATCACATCCGCATCCATGGCAGCGATGTATTCAATGATGTCATTGAACTCGCTGTAACACATGTGGGTATGAATCTGGGTATCATCCTGCACACCACCGGCTGTCAGCCGGAAACAGTTCACCGCCCAGTCCAGGTACTCTGGCCAGTCTGCCTTTCTCAGAGGCAGACCTTCCCTGATCGCCGGTTCGTCAATCTGAATGACGCCAATCCCTGCCTGCTCCAGGTCCGTCACTTCTTCGCGCAGCGCCAGGGCCAGCTGCTCACAGGAAGTTTTTTGAGAAACGTCATCCCGTGGGAAAGACCAGCGAAGAATCGTCACCGGCCCCGTGAGCATACCTTTCATCACCTTACTGGTCTGCTGCTGGGCAAATACGCTCCAGTCAACGGTCATTGGCGCAGGCCGGCTGATATCACCATAAATAATGGGCGGCTTTACGCACCGGCTACCGTAACTCTGCACCCAGCCGTACTCAGTAAAGGCAAAACCATCCAGCTGCTCACCAAAATACTCGACCATATCATTGCGCTCTGCTTCACCATGAACCAGAACGTCCAGGCCTAACGCCTCCTGTCGTTTTATTGTGGCCTGTATTTCCTGCTGCATGGACTCAAGATATTCCTGCCTGTCCAGCTGCTGTTTTCGATAAAGACTACGCTGCCGACGTATCTCTTTCGTTTGGGGAAAAGACCCGATCGTGGTGGTAGGGAACAGCGGCAACTTCAGCTTTTCCCGTTGCAGGCTATATCTTTGAGCAAAGGGAGAGTGTCGCTGCATCAGTTCGGGAGTAATGGCATCTGTTTTTTGCTGAACCTCTTCCCGGTGTATTCTTCGGGACGCTCTGCGACTACAGGCGACGGTATCTGACAAGGCTACCAGCGCCCTGGTTTTGTCGCTGTTATCACCTGACAGCGCCTTGCCCAGTGCTGCAATTTCTTCACACTTCTGTACCGCAAAAGCAAGCCAGGATTTCGTTTCTTCATCCAGCCGTTCTTCCGAGTCGAGATCAACCGGAACATGCAGCAATGAGCAGCTGGAAGAAACCCACAGTCGTTCACCCAACTTCTCACGGGCTGGTTTTAGCTGTTCCAGAATCGCTGAAAGGTCAGAACGCCAGATGTTTCTGCCATCAATCACGCCGACAGACAGGGTTTTATAAGCAGGTAACCGGTCCAGCTCAGAGAGTAACTGTTCAGGTGCGCGAACCAGATCGATATGCAAACCTTCAACCGGCAAATTAGCAACAGTAGTCGTTGCATCCTGCAAGCCACCAAAGTAGGTCGCCAGCATGATCTTGATAGCAGGTGTTTGCAGCTTGTTATAAACACTCTCAAATGCCTGCAACCACGGTTGCGGTAAATCCAGAGCCAGAATGGGCTCATCAATCTGCACCCATTGAGCACCGGTTTCTGCCAGCTCCGCCAGCACCTGCCCATAAACCGTCACCAGTTCATCAAGCAGCTCCAGCCGGTCGAAGGGCTCTCCTTTAACCTTGCCAAGCCATAACCAGGTTAATGGTCCTATCAGCACGGGCTTGGCATTAAACCCCTGCTCCTGAGCTTCTATGGTTTGTTCTATCACCGCCCGGCTGGTCAACCGGAACGTCTGTCCCTGGTGCAGTTCAGGCACAATATAGTGATAGTTGGTATCAAACCACTTGGTCATCTCACAGGCCGCTGCTGCCTGACCACTGGGCGCACGCCCTCTTGCCATCCGAAACTGGGTATCCAGAAGATTATCAGCCTGACCTTCAATGTTGCCTTCAAACCTGTGCGGAATCGCTCCCAGCATCATGGAATGGTTCAACATCTGGTCGTACCAGGCAAAATCCCCCGTAGCGACCCAGTCAATACCGGCATCCTGTTGCATTCGCCAGTGCATTGACCGTAAACGCTTGCCTTCAGCCATCAGGGCAGACTGATCGAGATCACCTCTCCAGTATGCTTCTGTTGCTTTTTTCAGCTCACGAAATTTGCCAATTCTGGGAAAACCAACACAATGTGAAGTCGCCATTGCCACCCTCCTCGGAGGTGATGTTGTTGTACGTTTATTGGATTTATTCTGATCATGATCGTCTCTGTCACGCTCACTCACAGACGTGAATGAGTGTGGTAGAGAATGAAGAATGCTTCAAATTGAATTTCAGGTCAACTAAACGACAGAAAACGTTTACAACTAACGCCGCTGCTTTCGGGGCCATACCAGACTGAACCGGGCACCACCCATCGGGCTGTGACTGACCATCGCCCGACCGTTATGCCAGTACATAATCCGGCGGACAATGGAAAGCCCCAGACCATAACCGCCAGTGTTGCGGGTACGACTGTCGTCAAGACGACTGAAAGCAGAGAAAACCCGGTCCCACTCTTCCTCGGCAATGCCCGGCCCATCATCGTCAACATCGACGCGGCAGGTCTCCTGAGTGGATGAAAAGCTTACCTGCACTTTGCTGTCGGCGTAGCGGCAGGCATTGCCAATCAGGTTCTGAATAGCACGATGGATATAGCGTCGGTCAACGTCTGCGAAACGTCTTGGATCCAGCACATTGCAGGGAATATGTTCAATGTCCACACGGCCCTGCAGACGCCCGTATTCACTGACGACCTGCGCTACCACTTTATCAACATCGTGTCGTTTATAACGAATCTCCGGAGCAGCCTGCTCCAGATTGGCATAGGTCAGAAATTCATCAACCAGGTTATCCAGTTCTTCGATATCCTTATCCATACCTTCCAGCTGCTTCTCGCGCTCCTCACTGGTTTCTGCGTCAGCAATCAGATCCAGACCAAAACGCAGGCGCGCCACCGGCGTTCGCAGTTCATGGGAAACACCGCGAATCATCTCCTTCTTCAGGCTCAGTAAACGCTGAATGTAGCCCGCCATGGCATTGAAGGCAGAAGCAAGGCGGCCAATGGAATCGGTTCCGCCAATAGAGACCCGTACATCAAAATCACCCCGGCTGAAACGGGTGGCAGCGCGCTCCAGCCGACGCAGGCGTTTCTCCATCCCACGAACCAGGATATAAATCGCCAGACTGATGGAGGTCAGCACAAACAGACCGATGGAAATCATCAGCTTAAAGGGATAAGGGTTCAGCAACCTCAGTGGCCCCAGCCGCAACAACTGGCCCGTATCCGGCAGGCTGGTATACATGGAAATACTCTGCCCCTCATCGTCCAGCAGCATCAGCATACTGCCCTGACGCAACTCCTCCTGCTGAACCGGCAGCAACCGGGCCTGGGCTTCCTTGAGCAGATGCACCGGATAGCTGAAAGAGCCGACGGCTAACGCCTGCAAACGCTGCTCCCGTTCTGCGGGTGCGTAGCGAAGAAGCTTTTCCCGGAGCAAACTCAGTGTGCCATTGATAATCTGCTCCGATATATTCAACACACTGCCTTGCAGCAACCGGTTCTGATCAAGACGGGTAGATACCAGCGCCCGACTGTTATCCAGCATCTGAACAGACACACCGGAACGATCCATATGCTGCAACGCTTTTTTACTGAGTCCGGACTGATCAACCGTTACGACTGAGAAAGGAATAGCAACGCGGTAAGCCCACTCATCCAGCCACGCCTGACGTTCCTGCTCGGGCAATTCCTGCAGACTCTCTGACACCAGCCGGAACGTGCCCCGAACCATATCTTCCCGGTACTCACCCAGACGATGGTCATTGATCAGCGTCACTGAGATGCCAGACAGCACAGCCACCAGCACCAGCGTGAAAAGAAGCCCGCCATATATTCGGAGAAAAATACTACTCACAAATCTAACCTGTTAGCGCCATGGGCCTGACGGGCACGATTCCCGGCCAGGCATCTGACTCAATCACTTTTTACAAACAGATAGCCTTTGCTGCGCACTGTTTTGATAAGGCGGGGATGCATCGGGTCATCGCCAATTTTGGGACGAATTCTGGATACCCGAACATCAATGGACCGGTCCTGACCGTCGTATTCGATACCACGCAGCTGGGCAAAAATCTCTTCCCGGCTCAGAACCCGCCCTGCATTGGAGCAGAGTAGCCACAAAAGGTCGAACTCGGCACTGGTCAGCTCAATACTGGCCTGATTCAGCCAGGCTTCGCGCATAGCGTTATCGACAACCAGCGGGCCAAATGTCAGACGACTGACGGCCTGTTCCTGTTCTTCTTCCACCGGTGCAACCGCCCGGCGCAGCAAAGCCCGGATGCGAGCCAGCAAAACCCTGGGACGAACCGGCTTGGCCACATAGTCGTCAGCCCCCATTTCCAGCCCCAGAACTTCGTCAAGGTCTTCAGCCCGTGCCGTCAGCATCAGAATCTGGCCGTGATACTGTCCCCGAACCCGGCGACAGATGGAAATACCATCCTCTCCGGGCAGCATCAGGTCCAGCACCACCAGGTCCGGGCGTTCCTGTAGAATACGTTCGACCGCCTTGCCACCATCGCCTTCCACAGTGACCTGCAGGCCATTGTTCTGAAGATAATCCCTGGTCAGGGTCGCCAGCCGCTCATCGTCCTCAACGATCAGTATTCGACCTGTCTCTGTATTTTCCACAACCAAATTTCCAGCGTATGAATTATTGTGCAAGATACTACTACACCCCCGCGCCAGAATCCTGCCTCTTAAGCAGTTACAGCGGCGGCTTATTCCAGTATCACTACCCGTTCGACACTCAATGGATAAAAACAGTTCAGGGCAAAGGCATTTTTTTCACGGCAAAATCCGCGCAAATCCGTTAAAATCTCAAACACTATATATTGTGGTTGGTGAAAGTCGCATAACTGTCGGAATTAGGAAAAATCAATAGTATTTTTCTTATTTATAATCCATATTATATTTCTTTTTATTATAAAAAAAATTGGGTCTCAACTACGACCTGTTGAATACTGCTTGAGTGCGATAAGAAAGATAAACTGCCAGTTTGCAAACACTAACATGAAAATAAATTCACAGGTTATCCACTGCATTTCCACGACACTGTCAACTTGAACTTATCCCAATACCGCATTATCTTGTGTATATAAACAAGACGTACACAACATGTTGTATACATCGTGTTCAGCACCCCACAAGATGTTATGACTGTACCGCTGACTGCGAGTACCCAAAAGCACAGATTATGGCGCTGTAAGAATGCTAAATATCAGGGAAGAATGCTTAAAGGCTCTCGGATAACCATCAGTCAGGGCTTACTTTCTAAGATACATGTTGCAGTTGATCCTGATTTTTTATCGATCCGGGTTATAAGTACACAATCAGCATCTCCCATTAGCTTTCTGGTTTCTGCCTCCTGAGAAAGATGCAGTCGACTGGCTTCGTGTCGACAACGAAAACACAATATATTGATTTACAGGTAAGGGTTGAATGAACAAAAATATCCTGGTCACCAAGCGAAACGGCGACAAGGAGCAGCTGGATCTGGACAAGATTCACAAGGTGATCGCCTGGGCTGCTGAAGGATTAAACAATGTTTCTGTCTCAGAAGTAGAGCTGAAGTCACATATACAGTTCTACGACGCCATCCAGACCACGGATATCCATGAAACCCTGATTAAATCGGCTGCTGACCTGATCTCAGAGCAAGCACCTGATTATCAGTACCTGGCAGCCAGGCTGGCGATTTTTCATCTCCGTAAAAAAGCCTACGGTCAGTTTGAGCCTCCGGCACTGTGCAGCCATGTCCAGAAGCTTTGCGAAGCCAAAAAATACGACATTCACCTCTTAACAGACTACAGTGAAGCTGAATTCAGCCAGATGGACAGCTTCATAGATCATCAGCGCGACATGAACTTCAGTTATGCAGCGGTTAAACAGCTGGAAGGCAAATACCTGGTTCAGAACCGTGTCACCGGCACCTACTACGAAAGCCCGCAAATGCTCTATATGCTGATCGGAGCCTGCCTGTTTTCCAGCTATCCAAAAGCAACCCGAATTGACTACATTCGTCGTTTTTATGATGCGGTGTCTACTTTCAAGCTGTCTCTGCCGACGCCGATCATGGCGGGGGTCAGAACCCCCACACGGCAGTTCAGTTCCTGTGTCCTGATTGAGTGCGGCGACTCTCTGGATTCCATCAACGCCACCTCCAGCGCCATTGTAAAATACGTCAGCCAGCGGGCAGGCATTGGCATTAACGCCGGAGGAATTCGTGCCATTGGCAGCCCGATCCGTAACGGCGAAGCCTTTCACACCGGCTGCATCCCTTTCTACAAGCACTTTCAGACTGCTGTAAAATCCTGCTCCCAGGGCGGCGTCAGGGGCGGAGCTGCCACTCTGTTTTACCCGCTCTGGCACTACGAAGTGGAAAACCTGCTGGTACTGAAAAACAACCGCGGGGTCGAAGAAAACCGTGTACGGCACCTGGACTACGGCGTTCAGTTTAACCGCCTGATGTACCAGCGCCTGATTCAGGGGGGCAATATCACCCTGTTCTCCCCCAGCGATGTACCCGGTCTTTACGACGCCTTTTTCCAGGACCAGGAACAGTTTGAAGTCCTGTATGAACAGTATGAAAAAGACGACCGTATTCGCAAAAAGACCCTGAAAGCCGTTGAGCTGTTCTCCCTGTTTGCCTCAGAGCGTGCCAGTACCGGTCGCATCTATCTGCAGAACGTTGACCACTGCAACACTCACAGCCCCTTTGATCCTGCCGTAGCCCCTGTACGCCAGAGCAACCTCTGCCTGGAAATTGCCCTGCCCACCAAACCCTTGCAACATGTTATGGATGAAGAAGGTGAAATTGCCCTGTGCACCCTGGCCGCCTTCAACCTTGGCAAGGTGGATCAGCTGGACGAACTGGAAGCGCTGGCCGACCTGCTGGTGCGGGCACTGGACAGCCTGCTGGACTACCAGGACTACCCGCTACCTGCCGCTTATAACGCCACCATGGGGCGTCGTCCATTGGGGGTGGGAGTGATCAACTTTGCCAACTATCTGGCAAAAAACAATGTGCGCTACTCCGACGGTTCTGCCAATGGCCTGACCCATAAAACCTTTGAAGCGATCCAGTATTATCTGTTGAAAGCCTCCAACCGGTTAGCCAGGGAACAGGGAACCTGCACCAAATTCCATGAAACCACTTACGCCAAAGGCATCCTGCCTGTCGATACCTACAAGCAGGATCTGAACGCAGTCTGTCCGGAACCTCTGCACCTGGACTGGGAAACCCTGCGCAGCGAGATTCGTGAATACGGGCTGCGCAATTCCACCCTGACCGCCCTGATGCCCTCTGAAACATCATCCCAGATCAGTAATGCCACCAATGGTATAGAGCCCCCACGAGGCTATGTCAGCGTAAAAGCCAGCAAAGACGGGATTCTCAAGCAGGTCGTTCCGGACTATGAAGAACTCCGTGGACGTTACGAACTGCTCTGGGACATCGAAAGCAATGACGGTTATCTGCAACTGGTGGCTATTATGCAGAAGTTTGTGGATCAGACTATTTCAGCCAACACCAACTATGACCCGGCTCGTTTCGAAGGTGGCAAGGTGCCCGTCAAACTGTTGTTGAAAGACCTGTTAACCGCCTACAAACTGGGTGTAAAAACGCTTTACTACCACAACACCCGTGATGGCGCAGCGGACTCCCACGAAGAGGCCGACGACGGTTGTGCCGGTGGAGCCTGCAAGATTTAACAACCCTTCAACTCAACCCAGTCGTGGTCGCTGCGGCGACCCGGATAGACACAAATACTATGAGCTACACCACTTTCAACCAGGAACTGTTCAATGCCACCGAAGAACCCATGTTTTTTGGTCGCAATGTTAACGTTTCCCGCTACGACGTACAAAAACACCCTGTCTTCGAAAAGCTGATTGAAAAACAGTTATCGTTTTTCTGGCGACCTGAAGAGGTGGACCTGTCAACAGACCGCAGCGATTTCGCAGCTCTGCCAGAACATGAAAAGCATATTTTTCTGAGCAACCTGAAGTATCAAACCCTGCTGGACTCGATTCAGGGACGCTCCCCCAATGTCGCCCTGTTGCCGATTGTCTCCCTGCCAGAACTGGAAACCTGGCTTGAGACCTGGGCTTTCAGCGAAACCATCCACTCGCGTTCGTACACCCACATTATCCGCAATATCCTGCCGGAGCCTTCAGCCGTATTCGATGATATTGTCACCAACAGCGCTATTGTTCAGCGGGCTTCCGACATCACCCGTTATTACGACGACCTGATTGAAGGCATCAACCAGTACAACGTGCTGGGAGAAGGTGAGCACCAGGTGAATGGCAAAACAGTCCACGTGTCGATCACCGACCTGAAACGTCGACTTTACCTGACGGTGGTGTCCATCAACGTGCTGGAAGCCATTCGCTTCTATGTCAGCTTCGCTTGCAGCTTTGCCTTTGCCGAACGTTCCACCATGGAGGGCAACGCCAAGATCATTAAACTGATCGCCCGTGATGAAGCCCTGCACCTGACGGGGACCCAGCACATGCTGCAGATTATGGCGGAAGGTAAGGATGATCCGGAAATGGCTCATATCGCCACGTCACTGCATAGCGAAGCCAGAGAGATATTTATTGAAGCCGCAAAGCAGGAAAAAGAGTGGGCTGAATATCTGTTCCAGGACGGTTCAATGATTGGCCTGAACAAGGATATTCTCAGCCAGTACGTGGAATACATTACCAACCAGCGCATGGCCGCCATCGGCATGGAACCGGCCTTTGCACCGATCCAGAACCCTCTGCCATGGATGAACAGCTGGCTGAACAGCGACAATGTGCAGGTAGCGCCGCAGGAAGTTGAAGTCAGCTCTTACCTGGTGGGGCAGATAGACAGCGAAGTGGGGTCGGAAGATTTCAGTAACTTTTCACTGTAGCGTCCTCTTACTGAAACGCTATAGCCATAATCGACTAACAGACGACAGGAGACTTCCGTTGGCCAATATCATCAAGATTATGGAAGGGTTCAGCTTTATTCCCAGAAGTGAGCTGAACCTGCTGGAAGCCCTGGAGTCTCAGAAGGTTAATGTCGATTACCAGTGTCGTGAAGGCTTTTGTGGCAGCTGTCAGGTACAGCTGCTCGAAGGCGAGGTGGAATACACCAGCGAACCCATCGCCTTTATACCAGAGGGTAGAATTCTGCCCTGTTGCTGCAACGCCAAAAGCGACCTGACCATCGAGATTCCCGGAGGGTGTCATTTAAAGAAAACTGAATAATATACATTTGAAAGCGAAGTATAGAGTCAGAAAAAAGTGCGAGAAGGAGGTGGCTATGTACGCCCCTGCTGTAGATGAAAGATTTCATAAATTGAGGCAAATAACTGCATTAAAGCTGCATGGTCAGCCACATCCGCCGGGCAATGCTAACAGTGTCTTTTTATTAGAGAAAACTGGCAGGCGTTACTATCTGATGCCAGCTCCTTTTTTCCCGAATAACATCAATATAAGCGTGCCGGAACTTTTTGATGGCTATTATTTGTACGTCATTCTGGCTGACCACCCCCAACAGGTCATGATAGGGCCTGATGTAACAAACGAGCAGTTTAGTGAAGAACAGACTATCGGCGGACACTCATCCATCTCTATGGGCGGTGATGTGTTATATGCCGGTGTATTAGATTTTCTTCACAGAGAACTCATTATGTGGAACAACGCTTCAGGGCATTACCTCCCCAGCGCCGCATCACGTTTCACGCAACTCACTCCCAATGTGAAACGATTACTGCCCGAAGCCTTGTTTTGTGATGGCAGCTCATGGCTACCTTAATTATCGCCCCTCCAACTGAAATGGCATGAAGCTCACCGTCCGGCTTCTGCCCAGTCATAGCAAAGAAACGTAAGCAGGCGTATTAACTATTATTGGCTGCTAGCTGGCAACCACCCTGAATTTCGATTCACTGAAACCCTTCAATAATCGGGGAGTTGCCTGCCTCATAGAGGGTTTCAATAAACCTGCTATATTGTCGAAAACAAAAATACCTGAAACCAAGAGGATCATAATCCTGTTTTCCAGATTACTACCTTTATGGGCGCTATGCGGTCTGATCGCTGGCTATTACTTCAGCTCTGCCATTGCCCCTTATAAACCCACCATGCCTCTCCTCTTAGCCATTATCATGCTTGCCATGGGGCTGACCTTGACGATAGCTGACCTGCGCGAGGCGTTAACTGATGTACGTCCGCTGGTTATGGGTGTTTGTCTGCAATTTATCCTGATGCCTCTTCTGGCCTACATCATCAGCATGAACTTCTCACTTCCCCGGGAACTGCTGGTGGGAATGATACTGGTAGGTACTGCACCCGGCGGGACAGCCTCCAATGTGCTTGCCTATCTGGCAGGAGGGCGGATTGCACTGTCGATCGGCATGACAACGCTGTCAACATTACTGGCTGTTGCCATGATGCCATTACTGAGTTCTTTGTACTTAAGTACCGTAGTTGAGGTTGATAAGGTCGGTATGCTGCTCAGCATTCTGAAAATCATTATTCTTCCAGTGGTCGTAGGAGTGCTTCTTAATTATTTCTGTCCACGGCAGGTCAGTCGTATTAAACCCTGCCTGCCCTCTGTTGCCGTTGCCGCCATCAGTTGCGTCATTGCCCTGGTGGTTGCGCTGAATGTAGACACGCTGGCCACGGTTTCTGTCGCGGTGGTTCTGGCGGTTCTTCTGCATAACATCCTGGGGCTGGTGTCAGGGTACTTTTTTGCCAGGCTGTGTGGAATGGATAGGCCCACCGCCCGTACTGTTGCTATAGAAGTTGGTACACAAAACACAGGGCTGGCAGTCGCCCTGGCTTTCAAGCACTTCACGGTTCTGGCGGCCCTGCCCGGAGCCGTATTCAGCGTAACCCAGAATTTACTGGGTGCCTGGCTGGCCAGTTACTGGTCCGGAAAACCACCGGCAGAAACAGAAAAAAACTGAATATTGGCTTGACCAGCCAGCTTTTATACGTAAAATGTCGTTCAATTTGCTAAGCTGTTTATCAGCGGCTTGCAGGACGAACGGCTACTTCCGAGGCTAAGAAAACCCGTGTTTATGTTAGTCACAGTAAAGCGTGAAGCACTGGCTCCGACTCCCTATGCCAACCGTCGTCGATTTCCCGTTTTTTAAAAGCCCCTTTTATAAGGGGCTTTTTTTTGGTTTAAAAACCCACACAGACAGGTGTTTATTAATGGAAAACCGACTCTACAAAAGAGATATCATTTCCATTGCTGACTTTGACCGGAAAGACCTTGAACTGGTTCTGGAAACTGCAGCACAACTGAAAAACTCGCCGCGCCCTGACCTGTTGCAAGGCAAAGTGATCGCCAGCTGCTTCTTTGAGGCATCTACACGCACCCGCCTGTCCTTTGAAACCGCAGTACAGCGACTGGGCGGTACCCTGATTGGCTTCTCCGACGCAGGCAATACCTCTGCCAAAAAAGGCGAGACCCTGGCTGACTCCGTCAACATCATCAGCTCTTACACCGACGCCTTCGTCATGCGTCACCCACAGGAGGGCTCAGCCCGACTGGCATCAGAGTTTTCCAGCGTACCCGTTATTAATGGCGGAGACGGCTCTAACCAGCACCCAACCCAGACCCTGCTCGACCTGTTCAGTATTCGTGAATGTCAGGGCAAACTGGATGGCCTGAAAGTCGCGTTTGTCGGTGACCTGAAGTACGGACGCACCGTGCACTCTCTGGCCCAGGCACTGTGCCACTTTGGGGCGGAATTTACCTTTATTGCGCCGAAAGCACTGGCAATGCCCGATTACATTCTGGAAGAGCTGGATGAAAAAGGCATTAAGTACCGTTTTTCTGACTCTATCGAAGAGACGGCTCCGCAGGTGGACATCATCTATATGACCCGTGTCCAGAAAGAGCGCTTTGACGAAACCGAATACAAGCACATCGCTTCCAAATACATTCTGGATGTGGAGTCGCTGAAAGACGCCAAAGAGAACCTGAAAGTTCTGCACCCACTGCCACGGGTGGATGAAATTGCTGTTGAAGTCGACAAGACGCCTTATGCCTACTATTTCCAGCAGGCTGAAAACGGTGTCTATGCCCGCCAGGCACTGCTGGCGCTGGTATTGAATGAAGTTGTGTAAACGGCATTGAAACGAATTGAGGATAAGACAATGAGAAAAAAACTTCAGGTTGAAGCGATTTGCCAGGGCACCGTAATCGACCATATTCCTGCCGGACAGGGCATTAAAATCCTGGACCGCCTGCGACTGCTGGACTCCAATGCCAGCATTACCGTCGGCTTCAACCTGCCCAGCAAAGACCAGGGCCACAAAGATATCATCAAGGTCACC
The DNA here is from genome assembly GCF_025562755.1 of Endozoicomonas euniceicola. Taxonomy (GTDB): domain Bacteria; phylum Pseudomonadota; class Gammaproteobacteria; order Pseudomonadales; family Endozoicomonadaceae; genus Endozoicomonas_A; species Endozoicomonas_A euniceicola. The sequence continues at coordinate 3,977,924 of NZ_CP103300.1, forward strand.
AGTCGGAAGTTTACTGAGCAGGAAGCGAACCAGCTGGCATTGTTTGCACCCTCCGCGACAATCAATGTGATCGACAATTATGAAGTCGTCGACAAGTTCAAAATGGCCTTGCCAGAGAGTCTTCAGGGGGCTTTCACCTGTCCGAACTCCAACTGCATCACTCACAATGAACCCGTCGATACTCACTTCTACTTGCGTGAGCATAATGGCGATGTTCGCCTTAAATGCAAATACTGCGAAAAGAGTTTTAGCAAGGATATTGTCGCTGAATTGTAAACGGCTTTTGGCTTTTGGCTTTTGGCTTTTGGCTGTTGGCTAACAGCTAATAGCCAACAGCCATATATTTCTGGATGAAAAAGCTGCCCTGCGAACCTTCCGAAGTTTTTCATGTCTAATAGTGCGTTGGATTTTAATAAGCAGTACGGACAGGATGTGAATTATTTCTCCTCTTTAAAGCAGTTCATTCCCCACATAAAACTGACCGCCATGAGTTTTTTCTTTGGTGGCGTATTTATTGCGGGAAAAACCATTGCCGGCAACGTTGAGCCAGCGATAGCGGCATTCCTGCGTTTTGCCATCGCTACTCTTATGCTTCTGCTGATTCTGCTGTGGAAAGAGAAACAGATCCCGGTTCCCACTCGCTCCCAGTTTATGGGGTTGGCAGCTCTTGGCTTAACGGGCGTTCTGGGCTACAACCTGTGCCTGTTGATAGGTCTGGAAACCGTCTCTTCCAGTCGCAGCTCTGTCATTGTTGCCAGCAATCCGGTGTTCATTACCCTGATGTCTGTTCTGTTTCTGGGTGATCAGCTCACCTGTCGCAAACTGGTCGGTATAGGGCTGTCAGTCTCCGGCGCCGTTCTTGTGGCTTCTCACGGCAGCTGGAGCAACCTGATCGATTTCAGCTCCGGCGATCTTGCCATAGTGATCTGCGCCATTTGCTGGGCAAGCTACTCCGTCATTGGCAAATACATTCTCAACTCCCTGTCACCGCTGGTTTCAGTCACTTATGCCTCAGCCATCGGCCTGGTGATGCTGCTGCCTCTTGCCTTGTATACAGCCGATTTTCAAACGGTTCGCTCATTGGATGCCAGTACCTGGATTGCCATCGTGTATATGGGGATATTCGGAACCGTCTGTGCTTTTCTGCTCTACTATCAGGGCATACAGGCTTTAGGGGTTGTCCGGGCTGGAGCCTTCATTAATCTCATTCCGGTCAGTGCCATTATACTAGCGCTGTTTATCCTCAACGAGGAAATAGACGCATCCATCACAATCGGCACATTAATCACTATTTTCGGCATTTTTCTTATTAATTCGCGACAAAAGGCTGCCATTGGAACCAATCAGTGATACCTATGTCTAATACCTGAAATTTCTAATTGACCATAAAATTAAGTAATTCAGGTTATAAGTCCGCCTTCGGTGGCTGAGGATAGGCAGTATGGATTGTGGTCCAGTCCAAACACTTATACAGATCATTTCCGGTTCAGACCGTTGCACAACGCCTGCGCCCGAAACCGCTTCTGCTAAAGCCCAGAAATCCTTCGAAGAGGCCAGCTTCTTTGCGGCTCATTTTAAAGACTTTACCGTTCGGCCCATGCCTGACCCGGCTTTGATGCAAGTTCTTCAAAGAGGTCAATGGCGTCGAAAACTGCGCAAAGTCAGTAAAAAAGAGCAGCCTGAACGCACTTATATGCGCAAACCCGGGGATAAAGAAGAAGAAAAAGAAGCACGCCACGAAGAGCGTCATGAAAAGTGGTAAGATCGGTCAAAAACAAGATCAATTGGCTCAAAAGTGGTTCTTCAGACCTGTTTAACTTAAAATCGATGGAATTAGCCGCAGAACCTCAATCTACACTCTGCGACATCACGCTGCACCATGTTCCCTTAATTACCCGCCAACACCATCTGGCAGGAGCTCTGGCGGCAGCTGCTCAGCCTGTACCTTTTTATTTAATAAGGTTCAGGAAATCGATAAGGAATGAGATCAAAGCATTGAGTGGTTTACTAAGCATTTTCCGCAGAAAAAAGGCGGCTTCAGAGTCCGGGCAAAAGCAGAGTTCTGCACCTGCTCGAAACAGTGGAAAAAAACCTCAGAGTCATAATTCTGAGCCCTCAGGTTCCCGCAAAAAAAAGCGCCATCAGGAACACACCAACAACCCCCGTAGAAGCCACTCCAGGCAGCCGCATAAAAAGCCAGTGCCAGCCTGGGACATCAGCCAGTTTGCCGTCGAACCGGAAGAAGGCAAAACCCGCTTCCACGACTTTGACCTGCCAGACGGCCTGATGCAGGGTATTCACGAGCTGGGTTTCAAATACTGCACACCGATTCAGGCCGAGGTTCTGGGCAGCACTCTGGCTGGACGTGATGCCATTGGCAAAGCACAAACCGGTACAGGCAAAACGGCTGCTTTCCTGATCAGCACCATCAAACAGCTGATTGATATCCCACCACCGGACACCCGTTACATTGGTGAGCCTCGTGCAGTAGTCATTGCTCCGACGCGGGAGCTGGCCCTGCAGATTGGTAAAGACGCTGAAGCCCTGACCAAACACCTGCCACTGCACGTAGTCACCGTGGTTGGCGGTATGGATTACGACAAACAACGCCAGAAGATCAATGCCAACTACATCGACATTCTGGTGGCAACACCGGGTCGACTGCTGGACTACTGTGAGCGCAAGGACCTGTATCTGGACCTCACCGAAACCATGATTATCGACGAAGCCGACCGCATGCTGGATATGGGCTTTATCCCCCAGGTACGTCGTATCGTGCGTATGACACCGCGCCCGGGGGATCGCCAGACCCTGCTGTTCTCAGCCACCTTTACCGATGAAGTCCTGCGACTGGGTGAACAGTGGACCTGGAAGCCGGTCAAGGTTGAAATCGAACCGGAAAGCGTTGCCACCGATACCGTGGATCAGAAGCTATACCTTGTTACCAACGAACAGAAATACGCTTTGCTGACCAACCTGATCAGGAAAGACAAGCTGGATCGTGTCATTGTCTTTACCAACCGCCGGGACCAGACCCGACACCTGACCGAGCGCTTGCAGAAAGATGGCTTCAAAACCGACCAGCTCTCCGGCGAAGTGCCTCAAAAGAAACGCATTAAAACCCTGGACAACTTCAAGAACGGGAGAATCAACGTCCTGGTCGCCACCGACGTTGCAGGACGCGGGATTCATATTAAAGGCATCAGCCATGTGGTGAATTACTACCTGCCCGAAGACCCGGAAGATTATGTACACCGCATTGGCCGAACCGGTCGTGCCGGTGCATCAGGCACCAGCATCAGCTTTGCCTGCGAGGATGACTCTTTCCTGATTCCTGATCTGGAAGACATGCTGGGTGCCAAGCTGAATATGGAATACCCACCTGAAGAATTGCTGAAATAGTTCACAAATGGCCGGTTTATCCGGTCATTTTTTTGTCCGGAAAACCGCCTCTGTCATCAGTCAGTCATAAAAAAAAGGTTAAATAGTGAACATTTGAAAGGCATTCAGATAGCAGCAAAAGAAGCTTATTTCTTAAATACTAGAACCAAAAGAAATGGAATAAAAGCGGTTTGAAGTGAGAATTTATTTTTTTATTTCAAACCGAAATTTAAACTTGCTGAGCTTCATTTTTTCGATAACTATTAACTATGAGAGATCCACAAACCGACGAGGAAGTCGCTTATGGGAAAAGCCTTGGAAGCCAAGCCGATCATCTCAACCCAAACAACCACCTACATACTTGATAGTAATGTCCTGATACACGATCCAAACTCAATACTGAACTTCGAAGAGCACCGCGTGCTCATTCCAATGACCGTTCTGGAGGAACTGGACAAGCTCAAAAACGGAAAACAAACCATCGCCGCCGATTGCCGACAGGCTATCCGCATTATTGATCAGATTCTGGGCAGCGCCTCTCCCGGAGAGATTGAAGCAGGCGTCGCCATAAGCCGTGGAGAAAAAGCGGAACCTCAGGGAACGCTGTCCATTCTGTCGCACCAGGAAGCAGAGAACGTCACGACTCTGCCTACCACTAACAACGACAATAAAATCATCAACGACATCTGCCAGTATCAGCACAACCACCCCGACACTGAAGTGATACTGGTCACCAAAGACATCAACATGCGCCTCAAGTCCAGAGGCTGCGGCATTCACTCAGAGGATTACCACAGCGATCAGCTACTGTCCGATATCGGCATGCTGACCAATGGTTACCTTCATTTTGAGGGGAATTTCTGGGATCGCATCAGCGAAGTCAACACACAGCAGGTGGAAGGAGCCACCTATCACCGCATCCCCAGAGAGACATTCAGCGAAGACCTTTACCTTAACCAGTTTTTCCTGGATGACACCGGTTTTGTCGCCAGGGTACACGGCCTGACGGACGATGAAGTCCAGCTGCTGCACATGAGTCATGAAAACCTTATGAACCAGGAGGCATGGGGTTTACAACCACTCGATATTTATCAGGCGATGGCGCTGAACCTGTTGCTTGATCCGGAAATCCATCTGGTCAACCTGACCGGCGCAGCCGGTTCCGGTAAAACCATTCTGGCGCTGGCAGCGGCTATCGAAATGACGGTTTCCACCAAGCAGTTCCGTCGAATTATTGCGACTCGCTCAACCAGGGGGCTGGACGAAGATATTGGCTATCTGCCCGGCACCGAAGCGGAAAAAATGGAGCCCTGGCTGGGTGCCATCACCGATAACCTCGAAGCCCTGCACTACGATGACGAGTCAACCAACGGCAGTGTGGATTACATACTCAAACAGGTGCCTCTGCACTTTAAATCTCTTAACTACATTCGCGGCCGAAGCTTCCAGCAGAGTCTGATTATTATCGACGAATGCCAGAACCTGACGCCACACCAGATCAAAACGATCATCACCCGTGCCGGAGCAGGCAGCAAGGTGATCTGTCTGGGTAACCTGGCACAGATTGACACACCTTATCTAGCCCCAACCAGTTCCGGTCTGACGTATATGACGGAACGCCTGAAAAACTTTCCTCACGGAGGTGCCTTGCAGCTGAAAGGCGTACCCCGCTCACCTCTGGCAGCTTACGCTGAAGAGTATCTTTAACCCCCCGCTCAGAAGCCAGCACCGCTGGCTTCTGTCTAAAAACCGTTATCCATTCTGCTAACATCCGAAAGCCTTAAAACAACAACTGCCGTTTACTTGCTCAAAATATGTCAGTCTCTTTTCAGTTGACTGAGTTCATGGTCTATTCTGGAGCTTCTGATTTTCAAGATTTAACTGTCTATTGTGATGATTGTCGTATCAGGCATGGCTGGATCAAAAACAACCCACTGCGTTTGTATATCAGGCAGGTTTTTTAATAGTTATGAAACTACTTAAAAGTTTCGCAATAATCATATTTCTGTCCGCCAATACCAATTTGTTTTTCATCAATAATGTTTGGGCAGACAGCCATTTTTTTTCTACTTACATCCACTCACACGATCTGACCGGAAGTTTAAAGCTCTTCAACAAAGCGACTCATTCGGACGAGTTTGAAGTACTGGCCAGTCCCGGACAGCAAATACTGGTGTGTGGTCATTCAATAGTCCGAAACGGTGCAGTGCCTCTGACGTCCTCCAACGAGGAGATTACTACTTACCTGCTAACGCATGAGACAGCACAATTTTATTACTATGGGTCAAAATCCCCTTGTGCAGCCAATCCGGTTTTTCAACAGCAGCCTGTCCACTCTGCCAGCACCTTCCTGATTAAATGGAGGGAAAAAAATAAAAACAAACCGGGCAAGACTGAGGCAGGTAGCACCCTGATTATCCCTGGCAAACCCACAGCCGATATCACTCCGGACACAATAAGCGGATTTGGCGGTGACACGCCGGGGCCGGAAGATTTTTTTAAACGAGGCAGGCCTTTTTTTCCCTCTTTCTTTGCTGAAAGTCTTTTTATTAATATCGATCTACCCTTCCTGAAGTACTTTAGCCTGCCCGGGGTAAATACGACAGAAGACGATTACCGTTATCTGGATGTATCTGTTCGTACGCCAGATGCTACTGAACCTGTTCATATACAACTCAGTCGAGCGTTATTTCTGCGGTTTCTTGAGGATTTCTCCAGCTCAGGGCACTGGAACAGTTTGTTAGCCTGGATCAAAAGTCAGGCAGGAGGCCGTTCGTGGCTGGTCAATCACCTTATCCACACTCTGAACTATTTCTCTGAAGTCGATGACTTATGGTCAGCTAACCCGGAAGTACTTCAGGCCATTACCACTCAACTCAATGACATTCTGGAAAATACCGGGCAACCTTTGCAGTTAGAGCTTGAACTGGAGTGGTTAAATTTATGGCTGGGAAAAATCGAAGTACCACAAACTGGTCAGGAAGGTAATCAAAACCATTCACCCAGCGGAAATAGCAGTGACAGTAGCGCAACCAGTACAACCAGTTCTCTTCAGGCATACACCAGTCTTGCATACACCTCAGGAGAGGGTAGTCATACCAGTGGGGCTGGGGGAGACGCTCCTTTTCCCTCCCGTGCCCATACTTTCAACTTCACACCCTGCCCTGCTTGTAGAGGGAAGCCGTGCCAGCTGAAAAAGCCCCCAGAGAACGCTGAAGATAAAGAGACCCTGGAAAACTGGATGCGCCTCGTAAATACCCACAGCTCCCGGGGCGTTATCATCAGGGTAATTAAATCCCTGGAGTTCACAGCGCAAACGATACAGCAGAACAGAGCCTCTTCAGGCACTTTCCTGTTTCCCGGCAGTGTTATTGCGCCCTTTGGTAATTCTGGGGCTGCTACCCTGGGAATTGTTCTACATCCTGATACGGCTACTATTGCCCGGTTCAAACAAAACGCTATTACCGCAAGAGTTCACCAGAGTTTAAGTTTAGCGCCTTCCATATTAAGCCGTGGTGCTAATTCCTGTGATTACAACACCTTGAGCAGCGATTCACGCAGATATCACAAAAACCACATAAATAATTTTTCATTTCTGCTCAAATTGCTGGAACAACACTTCCTGTTCACCAACAAGTCGGCAAGCCCCACCGCAATAACCAGCGGAAGTATTACCAGAGAGGGAGGCTTACGGGTCGGACACAAGCACTATGATAGAAATAGAAACGGTAAGACCATTCCTCATAATGAGGTTGTCTTCAAATGGGATAACTGGTCAGATAAGTTGCTTGGCTTTTTCCTGAGAAGTAAAGACAGCACCGTTCAAAGAGACACATTACTATCGCTGAAAACACTGATCAGAAGTCTGACAGACATATCAGTTGATAATATGAAACTAGCTGAACTTCCTGTCGCCCTGTTCTGCCCGGAAGAGGCCCGGTTCATTTTTGCAGGTACTGCCAGACAACTTTTTGAACTCGATAACGAACATGTGACTGATTTGGTCATGCCGGAAGGCGCGGGCCATTTTAAAGCATTCGCCAGCATGGAGTTATTAAACCCGGATCACTTCGCTTCCAATATAGATTACATAGGAAGACTGCTGACTTCCTGTTGTTCTGGAAACAATTTAAGTTTCCCCGCTGCCAGTCCCGATAATCGCGACGGTATCTGCCTGATACAAGCTCTCAGAGTTTCCTGCAACCGACAGCTGCTTGAATTTGCAGGTCTGGAATTTTCTACAGAAGAAGCTCTTCTGCTGTCTTATTTGGCAACACTTCCTGAACATTTGTCCATTAATAATCAACAAGTTGAGGCGTTAATGACGCTTTTCCGTGCCAGCGGAGCCAGTATTCAGGTGGTACAGGACATGGCTCTTGCTATTACATGCCTTAATAGTCAGCCCGAAGCAACAACTACCCACTTTGCTCAAACAGAACCGGGCTCCAGAGCCAGAACGTATTATCATCTCCTTCAGGCCAGAAATGGTGATTATACTCGTCTGCCTGAAACAGGCATCGAAGCGGCTACCGTTGACCTGGCACAACTCGAAACTTCTCAAGCCAATATAATGCACGCTATCAAACAGTTTAAGTCAACCCCTGCTATCAGGAGTACAGGGCATGGCTGGCATATCATGCTTGCTGAATTGCGACTTGTCATTCCGGCTATAACGGTTGAACGCCTTCGCAAAAACCTCCACCCGATTCAGCAATGGCCTTATGCGGAGATAATGGCCAGCATTCCTGGCAACCTGAACTTACTGGATCAGATAGAACCGTTCATGGGTGAAACAGCCAGCCCGTATGTAAACTGGTTATATGCTCACATTATTAAAAATGGCCTGCCAATCTTTCCTGGTACATTGAGTGCCGGTTATACAACCAGTAATGTCAGAGAACGGCTTGAGCAGGAGCTTCGTCGGCGCCCCACAACACAGCAGATAAATAACATTCAAAGCAGCTACTCAGGCGTATCATCAAGAGCCTGGGAAAATGCAGAATTTCCAGTCTGGCAACAAAATCCAGTGGAAGGCATGGACAATCTGCCCGAGTGGAACCCGCCCATGACAGGACAGGGATCAAGTATTGACTTTACTCCATCGCAGACTCATGACAAGCCATTGACCTGGCCTGTTCCTGTTCCGCCTGTCAGTTGGGTTTGCCCAATATGCCTGAATGGTGAAGGTTCTGGCGTCACTGTGGAAATAGTGTGTAACCATCAAATACACCAGTTGTGTCTTGAGAGGCTTCTGGCTTCAACGCACCCCAATAAGTGCCCTGAATGCCGAAAGCCACTGACGCCTATTCGCGGAAACCAACCTGCTGGAACAATGTCCTGGGTGGTCATAGATGAGTCATGCCCTGGGGAGAATACCCTTGAAATCATCGAAATAACCTACCGGGTACTTCCAGGTATCACAATCATTTCAGGGCAAGAGGTACATTATCCGGGTGAAACCAGAACCGCTTATCTGCCAAACCATAAAAAAGGAAGGAAGGCTCTGAGAATGCTCCGAAAAGCTTTTGAGCAAGGTTTAGTGCTGACCGTTGGCTATTCACAGACACGAAGAGTAAATAACGTTGTCACATGGAATGACATACCCCATAAAACCCAAAAACGCGCAAGGCCTGAAAATCACGGCTACCCGGATCCTCACTACGTTGACCGGCTGATTGAAGTACTTGAGCAATACGATATAAGAGATCCGGATGACATATAAAGCCTGTTTTTTTCAGGAAGTGTTATCATTGCGCACCGGAGAAAAACAATCGAGTGATGCAATGTTCACTTCCAGACTTCACGCTTGTTTATCGCGCCTGCCTTTTCTCTTTACTGTCAGCCTTATGCTCTGTGGCTGCACAAACGATTCTGCCACCCGGGTTCTGGGTACGCTTGAACGCGACCGTATTGTTCTGTCTGCCACCGCGTCTGAAATTATTGTCGATGTTCTTATACCAGAAGGTTCCAGAGTGGCAGAGGGTGACCTGATTCTGCAACTGGATGACCAGAAGCAGCAATCTGTGGTTGCTTCGGCTAAGGCAGAAGTGGAGAGATCTGAGGCTTACCTGGCCGAACTGAACAGCGGCGCACGACCGGAAGAAATAGCAGCAGCCCGCGCACAGGTAGCCAGCCAGAAGGCTCTGTCTGTTGAAGCCCAAAAAAACTACCAACGAATCTCAGTACTGGTCGAAAAGAAAATGTTGACGCAGTCAGACCTGGATACCGCGCTGGCCAGGCAAAACTCCCTGTCAGCCAACCTGCAGAATGTAAAAGACAAGTTGCAGCTGTTATTGCAGGGAACCAGAATTGAAACCCTTGAACAGGCTGAAGCATCACTGGCAAAAGCCAGGGCGGCTTTACAGCTGGAACAGCAAAAGCTGGATGAACTCTCCCTTTATGCCACCCGTGACAGCTGGCTCGACAGCCTGCCCAGGCACAAAGGGGAAAGGGTTGCAGCAGGCACCCCGCTGGCAATCCTGCTGGCAGACAACGTTCCCTACGCCCGTATTTACATTCCTGAACCGGTTCGAACTCAGGTCAGTGTTGGCGACAAGCTGGCTGTTCACATAGACGGCGCAGATCGTATTTATACCGGCACCCTGCGCCAGGTTGCCCTTGATCCGGCCTTTACCCCCCATTACGCCCTGAATGAAAAGGAGCGAGCCCAGCTGGTCTATCTGGCAGAGGTTCAGCTGCCCCCATCAGCCGCAGAACTGCCAACAGGCATTCCGGTTCAGGTGGAGTTACCCTGATGTCCGGACTGGCAATAACAGCAGAAGGATTAACCCGACGCTTTGGCGACTTTGTTGCCGTCAATAACCTTGACCTGATGATTCCTGAAAACACCATTTACGGTTTTCTGGGACCCAATGGCTGCGGCAAATCTACCACCATGCGCCTGCTGACCGGGCTTCTGACCCCCAGCGCCGGGAAGGTAAAAGTGCTGGATATGGACATTCCCAAAAACTCGGAAGCCCTGCGGCGACGGATGGGTTATATGACCCAGAAGTTTTCCCTGTACGACAACCTGACCGTGGAAGAAAACCTGAAGTTTATTGCCCGGATTTATAACCTGCCCGCCCGAACCAGCAAGTCCCGCGTTGAACAGCAACTCTCAGAGTTTGGCCTGAACCAGCACCGTAAACGACTGGCTGGCAACCTGAGTGGTGGCCAGCGGCAACGTCTGGCTCTGTCAGCGGCCACCCTGCATCAGCCGGAGCTGTTACTGCTGGATGAACCAACATCGGCGGTTGATCCGGAAAACCGTCGGGATTTCTGGGAAACACTGTTTGATCTCTGCGAACAGGACACTACGATTCTCGTTTCAACCCATTACATGGACGAAGCGGAACGCTGCCACAGGCTGGCTATTCTGGAATCCGGCTGCAAACGGGCAGACGACGCTCCCAAAGCGCTGTTGGAAAACCTGGGTGCTTATGTACTGGAGGTCGATGGTGATAATCTGCGACAGGTAAAAAGCACCCTGGAGCCTCTGGCAGAGGTTTTATCCACAGCCCAGCAGGGTACTTATTTGAGAGTTCTGATTGACGAACACATTTCGATGCCTGAGCAATGGCTGCGCCAGCAGTACCCTGAGCTGATGGCGGAGCGCACGATTCAACAGGTACGACCCAGTCTGGAAGACGTCTTTGTGCAATGTACGAGGCAGGAAGAAAGTACCGGACAAGACAAACGGCATTAGTAGTTTACATGAACAGCCTGCAGCGCATTCTTGCTATTTACCTCAAAGAACTTCGCCTGCTGGCAAGAGATAAACCGACACTGGGCATGGTGGTCATGGTTCCACTGATTCAGTTATTACTGTTTGGTTATGCCATTAATACCGATGTCCGCCATTTGCCCGTAGCGGTTGTCGATTTCGCTGATAACAGCGGAAGCCGAAAGAATTGCCCTATGGATCTCCTGGGTTCAGTCGTGTATCTCTATAAACTCGCCGACGCCTGCGACTCCGGTGGATAGTGTCGTTCGGATTCCCAGATTAACCTCGCACAACACTCTTTGGCCTGCTACAAGAGCGTTAGTATCGGCACCCACAACCACAGGAATTTCGGAGCTATCACGTTCACCACTCGATTTCGGCTCGAGTATTTCGCTGTCTACGCTTCGTCACTTTTGTTACCGCCAGCAACCCAAGGCTCGCTATACGGTGGAGCTGGTTCTCCTTCCGTAGCGGGACTTTCACCCGCAAGATACACGCCGCTTATCCCAACGCACCGCTCATTTGCCTGAATAGAAAACTGCCGCCGTTTATGGAAAAATACCGAGCGCAAACTGAACACAAGTCTTCAATTTACGCATTTAGCTTTCTTGGCACTCTTGTTGAGAAGATTATGAACAGCTTCTAAGCCACCCCTGGCTCCTCTCTATGGTTTCGTCGCTTTACAGAATATCCCTGAGTCTTGATTTAGTTCAAAGTTGTATAGCGACAGATGATTACAGAGGTTATGCACTTATGATACGAATTCAGGTTGTATAATTAAGCCATAGCTACGCCAATAGTCGGCAGAGGTTGATGCTTATGCCTGATACTCATATCTGTGATTTATGTGGATGGCCTTGTGGTAGTAATGACGAGCTGGTTCGGCATATGCTAGTTCATACTAACCATAGCCAGTGGCCGCAGCAGGAGAGGTACCTGACGAACTACCCGACGACATATAGCGGTAGGCAGCAGCAGGGGTACCTGACGAACTACCAGGCGACATATAGCGGTAGGCAGCAGCAGGGGTATCTGACGTCATATGGTAATAATCCGATCATGACCAGGACCATAACCCAGTTCCAGACCAGCGAAAACGTATTTGGTGTAACAACAACGACAAGAACTCAATATATAGAACACCTAGACAGAACCACAACTACCGTATCAGCGGTAACCTCTTCCATTGGTACTACTGCAATGGTCGCAACAGCTCGAAGTACTACTATATCCCCGACCCCGGCAATCGCGACGGTCTCTCAAGCTTCCGGCACGGTTACTTCCAACTTGAGCCAGGAGCAATCTTTTAATAATGACTGTCCTATTTGTTTTGAAACTTTCAGTGTCAGTGATGAAACTAAGACTACTCCATGCAACCATAAACTCCACAAGAAATGTCTTTTAAAGTTAAGTGCAGCGATTTACTACCCTGACAGGAGAGACTTTCTTTGCCCGATTTGTCGGCAAGCGATCACGTATCAGTGGCTCATAAGTTGATTCGATAAAGCTCAAGAAAGACAGTTATCCAGCTGACATATAAAGCCTGTTTTTTTCAGGAAGTGTTATCATTGCGCACTGGAGAAAAATAAGCGGGTGGTGCAATGTTCACTTCCAGACTTCACGCTTGTTTATCGTGTCTGCCTTTCAGGTCAGTGTTGGCGACAAGCTGGCTGTCCACATAGACGGCGCAGATCGTATTTATACCGGCACCCTGCGCCAGGTTGCCCTTGATCCGGCCTTTCCCCCCCATTACGCCCTGAATGAAAAGGAGCGAGCCCAGCGGGTCTATCTGGCAGAGGTTTTATCCACAGCCCAGCAGGGTACTTATTTGAGAGTTCTGATTGACGAACACATTTCGATGCCTGAGCAATGGCTGCGCCAGCAGTACCCTGAGCTGATGGTGCAGCGCACGATTCAACAGGTACGACCCAGTCTGGAAGACGTCTTTGTGCAATGTACGAGGCAGGAAGAAAGTACCGGACAAGACAAACGGCAGTAGTAGTTTATATGAACAGCCTACAACGCATTCTTGCTATTTTCCTCAAAGAACTTCGCCAGCTGGCAAGAGATAAACCGACACTGGGCATGGTGGTCATGGTTCCACTGATTCAGTTACTGCTGTTTGGTTATGCCATTAATACCGATGTCCGCCATTTGCCCGTAGCGGTTGTCGATTTCGCTGATAACAGCGGCAGCCGAGCCCTGATCGCTGCCGTTCAGGCATCACAGGCAGCCGATGTCATTCGCTATGAACACAGCGTCTTACAGGCTGAAGCCGCCATGCGCCGGGGTGATGTGCGTGCCACCCTGATTATTCCCGGAGATTTTGAGCATCGTATGGCGCGCCGGGTAACCGCTGCCCAGTGGCTGGTGGATGGTTCTGACCCAATCATCAGCAGCGCCATAAAACAGCTGCGGGATCTGTCGGCGGACGCAATACCCGGCTTTTATTCCGAACCGGCAAAACCGCTTTTTGAAATTACCCTGTACTACAACCCTGAGCAACGAGCGGTGGTGAATATTGTTCCCGGCCTGGTGGGCGTTATTCTGACCATGACCATGATCATGTTCACCTCAGCGGGACTGGTTAGGGAACGGGAACAGGGCAATCTTGAGCTGCTGATCACAACGCCGGTAAAACCGGTGGAGCTGATGATTGGCAAAATTGTGCCGTATATTTTTATCGGATTGGTTCAGGTGTGGATTATTCTGGCGCTCGGATACCTGATCTTTTCAGTACCGTTTGATGGCAGCGTGGCTCAGATTCTCTGGGCCACCCTGCTGTTTATTGCCGCCAGCCTGACAATGGGGTTAATTCTCTCCACAATGGCCACTACACAGCTGCAAGCCACGCAGATGACTGTGTTCATTTTACTGCCATCCATACTACTCTCAGGCTTCATGTTTCCTTTTGAGGGAATGCCCAAAGCGGCTCAGTGGCTGGCGGAGTTACTGCCAGCCACCCATTATATGCGACTGATGCGGGGTATTATTCTGCGCGGTGCCAGCATCAGCCACATGTGGATGGATGTGGCAGCACTGGCTGTCTTTACCTTCTTTGGGATTGCCGTTGCCGCCATGCGGTTCAAGAAAACCCTGGACTGACAGTCCAAAACAAAGAAGCTGGCAAAAGCCAGCTCCCGATAACCGTGCTAAACAACCAGTGAGGTGTTCAGGTTATAACTCTTTGGCTTCAATCCAAAGTATGGCGTCCTGAGACAGCTCTTTACCTTTGTGCTCGGTTTCAGGACCAGCACCCATGCAGGCAAATCCCCAATGACCGGCTTTGGGAATACCAAAAGTAAACATGCCGTTCTCATCGGTATAAGCGACAATGGCCGAAGCTGGCGGCTGACGATGAACCGTTTTACCAAAGGCATTGGCTTCACTGTCAATGTCAGTGTTGATAAATTCGATTTCACACTCAATGCCTGTCGCTGGCTTGCCTTCGGAAAGAACCTGGCCGGTAAAAGTACTGCCCGCAAAAATCTGGTAAGGCTTGTTTTTGGGTACGATTTCTGTCAGCAGTCCTGCTGGCTCGTCCCAACCATTTGGCACGCCACCCTTGTTAACAATGCGCTTGGTGAACTGCTGAATATAAGTATCTTCAGAGGCTTCAAAGTAAGGAGCCGGAACCAGTCCAAAAATATAATCGCCATTGCGACGGATTTTGTGCTTCACCTGGTAGGCATCCGCAGAGTTGTCAGGACCTTTCCATGTCACTTTTTCCAGGTTATCCCGAAGGTCGGTTTTCTCACCCTTGAACTTAACGAAAAATTCTTCAGGTTGCCCCATGTCCATCACATGGCCGTTTTCCATGGGATGCCCGAAAACCAGCTTCGTATCAAGAGTGGCAGGCGCGTCATGCTGAGAATCGGGCGTGTACATCAACTGGAAGTGAGCCTGGGAAGCCGCAGAAAAGGCAAGGGCTGCAACACTTGCTGCAAATGCAATTTTTTTCATAGTTTGACCAGATAATAGAGCGATTGATTGACTGACTATTGAATTAATCGACAACGATTAATTACCCAACGATGTCCTTGCCATTAATTTCAATACTGTGTCCAGGGCCACCATTAAACAGGACCTTGTATTCGCCGGATGGTTTCTCGAACTCTATTTCGCTATCCGCGTTCAGCTTGCTTTTGATCAACTCCTTACCGGATCCATCAATAATCAAGATTTCGGTACCCTTGGCTGAGGAGCCATCCGAGAACCCCCCCTCACATAAAACCGTGTCATCGCCAAAGTCGTAACATGAAAATAACGGTGTATGTGCCAGGGCAATTCCTGGTAGAGAAGCCGCAATGAATGCTGACAATGCAAATTTTTTAATCATAATTTTATGCCATACAAAAAAAT
The DNA here is from genome assembly GCF_025562755.1 of Endozoicomonas euniceicola. Classification (GTDB taxonomy): domain Bacteria; phylum Pseudomonadota; class Gammaproteobacteria; order Pseudomonadales; family Endozoicomonadaceae; genus Endozoicomonas_A; species Endozoicomonas_A euniceicola. The sequence continues at coordinate 3,993,390 of NZ_CP103300.1, forward strand.
TATTTGTCGGCATGATAAAAATCATCAAAATCAATTAAAAGCAAGAATCATTCTCTTTTGATAATGCTTTGACTTAAGTCAACTAAATGATAAGGGTTATCATTTACGACTACTCCATCCTGCCACGAATCCTTATACTCAAAACCCTTTTATTGCGTTCAAATAAACAGTATGAAAAGACCCCTTACTGAACTAAATGTTGGAAAGAATGCCGTCATATATGGTCACAATTCAGAGGGTGCCATTCGTCAGCGTCTTCTGGATTTAGGCCTTATGCCAGGCGTTGAAATTAAACTCGTCAGGCACGCACCTATGGGAGATCCCGTAGAAATTAAAGTAGGCATGACAAGTATTGTCATACGAATAGCGGAAGCTGAAACAGTCATAGTGGATGCCAGCGCCTGATCTGGCAAAAGCGCCTGCTGCCGAAAGCGCCCGCTGCCAAAATTGTACGACACGCATTCACTATTGAGCGGAATATAGCATGCGAAGAAAAAAAATCTTACTGGCAGGTCAACAAAATGCCGGTAAGTCCACACTATTCAACCAGCTGACCGGAGCCCGGCAATTTGTTGCTAATTATCCGGGGGTGACTGTTGATAAAAAAACAGGTTATTTCTCTGACCAGAATGGTGACTGGCAGTTAATCGACTTACCCGGCACTTACAGCCTGACCAGTTTCTCCCTGGAAGAGCGTGTTGCCCGCAAAGCCCTCAGAGAAGAACAGGCCGACGTTGTTCTTAATGTCATGGACGCAGCGAATATCAATCGTTCCCTGCACCTGACTCTGCAACTGCTTGAACTTGAACTACCCGTCGCTCTTGCCCTGAACATGATGGACGTGGCCCGTACCGAGGGCATTGAGATACAAACCGGGAAGCTTGCAGAAAAACTGGCCATACCTGTTGCTGAATGTATTGGTCGTACCGGCCAGGGAGTAGAGCAGCTTTCAGACACCATCACTCAGGCACAACCAAGCGCTTTCAGAACCTCTTACCCCGAGCTTGAACACAGTATTTCTGATATTTCCGAGCCATTAAATGAACTGGATATCACCGATATGCCAGCCATTCGCTGGCTTGCATTACGGCTACTCGAAGAAGATCAGGAAGCCAGCAACTGGCTTGCCAGCCGGATCGAACCAGACCAGTGGGATAAGCTGAAACAAAAGGTCGCCACTCATCAGGCCGCTATTAAAACCAGGCTGGACTCGGGCATAAATGACTACATTGTCGCCCAACGACAGAAAACCGTTGCAGACATTCTCTCGCATTGTGTTGAGGTCAAACGTGAAGACACGAATAATAAAAACGTCACTGAACGTGTAGATCGTGTTGTACTGAACCGTTTTGGCGCTCCCCTGTTTCTTATCGCCACCGTATTTGTTATTTATCAGTGTGCCATTGTTTACGGTTATGAACTCACCAATTACTGGTGGCCTTATCTGGCTTCCTTCAGGGAACTGGTGGCCGGGGTGCTGCCAGAAGCCGGTTTCCTGCACGACCCTTATGTGCGCTCGTTAGGCTTATGGATTATTGATTCTGCCAACACGCTCCTTAACTACATCCCTATCTTTTTAATCCTGTTCGCCCTGATCGCCATTCTGGAAGACTCGGGTTATATGGCGCGCATTGCGTTTATATCGGACCGGCTACTGAACAAATTTGGTCTTCACGGTCAGAGTACGCTGCCCCTGATACTGGGTGGCGTATTTGCCGGAGGGTGTGCAGTACCCGGTATCATGGCAACCAAAGGGATTCCGGACAACCGGGCGCGACTGGCGACCATCCTGACGGTTCCCTATATGAACTGTCTGGCAAAAATACCGCTTTATACGCTGCTGCTGGGCATATTCTTTGTCGATAGCATGTCCCTGATGACGTTCTACATATCCACCTTCAGCGTTATTGCCGCACTTCTGGTCGCTAAGCTGCTAACCCGGACCGTCTTGCAAAAAACAGAAACCGCTCCCTTTGTGATGGAGCTGCCAAGGTATAACCTGCCGACCCTGCGAAGTGTTATTACCCGTTCGCTGGAACGAACCTGGATGTATATTCGTAAAGTAGGCACCATTGTCCTGGCGGTTTCTACGGTTATCTTTGTTTTGTTGCAGTTCCCCGGTATTTCTGAGGACAAAGAGCAAATCGCACAACAGCGTGCCGAACAGGCCGTGGCAACCTTCGACAAAGCCATTCGGGGTACACACTACGCCGAAAAATTTGACCACACAAACCTTCCGGCACTGGTGAACTTCTACACCGATTTCAAACGCGCCAAACTCAATGCCCGTGGGGCTGAGGCTTCAGCCACGATCAATAGCCAGTTCAAGGCCCGTAACGAAACCTTCATGGCTGTGGTCGCACCTGCAAAAGGGGACAGGGACGCAAGAAAGGCTAATCGTGCCCTGAGAAAACTATCTTCCGCACGCAACGCTATTCGTCGTGACATCAATGAACAACGTCTGGAGGCCTCACTGTTAGGTAGCCTTGGTCGTGCATTGGAACCGGTCAGCCAATACGCCGGTTTTGACTGGAAAATCAATGTTGCGTTGTTTTCTTCTTTTGCAGCCCGTGAAAGCAGTGTTGCCACCCTGGGCGTACTGTTTCAGCAGGACGAAGAGAGTAACCAGAAACTGGAACAGCGCATGGGCGAGTCCGATGAGTTTGCCAGCAAGGGGGCAGTGGCTGCCGTGGCACTGATTCTGTTCTTCATTCTTTATCCTCCCTGCCTGGCGTCTGTCATGATGATCAAGGTGCAAACGGGTCATTATAGATGGATGCTGTTGTCTATTCTGCTGCCCACCCTGATCGGATTCACAGTTGCCTCCATCGCTTACTCCACGGGCAACCGTTTGAATCTTACCGGAACAGAACTGATGTCACTGGCCTGGTTTTCAGGATTGGCGCTACTGCTGCTGATCGGTTTAAAAGACTGGGTCAGGAAGAAAATACAGCCATCACAAAATATCCCGGTCACGAATCTATAGGGGAGGCAGGCTATGTATGAGCAGGCTAACGGTTTTCTGGATATTCTGATAACCGCCGTGGTGATCAGCAGTGCGGCTTATTATCTTTATCGCAAACTGTGGAGGAAAAAGAACGTCTGCGGAAGTGGCTGCGACTCCTGCCCGAGTGCAACCAGAAAAAAACATAAGGCGCAGGGAAGCTGCAAATAAAAGCAATTGTCGCCATCCCCGCGAAAAAAACGGGGATGGCGGCGAAAATACTACTCCAGTGTCGGTCGGTCGATGGCAAACCGGTCCCTGGTGGTGGAATAATAACTGCCCTCCATACGCCCTACCGTATCGAGTTTAGCGACATTAATACGATTACCGTCTTTTAGTTCATCATTCACATGAATATGGCAAATCTGTCCCAGTATCAGATTACCCGCCAATGGGTCGTTGCCAAATGAAATCAGATCGTGCAAACGACACTCATAATGAACCATCGCTTCCTTAACAGAAGGCGGCTTAACCAGAGATGATGGCATAGCGGTCAGCCCTGTCTGTTGCAGCTCATCCACATGATGCTCGTAGGGGGCGGAAGTCTGGTTCATGGCATCGGCAACATGATGACTGACCACATTCACCACAAACTCTCTGGTATTGCGGATATTGTTCAGGGTGTCTTTACTTTTGCCGGTGCCGTCCAGCAAAGGTGAAAAACCCAGAACAGGCGGGTTAACACTCACCACATTAAAGAAAGAGAAAGGTGCCAGGTTGACAATACCCTGATCGTCAATACTGGACACCCAGGCGATCGGTCTTGGTGTCACGGTACTGATCAGTAATTTGTAGACATCCTTTACGGGGGTCGCAGTTGGATCAATATGCATGGCCGGCTCACTTTATAATTCAGATTTTTGGACGGTTCATTAGTATAGACCGAACCAGAAACAACGGTCAGTATTTCTTCCTGACCGGAGTTAAGCAAGCCGGGATCGTCAGTTCTAATTTTTTCGACTAGTCTTTCTGTGCTCTCACTTATTTAGCGCAAAGAAAAATAGTTATCCATGCTACCAGGACTTTTCAGAATCAACGATACGATGGCAAGTTACCCCCACAGTTATTCAATAAGAGTGGTGGTTATAACACTTTTGTTGAACTTGAGTTATCCAAACTCCGGTAACGCAAGCCTATGGTTATTCATTACACAACTGCCGTGCAGTTCAGGGCAAATGGACGAAGATGAACCGGGCGATCATCAGGATACAACCACTTTTGACGAGAACAATACAGATAGCGAGACTCAAGGATCAACATTCTCATACATCGAATATGATACTTTTTTGCCACTTCCACCGAAAAAGCCGATAATGCTTTTTTCAACACTGTCTCCCACTGCTAATAGCGATGTTCTTTTTGATCAGACTGAAATGGATAAATCATCTGCCTTTAACCACCTGTCATTAACAAAAAATAATTTGATTAGTCAGTATTTAGAGAGGGTGCTGTCACAAACACTCAACTATCCACCTCTGATAACCGTTTTTCCTGTTCAGGTTTCAGAGGCTTCAGATTCAACAATGTCTGACAATGCCATTTATCGGGATCGATTAAATGGCAGGGCAAAAATCATTGCTTTTAGTATTAAAAAAACAAAAAAAACATCAGATAGCCATTTAGCTGAAGAATTACAGCGTAAAATTTATGAACTCATGATTTCAGAATTCAACAAACTGCAAGCACGAGGTTTGCCAGGAAACATTGCTGTTGAAATCGTTTTAAACAATTTTTCATACGACCCTAAGACATACTCTGTCCATTGCACGGTTTGTGGTGTTAACAGAGATTACCGCCCCGGCCAGACTGTTGAGATAGAGCTATCCAGTGCATTAAAGCATAACCAGACATGCCGATTAAGGCCTGTGACGGTATGCAGGCTGTTTAACCCCGAACAGGGAGAACAGGGAGAACAGGGAGAACAGGAGGGACAGGGAGAACAGGAGGGACAGGGAGAGGAGCCAGGGGTGACAAAATGTAAATGCGGTTTAAAAAAATCAGCGGTTATATCTGATGAAAATAGCCTGACTCACCTTTTTGAATTACGAAAAGAATCAGGCATTGGCTGCCTTACCACCGCAAGGACTCTCAATCCTGGTTTATGGCAACCCCATCATCATTGCTGGGAAATCATTACAAAACACGTGAGCTCAAAGCATGATCCCTCCCTTGGTGCCTTCGATGCCATCACTCACCAGTTCAGTGCCAACCTGATTCTGGATCGGGCTCTGGAAGCTCTGCCATCTAATCCAGGCCTGCATTTTGTTGTCGACTATTTAGTGGAAACGGTGATGCTTTCCAATGATCCTGCTCCCCGGAATTCAGCATTAACAGAGCAGGAGAATATCGCTCCGTCCCAATTTCCTGCTTCACCCGACTCTGAGAAGATAGCGAGCGCTTCTTTTACACCTGTTTCAAAAAGACCAGAATCTTCGGTCATAATACCTGACCCTCCTCGATTCACTGAAATAAGGCCAGAGCTACACGAATATCTAACCCGTCTGGAAAACGACAGCGTATTCTGGACACAAGTCCCTCAGGGAATGAGCGTTACTCAAGTCAGAAATATTGCTAATACAATAGAACCCGGAAACAGCTACAGTATTTTTCGGGCAAGCATTCAAGATGCCCTGAGCCAGTGGCGGCCCGAAGATAGTGCCAGCGTGGCACAGTCAGTCAGCTCTTCTGCGAATGAAGCAACGACCAGCCACGCAATGGATGCTGATGAATTTCGCTTTTTAGCAAGTATCTCCGAATTGCCAGAGGCTACTCTTGAAAAACTGCTGACTCAGCTGGCACTCGTGACCCAGGGAACGCAGGAAAGCCCTGTCCCTTTTCTGACAATGGAAGATCCGAGACTATTCGGCAGAGAGTGGAATGAGCTCTTAAGGCTATATAAAAAGGGTTTGAGAAATAACCCGGAGGGCAATAAATGAACCGTTTTTCGCCCTGTTTTTCAAGGCGATGATTTTGCATTCCCATTGATAACGTCGAATATTTTGACTCAGGCTTATATCCTGCTCACTGTTTGGTAGTAGACTCTCTGCGTAGAGAAAGAAAAACCTCACAATAAAGGAGAGTTCAGAATGTTCTCCAGTCACCTGAGCCTCGACGAATTCATGCTGGGACTGCACAAGCGCAACCCCCACGAACCTGAGTTTCATCAGGCTGTGCAGGAAGTGGCCCAGAGCGTTATCCCCTACATCAATCGCCATCCGCAGTATATCAAGGCCCGTATCCTTGAACGTATGACGGAACCCGACAGAATCATCACCTTTCGGGTCTGCTGGGAAGATGATGAGGGTCATATACGTGTGAATCGTGGCTACCGGGTTCAGTTTAATAATGCCATTGGCCCTTACAAAGGCGGCCTGCGCTTTGCCTCAAACCTGACCCTCGATACGCTCAAGTTTCTGGGTTTCGAACAGACCTTTAAAAACAGCCTGACCACCCTCCCCCTGGGCGCTGCAAAAGGCGGCTCGGACTTTAACCCTAAAGGCAAAAGTGACCTGGAAGTGATGCGTTTCTGTCAGTCCTATATGAGTGAAATGCACAAGCATCATTGGTGTGGGAGCCCGTGAAATCAGCTATCTGTTTGGTCAGTACAAACGCCTGGAGAACGAGTTTCAGGGTGTATTAACCGGTAAAGGGCTGGAATACGGCGGTAGCCTGGTTCGCAAGGAAGCCACAGGCTTTGGCACCGTGTTCTTTGCCCAGGAAATGTTAAGGGAGCATGGACATACGCTGGAAGACAAAACCTGCGTCGTATCCGGCTCTGGTAATGTCGCCCTGTATACGGCTGAAAAAATCATTGAGCTGGGTGGTAAAGTGGTTGCCATGTCCGATTCTTCAGGCAGTTTTTATGCCCCTGACGGAATCACCAAAGACCAGTTGATCTGGCTGATTGACCTGAAAGAAGTGCGCCGGGGCCGTATCAACGAATTTGCCGAACAGTTTGGTTGTGAATTCCATGAAAGCGCCAAGGTCTGGCAGTTCCCCTGCCATCTGGCTTTTGCCTGCGCCACACAGAACGAGCTTAACCTGCAAGATGCCAAAACCCTGGTTGCTAATCGCTGCATAGCGGTCGCTGAAGGTGCCAATATGCCCGCCACGCTTGAGGCCGTCCATTTCCTGAAAGAAAACAATGTGCTGTTTGCGCCCGCCAAGGCAGCCAACGCTGGCGGCGTTGCTGTATCCGGACTGGAAATGAGCCAGAACAGCATGAGAATGTCCTGGTCAACCGAAGAACTGGAAGAACGTCTGCATCTGATCATGCGCAGAATCCACCAGCAATGCCTGACCTATGGGCGGAATGGTAATGGACAGATTGATTACGTGCAGGGAGCTAATATTGCCGGATTCAAAAAAGTAGCCGACGCCATGCTGTCATACGGTGTCGTGTAAGAGCAGGGGCTATCTGCCTGCTTTCAGCCTGTTCAGGCCAGCAGATAGCCTTCCATAACAAACCCCACCAGTATACCCAGGGAAGCACCAATCACCACTTCAAAAGGGGTATGCCCCAGCAGCTCTTTCAACCGCTCGTCGTGAATTTTTTCTTCGATCTTATGCGTCAGCCGTTCAATAATTTTATTCAATACCCCGGCCTGCTTACCTGCCGCTCTGCGGATTCCGGCCGCGTCGTACATCACTACCATGGCAAAGATGGCAGCCATGGCAAATTCGGTACTGCCCCAGCCTTCCGACAAACCGACACAGGTAGCCAGTGAGGTGACTGTCGCCGAGTGAGAACTGGGCATACCGCCGGTGTCCCACAGACGTCGGATATTAACCTGCCCTTCCATCAACACCGAACTGATAACCTTGTAAAACTGGGCACTGAACCAGGCAACAAACACCACATCCAGAATTTTATTACCCAGAAACACACCGGATTCTAATAACATCGTGTTGCAAACAACCATGGACAAAAACTGTGGCTGCGCACGTTACCAGCTTTATGGGCTGCTAGAAAAGCTTTAAACAAGCGTCTAGTATTGAGTTCCATCGTACAAATTAAATAAGAGGCCGGAGTCATTATGCTGATGGTTGTTTCCCCAGCCAAAACACTGGATTACGATACCCAACCTGTGACCTCTGCATCCAGCCAGCCAGATTTTCTGGAACAGGCTGAAGCGCTGGTCAAACAGCTGCGCACCCTCACCCCGGCAGACCTGGGTAGCCTGATGAAAATCAGCGACAAGCTGGCACAGCTGAATGCGGCACGTTTCGAAGCCTGGCGACGGCCTTTCACTCCGGACAATGCCAAGCAGGCGGTGCTGGCTTTCAAAGGCGATGTTTATACGGGACTGGATGCAGAAACCCTGACGGAGAAGCAATTCCAGTTCACCCAGAAGCATTTGCGAATTCTGTCAGGTCTTTATGGCATCCTGCGCCCATTGGATTTGATGCAGGCTTACCGGTTGGAAATGGGGACGAAGTTTGCCAACAGCGCTGGCAAAGACCTTTACGCCTTCTGGGGCGACCAGATAACCGAAAAGCTGAACGAAGACATCGCAGCACATAAACATAAAGTGCTGGTAAACCTGGCCTCCAATGAATACTTCAAATCCGTCAAGCCAAAGCAACTCAATGTACCGGTGATCACCCCGGTGTTCAAAGACTGGAAAAGCGGGCAATACAAGATCATCAGCTTTTATGCCAAGAAAGCGCGCGGTCTGATGTGCCGCTATGCCATTGACCAGAAGATCACAAAAGCTGAACAGCTGAAAAGCTTTGATTATGAAGGCTATAGCTACAACGAATCCATGTCGTCTGACAGTGAGTGGGTGTTTATTCGGGATGCGGTTTGACGGAACACCAATTTCAGGTGCGGTGCGTCAGCACCGTCCTTTGGAAATTATTGTTAGGCGGCGTGTTAGTTGGCGGGGAGTCTGGATAAAATGAGTGGTGACTGCTCCCCACCCTATCGGGTGAGGCTTCTGATTTCTTAGGCAGCAACCGACAGTCTGCCGGATTTACGCAAGCCTCCATCAGCAGAAACGGACAGTCCTTCCGCCTTTAATTTCAATATGCCTTGCTTCTTGATATTGCGAGCTGCATTAATATCCCGGTCATGGATAGCACCACAGCTACACTCCCATGATCGGATTCTCAATGGCATTTTTTCCTGTTTCAAATCGCAGACTGAGCAAGTTTTAGAGGATGCAAACCACTGGTCTATCTTCACCAGATGTTTACCTTCCTGCTTTGCCTTGTATTCGAGTTTGGTTATCAGTGAATGCCAGCCAGCATCAGCAATAGAACGAGCAAGACGCTTGTTCTTGAGCATGTTTTTAACTTTCAGTGTCTCCACAATCACCGCTTGGTTTTCGTCGATGAGTTGTTTTGATAGCTTATGCTGAAAATCATTACGGGCAAAGGCTACACGCTCATGCGCCTTTGCCACCAATAAACGGGCTTTGTGCCTACCTTTTGAGCCTTTCTTGCAGCGAGATAGAGCCTGTTGTTTTCTTTTCAGGTTACGTTGTGCTTTTTTCAGAAAGCGAGGATTGCCAGTCTTATGGCCGGTACTGGTGATAGCCAGATCAGTAATCCCCATATCAACACCGACAACCTGATTAGCTTCAAGATTATCAATCTGTTTTGGTTGTTCCTGGGTATCATCAGCCAATATGGAGGCAAAATACTTGCCGGTTAGCGTTCTGCTCAGGGTGATAGACTTCACCTTACCCACTATTTCACGATGCACTTTAGCCCTTATGGGCTTGCACTTGGGGATTTTTATCCCGTTATCGCCCACAGAGACAGACGTACAATGGTAGCTACTTTGCTTGCCATGCTTTTTCTTGAAGCGAGGAAATCTTGCCTGCAATTTGGGATTGAAAAAGTTTTGAAAGGCCGTATCCAGATTGATAGTGGCCTGTTGCAGTGCAATAGAGTCAGCGTTTTTCAGCCATGAGTACTTTCGGCTTTTCTTGGCTTTTGCCAGCAAGGGCTTCAGGTGTTTTTTGGGAGAAAGGCTCTGCCCACGAACCTTGTAATAATGAACCTTAATAGCCAGGGCCTTGTTCCATACGAACCGCACAGCATCAAACTGACGGTCGAGAAATTCCGCCTGCTCCGATGTTGGATAGATTCGTACTTTGGTGGCTCTCAGCATGGAACGTTATTTCAGTGCTCATTAATATAAACTTTATATTACAGGTATTTGAAAGAGGTTTTCAAGTGAGCGCACACAATAAAGATTTGCTTAAAGGGTATCTTCGCAAACGACATAGCGTTACCAAGCTGGTTGTTCATTTGGTGTTCACGACAAAGTACAGACGAAAGCTTTTTGATGGCTATATGATCAAGCAGTTACGGGAGTCGTTCGAGAGTGCATGTGAAAAACTGGAATGCCAGTTACTTGAAATGGATGGCGGAAAAGATCACGTACACCTGTTGGTGGCCTACCCACCAAAACTGGCTATCAGTGTCATGGTAAATAATCTCAAATCAACATCATCAAGACGGTTGCGAATGCTGAATACCCACCTTACTGCTCAGAGCAAAGCAGGCTTAATGTGGTCAAGGTCTTACTTTGCTTGCAGTGCTGGCGGTGCAACTATCGAGACTCTGAAGGGCTACGTTAATAGCCAGAGTACACCAGATTGATGGCGGAAGGCTCTGCGCCTTCCCGTCTTATATCCCCGCCCGCATTGGGCGAGGGTTTAAGACGATTTTGCTAACACTGCACAGGGTCAGAAACCTCTGACCCTGTAAGAGAGGAAGCGGTTAGCTGTTAAAGATTAGTACTGCTGATAGGGTCGGAAATGCGTTTTTTCTTTTCTGTGTAATAATCCAGCATCCCCATAACAAATGCAGAACCGACAAACGTCAGGTGCATCACGACGAACCAGAGCAGCTTGTCGTTGGCGATATTTTCCGCATCCATAAACACCTTGAGCAAATGAATGGAGGAAATAGCAACAATAGAAGCCGCTACCTTGGCTTTCAAAGAGCCCGTGTCCATTTTGCCAAGCCAGCTGAGACGTTCAGTATCTTCACCAATATCCAGCTTGGAAACAAAGTTTTCATAGCCGGAATACATCACCATAACGATCAGACCCGCCACCAGCACCACATCAATCAGGGTGAGCACCTTGAGGGTGACATCGGTGTCTTTCATATCGATCACGTTAAGCAGCAAATAACCCAGACTCTGATAAAACTCTATCAACAGAACTACCAGTACCAGAGTCATCCCGAGATAAATCGGAGCCAGAAGCCAACGAGCCGAATACAGCAAACGTTCAATCAGTCTTTCCATACGCTCTTGCCATCAATTTTAAAATTTGTTTGAAATGCACATTAAAGATTCGAATTGCCCAGATCAAGAAAGGTTCTTTTTTGTTTACCCGCAAGACCTGTATTGGTCACATTTTATAATATTTCATTAACAAAATACTTACATACATTCTATTTAGCTATATATAGGCTAGCCGCATTATACAGATTTTGTGGTTTTCACGACCTGTTCGTGACATTTAATCACAGCAAACGGATGTTGTTGTCCCGGAGTTCTAATGCGTACCGTCCTGCGTCGTAAAGCCTTTTTAATCTCTTCTCTGGCACTGGCTGTTGGTGCCGGTCATGCTGTGGCGGGTGGTTTTGAGAAAGCCACCATGTGGGATGCAAAGTACAGCGCTCTCGGTGGCGCTGCGGCCTCTTCAGTCAATAACTCCAGCGCCATTTTCTATAACCCGGCGGGTCTGGCGTTTATTGAATCCAACGATATTGCTATCCACGCTTCTCCAACCGTTGTACAGTCTAACGGCCCGGCGAACGGCTCAGACTACACCAAAGGCGAAAAACTCTTCATGCCAAACGGCGGCTTCACCGGCGCTTACCGACTCAGCGATGACTTCGTTCTCGGCTATGGTGTTTATGGCGCAGGTGGTGCGGCGGCGAAGTTCAAAGGTGTCACGACAGGCTCTGAATTCCTCGGTACTGCACTCACTGGAGACTACGGCACAGACATCAAAGTCGTTGAAGCCGGACTGGCACTGGCTTACAAGATCAACAACAACTGGTCTGTGGGTGGTACTTATCGTCTGACCTATGCCTATGCTGACATCGACATTATGTCCAAAACTGAAATTGATGCTGGAATTGCGAAACTCCCCATTGGTGTCAAGGTTGGCTACAACAAAATGAGTGGCATTGACAGTTTCGGTATGCGCCTGGGCGCTATGTACCGTTCCGACGACAATCGCTTTGGCTGGGGTCTGAACTACCGTTCAGAAGTGGACATGAAAGCCAAGGGCGATTACAGCGGCAACACGGGCGCAGGTAAAATTCCCGGTTATGACTACGAAGGAAAAGTGACTGCAAAAACTGCACTGCCAATGCAGATTTCCACCGGTGTCGATTACCTGGTAAGCGACAACTGGCGACTGTTTGGTGAAGCGACTTACACCAACTACAAGAAAGTCAATAAAATTGAGTTTGACAGCGACAGCAAAGTACTGGTTCCTGTGCTGAACACCAACTGGAAAAACCAGATGAACTACCGTTTTGCTGCCGAATACTATGGCCTGGGTGACTGGACCCTGCGCGGCGGTTATGTCTACACCACAGCGGTAGTACCTGAAAAATACGCGGCTCCGACCTTCTCTACCCCCGGGGCTGCACACACTTATATCCTTGGTGCCGGAACCAGCTTCCTGAACGACACCCTGTTGTTTGACGTGGCGGCGGAATATAACCGAGCCAAAAATAAGAACGTAAAAGGTGGTGGCCATTTGGCAGGCAACTCACCTGCGGCTTCCGGTCGTTACGACACCGAGGCTTTTGCTCTGCATGCAACGCTGCGTTATAAGTTCTGATACAAAGTCAGTCACTTAAACAGGGGCGCATGCCCCTGTTTTCATTGGCAGCCATTGCCCTATATCAATCCCCTGAGTCTCACAAAACTGCTCTGCCACAGGCATAATCAACTCATCTGGCGGCAAATGAACGCCTGCTGAATACGTTTTCTCAAGCAGCAGTTTCCCACACTCGTTATACACGGCAAAAATCGGGTCAATAAACTCCATTCTTGTTGGATCATCAAGAATAAAGTTAAAGGTATGTTTGCCATTTAAAACAGCTTCAGCAGGAAAGGCCTCGCCGAACTCATCCTCTCCCCCCATATTAATCAGTTTTGCAGGGCTTTCGATGAACTCATTAACGGGGTAGTTATTTTCTATAACGCTTTCAATGCCGGTAGCTGTTACAACAAAGTCTGCTTTTTGAACCTCGGCGGTCACCGCAGGGGCACTCTGCCCATCAATATAGTGTGTACCCTCAGGAAACGTTAAATCCCCACGCAGCTCCACTATACGGATATCGGCCTTCTCGTTCAGCAGCGCCCGGCTGATTCCCTGCCCGACCTTGCCATAACCAAACAGCAAAAAGCGTTTACCGGCCAACTCTGTAAAACCAGACTGTTTTAAAGCCCGAACCAGACTCTCGCCTGTCCCCAGAATGGTTTCAAAGTTTTTAATCAGCGTGGAATCCACATCCAGACAGGCTTTATTGTGCTGGACTTTGTATTTATCCAGCCCACTCCGGGTTAATTCAACATGACCTGAAATAGCTGAATAACCGGCATATTTACCACAACAGTCGAAAATCAAATCAAATGTTTTGCCCTCAGGTACAGTCTGGTAACAGGCAACACCAAGGCTTTCCATTAATGACAAAGCGTCTTCATCCGGATCAATAATATCCGGCCACGACAGAGTCACCTGAGCGCCACCCGCAAATACAGGAAGCAAGGCAACCAATGTGTTACGTGTCAAAGGTGCTGCGTACAGAACCTCTTTGCCAGAGAAGGGTTGTACACTGGCAAACTGCTGTAACTGGCTGTGCAGACAAGGATACTCAACGGGTAAAAAGAGCTGGTTCGTCACCTGCAAAATATTGGTTGTTAAAGGCATATTCACTCATTGCTGCTTTTTTATCGATTAATGGCGTCAAGTGTAGATGCCATTCAAAGAATCTGCCCCAGAAACTGCCGGGTTCGCTCTGACTGCGGATTATCAAAAAACACGTCTGAGTTCGCAACTGGCAAACAATCATTAGACCAGCAGGCTTTTAGCTTCTGGCTGTTGGCTTCTGGCTGTTGGCTTCTGGCTTTTAGCTGCTCGTACAGCCAACAACCAACAGCCAACAGCGATTCCTCGGTACACTTCATACAACCGGTCAAAAAATATACTGGATACATCCCAGTCTCACTGCTACTTTTGCTCAGGTAATTAAAAGAACAATCCGTCAGGTCACTCTATCCAATAATTACATTAAATTGATCATTTAAAGCCCTCAGGCTTTGTTCCGTTTAAACCTGAGTTAAAACACGGTATTCGACGACTTTATGCCCGTTCGTTGCAGAGGCTTTTTGCTTGTTTTTTTTACAATCCTATTACTCATTTGGGAAGCAAGGGGGTCAATAAGCCATGCCTCTGACTCTTCAGGCGGGTCAGAGCCAGGTACATCAGGGTTCAGCTTTTTAAACGTCTACGCAGGATTTAAAGGCAATAACTTCCATCTGAAACTGGGCAGCCATTATCAGGTATTACGCGGTATTGGCACGCCTGAAAAACTCTACCATTTCTTCAGATATCAATGGTGGAGCAATCTGCACTGGTTTCTGATATCAAAACTCCTTCCCCCCTCAGCCATTCCCTACCCTTCTTTCAGCAATGGCCTGCCTTCTATTTCCCGCGCTTTTGGAGACGCTCCTGACTGCAATCCATATCCGGTCATTATGGATCACCCTTTGTTAAGCCATCGACTCTCAGTACAAACCCGTTGTATCGACAATCAACCGGTATGGCAGATTACCGCTTCACCTATGACATCAGCCATAGAGCAGGAAACCGTTAATGGGGAATCTTTGTCGGTCTGGCTGTCATTATGGAAGCGACTTAATGATACAAATACCAGCACTCTCTTTTTGCGCCCCTGGCGAGAACGGCAGCACAATCATCTTCAGGCTATTGTCTGCCAGGCTGAACCATTCCCGGATAAGACTTGCCAGAGCATTTTTATTGACGTTCCAATCAATAATGAACAGCCCTGGCTGCTCCCCGAGCTGGCAAAAAAAGAGCCCGTCAGCCCCCGGGGGCAAACCTGTCTGGACAGCCCCTATCTGACGCTTGTCAATCAGGCGATCCAGTGCCTTTCAAAAAAAGCACATGCCTGCCCTGACAACCGCTGGCTTTATCGTCTGTCAGACAATGAATGGTTATATAAAACAGGCATTCCCGAGCCTGAGGTAAAACCCAGTCCGGCACTGATAACCGGACATTACTTTAACCTTTGGTCACTGGAAAAGGCGTATCCGGAAAACGATACCCGCCCCGTCTGGTCAAGGTCATCCTTATTCATTGCCAACAATGACCAACACCGAAAGTATCACTTCTGGGGGGCGGGCGATCCGGTATTGATCATGCAGTTCAGCGATGTACCGTATAATGTTCAGGATCGTTATTTCGGCCTGGATAAGCCGGGCATTGGCACCTTGATGGAAAGCCAGTATCTCAATCTGGCAGCCCTGTTTCTGAACGCTCTTCCCAATACCCCCTTTAATATCTATCAATGGCAGGGCGCACTGTCGGCATTCCAATCAGCCCCTGTTCCAAAAAGTCTGGGCGACAGAGTACGGGAACAAATACAGCGTGACCCGCAATCGCTTTACGAGTTTGCCAAACAGCGACCAGGGCTCCGCGACACGATAAAAAGTTATCTGGAAAGAGAGTTTCGGCACCACCCTGTTAATGCCTGTTTTTCAGATCAGGCCCAACCTCCCTCCTCTGCTGACCAGACAATCGAAAGGCAACAGCTTCCCTATACCCCAAACTCTCAGCAAACAAGCCCTTACTTATCTTCAGCATTACTTCCAGCTGCCATTAATACGGCATCAGATACCCCTGACAGTTCTAAAGTCCGCTTATCTGAAACATCATCCTCAAGCTCAAGCCAGAAGAAAAAAAACAATGACAACATAAACAGACGGAATAACCCTCGAAAAAAGCAGGATGATGATGAGGATGATAAAAAACCACCGCCAGTAAACCGCTTATCAACATTACAAACCACTTCCTCAAGGCCTACCTTCTGGGATCACCTGTTGCACCTTTACAGGGAATATCATCTGGAACCCGAAACCATTGAGCCAATGTCAGACTTTGTTCAAAACGTACTCGATATTCATTCACTAGAAGCCTTCAAGGCTCTGTACTCTCAGTGCATGGCCGTTAATCAGAAACAGGACGCAGAGTGCCTCTACCCAGAGCTATGTGGACGCTTTAATCCGGAAAACAGCTCACATATGAAACTGGTCGCCACTGCACTGAATAGTGATTTACAAGTCATTATTCCTATTGCCTACGGAGCTTATCAATGCCGTGCAAGTAACAATCAGAAGAGCCTGAAGCCAGAACCTCTGCGCTCTATAACAGCCCCGAATATCATTTTTCTGCATGATGATAAAGCCGTGAAGTTGTCTTATTTCACTTTACGGAACAGGGATTTTCCGTGGCTACCAGGCTTTCTGAGCAGTGCGCAACTGGAAAAAAAGGAAACAACATGGCTGAAGTCAAACCCAGTAAAAAATACATTCTGGCAGATTTTTCCAGAATGGCGGCAACACGTTCTGCTTTGCCGGGAAAGCCTTGATTTCGATTCAATAGAATCAGCCAGTGACGCTCTGCAACAGGCACTCACAGCGCCGTCAGAGTTTATGAAAAGTAAATACTGGGAGTATCTGTTTAAAGTTTACTGCCACCAGGGCCTGACCTGCTATCCATTCGATGCAACGGAAGGAGCTACCGGAACAGAATTTTATATCAACAAAAACAGCGTTGGGGCAGTCATCTTCTTCTGGAAAGATGCTGCACAAAGATACGCTCCGATACTATTTCCTGAGTTACGCGCATTAGCTATAAGCCCAAAAATAAAATCACTCACCAATTATTTAACCGACTTCTCAACGGATGCTCTGTTAATTGAAGAGGGACTCTTTGTTTATGTCATCCCGGCACTACTGGTGCTTGCACCTGTTATACAAAAAACCCATGAAACCGTTAACAGCGTACTGAAAACCAGGAAGGCTCTCGTTTATGGAGGAGGATCCCTGCGAAAACATATTTCAAACAGAATGGCGTCCGATGGTTTAAGCAAAATACCGGTTACAAACGATATCGACCTGGCCATTGAGAACTCAGAGTTGCCTGAAGAATTCTCGACACCTCTGGTAAAGCAGCTACAGAGTGGTTTACCCGGCACTCTGGTCAGGTCTGTCAACCTTGGTCTTAAACCTCTGCAAAATCAACAGGGAGCGGTAACCACCGAAAAAATCATTATCTATATAAATCCGGGCAGGGATTTCACCAAAAGGGAAGACTGGCGCATCTTTTCTATGGACATATCTTCTGCCACTGCCAAAGACCACTTTGATTTCAACCGGGTAGAACCCTATCAGCCAGACTCCGCACTTCTTATACCTACCCTTCCGGCAATGGTGGAAAGACTGCTGCTGGACTTAAAATTGCTCCAGAGCTATGCAGGGGATGATAAAAACCGCAGGGTAGAAAGTACCCATAAACGATTAAAAATACTCCTGGCCTGCGACTCAGACCAACAGGTTCAGACAATTATTCGTAATGCCTTATCTCAAGAGGCTTCCACCTTTGGTGAGTTACCGGAGTATCTGCAGCCATTTATTAAACCATTGTCTAATGATGACGAGTCTTTGCCTGAGGAGGAAGAACACTTTCCGGTGGCAATGGTTATTCACGAAACAAACAAGGCTGATGACAAAACAGAAAGTTTGCCACCCCCTGCCCCGCCTCAGGCGACTCAATCACAAACCAGCCTGGCAGAAATCACTGAAGCCCTTCCTGCCACTGAATCCAGTAAAAGCGTAAAAAAGAAAAAAGCCACTACCAAAAAATCAACTCCGGCAATCATCGATCTAAAAACCGCCGAGCAGCAGTCCGAAGCCATAACCCGCTGGCTGGAAAATATGGATAAACACTTTCTGGATGCACTGGCTCAGGAGGCACAGAAACAGCCCTGCGAACCCACTGAAGAAAGCTCTGCATTACCCACTCTTCCGGAAAAAGTGAAAGAAGTGAACGAATTAGCAGTGCGCCTGCAAACCGGGCTTACAAAAACTGCTGAGATACTGACCGGTTCAGGAGCCCGTGTTGATATAAGCGCCAGCCACCCGGTGCTCACCATTAATCTGGCAACAGATTTGAATGAAAAGCAACGCGAAGCGTTAAAAAAAGCAGCACTGGATGACCATTTTCCCTACGCAAAACTAATTCAGGCATTGCTGCTGTTAAACCAGAAACGCTCTGAGAAAGACCCGAAAAATACACTACAAATTTATGAAAATGCCTTCGACCTGCTGCTACCTGCCGCTCTCGCTGGTATCCCACTCGCTTACCAGCTGCTACTCGGTTTACAGCTTGACCCTCATCACCCGACAGGCTGGCCACAAATAGAATCCGTTAACCGACTGTTACGCAATTGGGCGGCCAGAGAATCAAGCACTACCCAAATAACCATTGAAGGGTTACTTTGTGGTGGATTTCTGGAACAGCTGGTTCAGGATAGCGACGCGGCTAACCTTATGCTTATTGAACAGGGACTTAGTAAAGAATCAGACCTTTCCACCAGAGGCAAAGACGTTTATAACATTCTGAAAGCCTTGAGAGAGCCCGACAGCCAGAAACCGAAAGCTCTGAAAGAAGCCAGGTCAGCGTCACCGGATTTGTTGCAATCCATCGGTTTACTCAGGCTGTTACTGGGAAAACATCATGAACCTGCACCAAAACAATTCAATACCGAGCTGTGGCGCTACAGCATTAACTTTCTGGGTCTTGGCACTACTTTAAAGAAAAAAAACCGTCACTCCCATCTTCTGCTAGGTGCGCCAAGGGTTATGGCAATGAGTGACCTGACAGCGCTGAATGAAAAGGCAGCTGCCGGAGGTTTGTTCAAAAGCCATCAGAGGAATGCCATTCTGTTCGAACAAACGGGTTTGTGGGAACGCTATCACAGGTTGTCACAGAGTAAGGACAAAAACAGTATTCAGGACAACTTCGCGTCACTTTTCAACGAGATAAGCACCAACCCAGTTGAAAAAGTCAGGCCTGGCTTAATCCGGGACTGGACTCTGGCACGATCTTTTCTGCTTTCAAGAGCCCGCTCTCAGGCTACGACAGCTGCACCAGAACCTGTTAAGCCAGCACCGGAAAAAAACACTCAACAACAAGGTGTAGAAAAGAGCGCCAAAAAAGAAGAAAGCAAAAGGGAACTCAAACAACAGGCAGAGCAGGACACACAACCCGGCAAAGGAGTGAGCGAGCAGAAAAAGGACTCGAGAAAACTGAAAAAGAAAATAACTGGATTAGAAAAAAAAGAACTTCAAAAGGGTGTAAAAGCCATAGAGAGAGCCGTACAAAAAGCCATACAAAAAACAAACAGCCCTCCCCTGCCGCTTTCAGCAGACGAAGACGAAGACCAACAACTATCAAATCTGATCAATCATCTGGATATCAGTCTGGTACAAGCCATTAAATCCATGCAATCTCCCCCTCTGTCGTATAAACAGTTTGAGGGTTTGGCAAAGATTTACTCCGACCGAATGATGGAGTCTGAAAATAAAACAGATACCTTTCAGGCGGGTTATTACTATTTCCTGACAGCATTGAGCTGGCTGGACGCCAGAATGTCCAGTGACAACAAAACGATCAAACTAACCATCAGTCCGTCTACTCATGCCAATTCCGAAAAAATCATAGAGACCATAAAGAATGCCAAACACTACAACTTCCCTTATGCATCACCATTGCATTTTCTTTTTACTTACCATCTAACAGGCAATCATGCAGGAATAACCATGGCTGGTTTCGTGTCTGCTCTGACAGGGGTGTCGCAGGGCATCGAGCTGTTAATGGAAACCCCTTTAGCTAGTGTAAGCTTGGCTGGTCTGGCACTTAAGTGGTTGGTACAACTTCCGAATCGTTTTCAACTGAAACTTTCTTTTGATATTGAATCCGGTTCCACCGCAGACGATCGCGAATACGCTGGTATAGATAAGGATACCGCAGCCTCTCTTCAACTCAGGGAGTTTCTCGAACAGCTACCCACTAAGGGGGCTGTTGGTGCCCTTGACCCTATTATCAAACGGATTAACAAAGGGTTTGTGGATTCACCACACCTCGCGGGCAAATCCCCGGAAGATGCTTTTCACTGGTCACTTAAAGCGGAAGGCAACCTGAGAATATTGCTTTACCTTGCCACAGATCGAGAGGAGCTACTGAAAACCGGTAGCCTGTCCGAGAATCTGAGGCACTCACCAGAGATAAAGGTGTTCCAATATTTAATGCTCGAATCAGAAGCAGACGCCCCTGAAACAAAAGAGTTTAAAGAGCTGACCCAGCTTCTAAGAAGCAAGACGCCTCCAGAAGGCAAACTGATGACAGATATAGCCGAACTGGCTCTCTATCTCACCGGAGCCTCTGCATCTGCACCATCACTCACCAGTTTCCACGCAATGGATTTTGCAGATAAAGACCGTGTGATTGCCTCAGTATTTGGCAGCAAACCACAGCTTATGAAAAAAGCAATACAATTGTTACCAGAGTTGCACGGCGGCAATAAAATAACTCTTCAATACCTGACGGTGTTGGCTCACCTATACCTGACGCAGCAAGCCGGTGGGAGTACAAAAAAAATTACGCAGCTTTTGCGATCATTGGTAACTCCGAGTAAAGACATGAAGGGGCTTCAAACAAAACTTGAACGCAAAATGTGGATCAAACAACCCGGAAACGCCGGCAAAACAGTACACACAACCACTGCTCCCTACGATAATACACCACCTGAGCTCGGTATCGACAGTCTGAAAAACTTTGCCAGGGGAGAGGACGTTTACCTGATTGAAGCCATAAAACATGCAAAGTACGTAGGTTATGAGAAATTAGTTGCATTATTAAGCCTGTACGAAGGTAAGTTTGATCCTGAGTCTTTATTAATGTCGGGATGGCTTAACTGTCTTGCCGGACTTAATCTGCTGAAAGCTGAAGCACAGTCTGAACGCTCGGTTGTCTTGACTGTCAGCAGGGAAGCGGCTCTGTCTAAAGCCCATGTACATTTCGTGAAAGCCCGTGAAGCCGGCTTCCCCTACGCTAGCTATCTGAATGCATTGGTATTAATGAGACTGAACGACTGCTACCAATACAGCAGAGGGCAAGTGTTCAAAACGCGTCGAACGGTCATAAAGGAACTTATTATCCAGCAAGCTTCCACCAGAAAAGAAGGCGAACCAATATTTATCGAAGCTGGCAATATTCTGGTGGATCTTCTGCCCGCTGTCATGGAAAGCGCATTACTTAATGTTCGTTCTGCTGCTGAGATTTTGATCAGAATTTTTACCAGTGAATGGGTTAACCTTCTGCAAACTCCCCAGGCTGGATGGCCTGCGGAGGTTGCCAAACTGCTCTTGACTGCCCCTGAAACCCATGACATTCACTTTTCTTTCAGTAATGAAGGTACTGAAATTGAAGAAGTCCTGTTTTCAGGAAAGAGTCATCCCGATAGCTTTGAGGCAATCCTTCTGAACCCTTTGGATGAAGTAAGGCAGGAGCCGTCCCTTGAGAAAAGGCTGGAAGCCTATGATGCCCTGTTGTGTCGGCTGATATACGACAGCGACAAGCCGGACAGCATTAAAAAATACTTACGTCTGATCAGGGCTTTTATGCTGGAAAATCCAGAGGTACTGGATACAAAAGATGTTGATTCCAGCGAAGCGGATCATTTGCTAACGAATATGCTGATGGTCGGAACAAGCCGGATTGACTACGATGAAAAAGTGCTGAGCACTTTGCCAGAAATGCCAAAACTCGCCACTTACTTTGATGATTACTTTTGCAACCTGCCCTTTTTTAAACCTTTCAGAAAAAAAGCATTGCTTGCTGTACACCGCACCAGGTCGACCCTGATTCATTATTATCTCTGGGCTTATGAAGTCATGACCCAAATTCCCAACAATGAAAATGATTATTTTTGGAAAAAAATCATGCCTCAAATCGACATAATGAAAAGTAGCTTTGTGGCACTTCTGGCCACCGGCGACCTGACCGCTATGCACACAGAGGAACGTATCGCCATGAAAAATAGCTTTCAGGCGTATAAACAGGACATCAACACCTGGCTTGGCTACTTCCACACGGCCTCCTGGCTCAAGGCCTGGCGACTGGGACAGGATGAGCAGCAAAGGGCTCGTCGAACCACACTTGAGACCCTGAAAATAGATCAGGGTATCAGGAGCCGCCTGTTACCGATACAGCACTGGCATGAGCACTGGTCAGTTCACAATAACCGGAACCCGTGAGCCAAAAAAACTCATGCTTGCATACTTTGTGTTAAAATCGACCTCTTTGCATACTCACTAAGCGACTCTCACGAGATGACTGACAAGCTGAACGATCACGAAGCCCTTAGCTCACACGAAGCCCTTAGCTCACACGAAGCCCTTAGCTCACACGAAGCCCTTAGCGCACACGAAGCCCTTAGCTCACATGAAGCCCTTAGCGCACACTACCGTGCAATCATTGAATCCCTGGGGGAAGATATCCACAGGGACGGACTGGCAGATACCCCTACCCGAGCTGCAAAAGCCATGCAGTATCTGACCAGAGGTTATCATCAGAGTCTGGAAGATATTGTAAACGGTGCCGTTTTCGAGTCCGACATCAGTGAAATGGTGGTTATCAAAGATATCGAGTTGTATTCTCTGTGTGAGCATCACATATTGCCTTTCATTGGCAAGTGCCATATTGGCTATATTCCGAATGGCAAGGTTCTCGGCCTGTCCAAGTTTGCCCGCATTGTTGATATGTTCGCCCGCCGTCTGCAGATTCAGGAAAATATGACCAAGCAGATCGCTGACGCAATTATAGAAGCGACCGGTGCCAAAGGCGTTGGCGTTGTGATAGAAGCCAAGCACATGTGCATGATGATGCGTGGAGTGGAGAAACAGAATTCCTCCATGACCTCGTCTGTAATGCTGGGGCTGATGCGAGACAAACTGTCCAGCCGGGAAGAGTTCCTGCAATTTATTCGCTGAGGGCTCTTTACCCGCTGAGGGCTCTTTACCCGCTGAGGGCTCTTTACCCGCTGAGGGCTCTTTACCCGCTGAGGGCTCTTTACCCGCTGAGGGCTCTTTACCCGCTGAGGGCTCTTTACCCGCTGAGGGCTCTTTACCCGCTGAGGGCTCTTTACCCGCTGAGGGCTCTATTTCAAATCAGCAGGTGACTCTGTGGTTTCAATAACCGCGGAGTCACCATTCCACACGACTGAACTACACTCTATTCAAACCTTCTGAATGGCAGGTTCCACAGTTCATCACCAGCACCTTTGCTCTAAAAAAGCCTGACACTACCTCCATAAAAAAGAAGGCTTAATGACGTAGGCAAAAAAGGTTGTGTCATGAATAACGAATCCCTTGCAAAAGGTGTTAATACAGAGATTCAAATGAGACTGCGTGCTTACGGCAATATGCAAAGCTCGTTTAATGTATACGCAGATGCTGATTTCTTAAGCAAAGACCCGTCGCTGGCTTTAAAGGCGCATGAAGCCTACGAAGGCTCAAAAACTGCTGCCGATTACCTGCTTGGACTTCGCAGATTCTGTAAAGAGCAGGGTTATAACGAGTACGAGACAGGGCGCTACTTATTCAACCTGTGCTTCACGAAGGACTTTAATAGCTTGTATGCCAACCCTCCTGAGTGTACGGCTATGGCCATATATTTAGCACTGAGAAAAAGTAAAGATGGGGGTGAAAGTGGGGGTGAAGATTTTGGCTCTTTAGATCAGGTCAGTCACGCACTGATTGTCGACCATAATTACAGGCACTCAACAAAGGTGTTACACCAGTTCGCTGTGGTTGGCGAAGTACCAGCAAAAAACGAAGACATCAAACTCCCCTTGAGGAAGGTAGGGGCATTTTTAGAAAGTAACCTGGGTGCCCGGATAGATCGCCCCTGGGCTGTTGACGCAACGTTCAACCTGGCTTGCCCGTTATCTGAATACCCGACCCTGCTTGGCAATGCGATTACCCTGATGACCAGGGAAGACAGCGTTTTTGAAAAGGTGCGACCGCCAATAGCAACCGTCCTGGGGTGGACGGAAAACAATATAAGAGTACTGGGCAGTACCACGGGGAACAAGCTTAAGAACCTGTACCAAATGAGTAACTGCATGCAACCTCTGGCCTTTTATAATTTAGTCTTCAACGGTGAGTTGCTACTCATGCTGGTGACGCAACGGTCACCGCGCCTGGAGATCACGAAAAATGATGGCTGTATTGGTTCAAGTACGCTTTTTTAGCAGCCAGCCACAGGAAGGATGACACCCTACCTGCCGTGAAGAGGGTGCCGCAAAAAAAGGTAAATTTTTCTTGTAAGCTCAATTTTTGTATAATTACCCCAACGTTAGTTGGCATAATTCTGGACTCAGGGCTTCTGATTCGTTGATTGAAACAGGTTATTCTAAATGATCAAAATTGTCGTCAACACTCCAAAAGGGAGAGTTGGTAAAACAACAACGGCTACAAATATAGCGTTACTACTTGTACAAAAAGACATAGAGAGTTTAACGGATGCATTAACTGAATGCGGGATTGATCAATTGCTAGCAACGGCACATTTGCCTTTTACAAGTTCACCTGACTCTCCAATATTTATCAATGATCCAACTTATAGAGATTGTTTGGAAAATTTACTGGAAGAAGTAGGAATAGGAATATGATCATTAGAACTAAGGCGGAAAAAATAGGATTGGAAAAGATTGCAAGCTCTTCTGAAGAAAAATATAGTGTCTTTGTAAGTAAAGATGCTATAGATATCAAAACCAGCTCAGAGTTAAAGGGGTTTCTTGGAGCAAAGGCTCAAAATGTAGTTATTGAAAGAGCTATAGCTCATATGGCTTCATCATTGCTATCTGAAGATAAAGATATTCTTGAATATATAAATTTGAATAAGCTAGACATAATCAAGAAAATCAAAAACTTCAATGAAAAAGATAGTGACAATCATTCAAATCAACTTAAAATAAACCTCATTCTATGGCAGGTTATTGTAATTTCTATCCACCCTGATACCAAGTTCAACTCCATTGAAGAGTTTATTAATTACTGTCTTATGTATACTTACGCTAGAAAAAAACTTCTCTTTGGAGAAATTTAATGGGAGTTCTTGAAGAGTCATTAGTGCAACAACTACTAGATACCAGTGCATCATATAAAAGAGATGTAATGGAAGATCGAATTCGAGACTTACTAGGCGCTGAACCATTTAAAGACATAACAGGACTTCCGCCGCGCAGAGGCAAAACAGATGGTGGAATAGATGGTATTTTATATACATCAATATATTGTGATACTGTTGAGCTGGGTGATAAAACAGCATTAAATATAAAAGTCAGAAAATCAGACTTTACACGAGAACAGCTTGGTGGTTTTCTTCTCGATATGGATAGAGAAGGTATAAATGTTGGCTTAATAATTACAGCTGCATATTTATCACCTGATGCAAAAGCTGAGTTCAATAGAAAAAATGCTCAGGGAAATGTAAGGCTTTTTCATATACGTTTATCTGAAATTTTGAGCAGTCGAAATCTACCAAATATATTTATTAATGGTAAGGATGTATTTTCAGTTTTATCGGAAAATATCAGAGAATTAATCACATCCTGAAAGCTTACCTCTTGCTGGACGACATACGCCAGCCACAGGAAAGGCAAAAAGTCGCAACCTGCGACTTTCCACCTTTTTCCAGCCGTTCTATGTCAACACAGCCTGATAACAGAAACCAGGCCAGAGAACCGTGTCAGCTCCAGTCAAGAATCACTTTGCCAGACTGGCCGGAACCCATGATTTCAAAACCCTTCTCAAAATCATTCACACTCAGGCGATGGGTGATAACTGGCGATATATCCAGACCAGACTGCAACATGCTGGTCATTTTGTACCAGGTTTCGTACATTTCACGACCGTAGATACCCTTGATAATCAGCCCTTTAAAGATCACCTGATTCCAGTCAATGGTGGTATCACTGGAAGGAATACCCAGCAGAGAGACCTTGCCGCCATGGTTCATGCATTCAAGCATTTGCTGAAATGCACGACCATTGCCCGACATTTCCAGACCTACGTCAAAGCCTTCTACCATACCGAGTTCCTGCATGACAGCCGAAAGATCGTCCTGAGCCACGTTGACGGCACTGGTTGCACCCATTTTACGTGCCAGCTCCAGACGGTAGTCATTGACATCGGTGATCACCACATTGCGCGCGCCCACATGCTTACAGATTGCCACCGCCATGATGCCAATGGGCCCCGCACCGGTAATCAGCACGTCTTCACCCACCAGGTCAAATGACAGGGCCGTATGAACCGCGTTGCCAAACGGGTCAAAAATAGAAGCCAGGTCATCACTGATATCATCAGGAATCGGAAAGGCATTGGTAGCGGGAATGCAGAGGTATTCAGCAAAAGCACCGTCACGATTGACGCCTACCCCCACGGTGAAATTACACAGGTGGCGACGACCGGCACGGCAGTTACGGCAGTGTCCACAGGTGACGTGACCCTCACCGGAAACCCGCTGACCGACTTCGAAGCCACGAACCCCTTCGCCCATTTCCACGATTTCACCGACAAACTCGTGACCAACGTGCATCCCCATTGGGATAGTGTTCTGAGACCACTCATCCCAGTGGTAAATGTGCATGTCAGTGCCGCAGATAGCCGTCTTGCGGATTTTAATCAGTACATCGTTATAACCGGGTTCCGGCTTTGGCTTCTCTGCCTGCCAGATGCCTTTTTCACCTTTTAGCTTGGCCAGTGTTTTCATAGTTATCTTTTCCTCAGGCAATAACGCCAAGCTCACGACCTACTTTGGCAAAGGCTGCAATCACCTTGTCCATGTGTTCCTGACTGTGGGCGGCGGACATCTGGGTACGAATACGGGCAGCACCTTTCGGTACAACCGGGAAGGAGAAGCCGACCACATAAATGCCTTCTTCCAGCATACGGTCTGCAAATTTAGCCGCCAGCGTCGCATCACCCAGCATCACTGGAATAATCGCATGACCATTACCGGCAAGGTTAAAGCCCAACTTTTCCATCTCTGTACGGAAATATTGGGTGTTGAAACGCAGACGTTCACGCAACTCTGCCCCCTCTTCCAGCATATCCAGCACCTTGATGGAAGCGCTGGCAATGGTTGGGCTCAGAGTGTTCGAGAACAGATAGGGGCGGGAGCGGTTGCGCAGCCATTCAATAATTTCAGGATGACGGGAGGATGTATAACCACCGGACGCGCCACCCAAAGCCTTGCCCAGTGTACCGGTAAGAATGTCGATACGACCCATAACACCGCAGTGTTCATGAGTACCACGACCGTTTTCACCAACAAAACCCGTAGCATGACAGTCGTCTACCATCACCATGGCACCGTACTGATCGGCCAGGTCGCAGACTCCTTTGAGGTTGGCAATCACACCGTCCATGGAGAAGACGCCATCGGTAACAATCAGTTTGTAACGGGCGCCCGCCTCAGTCGCTGCCTTAAGCTGCTCTTCCAGGTCAGCCATATCGTTGTTGGCATAGCGGAAACGTTTAGCTTTACACAGGCGAATACCGTCGATGATGGAGGCATGGTTCAGGGAATCACTGATAACGGCGTCCTCTGATCCCAGCAGTGTTTCAAACAGCCCGCCGTTGGCATCAAAGCAGGAAGAATAGAGGATGGTCTCTTCCATACCCAGAAATTCAGAAATGCGTTTTTCCAGCTCCAGGTGAACTGGCTGAGTACCGCAGATAAAACGCACCGACGCCATACCATAGCCGTACTTATCCAGGGCCTCCTGACCAGCTTTAATCAGCTCAGGGGCGTTTGCCAGCCCGAGGTAGTTGTTGGCACAGAAGTTAATCACTTCCTCGCCGGTAGTAACCTTAATATCAGCCTGCTGCTGAGTAGTAATAACCCGCTCGTGCTTGTAGAGACCTTCCTGTTTCAGGTCTTCCAGCTGTTGACGCAGCCCTGCAATAAAATCGGCTTTCATTTCAACTCCAGACATCGGTAATCAGGGTAAACAGTACCCCTTTGCACTGATATCGCATCGACTTTCTGAACAAAACATGTCTGCAATACCAGTAAAAAGGGGCAATAGCCACCCATTGTAGAAGAACGCTGTAATATTGACCGAGTAGTCCCATCCGCTAAACAGGTACTTGTACGTATTCCGGCTATTCTTTTGTACTTCCCTCCTCAACAATACCTCGACATTACTTCTGGCTTCTCCTGTCACTCAAGGCAGGCTGTCAACCCTGTTAGCATAAGAAAGAAATATTAATAACTTGCGTTAGTGAACTTTTTCAAAGAATCCATATCAAACAGGATCAGAAATAGTAAATAATTCAGGGAAAATTAAAAATGGAGTCTTTAGCGCCAGTTAACCAGAGCTTAACAATCAATCCTACTGTAGTAGGAGAAAAAAAATTCGTTATAGATGGCAGAACCTTCAATCTGACTCTGAAAAAACCATTTCCTACAGAGTTAGCACCAACTTGCTTTATTTGTCAGGAATATCCTAAAGAGCCATATTCCATATGCAAAGAACAACACCTTTTCTGCCGGAGTTGCTACCGCGCCGATATGAAACATTGCCCATCGTGCAGAGCAACGGGTGACCTGGCGAACAGATCGAAAGATCCGCTCATTG
The DNA here is from genome assembly GCF_025562755.1 of Endozoicomonas euniceicola. Lineage (GTDB taxonomy): Bacteria > Pseudomonadota > Gammaproteobacteria > Pseudomonadales > Endozoicomonadaceae > Endozoicomonas_A > Endozoicomonas_A euniceicola. The sequence goes on from NZ_CP103300.1 coordinate 4,022,182, forward strand.
TCACAATTCAAGAACTGCCCTACGACTGCCCTATAGGTTGCGGTTCATATATTGAAGAGCGCGACCTTGAAAAACACGTTACTTCATGCACCCCCCTCGATTGCGGTGCTTGTGACTATAAAGGTAACCGGTTAACCATTGATGAGCACAAGAGAAAGTTTTGCCCCGAATCAGTTATGGCCTGCTCAAGCTGTTGCTCTCAAATGAAGCGCAGGGAGTTAGATGGTCACGAAAAAACATGCCCGGAAGTTGACGTAGAAGCAACTTTGCCCAAAATCGGTTCAGTCAATTTAAAAAGGAGACAGGTTGTCGCACTGAAAGGCGCTCTCCATACACCACCCGAAGAAACGGTTATGCGTGAAGCCTTTGATGCTCTGCTGCAACTATATACTGATAAACCAGCAGTAGATAAGCCTTCAAAAACCAGTTTTGTACCACCGACGGTTACAACAAATCCAACAGAGATTTTTACGCTTAAATTTGATCGCAAATTTTCTGCCCCTGATGGTGAAGTACTTCAGAAAACAAAAATAAGAACGTCTCAAGGTAATAGTTATGAACTGTCTTTAAACTATCTTTTGAAGATTTCTCCTTATAGAACTAGAGGGTTTCAATTACAGGCCACTCCTTGCGAAGCAGATACCAGTCAACCTGTCATGGCTAACAATAATAATGTAGTAGCGATTGAAGTTCATGCCGTTGAACCATCTACAGAGCAAGGCTTACAAAGGAGCTTCGCTTTTCCCATTGACAATTTGTTGAAAGGCAGTTGCAAGAGTCAGCAAAAAGAGTTGGCAAAGCTTTTTGACGAGAAGGAGTTAAATGACATCAAGGATAATAAAAAAGCGTTTTTTATAAAAATTCTTGTCTGACAAGGCGTCCGACTTGCTCAATGGCTGCCAGCAAAGCTGGGTGTATATGGTCTGGCAGTCATCAAGGAAGAGCTGCTTTTGGTTTTAGATGACCCGTGTTTGCCACTGCACAATAATCTCAGTGAAAGCCAGATCAGGGAGCATGTGAAACGGCGCAAGATCAATGGCGGACACGAAGTGATGGTGGGTGGCAATGTCGCGACACCTTTGCCAGCCTGAAGAAAACGTGTCGCCAGCATGGTCTTTCATTTTGGGATTATCTGACAGACAGGTTAAACGGCACCGGTTCGTTTCCGAGACTGGCGGATGTTATTGAATACCCTTCTTGCTGGCTTCCATGTGGTCAATGTAGGGGTTATTGAGTAATTACCAAGAACTGGATTTTGGAGGTTGGACATTTCTGAATGCGTCATTTTAGACTGATGCTATTCTTGGCTCTGTATTTTGGGATGATGTAGATGCTCATTGTTTTAAGCCATCGGGTTTGTTTTCGAATCATCTTCAAAGCCATCTGAATAATCTTGATTTCAAGGAGACCGAACTTGAAGAATTCTAAGTTATTCGTGCGCACCATATTTCCATTTTTTTTTATTTACTTTTTCCTGGCCACCCTGTTTGACAGTTCACGGCTTCTTGCTGCCTCCGACAGTGTTGTCTGTGAAACCTTCGGCAATTTAACTTCAGGTTCTTTTGGAAAGGCGTTTTTAACAGACAGTCGTCAGGTGTATTTTAAGACAGTTGACGATAACAGAGCGGTTTTCACTCCATCTTCTGCCAGTTCACTTTTCTATTTCCTGTCAACCGTTTTATCAGCTGTCGGAAGCGCCGGTGTTGTTTTTTCAGGCAGGTCCGGAGATGTATGGAGCCACAAAAACCAGTGGCTGACGGAATCACCTTCCCAGGCATCCGTTTTAGAAGCATTGTTAAAAAACAGATTGATTCCTGATGCTTCTTTTTCCAGAGAGGTGAACGACAGAAAAAGAAACAGGCTTGAGGGAGAGTTGGAGCGGGCGATTGCTAACTGGCAGCAACTTGTTAAAAAACCGTCTTATCCTGCTGTGGCTATTTCTGTCAGCGATGCATCTATGCGGGTAGTCATTACCCGGAGCGACATTCTCCGGGGCACCAGCCTGGCTTCTCTGTACGAAGAGCTGATCAACATCCAGACGCAAAGCTATCTCGCACTACTGGATACTGAGGCGCTGAATGACATTGCAGGTATTGTCACTGGTGGTCTGGTGGCTTCCGGAAGTGGCGGTGATGGTGACGATAATGACAGCACTCATTATTCCTTCGATGCCGAACCCGATGCTGAGCCGCTGGTTATGGTCTATGACGACAGTGAGTATCCGGCGCAGGATTCAGCGGAAGAGCTGATCACGAAGAATCAGGAAAATAAACTACGACTGTTAAAAGTCCTCCGGAAAAAAATACAGCAGGCCATAGCTCTGGGCCATGGCGACCTGGCCCGGATTCTTGATAACAGAATCATGCTGATTGAAGCTGACCTTGAGCACCTGAATGATTTGGAGACATCATCAGCCGGAATAACGGAAAACCATCAGGGCTCCCCGGGTCTTTTGTCATTCCTGAAGGCATCGCTGGCTAGTGATGAGCAGGAGCTGCAGCAGCGTGATGATGCCCTGAAACAAGCACTGTCTCAATACCCCTTAGGCACTGATTACCAGAGCGTTCTTATTGTTTCCAGCGAGTTAACGCACGAAGAAGTCCTGTTCTATGACCGGTGGCAAAATACGGCCACGGGGCTGGTTTACCAGGCATTGAAAAGACGGCTGGTACAACAGTTGCAGTCAGAAACAGACGACATTAACGTGCCAACTCAACAAACTGAGTCTCTGATTTCCGGTCTTAAAGCACTGGTGCATCAATTCCGGGAGATGTTTTCAGCTGATCTTTCAAGCCGGTATGATGGCAGGCAGGTACCCCATCAAGGCAGACATGAAAGAGAACAGGAGTCTAACGCAGCCCGGGCAGCCGCAGGCGGGCAAGAATTCAGAGAGAGTCGTAACAACCACACAAATATAGCATTTCAGAGCTATGAGGGGCTTAATCAGGAAGGCGACGAAGGGGATGAGCCACCTCGAAAAAAGGTACATACAAAAGGCAATAATTGCTCGCTCTGCAACCACGGAGTTTGCAGTCAGAAGGTATCAGGAGTCGATGGGAGTGGCTTAACTGCGGCAGAAGAAAATGAGAAGTTACTAATCAATCCTACTGTAGTAGGAGAAAAAGAATTCGTTATAGGTGGCAGAACCTTCAATCTGACTCTTAAAAAACCATATCCTACAGAGTTAGCACCAATTTGTCTTATTTGTCTGGAATATCCTAAAGAACCATATTCTATATGCGAAGAAAAACACCTTTTCTGCCGGAGTTGCTACCGCGCCGGTATGAAAGATTGCCCATCGTGCAGAGTAGAGGGTGACCTGAAGGACAGATCGGAAGAACCGACCACTTTCCCAATTCAAGGCTTTCCCTACATCTGTCCTGTAGGCTGCGGTTTATACGTTGAAAAGCGCGACCTTGAAAAACACGTTACTTCATGCACCCCCCTCGATTGCGGTGCTTGTGACTATAAAGGTAACCGGTTAACCATTGATGAGCACAAGAGAAAGTTTTGCCCCGAATCAGTTGTGGCCTGCTCAAGCTGTTGCTCTGAAATCAAGCGCGGAGAATTAGATGATCACGAAAAAGAATGCCCGGAAGTTGACGTAAAATCAACTTTGCCCCAAATCGGTTCAGTCAACTTAAAAAGAAGACAGATTGTGGCACTAGAAGACGCTCTCCAGACACCACACGCAAAAATGGTTAAGCGTGAAGCCTTTGGTACTCTGCTGCAACTATATAACGATAAACCAGTAGTAGATAAGCCTTCAAAAACCAGTTTTGCACCACCGACGGTTACAACAAATCCAACAGAGATTTTTACGCTTAAATTTGATAGCAGATATTATGCCCGCAATAATGAAGTACTTCAGAAAACAAAAATAAGAACGCATCAAGGTAAAATTTATGAACTATCTGTAATAAATAGAAATACGGAAAATTGTCATGATCGCGGTAGTAGATATAGAGGGTTTCAATTACAGGTTACTCCTTGCGAAACAGACACCAGTCAACCTGTTATGGCTAACAATAATAATGTAGTAGCGATTGAAGTTCATGCCGTTAAACCATTTGCAGAGCAAGGCTTAAAAAGGAGATTCGCTTTTCCCATTGACAATTTGTTGAAAGGCAGTTGCGAGAGTCAGCAAAAAGAGTTGGCAAGGCTTTTTAACGAGGAGGAGTTATATGACATTAGTATTAAGAAAAAAGCGTTTTTTATAAAAATTATTCTCTGACAAGGCGTCCGACTTGCTCAATGGCTGCCAGCAAAGCTGGGTGTGTAGATTGCCTTATCACTGATGGAGCTATGCTTATCAGGTAGTGCTTAATGTCTACCGAAAGAGACGAGTTGGGTTTTATAGGCAATTCTACCAACGTTAATCAATGACAAGTCTATATTTCTAAAAAACCGGAACAAAGAAAGAAAATATGCCCTTAGCAGAAACTCAAAATGATCGTGCCGATTCAATTGATAGTTCTCCTCCCCGTTCTGCCTTTTCATCACGCTTCGGCTTTGTGATGGCTGCGGCAGGCTCTGCCGTAGGGGTTGGCAATATCTGGGGGTTTCCAACCCAGGTCGCGGATCATGGTGGTGCAGCTTTTATTCTGGTTTACCTGCTGATGGTGGTCGTACTGGCCTACCCAATGCTTGTGGCTGAGATGACAATCGGCCGTATGGCACAGAAAAACCCGGTGGCAGCCCTGGGGTCACTGTCCGATAAACCTTTCTGGAAAAAGACCGGTACAGTTGTCGGTATTGCCGGTATTGTCACGTTATCCCTGATTATCAGTTTCTACGCCATTATTTCCGGCTGGCTTCTGGCCTTCACACTGGAACCTCTGGCAAAACTGGCAGGAATGCCCGGACTGGCCAGCTGGCTAACCAGCTTTTCTACCTCACTCAACCTGATTGCCATGGTGGCTTTTATGGCTTTGACGATCCATGTGGTACGGGCAGGTGTCAGCAACGGTATTGAGCGCTGGTCAAAAAAACTGATGCCTATGATGTTCATTCTGTTGCTTGGCCTGGTTGCCTATATCATGACTCTGGAGGGAGCTGAACAAGGCTTGATCATGTATCTGAAACCGAATTTCAGCCATATCCTTGAACCCTCTTTGCTGGTTAGCGCCATGGGGCAGGCCTTCTTCTCACTGTCGCTGGGTGTCTGCGCCATTATGGTTTACGGCAGTTACCTGTCTGAAAAAGAGAGCCTTCCGAAAACCGCTGCCATGGTAACGGTTCTGGATACCAGCGTCGCTCTGCTGGCCGGATTACTGGTTATACCCGCCATGACGGTTGCCCAGGCAAACGGCGTGACTATTTATGCAGCCAGTGGCACTTTGCTGGATTCTGACACACTGGTGTTCACCGTTCTCCCCACCCTGTTCAACAGCATGGGGAATGCTGGTTCTATAGTTGCCATAGCGTTCTTCACCCTGATGACCATCGCTGCCCTGACGTCAGCTATTTCCATGCTGGAAGCCCCGGTTAATACTGTCTGTGAACAGCTGAAGTATGGCCGTTCAAGAGTGTCCATCGTGATTGGTGGAGCCGTGTCAGTGGTATCAGCCATTATTATCCTGAACTTCGAAGCGCTTTTTGGCCTGGTAGTCACCTTGACAACGGTTTACGGGCAACCGCTTTTAGCCCTGCTGTTTGGACTCATGCTGACCTGGGTTCTGCAACGGGATCGCCTGCTGAATGAGCTGAAAAAAGGTTGCCCGGACATGGCGCAAAGCCTGTTCTGGAAAATCTGGCCCTGGTATGTGAAGTTCGTTTGTCCGGTGTTGATGCTACTTGTTCTTTTGAAATAAACGCTCAGCTGCCTGAGTCCTGGAAACGCCTGACAAGGTACTCTTTAAACAGATTCTGCAGTGTTTTACCCTGGAGAAGAGTGGCCGATGGCCCCAGCAGGTCTTTGATTCTTTTTTGATCCAGAAGTGTTTCCGTTGCTTTGTCGGCATCACGATATAATGCCCTGATATCAGTAACGCCGGGCGGTGTTTGATAGCAACCCGCTTTAATCGTTTTTCCTTCTTCCGTTTGACAGGGGCTTGAGCACAGCCACCACCCTTCTGTACTGGTATCCTGGCTGGCAAGCCATTGGAAAAAACGTTCCAGCTCCTGCTCCAGGGATGGCTCGTCACTCCGCCCCTGTTTTATCCCAACCCTGGCTTCGACGCTGAGTGACTTGTCTTCAGTCCCGAACGAGATCAGAGATTCGTCACCCATCACATGGCCTGGCGCTGCTTGATAGCTGCTCTCCCACGACGCTTTACTGGCTGTTACGACAGTGCTGCGAGTACCTGATGAAACGGAACCTCCCTGTTGTTCGCCCCTGTTTTCCCGTCCGTTTTTCCAGGCAAGGTAGAGGTTTCTCAACTCCCACAGAACGGCGGCATCGAGATGCACAACAGCGGGTTTTGTTGTCCGGCTTTCACCTTCTGTTGTCTTTTTGAAACAAGGTTCTCCCAAGGCCATCCGAGTGACTGAAAGACCTTTGCTGGAATAGGTATGCTGCCAACGGTTCTCCAGCCCGGCTTCCTGAAGTCGTCTTTTAAGAATCTGCGAGTTTCCTCTGACTCTGATCAGGCTATTGTCTTTCTGGTCACCCATGCTGCTCTGCCATTGCTGTTCTCCGGCAAGCTCCCTTCCATAAAAATCATTCAGCCGCTGCGCCGCGAAATCGGTCTTCATTCTCTCCAGAACATCAAGATAGTCTGCCGTGTTGTAATGGTAATCCCGGTGATCCAGGTACGAACTAACCCATTCACATAATGGTGATTTTGCAAAAAAATCGTGTCGGGACCATTTTTTTATCACCATTAAAAGGTTGGTTTTGTTTTGCCCCTGCGTGTTATCAAGAGCCAGGGTCATATCGAGCAATGACACCCACTCAGGCTTTTCCATAAGAAGAAGCGCAAAAGGCCTGGAGGACAGGAAGTGCAACATTTGAGCGCAGGCATACCGCTTTTCAGCGTCGGAGGCATCCTGAAAGCTTTTTAGCAGACCCTGCAATTGTGTAGCCTCCTGTTCCGTCATTGCAGCGTCGGTGGTCTGGATATCGGACAACACTTTAACCAGCTGAGTTTGCCTGGTACAGGAATCTATAGCAGGTGCATTTAATTCTGGCTCTGCCGGCATACCTTCCAGCCAGGCTTCCACCTTGCTGTCAACGAAATGTTTACGCTTCAGGGCACTTTCAGCTTTTCCCACGCCTTCTGTCACGCCTTCTGTTACTGTTAAAACAGTTTCTGTCGTATCAGGGCTGCCCGCATCAGCCTCTGCCACGGTGCCGGTCAAAGAGTTCTGAGGCAAGCGCTCCCCGGTTGCCTGCACGTTTTCCGGGTCAAGCTCTGTATTGGTAGCCACTATAGCCTGCCCCGGTATGAAAGCCCCCAAATCAAATGATGGATTGCCCGGTGTTATGTTGAGTAAATAGTTACCGATGGTAACAATCGGGCTGATGACTCTGTTGATTAAAGACCGTCTGCAAGAAACAGCGGGGGGAATGATCTCGCGTGGTCCCCCACCAAGATCCACCCGATACCAATGTCTCCCATTATCAGGGCTGACCTCGGCGTATTGGTGACAATCGTTCCTTACTATGCGTGTCGGAATGCCCAGATACCCTGCAAGCAGAGCAAACACTAATGCCCGATGGCGACAAACCCCCTGCTTGCGCCTGATCGTGTTCAGTATCAGCTCAGCACCAGAACCAGGCAGGTTTTCAGTATAAGAAAAGGATTGACACCATTTCACCAGTGCCCGTATCTGTTCAGAAGGTGAGCCCTGTTGCTTTATATGGCAGAGTTCATCAAAACTGGCGCAGTGGTCACCAGGCGGTCGTTTAAAAATGTGGTTATCCAGCCACTCCCGGGTATTCTGGCTGATGAGTTCCTGTGATAATTCAAATGCCGTCCCGCTATCAGGAAGCCTGTCATAAGCCGCATCGGGAATCACCTTAAAGTCAATGGTAACGGATTCACAGCCCTGTTCCATTGGGGTAGGACATCGCACTAACCATTGTCCGGTTGAGTGACTGCGGGCAACCTCCAGCTTCCAGCCCTCCCGGCACTCTATGCCTTGTAACTGGTCGTTGGGCGTTAGTCCCGGCAGAGCCAGCCACTCGCTACTAAGAAGAAACTGGCAAGTGGCTTCGATAGCGCCCAGATCCTCAAGAGCCAGCCTCGTTTTCCAGGCAGGCGCAGGAACCATCGTTATCCCCTTATCTTTTGGATCAATCAAATCCTTCCGCCAGAATTGACTAGCGTTGAGTTGATATAAATCTGTTCTATAACTTCTCTGAGGATAGAAATAGCTGGAAAATAAGGTCGCGCACCTCAAGCTGCCTCCATCATTGCTGATCACATTACCGTCAAGTTGAATGATCGTTGCAGGCGACGACCTGTACCTTGGCTTAACGCTTTTTGAGGAAGGCTGCGAAGCAACTGTCAACCGGTTAGCTGTCTTCTTATAGACAGGGGCATAAACACTGTCGGGCATGCTGAAACTGACATGAGTCAGCCCTGCCTGATCAGCGGTATCCATATCGACAAGGTAGTTCGGTAAATCGGACAAAGTGGATAAATCAGCCATATCGATACGCTCACCGGATCCGGATCCTTTGACATCCTTCACGGTCATGGTATTAATCGCTTTTACTGTATCCGTCACAGGGCAGGAACTGTTGAGGTCAGACATCGTGACCTGTGCCAGCTGAAGTTCCAGGGCAAAATGCTGTTGAAACAGGACTTCCCAATGGCTGGCACTACATTGGTTCATCAACGGCACCAGCTGGGACAGATCCGCCATAGAAGGTCTCAGGGGTAGTTTTTTCTCCTCCAGTATCCGCTCCAAAGCGATAAAACGGTTTGCCAGCCATTCCGACAGTTGAGCCGACGATGCCATTCGTCCAGTCACGCTACGGATATCCTGAGCGCTGAAAGGGCTTAGTTTAATTTGAGTGCAACGGTTTTTAAGGGCGGGACTGAAGACTTCCCTGCCTTCAAAATCACTGGGGTTCACGGTGGCAATCAGCTTGAAGCCGGGAGCGGCATCCCCGCACAAGAGCCCGTTAAACAGGCCTTCAAGATTAGCCGTAGGAATCAGGTTAAGCTCGCTGACTACTACGGTGGTGCCGTTCTTCATGGCCTGCTCAACCACCCGGACCAGATGATCCCAGTCATTCAGGCTGGCATTGATGTGCTGGTAAGAGACTTTCTTATGATCCTCCTTGCTGAGTGCCTTTTGCCGGTTCCACTCCTCTAAAACGCAGGTCAGGATAAAATCCTTTCCCCACCCGGCCGGGCCTTCAACAATGACACCGTTTCGCCCCTCATTCTTTTCCAACATGAGCCAGTACTGTTTCACCAAAGTAGTGATAGAACCGGTAGCTATATCCACCTCCGGTCGGTTTTTGGCCAGGGAGCAGATAAAGGCAGCAAACCGGTCGTCAACCCCTTTCAGTATTGAATCATCAGCGGGGAACTGCGCCTGCCGCCAGAGTCTGAGTGCAGAAAGAGCCTCCTGTTGCTCTTCAGATACCATCTTGTCAAGGCATTCCTCAAAGGCACGTTGAATCAACGCATTGATCTTTGACGGGCTCATTGCCACTTTATCCCCGGGATCAGCATGGGTCAGAGTGAGATTGATATGCGCCAGAAGATCCTTAATATCCCGTGGGCCAAACACCTCATTCGGCAACAGCCTTTTATATTGCTCCAGTTGTGCCAGAATCACGCCGCAGGCGTGGCATTTCAGCGGGTTATCCCATTCCCCGGGCAGGCCAGGGTAGATGATGGAACGCATGAGCAGTTGCGCATCCATGGGGGGATAAGCAATAAACTGCAGTCTTTTACTGATGCTTGCGCCCAGCTCTCGTCCCCCGTAAGTGTCTGGATTTCCCGTCATAACAATGCGGGACTTTTGACGCACCTTAATATACTCCCCTCTTATGCTGAGATGGAGAATGCCATTACGACCTGTAAGCCCGACTAATGGCTCGAATAATGCATCGACTCCCAGGTTGGCTTCATCAAGAATCAGTACCGGAGGGTTGGGATTTTCAGCCCACTTCTGTAAGGGCCCCTTCTCAAAAGTGCTGTAGACATTCCCATCAGGGGCCGTCTTAATGACCTGCCGACCGTATAAATCCTCATAGGTGGTATGGGGGCCAATGGTTATCCTTACAAAGGGCGGGTCAGGTCGTTCCGTTCCGGCAAATGCCATGGAAGCTGCCATTTCGGCCATCCATGTTTTACCGGAACCGGCTTCTCCCATCAGAAAAATCATAGGGTAGGACATAATGTCCTGAGTCAGCTTGGCCATTCGCCCCGATTGCCGTGAGGGGCTATGATTTTCTCCATCAAGCAGAGCCTTGGGAAAATCTTCAAAGCCCGGAGGCAGCGGCTGTTTTAAAATGCCTTCAAGAATCTGTTTGATTCTGGAGAGCTTGTCCGGCTCAGACACTGGTTCATCATCAAGAAGCGTGCAAACCTCTTCGAGCTGTTCAAATATTTTTATATCGCTCTGAACATCCAGATCATTGGCAATAATCCAGTAGCGAAGCTGTTTAATGCGAGTTTTGTGGTAATAATGCAAGTCAACAACCGAGGAAAGATCAACGTCCAGTGTTTTTGCCCACTGCGCCTTCTCCTGATCATTGTCAATTGCCCCTACAAGATACCGTTTAAGAGTATCAAGACATTCATGGCTCAGCTCATTGAGGTCTTGTGAATAATTTTCCTTAAGAGAAGGAAAAGCCCCGGAGGGGCAATGCTGGGCTAATACCCAGAAGTCTTTACGAACATCCTCATCCGTGGCAGAAGGGTGTTCCCAGATCCACATTTGCAGAGCCTCCTTATCAGCTCTGGGAGTTAACTGGCAACCTTTAAAAAAAGGCTTGCCCCGATGCGCCATCAACTGCACCCTGTCTTTACGATAAAACCACCCCCAGGCTGGCGGATAAGGGCTTACTTGTTTTATATGGGTTTTGACAAAACCGTATTTATAAGGTTTGTCACGATAAGGATTGGCATAGACACGCAGTAAAGGATCATTATTCAGGTCGGGCTTGCCGACAATGGACGGACTTTTCGTAAGTCTGGCGTGTGCTAAAGAAGGAATGTATTCGGGATTTATCAGCTCTAGCTCAGTGCACTTTTCAGACATTTTTTTAAGATGCCGAAGAGCATCTAAAATAGCCTTTTCCAAAAGAAGAATATTCTTATCAAACGGTATGTACTCGCTATTGAAAAGTTTAATATTGATATCTTTGTTGGATAATATGACTTTTCGGCCATGAATAATTAAATAAGGGGGAGACTCCTCTAAAAAAAAGCCTTCCTTTTTAGCTTTTCCGGCTACTTCATTGTCCTGAAAATTAATTTTAATTCGGACTTTGTCCTGGCTGCTTTTTAGCGTTTTTAATAAAGCGGTATCACTGACTTTAAATTTTTGCTGCTGCCTGCTTTTTAACTCAACGGTTTGAAACAAGCTGTCCCAGTCTTCACACGAGCCAATTTTAAAATTCTCACCCTTAGAAACATCGGGACTTTCTTTATATTGATTGTGAGGCCTGGTTCTGTGGTCAACCAGCTCAGGTCGGCTGGCTTTATCCATGCTTTCAAAATGATGAAGCAATAATCTGAGTTGGGACTCAGGTAAACCTTCGTTAATGACAATCTGCTCGCAGCCTTTTGCCAGTTCTTCCAGAGGGTTATAGCTGACACAAAAACCTTCGTCGTTTAATACCGTGCTTCTGTTCAATATCTCAACATTGCTTGCGCTGACCAGAACGTAAGTGGCCTTCAGGTCAGCCTCTGTCGCATAACGCTTTAATTGCGCCTCAATGGCCTCTGTCGGCGTGGTTGAGCGATGCATTTTCAGGCCATCGGGGAGAGCAACCCATTGCCCGTTAGCCTCAAACCCACCTTCACGAAGTGCTGTTGAAAGCGTACTGGTGAATTCCTGATTATCCCAGGGTGCATCTTTCAAAGTCAGGTGTTCGCCTGGTTTCAGTTGAGCCAGCCTGCCTTCAACGTAATCAATCCCTCCCTGGCGATTTATCTGAACGCCTCCAAACAGCTTTTCACGCCAGTCATTTTCTGTAAAACATTCAATCTCCGCCCCTCCTCCGGGCTTCTCCCCCACAGGCGGAACGCTCTGTTCCAGCAGTGTCTCGTTGTCCAGCATCCCGGGAAAAACAGTGACTGACTCTTCCAGTGTGTAACGCTTCAGTCTGCGCCAGCAATCCGGCCCCACCATCTGACTGGTGGCATCGTCCATCATTGCCACCAGGCGAATAGGCTTGCCCACCGGCCGCCCCCGGAAATGAGGCGGGGTATCCAGCAGGTCATTCAAACTGGCAATCTGTCCGGCCGTCATTCTGGTCAGGTCAATGGCGAGGGTTAAAGAGTGTTCGCCAAACAGTCGCCCGTCTTCCTTTTTCATTTCGCCATTGGTAAAGACGAGGGTACTGAGTAAACCCTGGTCTTCCAGTTCACCCGGACTACTGATATAAAAAACGCGCTTGCCCGGATGTTGATCTTGACTGCGTTGCTTTGCGTCATAGCGGAGCTGTTGCAGCAATGCCTGTCGGTCAATATCTCCGTCAATAAAAACCAGTGAATTGCGGTTGTTCCGCAAGGGGGGGCGACTGTCTGACAGGGGCAAGGCTGTTTTTCTGGTGCTCAGGCGTCTGGGTTCTCCGGGTTCGGAAACCTTTGCTTTTTCGTCCAGAATGACTGGCTCGCTAGCAGGAGGAGCTATAGAAGAGTCTGCTGACGGGAAGGGGGTAACGTAAGACGCCTGTCCATTGACATTCATGTTTACTCTCCCTGTTCATTGCAAACCTACATTGACGTGGTTTGCCGTTATTCCATTAAACAGAGGGTTTGACAGCAAAAAGCCTGGCAAGTTCAGAGGAATGCTAAGCGGAAGTCATGTGAGGCAGGAACCCACTACAGCAGTGGGTCTCCGGGGCACGCATCAAAACCATCAACCCTGCCTCCAGCAAAGCTTCAGCCCTGGTTGTTCTTTTGAAATGAACGCTCAGCTGCCTGAGTCCTGGAAACGCCTGACAAGGTACTCTTTAAACAGATTCTGCAGCGTTTTACCCTGGAGAAGAGTGGCCGATGGCCCCAGCAGGTCTTTGATTCTTTTTTGATCCAGCAGTGTTTCCGTTGCTTTGTCAGCATCTCGATATAATGCCCTGATATCAGTAACGCCGGGCGGTGTTTGATAGCAACCCGCTTTAATCGTTTTTCCTTCTTCCGTTTGACAGGGGCTTGAGCACAGCCACCGCCCTTCTGTACTGGTATCCTGGATGGCAAGCCATTGGAAAAAACGTTCCAGCTCCTGCTCCAGGGATGGCTCGTCACTCCGCCCCTGTTTTATCCCAACCCCGGCTTCGACGCTGAGCGACTTGTCTTCAGTCCCGAACGAGATCAGAGATTCGTCACCCATCACATGGCCTGGCGCTGCTTGATAGCTGCTCTCCCACGACGCTTCACTGGCTGTTACGACAGTGCTGCGAGTACCTGATGAAACGGAACCTCCCTGTTGTTCGCCCCTGTTTTCCCGTCCGTTTTTCCAGGCAAGGTACAGGTTTCTCAACTCCCACAGAACGGCGGCATCGAGATGCACAACAGCGGGTTTTGTTGTCCGGCTTTCACCTTCTGTTGTCTTTTTGAAACAGGGTTCTCCCAGGGCCATCCGGGTGACTGAAAGCCCTTTGCTGGAATAGGTATGCTGCCAACTGTTCTCCAGCCCGGTTTCCTGAAGCCGTCTTTTAAGAATCTGCGAGTTTCCTCTGACTCTGATCAGGCTATTGTCTTTCTGGTCACCCATGCTGCTCTGCCATTGCTGTTCTCCGGCAAGCTCCCTTCCATAAAAATCATTTAGCCGCTGCGTCGCGAAATCGGTCTTCATTCTCTCCAGAACATCAAGATAGTCTGCCGTGTTGTAGTGGTAATCCGGGTGATTCAGATACGAACTAACCCATTCACATAATGGTGATTTTGCAAAAAAGTCGTGTCGGGACCATTTTTTTATCACCATTAAAAGGTTGGTTTTGTTTTGCCCCTGCGTGTTATCAAGAGCCAGGGTCATATCGAGCAATGACGCCCACTCAGGCTGTTCCGTAAGAAGAAGCGCAAAAGGCCTGGAGGACAGGAAGTGCAACATTTGAGCGCAGGCATATCGCTTTTCAGCGTCGGAGGCATCCTGAAAGCTTTTTAGCAGGCCCTGCAATTGTGTAGCCTCCTGTTCCGTCATTGCAGCGTCGGTGGTCTGGATATCGGACAGCAGCTTAACCAGCTGAGTTTGCCTGGTACAGGAATCTATAGCAGGTGCATTTAATTCTGGCTCTGCCGGCATACCTTCCAGCCAGGCTTCCACCTTGCTGTCAACGAAATGTTTACACTTCAGGGCTCGTTCAGCTTTTCTTACGTCTTCCGTTACTGCTAAAACACTTTCTGCCGTATCGGGGTTTAGCATATCTTCCCCTATTACCGCACTGGTTAAAGAGTCCTGAGGCTGGCACTCCCCGGACTTACCCACTACAGTCCTCTGTCCCGGTTTGAAATTCTTCAAGTCAGGTGACCGATAGCCCTGTGTTGTGTTGAGTAAAAAGTTACCAGTGCGAATAACCCGGCTGGTGAGTCTGTTGGCTAAAGGCCGCCTGCAAAAATCAGCAGGTGGAGTGGTATCAGAGCCTGGTCCCCCACCAAGATCCACCCGATACCAATGTCTCCCATTATCCGGACTGACTTCGACGTATACGTGGCAATCATTTTGCACTATGCGTGTCGGGATGCCCAGGTACCCTGCGAGCAGCGCAAACACTACTGCCCGATGGCGACAAACCCCCTGCTTGCGCCTGATCATGTTCAGTAACAGTTCAGCACCAGAACCAGGCAGGTTTTCAGTATAAGAAAAAGATTTACACCACTTCACCAGCGCCCGTATCTGTTCAGAAGGCGAGCCCAGCTGCTTTATATGGCAGAGTTCATCAAAACTGGCGCAACCGTCACCAGGCGGTCGTTTAAAAATGTGGTTATCCAGCCACTCCCGGGTATTCTGGCTGATGAGTTCCTGTGATAATTCAAATGCCGTCCCGCCATCAGGAAGCCTGTTATAAGCCGCATCGGGAATCACCTTAAAGTCAATGGTAACGGATTCACAGCCCTGTTCCATTGGAGTAGGACACCGCACTAACCATTGTCCGGTTGAGTGACTGCGGGCAACCTCTAGCTTCCAGCCTTCCCGGCACTCTATGCCTTGTAACTGGTCGTTTGGCGTTAATCCCGGCAGAGCCAGCCACTGGTTACTGAGAAGAAACTGGCAAGTGGCTTCGATAGCGTCCAGATCCTCAAGAGCCTGCCCTGTTTCCCAGGCAGGCGCAGAAACCATCGTCATCCCCTTATCCTTTGGATCAATCAAATCCTGCTGCCAGCATTGATCAACATTGAGCTGATATAAGTCATGTCTGTAACTGCGCTGAGGATAGAAATAGCTGGAAAATAAGGTCGTGAAACTACCGGGTCCACCGACCCTAGGGCTGCCGCTCAAGACATCACCATCAAGTTGATAGTTTGTTCCAGATGCTGACCGGTCTTTCGGCTTAGCCCCGGATGGCTTGACGCTTTTTATATAGTTAGGAGCATTCTTTTGAAGGGCATAAACACTGTCGGGCATGCTGAAACTGACATCATTCAGCCCTGCCTGATCAGCGGTATCCATATCGACAAGGTATTTCGGTAAATCGGACAAAGTGGATAAATCAGCCATATCGATACGCTCACCGGATCCGGGTCCTTTGACATCCTTCACGGTCATGGTATCAATCGCTTTTACTGCATCCGTTACAGAGCAGGAGCTGTTGAGGTCAGACATCGTGACCTGTGCCAGCTGAAGTTCCAGGACAAAATGCTGTTGAAACAGGACTTCCCACTGGCTGACACTACATTGGTTCATCAACGGCACCAGCTGGGACAGATCCGCCATAGAAGGTCTCAGGGGTAGTTTTTTCTCCTCCAGTATCCGCTCCAGGGCGATGAAACGGTTTGCCAGCCATTCCGACAGTTGAGCCGACGATGCCATTCGTCCAGTCACGCTACGGATATCCTGAGCGCTGAAAGGGCTTAGTTTAATTTGAGTGCAACGGTTTTTAAGGGCGGGACTGAAGACTTCCCTGCCTTCAAAATCACTGGGGTTCACGGTGGCAATCAGCTTGAAGCCGGGAGCGGCATCCCCGCACAAGAGCCCGTTAAACAGGCCTTCAAGATTAGCCGTAGGAATCAGGTTAAGCTCGCTGACCACTACGATGGTGCCGTTCTTCATGGCCTGCTCAACCACCCTAACCAGATGATCCCAGTCATTCAGGCTGGCATTGATGTGCTGGTAAGAGACCTTTTTATGATTTTCCTTGCTGAGTGCCTTTTGCCGGTTCCACTCCTCTAAAACGCAGGTCAGGATAAAATCCTTTCCCCACCCTGCCGGGCCTTCAACGATGACACCGTTACGCCCCTCATTCTTTTCCAACATGAGCCAGTACTGTTTCACCAAAGCAGTGACAGAACCGGTAGCTATATCCACCTCCGGTTGGTTTTTGGCCAGGGAGCAGATAAAGGCAGCAAACCGGTCGTCAACCCCTTTCAGTATTGAATCATCAGCGGGGAACTGCGCCTGCCGCCAGAGTCTGAGTGCAGAAAGAGCCTCCTGTTGCTCTTCAGGTACCATCTTGTCAAGGCATTCCTCAAAGGCACGATGAATCAACGAATTGATCTTTGACGGGCTCATTGCCACTTTATCCTCAGGATCAGCATGGGTCAGAGTGAGATCGCTATGCGCCAGAAGATCCTTAATATCCCGTGGGCCAAACACCTCATTCGGCAACAGCCTTTTATATTGCTTCAGTTGTGCCAGAATCACGCCGCAGGCGTGACATTTCAGGGGGTTACCCCATTCCCCGGGCAGGTCAGGGTAGATGATGGAACGCATGAGCAGTTGCGCATCCATGGGGGGATAAGTAATAAACTGCAGTCTTTTACTGATACTGGGATCCAGTTTTCGTCCCTTGTAGGTGTCTGGATTTCCCGTCATAGCAATGCGGAGCTTTCCATTCGCCTTAGTATCTTCCCCTTTTATGCTGAGGTGGGGAATACTACAAAGTCCTGCTAACCCTACTAACGGCTCGAATAACGCATCGGCTCCCAGGTTGGCTTCATCCAGAACCAGTACCGGAGGGTTGGGATTTTCAGCCCACTTTTGTAAGGGACCCTTCTCAAAGGTACTGTAGACATTCCCATCAGGAGCCGTCTTAATGACCTGCCGACCGTATAAATCCTCATAGGTGGTATGGGGGCCAATGGTTATCCTTACAAAAGGCGGATCAGGTCGTTTCGTTCCGAAAAACACCATTGAAGCTGCCATTTCAGCCATCCACGTTTTACCGGAACCGGCTTCTCCCATCAGAAAAATCATAGGGCAGGACACAATGTCCTGAATCAGCTTGGCCATTCGACCCGATTGCCGTGAGGGGCTGTGATTTTCTCCATCAAGCAGAGCCTTGGGAAAATCTTCAAAGCCCGGAAGCAGCGGCTGTTTTAAAACGTCTTCAAGAATCTGTTTGATTCTGGAGAGCTTGTCCGGCTCAGACACTGATTTATCATCAAGAAGCGTGCAAACCTTTTCGAGCTGTTCAAATATTGTTATATCGCTCTGAACATCCAGATCATTGGCAATAATCCAGTAACGAAGCTGTTTAATGCGAGTTTTGTGGTAATAATGCAAGTCAACAACCGAGGAAAGATCAACGTCCAGTGTTTTTGCCCACTGCTCCTTCTCCTGATCATTGTCAATTGCCCCCACAAGATACCTTTTAAGAGTATCAAGACATTCATGGCTCAACTCATTGAGGTCTTGTGAATAATTTTCCTTAAGAGAAGGAAAAGCCCCGGAGGGGCAATGCTGGGCTAATACCCAGAAGTCTTTAAGAATATCCTCATCCGTGGCAGAAGAGTGTTCCCGAACCCATTGTTGCAGAGCCTCCTTATCGGCTCTTGGAGTTAACTGACAACCTTTAAAAAAAGAATTGCCCCACTGCGCCATCAACTGCTCCCTGTCCTTACGATAAAACCACCCCCAGGTTGGCGGATAAGGGCTTACTTGTTTAATATGAGTTTTCAAAAAGCCATATCTATGAGGATTGTCACGACGAGGATTGGCATAGACGCGCAGTAAAGGATCAGTATTAAGGTCGGGCTTGCCAACAATAGACGGACTTTGCATAAGTCTGAAGTGTGCTGTAGGAGGAGTGTATTCGGGATTTATCAGCTTTAGCTCAGTGCACTTTTTAGACATTTTTGTAAGATGGCTAAGAGCATCTGAAATAGTTTTTTCTACAGGAGAAAAATCCTTATCAAACGATATGCACTCGCTATTTGAAAGTTTAATATTGATATCTTTGTTGGATAATATGACTTTTCGTCCATGAATAATTAAATAAGGGGGAGACTCCTCTAAAAAAAAGCGTTTCTTTTTAGCTTTACCGGCTACTTTATTCTCCTGACAATGGATTCTAATGTGGATTTGTTCATGGCTGTTTTTTAGCGTTTTTAATAAAGCGGTATCACTGACTTTAAATTTTTGCTGCTGTCTGCTTTCTAACGCAACGGTTTGAAACAAGCTGTCCCAGTCTTCACACGAGCCAAATTCACAATCAGAGTGCCAGGCATCTTGCCTTTTTACATATTGATCGTGAGGCCTGGTTCTGTGGTCAACCAGCTCAGGTCGGCTGGCTTTATCCATGCTTTCAAAATGATGAAGCAATAATCTGAGTTGGGACTCAGGTAAATCTTCGTTAATGACAATCTGCTCGCAGCCTTTTGCCAGTTCTTCCAGGGGGTTGTAGCTGACACAAAAACCTTCGTCGTTTAATACCGTGCTTCTGTTCAATATCTCAACATTGCTTGCGCTGACCAGGACGTAGGTGGCCTTCAGGTCAGCCTCTGTCGCATAACGCTTTAATTGCGCCTCAATGGCCTCTGTCGTCGTGGTTGAGCGATGCATTTTCAGGCCGTCGGGGAGAGCAACCCACTGCCCGTTAGCCTCAAACCCACCTTCACGAAGTGCCGTTGAGAGCGTACTGGTGAATTCCTGATTCTCCCAGGGTGCATCTTTCAAAGTCAGGTGTTCGCCTGGTTTCAGTTGAGCCAGCCTGCCTTCAACGTAATCAATCCCTCCCTGGCGATTTATCTGAACGCCTCCAAACAGCTTTTCACGCCAGTCATTTTCTGTAAAACACTCAACCTCCGCCCCTCCTCCGGGCTTATCCCCCACAGGCGGAACGCTCTGTTCCAGCAGTGTCTCGTCGTCCAGGGTTCCAGAGGGAACTGTGATAGTTTCTTGCAGCGTGTAACGCTTCAGTCTGCGCCAGCAGTCCGGCCCTACCGTCTGACTGGTGGCATCGTCCATCATTGCCACCAGGCGAATAGGCTTGCCCACCGGCCGCCCCCGGAAATGAGGCGGGGTATCCAGCAGGTCATTCAGACTGGCAATCTGCCCGGCCGTCATTCTGGTCAGGTCAATGGCGAGGGTTAAAGAGTGTTCGCCAAACAGTCGTCCGTCTTCCTTTTTCATTTCGCCATTGGTAAAGACGAGGGTACTGAGTAAACCCTGGTCTTCCAGTTCACCCGGACTACTGATATAAAAAACGCGCTTGCCCGGATGTTGATCTTGACTGCGTTGCTTTGCGTCATAGCGGAGCTGTTGCAGCAATGCCTGTCGGTCAATATCTCCGTCAATAAAAACCAGTGAATTGCGGTTGTTCCGCAAGGGGGGGCGACTGTCTGACAGGGGCAAGGCTGTTTTTCTGGTGCTCAGGCGTCTGGGTTCTCCGGGTTCGGAAACCTTTGCTTTTTCGTCCAGAATGACTGGCTCGCTAGCAGGAGGAGCTATAGAAGAGTCTGCTGACGGGAAGGGGGTAACGTAAGACGCCTGTCCATTGACATTCATGTTTACTCTCCCTGTTCATTGCAAACCTACATTGACGTGGTTTGCCGTTATTCCATTAAACAGAGGGTTTGACAGCAAAAAGCCTGGCAAGTTCAGAGGAATGCTAAGCGGAAGTCGTATGAGGCAGGAACCCACTACAACAGTGGGTTACCGGGAGTATTAACGCTTCGTTCGTCCCAACCTGCTGTAAATCTGCTCCAGCGAGGTTTCCGAACTGACTGTCACAACCGCCTGACCAGCAGGCATACTTCCGTTTGGGGCATTCACCAAAACCACCAGCCCGGCCTCCAGCAATGCTTCAGCCCTGATTTGCCAGCCTGGCTGCTGATCGACAATGGCGGGCAGAAAGCCCCGGTCAAACAGCTGCCTTTCCAGTAACGGCAACTGGTCAGCACTACCTACCTGAACCAGTGTTGGTTTTTGATTTAAACGATGAATTCGCTCCTGTACCGAAACCGGCTCGGTTTGCTTTTGTTCTGAGCCTGCTGACGCCACCATTCCCGCAGCCATCGTGGCATTGGTCAGACGGTCAATCACAATAAACGCGCCGGTCTGACGGTTTGCAGCATAAACATCAACAGCCACCGGTTGCGTCAGGTTTAGTGAACAGGAAGCGATTTCATTGAGCTGTAACTCACCAGCAGCCTGTTGCTCCAGCGTGTTAACATCGACCCGATGGTTAATACCACCAAAGCTGCCCGCTACCTGACGGGTGGCAAACTTGATCCAGTACTGTCGCCCTGGCTGCATGGGTTCTTCTCCCATCCAGACAACATCGGTATTTAAGTGGCTTAATACCTGACAAGCCTTGCCATCGCTATTCCTACCACTATTGCTACCAGGAACAATCATATCGCCGCGGCTGATATCGATCTCATCTTTCAGGGTAAGCGTCACAGCCTGACCAGCGAAGGCTTCTGAAAGGTTGCCGTCATAGTCCACAATGCCAGACACTTCACTTTCCTGACCCGAGGGCAGAACTTTTATACGATCTCCGGTCTTGATAACACCAGAGGCAATGGTTCCGGCATAACCACGAAAGTTAAGGTTGGGGCGGTTAACGTACTGAACAGGCAGGCGGAAATCATCAAGATTACGGTCGTCAGCCACCTCCACCGTTTCCAGCACCTCCATCAGAGTCCCGCCATTGTACCAGGGCATTTGAGTACTGCGTTCAACCACATTATCGCCTTCCAGTGCCGAGATGGGTACAAAGCGCACGTCACCCAGATTCAGGGGTTCTGCAAACCCCAGATATTCATTACGAATGTCGGTAAAGCGCTCCTCACTGTAATCCACCAGATCCATTTTGTTAACCGCCACCACCAGATGACGAATGCCAAGAAGGTTGGCAATATAAGTATGCCGACGGGTCTGGGTCAGCACGCCCTGTCGGGCATCTACCAGAATAATAGCCAGATCGCAGGTTGACGCGCCGGTCGCCATATTTCGGGTATATTGTTCATGCCCGGGCGTATCAGCAATGATGTACTTACGCTTTTCTGTTGAGAAATAACGATAGGCGACATCAATCGTAATACCCTGCTCTCGCTCTGCCTGCAAACCATCCACCAGCAGCGCCAGATCAATCTTTTCTCCCTGGGTGCCAACCCGCTTGCTATCGCTCTGCACCGAAGCCAGCTGGTCCTCATAAATCATACTGGTGTCGTGTAACAACCGGCCAATCAATGTGCTTTTTCCGTCGTCTACACTGCCACAGGTGAGAAACCGAAGTATCTCTTTTTGCTCATGACGGCGCAGATATTCCTCAATATCACTGGCGATCAAATCAGACTGATGCGGCATTAGTCCCTGGGACATTAAAAGTACCCCTCTTGTTTTTTCTTCTCCATGGAGCCTGCGCTGTCGTGGTCAATCACCCTGCCTTGGCGTTCCGACGTGTTGGTCAACAACATTTCCTGAATCACTTCAGTCAGGGTATCCGCCTCGGACTCCACGGCTCCGGTGAGCGGGTAGCAACCTAAAGTCCGGAAGCGTACCTTTCTCATTTGAGGCGCTTCACCTTCATGCAACGGAAGTCGTTCATCATCCACCATAATCAGGTTGCCATCCCGTTCAACCACCGGACGCTCTTTTGCCAGGTACAAAGGGACGATGGGGATATTTTCCTGATGGATATATTGCCAGATATCCAGCTCGGTCCAGTTCGACAACGGAAAAACCCTTATGCTTTCGCCTTTCTCTACCTGGCTGTTATAAATGTTCCAAAGCTCCGGCCTCTGGTTTTTCGGGTCCCAGCGGTGGTTAGCGTCCCGGAAGGAGTAGACACGCTCTTTCGCCCTGGATTTTTCTTCATCACGACGGGCTCCGCCAAAAGCGGCATCAAAACCATACTGATCCAGCGCCTGTTTTAAAGCCTGGGTTTTCATAACATCGGTATGTTTAGCGCTGCCATGGGTGAACGGGCCAACACCCTGTTTAACGCCTTCCGGATTGGTATGAACAATCAACTCCAGCCCAAGTTGTTTTACATGCTGATCACGGAACTCAATCATCTCTTTGAATTTCCACAGAGTATCAACGTGCATTAAAGGAAAGGGGGGGGTTCCCGGATAGAATGCCTTCATGGCAAGGTGCAGCATTACGGCCGAGTCCTTGCCAATGGAGTAGAGCATCACCGGGTTATCAAACCCGGCGGTCACTTCACGAATAATATGAATGCTTTCCGCTTCCAGCTGTTTAAGATGATTCAGCTGATGGCGTGACTGTTTACCAGACATAATCGGCAAGACCTGACATTAGAGTTTTTATTTGAAGCAAAGTCTATCAGCGATAATGTAATAATAAATTTAATATCTATATTTTTATCGAATAATAATATGCACTGCGAACTAGAGATCACTCTTAGAGTGCGATGTTATTGCATATCCAAGCTTTTTAGTGACGTTTGATAATCATTAAACCAGCCAGTATTCCAGCCTTGCTCTTCACACAAATCAAGCAAATCATACTCATCATTGGCATTTCTGGATGTTATAACATTGTGGGTATCTTTATTAACTATTACACCATTCCAAATCATGCTAATCAGATCGGGACAAGTTGACTGTCGTCGTATATGATGAAACTCAGCTGTTGCTTTATTTAAAAAACTTCCCGTCAGTTCATAATTTTCAATACCAAAGTGTTCAATACGCCTATTTTTCATTTCTTTTTTGATGCTGTTTATATGCTCGTTATATTTCAATCTATACACTTCAGCAGCGTCTGAGTCTCTTACAGACTGACCAATATCTTCAGAAAGCCTTAGGTAACCTCTTCTTTTGTCCGTGATTGGGCTATCTATTATTTCATTAAGCCGATAGATTACGGCAGAATAATTTATGCAAGTTGAACCGTTGAAATTAGATTTATCAATATCGCTTATACCGTCTACAAAGTAACTGGCTGTAGCTTTGTCTGTTCTCCATATAGTGAAAAGATAGTCCTCCATGATCCAAACTTTGCCAGTGCCATCAACTACAGAGCCATTAGTCCATGCGTTTAGCGTTGCCCGGGCAGATGACCTGTCTAAATCAGAACTTAGATTTTCATCCAGATTATAATTTTGATTACTGTTTTCAAATAATACAGAGAGTCCTTTGCCTCTTTGTTTATCGTTTGGTATTTTTCAACATCCTTTCATAAAGCAAGTTCAGCACTTCAGTTGCTTTTTTGCATCAGGATGCTTCGACTTATCAGGATGTATTTTCTTTATTACTTTATCTCTCCATGCCTTTGCCTTTTTTTTATCCTTATAAAATGAAGGTGCAATATTTAACATTTCCTGTTGGGCTTCGCCTGTAAGAACTGATAAATAAAATATTATTTCAGCCTCTTTGGAAACGAAATAGTCATATTTAAAATCGTTGTTTTTTTTGCTATCAGCTCCATTCAAATAAATGAGTTCAAGACCAGAAGACTCTAGAACTTTCTTAGCTTCCTCAATTTTTTTTCTATCATTTTCATGGTCTGGTACTTCACTTTCATTACTTCGTAAGATTTGATAAGTAGCTATATGTGACTGCTCCCCACCCTATCGGGTGAGGCTTCTGATTTCTTAGGCAGCAACCGACAATCTGCCGGATTTACGCAAGCCTCCATCAGCAGAAACGGACAGTCCTTCCGCCTTTAATTTCAATATGCCTTGCTTCTTGATATTGCGAGCTGCATTAATATCCCGGTCATGGATAGCACCACAGCTACACTCCCATGATCGGATTCTCAATGGCATTTTTTCCTGTTTCAAATCGCAGACTGAGCAAGTTTTAGAGGATGCAAACCACTGGTCTATCTTCACCAGATGTTTACCTTCCTGCTTTGCCTTGTATTCGAGTTTGGTTATCAGTGAGTGCCAGCCAGCATCAGCAATAGAACGAGCAAGACGCTTGTTCTTGAGCATGTTTTTAACTTTCAGTGTCTCCACAATCACCGCTTGGTTTTCGTCGATGAGTTGTTTTGATAGCTTATGCTGAAAATCATTACGGGCAAAGGCTACACGCTCATGCGCCTTTGCCACCAATAAACGGGCTTTGTGCCTACCTTTTGAGCCTTTCTTGCAGCGAGATAGAGCCTGTTGTTTTCTTTTCAGGTTACGTTGTGCTTTTTTCAGAAAGCGAGGATTGCCAGTCTTATGGCCGGTACTGGTGATAGCCAGATCAGTAATCCCCATATCAACACCGACAACCTGATTAGCTTCAAGATTATCAATCTGTTTTGGTTGTTCCTGGGTATCATCAGCCAATATGGAGGCAAAATACTTGCCGGTTAGCGTTCTGCTCAGGGTGATAGACTTCACCTTACCCACTATTTCACGATGCACTTTAGCCCTTATGGGCTTGCGCTTGGGGATTTTTATCCCGTTATCGCCCACAGAGACAGACGTACAATGGTAGCTACTTTGCTTGCCATGCTTTTTCTTGAAGCGAGGAAATCTTGCCTGCAATTTGGGATTGAAAAAGTTTTGAAAGGCCGTATCCAGATTGATAGTGGCCTGTTGCAGTGCAATAGAGTCAGCGTTTTTCAGCCATGAGTACTTTCGGCTTTTCTTGGCTTTTGCCAGCAAGGGCTTCAGGTGTTTTTTGGGAGAAAGGCTCTGCCCACGAGCCTTGTAATAATGAACCTTAATAGCCAGGGCCTTGTTCCATACGAACCGCACAGCATCAAACTGACGGTCGAGAAATTCCGCCTGCTCTGATGTTGGATAGATTCGTACTTTGGTGGCTCTCAGCATGGAACGTTATTTCAGTGCTCATTAATATAAAGTTTATATTACAGGTATTTGAAAGAGGTTTTCAAGTGAGCGCACACAATAAGGATTTGCTTAAAGGGTATCTTCGCAAACGACATAGCGTTACCAAGCTGGTTGTTCATTTGGTGTTCACGACAAAGTACAGGCGAAAGCTTTTTGATGGCTATATGATCAAGCAGTTACGGGAGTCGTTCGAGAGTGCATGTGAAAAACTGGAATGCCAGTTACTTGAAATGGATGGCGAAAAAGATCACGTACACCTGTTGGTGGCCTACCCACCAAAACTGGCTATCAGTGTCATGGTAAATAATCTCAAATCAACATCATCAAGACGGTTGCGAATGCTGAATACCCACCTTACTGCTCAGAGCAAAGCAGGCTTAATGTGGTCAAGGTCTTACTTTGCTTGCAGTGCTGGCGGTGCAACTATCGAGACTCTGAAGGACTACGTTAATAGCCAGAGTACACCAGATTGATGGCGGAAGGCTCTGCGCCTTCCCGTCTTATATCCCCGCCCGCATTGGGCGAGGGTTTACGACGATTTTGCTAATCTTGCCATTAGCAACCCCTGTATTTCCGTTTAACAGTCTGCTCTGCTTATAGCATATAGATAGGGTGATGGGTAGTGCTGAGATATAGAGTTCAATTGGGGGTTCTGGAAAAGTACAGAGGTCTGTTCGAAGAGGATCCTACTGCATTTGCCCAGTAAGCTACGGGAGCCTGCCGGTTTCGGTGTCTTTCAGCTTGCAGCGCTTTTTCCAGGCTGGAAGCACACTTAACATAGCCACACTCATTCAGACAACTCAATACGCGGGTTATGCGCTGATGGTTATGGTCAAAGCCACCGATCCACTTTGCATGCCCTTCTGCCTGTCCCGGAATAACCTGTATATCATCCCCGATACGTTTTAACCCCCAGAATTTCAGCATTTGATCCAGAGACTTTTGCAGTTCCCCCTGCAATACCGGGTCTCTCTGGATTTCCTGAATCATTTGTGGGGTTAGCACGGGAGCGTTCGGGTTGTGTGGGCTGTTATGCTGGTTGGGAAACAACAGCTGAATATATTGATGCTCGCTTTCCAGCTGTCTGGCCGTGAACTGTCTTATCTGCTGCAATGTGAGCCGCTGCCCCTCAATGCGGCCCCCGGATCGGTAAAAGTCTAACCACTGTTGTGTATTTGTTCTGCGGGCAGCCGGAGCTGGAGCAGCAACGGGCACAGCAGCGGGAACAGGAGCCGGTGGGGAAGCCGGTACAGGCCGTCTGGAGACTGCCGTTTTAGCGACAGGCTTAGCGACGGGCTGAGGTATCAGCACAAACTCCGGGTCATCTGTCGCAGGGTCAGCGTTTTCCGGAGGCTCCCCCGGCGCGGGTCTCTGCCCCTTTAGCGCAGTAGGGGCTGGCACTACAGGTGCCATAATAACCTCTACCTGAAGTTGCTCCAGTCTGTTAATCTGTTGCCCGATTTCCTGCTTTACCTCAGCCAGCTGCCGATCCAGCTCCTGAACCCGGCCCTCCGAGAAATAGGCCCTGGTCTGCCGGACAAGCGGTTTCGCCTGCTGTCGCAATGCCTGAACCCTTGCCTGAACGTCTGCCCCTCCTTGCTCAGGAGGAATCACACTGACGGGAGGTTTTCCCCTGGGTATAAACACCAGTCGGTAATTAACAGGCTCTGCTGCACCAGAACGATTAAGCTGCTGTGAAAGACTCTCCAGATGATTACAAAGAAACTTCTGGCCTTCTAACATCGCCTGCCGGTCTCTGGAGCGTTCAAGACTCTGAGAGACACTTCTGACTTCTGCCTTAGCAGCCCCTCCCATATGGGGCGGAACCTTTACAGCAACAGCGGCCCGACGTTCATGGAGAGACTTGCCAGACGTTCGGCTGTCGTTCCTGGGAATACGTCTGGATGGCGCGGGTAAACCTTCTGCCTCTGGCGATTCAGAAGGCGAGGTAAACCCGGTGCTTCCTGTTGAAGGTGGTTTAGGTCCGGAAACTGGCATGGCTGCAATTTTTTTAACTGTTATCTGTAGCTTGTTTTATCGTCCAAAACAGGTGAAACACAATACGCTGTCATTCAGGGATGTTTATTTCACCTGTGTCAGGATTAGCTCAGCCCTGGCTTTGTACTATCCGGGAGACCAGCACAAGGTTATCCCGTAACTGCCTGTCATTCGGTGATTGCTTTACAGCCTGTTGCAAAAGCTGTTCAGCACGGCGGTATGCTTCCTGAGTAAGTAATAACTGAGCATGCCGTTGCAGCGCCTCCAGTTGCACCGATGACACAGATTCAGCCCGACGGTAAAGTGCCTCTGCCTGAAGAGGATTACTATCTTCATAGAGCCCGGCCATCGCTATCAGGGCTCTGCCGTTCAAAGGATTCAGTTTCAATGACTTCTGCAGTAGGTCAATTTGCTGACTGGCTGACTTTCCGGGATTCTTTTCCGCCAGCAACATAGCCTGACTGACAAAACCGTGACTGCGCTCAGAGGCATTTAAAGAGCTACTGAGCATTAGTGTTTTCAGCGTGTTATCTGCCAGTGTGTATTGCTGCTGACTAATCAGGTAGTCAGCCATTTCCAATAGCTGCTGTTGATGCCCCTCAATCCCGTTGTGGATAAATTGCAGCAGGTGAGGCTGTGCCATCTGGTAGTAGCCCTGACTCAGATAAACCTGGGCTAATTGCCAGCTTAATTCATTACCGGGCATTAATTGTTGGGCAATCTCTAAACTGGCGATAGCTTCCGGCCAGTGGTTCTGACGTTGAGCCAGACCAGCTCTTAAAATATATAACCGGGCATTATCAGGAGCATCTGCCAGCAGTTGATCGGTCATTGAACGAGCCAGAGAATCATCACCAGCAGCCATAGCAGCATGTAATAGCCCTCGTTTCCATTGAGGATTATCCCCGGCCAGCATCAGGGCGTGACTGTATGCCGCGGTGGCTGCCTGGGGCTGGCTGGTTTGCAGATAGCCATAACCAAGCATGGCGTATATTTGAGCGGGCGCTCCCTGACGGGCAGCCTGCCGCAGATGAGGCCGTGCAGCTTTGTAGTTTCCCTGCTGAGTTAAAAGTAATCCAAGACTCTCATGAGCCCGGGTGAACTGTGGCAGCAAATCAATGGAATGGCGCAATGATTCAACAGCAGCCTTGTGCTGTTGTTGCTGTTGTTGAAGCTGAGCTAATGAAAACCACATGGCTGCGCTTGGTTTCCGGGCCAGTTGTATACGCAGCTCAGTCATGGCGTCCGACTCACGCTGATTTTTTACCAGTTCAACCACTTTATTCAGAGTTTCATATTCCTCACTGGTTATTCTGGGTTCACGTTGTTGATAAGGAGAGGTGCTGAATTGAAAGTGCAGATCTCCGCCATCCCAGTCAAAGTCTGTAGTCGCGCAGGCTATGCTGGCACAGAAACACAGCAGGATAAAAATCAGTTTTTTCATGAAGATACCTTAAGTGGCCAGATAAATTCGGCCTTCACTTTGCTGCCTTGACGACGGGGTGTAGAGAAACGTGCCTGCTTAACAATTCTCTTTGCAGAAGCTCCCAACTCCGGGTATTCCATCTGTTCTATGTTAACCAGCTCTACTCTTCCGTTTTCATGAATGATAATGTGCAGCCGCACCTGCGCCTGGCGTACACCTTTCTGCCGTAATGCAGCTGGCAATCGAACCGTAATCGGTGTCAGCAGCCGGGGCATTTCATCCAGCTCATCGAGGCTGAAGGTGGTAATGGCAGCCACTACTGCTTCGACATCAAACTCCAATGCACCCTCTATTGATGTCTGACTGCTAATGACTGGTGCAGTCAGTTCTGGCAGAGGTACATCGAGTGTTGTCACTTTCAGTTTGACCGGTACTTCTGCCTGAGAGACCTGCAGGTTCACCGCCGTATTCTGCTGCAGCTGCTGCTGACTGGGCGGTGGCGGAGGTGGTGGTGGCACCACGACAGTATTCACCTTCCTTATTAGCAATGTCTCTTCAGGTGGTGAACCTGTTGTTTGCAGCTCTGACAGATACAATAACAAAGTCAGCATTAGCAGAGCCGCAAGACTGTTGGCAAACCATCTTTGAATCATCGTCAATTACCGGATTTCGTGGCAACGCTTACCTGGCTGAAACCCGCCAGTTTGCACAAATCTATCAGTTGCACCAGCGGTTCCGTCAAGCTGTGTTTGTCGGCCTGTATAATCACCACATGGCGCCCTTTGCGTTGTTGCTGCTTAAGCATTGGCGTAACTCCGGCCATACCGATCTGCATACCACCATGCCATATTTCCCCCTCGGCACTGAGGGCAATTAAAACGGCTTGCTGTTGGGTATCTGTCTGACTCACAGCAGCAGGGCGATCTACCTCGATACCGGTTTCCCGGACAAACACTGCGGAAACAATGAAGAAGATAAGCAGGATAAATACCACATCCAGTAACGGGCCAATATCGATAGTAAGGTTCTGGTTGCTGCTATCGGCTATTGAACGTCTATGCATTCCGTCTCCTGAAGAAACCGTTCACAGTGGCGTTGGCAAAATATCAGCAACAGCACTGCAGGAACGGCACTGGTCAACCCCAGCTGCGTTGTTAGCAGAGCTTCCGCAATGCCTGTCGACAGCACTGCCTGATCGCCATGGGCAAGACCATTGAAGCTGTCAAACAGACCTCCGACAGTTCCCAGCAGGCCGAGTAAAGGCAATACCGAAACCCAACCCGATAACTGTCTGCCACGCAGCTGACATAACACGACACTTGTTTTATTTAATGGTTCGTTCATGAACAACAGCTGTATCAGATCAAAAATCTGCCAGTAGATAATCAGCGCCAGAAAGAAGATCAGGCCAAGCACAATCCCCTTGGGCGACATAAGCAGTTCAATCATGCAGCCTCCTGACAGGTATTACTGAGTTCACCAAGGAGTACCGTGTCTGCTTCCAGTTGTGCCAGATAAGCCTGATGACGACGGTTTATGTAGGCATGCAGCAGCAAGGTGGGTACCGCCACCACCAAACCAAGCTCAGTAGTCACCAGTGCTTCGGATATACCTCCTGCCAACATATTTTGATCCTGGTTGCCAAACAGATTCATCATCTCAAAGGTATGAATCATACCGCTAACCGTTCCTAAAAGACCCAGTAACGGGGCGACGGCTGCGGTAGCTGTCAGCATAACCATCTTGCTGTCGAGGTTTGCTTTCCACCGCAACAACTGATGATGCAGTTTGTCGGCCAGAGCTTCCTTCGGCCAATTCCGGTGACGGTATGCCAGTTCGTACATTTGTTTTTGCCACCCTTCCGTGTCAGGCTTCTCACCTTCCAGTGCACGCTGAGCCAGTTGTGGTTGCAACGCGGAAAGACGACTTAAGGCAACTAGCTTGCAGGTGGCAACTAATAGAGTCAGGGCACCCAGAAGCAAAATCGGATAGACCCAGATACCACCGTGCTCCAGTTTAGCCAGCAAGTTATCCTCACTGGCAGCAATCCGGATTGCTTTATTCTGACTGATATCTACCGGCATTGCCTGCAAGTCAGTCAGCGGGTGAGAGGCTTTCATCACAAGGGTTGGCGGGCTTGCGGTGCTATCCACAAAATAGCCCTGATCCTGTTCATCAATGAACCAGCTCAATGGCCCGGCGTTGAGTTGCTGACCATTAATAATCCGGCCATTCAGTGATACCACCTGAGAAGGTTTCCAGCCCGGTCGCGTAGCCTGGCCTATAGC
Source organism: Endozoicomonas euniceicola (assembly GCF_025562755.1). Classification (GTDB taxonomy): domain Bacteria; phylum Pseudomonadota; class Gammaproteobacteria; order Pseudomonadales; family Endozoicomonadaceae; genus Endozoicomonas_A; species Endozoicomonas_A euniceicola. The sequence goes on from NZ_CP103300.1 coordinate 4,053,167, forward strand.
ATTCAGACGCTGAGCGAAGAGTTGATTATCTTTAATATCAGCATCCGTACCCAGATAACGGCTCAGCAAATTATCAATGTAGCGATTTTGCTGCTGCCACTGGCTCAAACGCTGTTTCATGCTTTGCAATGATACAAACTGCTCATCTTTCGATCGGGTATGTCCTGCCAGTTGCTGACGCAGTTCAACCAGCTGGCTCTCCATTCGTTGCAGTCTCCGCAGCTGTGGACGACGCTGTTCCAATAGCTGATCATTAACTCGCTGGTAGCGCTTCTGTGACTGTTCAAGTCGCTGCTCAAATTCAGTCATCACCTGATGCAGGCTGGTGTCGGCATAAATGCTCATACTGAACAGATTAAGGGCTAAGACCAGTAACAACATAATGAAGCGGATCATGGTTGCCCCTCCCTTACAGCAGGTAATGGTAATGTGACGAACTCCACTGGCTGCCTGCCTTGATAAATGGCAAAAGCCTGATCAATCTGCGCTTGCAAAGCAGGCGTACTTTGCCATTGCCAAACGCCATCAACCACATAACCAACACCAGCACCGCTGCCATCAGGCAGACGGTAATAGCCTTGTGCCAGACCAATAAACAGCTTCTCAGTGCGCCAGGATTCACCCTGATGAATCAAATTACCCTGATGCAGGTTAATACCACTATTAAACTCTTCCAGTTTTGTCAGCATCGCAATCATGGCAGCAAACCGTTCGCTCAGTCCCTGCTTCTTATCCTGTAGTACAACCCACTCCCCCTGAAACTCATACTGCAGGGGGGGCGGTAATTGCTGCCATTGCAACTCCAGTAGCGTTTTGCCCTGCTCTAACTGTTGTTGATATTGCTGCGTTCGTTTTTCCTGCAACACCTGAGCTTCAAGCAGCTCGTTGCGCTGAGCATCAACTTCATCCTGTTGCTGCCGCTTATGCGCCAAAGCCTTTGTCAGTGCCTTATGTTCCTGTCTGTAAAGCGTCAGTAGTCGTTCATTGTCAGTCAGCGATTGCTGTGCTTCAAGCTGCAAGGCAGCTGTTGAACGCTCTACTTCCAGTTGCTTTGCTATTATCTGATCCAGCCTGGCCAGGTCTGATGTGCTGGCCTGAGCGAAACCTGCCATTAATGCCAGCGGTAATACCAGTAAATATCTTCGTAACACTGACAGTGAATAGATAGCGTCAGCATCCGGTGCGATCAGAGCGTCGTAGAATTGCTTTAACCGTTTCATAAATCAACATGCCCCGGTAGTTACCCGGGGCCCTCTATATTACTGCTGTATTAACTTTTCTTCTCAGGAAGAAGCAGAGCGTCAATAACATTATTGGTACTGAGGATGGTGCTGGCCATTGGCTGAAGATCGGCTGGAGTCACATCTTTCAACCAGTTCAGGTAACTGCCCGGCAACTCCTGATACTGATCATCGGCGGCCATTTGAGTCAGCCACCGGTAGCGGTCATGATAACTGATGGCTTCCGGCTGCAGGCCACGGATGATCTGCTTACGAACGGTACTCAACTCATCCTGAGTCACCCCATTGGCAGCAATTTCAGCGATAATATTTAACGCCATGTCCTTCAGCTCATCGGCTCGCTCAGGCTGATGAGAGTAACTGATCATGCCGTAAGCCTGCTGGCGGGATCGCTCCAGAGAAATACCGAAGCGTGCGGTATAAACCCCGCCGGCTTTTTCACGTAACTGTTCACGCATTCGCGTAGACACAATACGTGAGAGCAGGTAAGCCTTGTATTCCGCTTCATCACTGAATGGGTAATCTGCATTAAACAGCACGCTGGTGATCCCTTGTGGTTCGGCACCGCCTTCAACAAGTACACGGTGCCTGCCGCCAGCCAGCTTGGGCAGAGAGGGTTCGTGATGAGACTGACCGGCAGGAAGGTGACCAAGGTAACGGCTGGCCAGATCAATCACCCGGTCGGCTTTTATGTCGCCAATGACTACTAGCTGATGCCCGTTTGCTGTGCCAAAGATCGTTTTGTAAGCTGCCAGTAGTTGTTCTGGCGTAATGGCGCGTAACTCGTCTGCGGTTATGGGTTGTATGGACGGTGTATTGACATACCGCAGCCGGTCAATTTTTTCATTGAATTGTGAGGATGGATTATCTTTGCGACGTTCAAGACTGCGCACAATGAAGTCCTGCTTAGCCTGCCATACCTCTTTATCCACCTGTGGTTTTGTCAGCATCAGGTTGAGATTTTGCAGCCACTGTTCCACCGCATCCTTACTGGTAGTGCCGAATACGCCCTGACTGCTCAGGTCTACATAAGGAAACTGACGTATATTATGGGAAGCATTAATCACCCCCAGTGCTTCAGAATCAAACCCACCGTAACCAAACGCAGACAGATTACGGGCCGCCAGTGTTGCTGCACGACGCTCAGATTGTGGTAGTTGCATCGTGCCACCATAACCCTGCCAGCGCAGTTGAACCTGATTACTCACCTCATCGCTGTACTGGAACCAGATTTGAGCACCGTTAGCCAGCGTCCACTTCTGAATTTCACCAAATTGCTGATGCTTAACTACTTTGGTTGCATCAGGCGTACGGGTAAATAACTTGTCGGGAATGATCTGCTGGTCAACCGCTGCTGGCGGGTTTGCCAGTGCTTTTTCCCATAATTGTTCAATTTTTTTAGCCGGTGGTTGTGCATTTCCGTGGCTGGTGTTTACCTGGGCAATGACCAGAGGCGCTCTTTGATGGACGACCTGCCTGAAGTGCAGATTTACGTCTTCAACCGTAATAGATGCCAGTAGTCGTTGTACTGTTTCATTGTCGTCACTCCAGTGAACCAGAGGCTGCCCTGTGCGTATCTGATTGAAAAGTCTCATCATCTGGCGACTGTTTCTAGCACCTTCAAGTCCGTCAGCGATTGTGCGGTAACGGGCAGAAATACTGTTTCGGGCGGTGTCCAGATCGCGCTGACTAAAGCCATGGGTAGCGTAGCGGCTTACTTCGCTGAACATTTCTTCCATCGCACTGAGGTATTGACCGTCTTTCAGGATCGCCATAACACGATTGTTGCTGTAGCCCGAAGCCAGAGGCATTGCACTGGCAACCATCTTGCTGATGGTGTCAGTTTCAGACTGATACTGCACATGCAGACGGTTATCCATCATGGTCATACTCAGGGTATTAAGCAGTTCTGCCTTGAGGTCATCTTCGGTGTAGACAACAGCCTGTGAACCACGCAGATTTATGGATAAAACTTCTGTGGTGATTTCGTTGTCCTGAATGGTGTCGAATGTCAGCATTTCCGGCAATGGCACCGTCAAATCCGGCCGTGCTGGCAAATCCCTGGCTGGCATAGGGGCAAAGTACTTGTTTAACAGTGCTTCGATCTGAGAAGCCTCAACACTGCCCACAACCAGTAATGTCATATTGTTCGGCTGATACCAGTCCTGGTAAAAAGCTTTGATACGGTCAGTCCCGATGTTTCGAACCAGATCCATATCACCGATAGGCTCCCTGTCACCAAAACGACTGCCTGCGAGAGTAATCCTGCGATTTGCAGTCCCAAGGCGCGCCATCATGTTCAAGCCACGCCGCCATTCTTCTTCGACAACAGGACGTTCTTTTTCTAACTCCTGCTGATCAAACGTCAAAGCACTGGCCTGCTGCGAGAACATGTTAAACGCTTCGTTCAACATACGTTCACTGTTGTCTGGCAGATGCAGGTAATAGGAGGTGGTGTAATATTCGGTCATAGCGTTCACATCACGCCCAAAGACCATACCCAGTGATTCCTGATGCTCAATAATGCTATTGCCGGGGAATTGCTCTGTGCCATTAAAAGCCATGTGTTCGACCAGATGAGCGATACCCTGCTGATCGTCGGCTTCATCCAGAGAACCGGCGTGTACAATCAGTTGCAGTGACACACGGTCAGCAGGCTCGGCATTAGGTAACACAATATATTTCATGCCATTGGCAAGAGTACCCTGATGAATATCGGAGCGTACTGGAAGTAATGTTGCCTGACTGGTAACCGGTGCACTCATTTGCGACGAAAAATCGGGGGATGAAATCTGGCTGCAGCCTGCCAGAAGCAGGCTCGCCACCAGCACACTCTGAGTCAATTTATTCATAAAGTCCTTTAGAAAAGAAAAACAGGTAGCGGAGCAAAAAGTCCGCTACTGAAAGGGCAGAGGGTGCTGTTACAGGCGCATGCCTACGCTGAGCCAGACTTCACGGCCTTTACTGTAATAGTTGTTGGTGAATTTGCTGCTATTGGCAATGCCTGAAGTAGAGACCTTCACCTGCCTGTTAAGCAGGTTGGTTACAGTAAGGCCAAGGGTTAACAGATTGTCTGCGACAGGAGGGGTCCAGGCCAGTTTTGCATCCCAGGTAACAAGGCTGCCCAGTTTCTCTTTGGACAATAATGAGACAGCTGTTGGCTTTCCATTAATGTCCCTGATTTCCTGACCTTTGAGCAAAGTTAAATCACGTCCTGCTTCATATCTGACCAGGTTGCTCAATGTTAAACCATAGTCTTCCAGGGTGGCGTTCAGGGCAAAAACTGCAGCGAGATCACTGTTATAACTGCCAGTGTCCATCTCACTGCGACGCATTAACTGACCATCCAGTTCAACCCACTCAATTTCGCTACCACTGTTAAGGTCATTTTGATCATCATAAACAGAGGTGGTGCTGCCAGAGCCGGTTGCATCGGTGTAGACCAATTTCAAATAGCCACCTATATCTGCTCCCAGCAACTGGTAGTTATCGATATTGCTGAATCGTAAGGAATAGATGTCACTGTCACTTTCCATGTTGTTATGTAGCTGGTCACGATCAAGTTTTGGATTGTAAACAAAAGACAGGCCATTTCTTTGCTGTCGACGCAAAAAGCCAGCATTGATTTCAACATTACCCAGTTGCAGATCATAATCGACGGTTAACTCATCAGAATAAGGCGTTTTAGCCTGATTAAGGTCAATTGTCTGATACCTGGTTACAGATCCGCAATCGTAGTCACCAGGGTTCAGACTGATATCATTACCACCGCCGGTTCCAATACAGTTGCGATAATCAGTTTGCAGGCCTCGTCTCTGGGAAGCCAGTGCCCAGCCCAGCAGGCTGCCACTATAGTATCTGGAAGCACCCAGGCTCAAACGGTTAATGCGGTCGGTTTGAAAGTCCCAGCTACCGTGAAAACGAGGTGCAACGGTGTTGTCATCAAAAAGTTCAATATGTTCAGCACGCAACCCAAGATTAAGAGTCAGTTTATTCCACTGCAAAGTATCGCTTACATACAACGCGTACTGGTTAGATTCAGCTTTATAATTACCTGCCTCTGTAACCACCCATGGATTGAGGTTTACACTACCATTAGCGTTGCTGGATTGAGAAAAATTATTAAATGCTTCGTGATATTGACCTTCAGCCGAATGAAGCGTGGCTTCAGAACCAATAGTTACCTGGTGCCGAACACTGGCAGTATAGAGCGCATTGAAATAATAAGCAGACTTGAGCTTGGTGCTGTTTTGGGTCTGGTCGAGATTACCGTAAGAACCGGAAGAGCTCAGATCAAATCCGTTGCGCAAGTCTAAATGGGTTTTGAAGTAGTCAACATCAGCCTTGCGTTCGTCTTTCAGCTGGTCAAACGCCACGGTGTTGCGCCATGCACCCAGGGTAAACTCACGATTCAGCTTCAAGGTGTAACCAAAACCGCCATGGCTGTTTTTATAATCACTGAACTCATCCGTATCGTCGGTAAAGGTATCGTTGAGAAACCGCTTTTCCGTAAACTTCGAATACCGCAACTCATTGCTGACCTCCCAGGCACCCAGCTGACCAAGGTGATTAATAAATGCGCTGGTGTTGGTTTGCTGCTGGTTTTTACGACCACCGTTATAGATGAGGGGGATATCCGATTCCTGCACGCTTAAGCCAAAACCCAGTTTGTGCAGTTCGGAAACCGGGCCACCGATGAACAGGTTATGAAAGCGTTTTTCGTATTGATCCTGGTATCGGCCATCACCCCAGCCAGGCCTTTGCAAATCCTTATTATCTGCGTCTAGAGTTGGATCACTGTTCCAGCTGCTCTTATTCATTTTATAGCTGTATTCTGCAACAAATGTATCCGTTGGCTTACGCAACTCTGCATTGATGATACCGCCGGTAAAGCTACCGTATTCCGGGCTGATATTACGATCCATTACCTCAACCGATTCCAGCAACTCAGTATCAAAGAAGTAACCTGAAGTGTGTCCGCCAAGTCCTCCTGCTTTATCAGCTGCGGCGAACGTTGAAATATTGTTGGTCGTTACACCACCAATCATATAATTGGTTTGATGGGTACGAGCATTAGCCAGAGAAATCTCTTCCGGTTTTATATCACCACCGCGAACAGAAGCCCGGGCATCATTGATAGCAATGCCAGGCTGAGTCTTCAGTAACTGTGACAAATTATTATTAGCGACGGGTGTCGCTTTGATTTCTTCACGATTGAGCAGTAAGCCATTCTCCTGCTCAATCGTTTGTGTTTCTGTTTCTTCGAGAACTGGGAGATTATTGTTTGTTGATGAGGGAGCTTCTGCAAGAACATTTGGAGCGTATATGACATATGCAATACTGGCTGCCAGCAACGACCGCAGTGAAATGAATTCCATTACGTACCTTTACTTCTTTTTTATCTAAAGCTGACGCAGATTATACGTTAATCATATATCTATGCAAGTGATAATCATTTTTATTTAGATTTATATTTATATCAATTATTGTACTGCCAAGGTTAGAAGCAGTGCCATAACTGGCAGGTGACGAGGACTTCTGCCTCGATATGGCTGATGCAATCAGACCTGTAGCGATGAGCCTGTCAAAATAGAACAGCTGGCGATGGCTTTATAGGCCACCCTAAACCGGAGACGCTATATCAACAAATAGATGTTCGATGTCGTATTCCTGCTCCAGCCATGCGCCCACCGCCTGAACGCCGTAGCGTTCAGTGGCATGATGACCGGCACTGAAGTAATGAATACCATTCTCCCGGGCAAAGTGAACCGTGGATTCCGAGATTTCACCACTCACATAAGCATCAACCCCCAGGGCGTGAGCCTGCTCAATCATCTTCTGCGCCCCGCCGGTACACCAGGCGACGGTTTTGATGTCATGAGAACCGCCTTCAATCACCAGAGGTTCCCGCCCCAGTTGTTGCTGTAACTGTTCTGATAACGCCTTAGCCGTCTGGGTTTTCCTCACGGTTCCCCAGTTACCTACAGGCCGTGGGGCAGAATCCATACCGCCTTCCGTTGACCATTGCATCAATGTTGCCAGCTGAGCGTTATTACCCATGGTCGGATGACCATCCAGTGGCAGGTGGTAAGCAATCAGGCTGATATTGTGTCGGAGTAATGCTTCAACCCGACGACGCTTCATACCGGTAATCGTGGCGTCTTCCCCTTTCCAGAAATAGCCGTGATGCACAAAAACAGCATCCGCTTGCAACTCGATAGCCTTGTCAATCAGTGCCTGACAGGCAGTGACTCCGGTGACAATCCGATTAATGTCCCGCTTACCCTCAACCTGCAAACCATTGGGGCAGTAATCCCTGAATAACCCCGGCTGAAGTTCATCATCCAGTCTTTCCATCAGCCTATTGAGGGAAATGCCCATAATTCGTCTCCTGTGACTCTATCGTTCCAAGCATGGATACCGGTATATTTAAGTATTCAACCATTATACTGTTTGACGGGTAGTTGCAGCGATCACCATGAAAAAAATTCTTTTACAGATTGGCCTTCCTGTTTTTCTTGGCCTGATTATTGGACTCCTGGTGATTGTCATCAAACCTGAGGTGGCCGGTTTTAAGGAAGATAACCTGACTGCTTTCTTCAGTACGCTGCTTAACCGCAGCAACCTGCTGGGAACGGGTCAGGTTTCCTATAGCCATGCGGTAAAAAAGGCAGCTCCGGCCGTGGTTAATATTGCCACCGCTTCCCTGGATCGTTCCGACGCATCGGCAACACCTATCCCGTTTCGCAATAGCCCAGACCAGGACGCCAGCCGGGGTTCAGGCGTTATTGTCAGCCCTGATGGCTATCTGCTCACCAATAACCATGTCATACAGGGCGCTGAGCGAATTTATGTTTCCATGCAGGACGGTCGGGAAGAAATCGCCTCGGTGGTTGGTCGTGATCCGGATACCGATCTGGCGGTATTGAAAATCGACCTGAAAGACCTGCCCAGTATCCACCTGACCGATTCCACTAAAGCAGAAGTCGGTGATGTTGTACTGGCGATCGGCAACCCATTTGGTCTTGGGCAGACCGTTACAATGGGGATTATCAGTGCCACCGGACGGGACGATCTGCGACTGAACACCTACGAAGATTTTATCCAGACTGACGCAGCCATTAACGTTGGTAATTCCGGAGGCGCCCTGGTTAATGCTTACGGTGAACTGATTGGTATCAATACCCTGTTGTTTACCCGTGGCGGTGGCAACGAAGGCGTAGGCTTTGCCATTCCTTCCAGAATGGCAGCGTTCGTGATGGAATCCATTATCAAATATGGGCGAGTGATTCGTGGCTGGCTGGGTATTGAATCCCAGCCTCTCAGTGCGCAGCTGGCTCAGGCTTATGATGTTAAAACCAATTCCGGCATCCTGATTTCCGGTGTCTATCAGGACGGCCCTGCGGATCAGGCAGGTTTGCGTCGTGGCGACATTCTGACCGGTATCAACAACATCAGCACCAGCGATGGCAACAAAGTCATGAACCTGGTGGCACAGGTGCCACCGGGAACCGAAGTCACATTGCAGATTCTGCGGGATAACCAACCCGTGGAACTGAAAGCACGAGTCAGTACACGCCCGAGAATGGTGAATTAAATGCTGAAGTTCACTCCGACCCAGTAGGCGCGGCCCATCTGTAAACGCTTATTTCGTGCCGTCTTAACATTCGGCATGTCATCAAGCAGGTTATTGACCCTGAAATCAATGCTGGCTTCGTAATCATCTGTTTTGATCAGTTGATACTTGGTGTTCAGATAGACAATTGTGGATGCTTTTAACTCGTTTTTATCATAAACATCGTATTTTTTACCATCAATTTCTTTATTCTTTCCGGTATCGCCAAGGTAAGTGTAAGCCCCGCGATATCGGGCACTGAGAGAAGTCATCAGACGTTCATTAAGCCAGTTGGTACTCCAGGAAACGTAAGCCTTAAAAGGTGCTGCAAAATTTTGCCGCCCCTGAATTTCGTACATTTCTGATAAAGAAATAATTTTGCCTTTGTAGTAAATATAAGTGTTTTCATCCTCTGGGTTAACGTTATCAAAGTAATTTGTCTGGCCCTTGTTTGTCGTTTCAGACCAGGTGACATTGGCATTGAAGAAGTGCCCTTTGTAGCTGCTGGACCATTCAATGGCATAACCGATGTAGTCCGTTTTCCCACCGTTAACCATTTCACGGTGATAGCTTTTTTTGTCGGCACTATAAATCTTTTCACTGCTGGAGAACTGCTTTTTATTCTTTCTTGTCACAGCTTTCAAACGCAGCGTCCCTTTCAGTGCAGTAGGAATCGTCAGGGCAGCAGTCAGCTCATCACTGTAAGGCGTATCCAGTTTCGATCCACTGAACTTGAGTGGATTTATCGTTTTATCAACATACCAGTCTCCCAGCTTGCCTGTGCTTTTATCATAATCCCGCTTATAACTATAACGACTGGGTTCTTTGCCCCGAATGACGTAGTCGACCATATTTTTGCCGTAATAGCGGTTGGCACCGAGGGTCAGGAAGGTGTCATCCATAAACTCCCAGGCGGCGGTGAAGCGAGGGGCAAGGTTAATATTTTTCAAGAAGTCATCATGGGATAACCGCGCGCCTGCACGAAGGCTGACAGAGCCGATATCCTGTGCGTACTCTGACCAGAGAGCCTGACTGTTTATTGCTACTTCGGCATCATAAGGGCTATAGCTCGTGTATTTTGTTGCGGCGTCGTAGGACTTACAGGATGGATCACCCGGTTTACACTCCCAGCTAATTCCATTGTCCGGTGTTTTAGCAAGGAAGTATGAATTGTGCTGTCGCCCGCGACTCTTTTTGACAATGGTTTGCTTCCATCGCGCCCCGTAACTCAGAAGCCCTGCAAGCAAAGGCGTTGACGCGTCAAAGTCCCAGGTGTAGTCCGTCTGAGTCTGATCCAGATCGCCAATACCACCTTCATAGCAATACGATGAACTACACCAGCCCGCAGTCGAGCCTGTCCAGCGAAACATATCATCAGGTGATTCCCGACTGGAATCATTATGCATAAATGAGAGTTTGGTATTCCAGTCAGTCTCACCCGAAACACCCTGTGCAGCCAGGTGCCCTTTCAGGCCGGTGGATTTGGAGTCAATATAGTTGTTATGACGGTTAGTCTGTTCACGATGACTGGTGTATGGGCTATACGCGATCTGACCATCGAAAGACAATGTGTCGCTGTGATCATAAACACCTTTCAGCAAAAAATTCTCTGATTTATCGTCATTAGGGTAGGTTCGTCCGCCGTAATTCTCATCTGCCTGATAGTAAACATTGGATTCAGCACGGGTATACGCAGTCAGAAAACGGAGTCGCTCACTCACAGGCAGATCAAAGGAAACAGAGCTGGAATATTTTTTGAATTCAGGTTCAATCCTGCCCGGTACTTCCCCATCAGCCAGAGTATCCTTATCCGTCTTATAGTGCACCATGCCATCAGACTGGTACCCTACTCTCAGTTTCATGCCAAATTCTTTTTTGGGTTCACGCACCTTGAAGTTAACAGCCCCCCCAATAAAACCACCGTATTTTGCCGACACATTGGAATCAAACACTTCGGTACTGCCAAGCAGTGACGGATCAACATAAAAGGTTTGGGATGTCTGCCCGGCGACATTATCAATAGAACTCTCGCTCTTGTTAGTCACATCATGCACAGAGTTAACCGACACCCCATCAATCATGATGTTATTGTCGTAGTAGTTGCCACCCGAAATAGAAAAGTCAGAAGGTCGTATGGACTGAATTTTTTCCCGGGTTGCCTGTCCGCGATTAGCATCATCCATCTGTACAAACGGCAATCGTTCCAGCAATTCGGTGGTATCGATACCTCCCCCTCTGCTGTTTTCGATGGACTGCTCATTAATGACGGAAACACCACTGTCTACCGGGTCATAACTTTCATATGAGGCCTCAACGGCTGTAGAACTTTTTACAACCACTGCCTTATCAACAACATCAATTTCCCCCAGCTCAATCGCTGCCGACTGAGCCATAACAACGTTAGAAGCACCAGCAAACAACGCCGAGTAAACCGCTTTTTTGTCCATTAATAACAACTACTTATGTCTGTGCAATGTAAATTCAGCGTTGCCCATCTTATTGATAATCATTATTATTAGCAACTTCACTTATTCACTTTTGTTAGGTTGTCGCTTCTGAATGCTCTTCATCGGACACTCCTCAGGTATTCACATTAAACGCCTGATCTTTATGCTGTTTCTGCTATCTTGCGCTGGTTTAAAAGCTGATATTTCCACACCTCTTTTATGGGATGAGGCGTTAACGGTTCGAGTGCTGGACAACGGTTTCCGCTATATCGTTTACAACAGCGAAAAAGACAGCGACCCTTTCAATTTAAGGCTGATTGTTCATGCGGGTTCGGTGGATGACGAACTTCGGGGGATGGCGCATAACACCGAACATATGGTGTTTCGCACCAATGCCGCCTACGGTGACAGCATTCACAACTATCTCGACAGAATTGGCTGGCGATCCGGCTTTCAGGTAAACGCCCTGACCCGCCAGAGCGAAACGCAGTTTATGGTGCGCACAAGACCCAATGATGCCCTGAACCTGAAACAGTCTGTTGCCTTCCTCGCCAACATCGCCTTTAACGCCAGCCTCCTTGACCGGGACTGGCAGGTGGAACGACAGGTGATACTGGAAGAGATGCGACTGGGGGACAACCTGGCTGGCCGGGTCAATGAGCTGAAAAAAAAGGTGGTTCGCAACCGGTCCCGTTATGTTGACCGCCCGGTTATTGGCCTGAAGAAAGACATTGAGGCAACCACTGTTGATGATATCAGGGCGTTCTACCAGCGGTTTTACGTACCTGCCAATATGACATTAATTGTGTCAGGTAATATCGACCTGAATGTTCTGGAAAGTGCAATCAGGGACACCTTCGGCAAACAGCCGTTCACTCCAGCACCAAAGAGAAACTACGTGGAGCTGCCCCTGTCAGAACAGCTGTATATCGGCAAAGTTCAGGATAACCATGGAGTGTCGTCTGTTGTCACAACAGGTTTTCGCAGCCCCCTCGAACCCTACACAACGGTAGAAGGGTTGTACCAGCGCTTCCAGAACTATTTCCTGCGTAAACTCGCCTCCCGGCAAGTCAGACAACAGCTGTCTTTTTATGAAGAAGCGGAGGTAAACTCCCTTTCCCTGGTCTTTAAAGAATCAACAAACCAACGTCTCGTACTGGCAATGGCGGCACGCACACCAGACCATGCTGCCGGGCTGAAAGCGGTACTGACTGAAGTCGAACGATTAAAGCAAAACGGTCTGAGTCGGGAAGCTTTCCAGCAGTTAAAAGCTGAGGCCAGGCAATCCGTCGCACGCAACCGTCAACTGGTTGGCCAGAGAAATTTCCAGCAGTGGGAAGACAAAATCACCACCGCCGTTTTTCAGAAGGGTATTCTTGAGGATTACAACATCCGGGCAAAACGCACCCTGCAATGGATCGATGACCTGACCCTGAGCGAACTGAATGACCGGCTGACGGAACTGTTATCAGCGGGTGACCAGTTTATTTATTACCAGATACCCGGTGGCACTCACAGAGACCTGCCGTCGCAACAACTGGCCAAAGCCACAAAGGCACGGCTGTCAGCCGAGACACTGCCACTTGCGCCTGCCTCCACTCAGAAAACGAAAAAAGAACAGATAGAAGCCGTGAAAGAACCGGTTGAGATTCACTGGCCTGCATGGAAAAAGCCTGTGGAACCGCCATTGGCTACTAAAAAAGTCTGGCCGGAAACCAGCGTCAGACAATGGACGCTGGACAACGGCTACTCAGTCGTCTGGCTGCAACAGCCCACCAGCGACAACAAACTCTATATCCGGGCTATAGACAACAGTGGCTACCTGAACAGCCATACCCCGCAATGGCTGAGCAAAGCCGCCGTTCAGGTTTGGCAACAGACAGATCTGTCCTTTGTTCCCGCAGCAGAATTAAAGAAGTGGGGGGAACACAGTGGCATTGAGTGGTTCTGGGCGCAAAAAGCATATCAGCTGGACCGGGGAGCCGTGATTAAGCCCGACGGACTGAATGAGCTGATCAGGCTTTTCGCTGCACGCCAGTCGCTGTGGCAACTCAATGACTCCGATTTTGAGCAAGTGCTGGAAAGCCTTTCAACCAGTATTCAGACAATCGACCAGCCCGAGCAGGCACTCAACACTTTAGAGTCACTTAATCTCCCTGAATTCAAAGACATAGTGCGCAGTTTTGCCCAACAACCCGCCACCATTTACATGGTTGGTGATATCCCGGAAGCACAGATCACCGAAGCGGTTCTGCCCTGCCTTGCCGCACTGGAAACCAGTCAGCCTTTTGTTCCGAATGCGCCCCGGCCTCTACAGGGCTCTGAACGTCAAGTGACTTATATTTATCAACAGGAAAAAGCGACAGTGGCTATTAACGGTCGCAAAACCCTGCCATGGAAGCCTGAAACCAGCTTCTACATTTCTGCTCTTAACCCGATTATTCAAAAAGCCCTGCGCAATGAACTTCGGCATAAACTGGGTGGCGTTTACCGGATTGAATTCGAAATGCAGCTGAACCAGAACGACCAGTTAACCACCCGACTGGCGTTCACTACCGGGCCCGGACGCGAGGAGGAGCTGATCAATGCCTCAGAATCGGTACTTTCAAATCTGGACAAAGTGATTGCTAACGAAAACCTTGAACGAATTCGTGACGACATTAATTTTGCTGAAAGCCTGCGCCTTGAAGACCCGAATACCTGGCTGCGAAGACTGATATTAAGTTTTGAACGCTACCAGTCACCCCGCTATCTGCAAACCATGAATCAGCTCAGTCAGTCGATTAATGCCAGACAACTGACGTCACTGGCCGGGCAAATCTTCCCCCTTGAACAACAAAATATTTTTATTGGCTTACCCGTTAACAAGCAAACATCGGTTGAATAATGTTTAGAAGTTTTTTTCTGGATGCCCGCTGGCGTCTCTGGGCCTGGGCTGGCAGCCTTACCATCATCGTAGCTACCTGGTGCCAGGTTCAGATAGACCTTGAGATCAATGACTGGTTTGGTGCGTTCTACAATGCCATTCAGGAGGCACTGGCAAACCCCGGTTCCGTGACAGAAGCTGAACTGCTCATGCACCTGCTGACCTTCGCCAAAATTTCAGCCGTCTATGTTGCCATGATGGTGTTGCTGGAGTTTTTGATTCGTCACTATATTTTTCGCTGGCGTACGGCAATGCATGACTATTACATGCAGCACTGGAGCCGCGTAAACCATATTGAAGGGGCGTCACAGCGTATTCAGGAAGACACCATGCGCTTCGCTCAGATTGTTGAACGGCTGGGGGTCTCACTGCTGCGTTCCGTCATGACATTTCTGATGTTTCAACCCCTGCTCTGGGAACTCAGCAAAAAAATCAACCAGGTGCCATTCATTGGGCATGTTGACCATGTGCTGATTTACACCGCCATTCTGACCTCGGTGATCGGTACGGCTCTGCTGGCACTGGTAGGTATCAAGCTTCCAGGGCTGGAATTTAATAACCAGAAAGCCGAGGCTGCCCTGCGTAAGGAGCTGGTATTGGGTGAAGACGACAATGGTCGTGCAGATCCGGAATCCATGAAAGAGTTGTTCCTGCGTGTCCGGAAAAACTATGTGGCGATGTACAGACACTACCTGTATTTTGATATCACCAAGTGGTCTTACCTGCAGCTGTCCTCCATTATCCCCTACGTTGTCCTGGCACCGACACTGGTGTCCGGAGCCATCACTCTGGGCGTCATGCAGCAGATTTTGCGCGCCTTTAAACGTGTTGAAGGCTCCCTGCACTATTTGATTAACAGCTGGTCAACCATTGTTGAATTAATGTCTGTTTATAAACGACTGAATAGTTTTGAAATGGAAATCAAACGTTCTTATACACCTGCTCCAGAGGTTGAATACAGTGCTGGCTGATAGTTTATCCATCGCAACCGCCATCCCGTTGCTACTTTGCTCCGTCTTTGCCCTGGCCATCGCCATTGAACGCATTGGCTTCGTCCTGACCCGAAAAGGGCTGAGCCAACACCAGAAACAGGCGGTACTCAGTGCCCTGAATAAACATCACACCGGCGACGCACTGGCGACACTGAAGGCATCGCCCACCAGTTATCAGTCCGTTATTGAGGAAATGGTTAACCACTGTGACAACAGCAAGGCGATTCGAGATGAAGCGATTCAGATTATGCTGGTACGCTATGCTAATCAGCTGCAAAAGCGAATGTCAGGTTTAATCACCATTGCCTCACTGGCCCCGATGCTGGGTTTGCTGGGAACGATTATCGGCTTGATGCGCTCTTTCAGGGATATTGGCCTTTCTCAGGGCCCCGTTAACCCCTCTATTGTTGCCGATGGACTCTGGCAGGCATTAACCACCACCGCCGTCGGGATGGTGATTGCGGTGTTCTGCGTGTTTCTGCATGCACTCATCAATTCACGCATTCGCCATCATCTTGCTGATGCAAAAGACTTGCTGAATCTGTTTTCCCATAGTCTGGAGCTGAAGAGTGTTTGTAAAAGCAGCCAGCCAGCAGGGTAAATAAATGATTGATATTCCAGAGTCTGAAAAAAACGTTTCGGTTCAGGACGCCATGACGCCAATGATAGACGTCATTTTTTCTCTGATTGCGTTTATGATGCTCATGATCAACGCCCCCTTGATGAACATGAAAGTAGAGCTTCCTGAAACGGAGCCGGAAGTCGCCTCTGCCGCACCTATGGAGAAGGAGGTCGTCACCATTACCATAGACCCGACTATTAAGGGCTGGTTATTGAATGAAGAGAAAATCAATAGTGACGAGCAACTCAAAGCGAAGCTGGCAGCATTGTCAGCAGAACACGGCGACCAATTCAGTATTGTCGTGAACAGCGACAAACAAGCCCCTGTTCAAACGATGGTCAACCTGTTCGCTATTTTGCAGTCTATGAAACTGGAAGTCGCTCATCTTGCACTGGAAGCCGGGGGGAACTCAACTTGACGAACCCGTTGCCTTCCGGTGCGTTCTCCAGCAAGGTTATTCTCTCTCTGTCTTTGCACGTTATTGTGGCGGCGGGCTTCTGGAAAATGAACGTCACGCCCCCGGTTCAGGCCAGTTTTTCAGACAGTCTGGTTATTAGTTCTGGTATGCAGGCGGCGATGGCAGGCGCTGCCGCTTCACAGGCCGTTTCTGAAATTCTTCCAACACCTGAACCCAAAAAAGACACGCCCGTTGAAGATGACGAAGCAGAGGAGCTCCAGAAAGAAGAGCAGAGTATCGAAGAACGCCCCCCGGAAAAGGTGGTAGAGAAAGAGCTACCCAGCAAAAACAAGAAGGAAAAGGAGAAGGAAAAGGAGAAGGAGAAGGAGAAGGTTGAAGAAGAAAAAACTGAACCGGAACCTCAACCTGAGCCTGAACCGAGAGTGCAGCAGCCAGCATCCATAGCATCCGATAGCGGCCACCAGGGCGTAAACGGTTTTCGGGATACAGAGCCGGATGAAAAAGATACCGGGCTGGGTCAGCTAGCTGGCGGCTCAGAGCAGGAAGTCTTTGATGCTTCGGTTCGCAGGCATCTGCTGGCAAAAAAAGTAACGCCCCGCACACTGAGGCGCAAACGCCAGTCGGGTACAGTAACGGTTGAGTTCATCATCAATCGCCAAGGCCTGCTGCTGGAGCAGCGCATTGCACGAAGTTCAAGGTTAAGAGCCTTTAACCGGGCTGCAATGAACCTTGTTGAACGGGCAGAGCCCTACCCCGAAGCACCAGAATCGACAGACTGGAACCAACGGCAGTACACGATCAGAATTACGTACAAGATTGATTGACTCTTATAAAACGACTTTTGTCGTATGTTAGATGGTAAGTTAAACTGCGATGTTGGGTGATCCTTACTCCTTGTGGCTTGGGAGGGGCGAAGCTGTGAGGCTTCGCCCTGTTCCGGTTATTTATTCAAACAGACTTGCAAGGCTACGATTTTGCTGATAAGAAATCATTAATAAGGTATAATCAGCAAAAATGTTCACCATTGAGATTCATAAATGCCAACGTTATCAATGTTTTACGGTTTGATTATTCGGATGTATTACTTCGACAATCAGCAACACAACAGGCCACATATTCATGTTCATTTCCAAGATCACAGTGCAATTATTGAGATTCCTACAGGAACAATACTGGAAGGTGAGCTCCCTAAAAACAAACAAAAACTTGTCGATGCCTGGATAGAAATCCATAAAGAAAGCCTTCTGGCAAATTGGGAATTAGCCATTAACGGTGATTCAGTATTCAAAATTGATCCTTTGAAATAGGTGTGCTTATGAACCCTAAAGTTAAATCAGTAAGAGCAGTAGAAGATTACAAGCTAATCATTGAATTCTCTAATAATGAATTTAAAGAGTTTGATGTTACTCCTTTTTTAGATAAAGGTATTTTTACAGAACTGAAAAATAAAAGTTACTTCAAACAAGTAAAAGTTGCCTTTGGCTCTATCGAGTGGCCGAATAAACAAGATTTCTGCAAGGATACGCTTTATTTACTAGGCAAGTCAATTTCTACCCCATTAATGTTACAAACCAATAAAACAACAGCCTCTCATATCACTAATGGTTCCAAATGACTGCGCCGTCAGCGCAGCATCTGGACCTGATTAGGCACTTCAATTACATTATCATTTCAACAATAAGAAAATTTTATGTCTACCTTTCTTTCCGGTTTTTCACTTGGATTATCTTTAATACTCGCAATCGGTTCTCAAAATGCCTTTGTCCTTAAACAAGGTATAAAAAACCACCATCTATTTATCGTCTGTTTAGTGTGTTCCATTTCTGATGCTATTTTAATCACATTAGGCATCACCGGTTTTGGAATAATTGTGAAAGAGATTCCAACAATAGAAATAATTGCTCGCTATGGTGGAGCAGTCTTTTTGTTTATTTATTCCCTCATCAGTTTCAAATTAGCATTAAGTGAAAGTCAATCTTTAAAACCAGAAGGCTCATCAGAAACATCTCTATTAAAGACAGTGATCGTATGTTTAGCCTTCACATGGTTAAACCCGCATGTATATCTTGATGCAGTTATTCTTTTAGGCTCTATATCAACTCAGTATCAACCCTACCAGCTCGTTTTTGGCATAGGTGCTGTTACGGCATCATTCATATTCTTTTTTATTTTGGGCTATGGAGCCAAAGTACTTGCTCCAGTTTTTCGCAACCCGTTAGCATGGAAAATCCTGGAGTTCATTATTGGGACAGTAATGCTATCAATAGCAATTTTTCTAATCAGAGGCGTATAAAACACCTGACGAATAAAGATAGGTAGCGCGCAGCCACAATCCTATCCGGCTACTGAACAAAGGTTCAACAGCCGGTTTTGCTACATGTCTCTGGCGCACGGATGAGCCAGACGGACGTTAACTGCTTTCGCTATCCAAAGGCTGGGATAGTTGAGAAGGCTTAACTTTCAAACTCAGCTTTCAAATGAAAGCTTTTCACCAAACTGATTTTTCCAGTCACAGGTAAACTGCTCAACCGCAGGCTCTACTGAAGGGTGCGCCAGCATCTGTGCGGCCACATCTACCGGCAAAGTAATCGCCCCGATACCCAGTTTCATAACGTCCATCGCCTGCTGTACATTTTTAAAGCTGGCGGCCAGTATCTTTGCATCCAGCTGATGACGCTCAATAAGCGTCTGTAAGTCAGCGACCACTTTCACGCCATCGCCGTTTATAGCGTCAATGCGATTAACGTAGGGAGCGAGATAGTCAGCTCCGCACAGTGCTGCCATAAAGCCTTGCTGGGCGCTGTAAATCGCCGTCGCCAATACCGGGATATTCTCTTTTTTGACTTCTTTTATGGCTGCCAGACCCGCTTCAGTCGCTGGTATTTTTACCACAATGTCATAAGGCAGCTCTGCGATCTGGCGCGCTTCTGATACCATATCCTTCACTTCGGTACTCACTACCTGAGCATGGAACCGTGGCGAGCCTCCCATAGCGTTCTGCAGTGCCTCAAGCGTTCCTCTCAACCCTGCGCCAGCCTTAGCCAGTATCGTTGGATTGGTGGTCACTCCTTTCAGGGGAAAGCACTGGTTAAAACGGGCTACCTGACCAACATCCGCAGTATCCAGATAAATCTCAATCATCGTCATTACTCAAATAGTAAAACCTGAAGCAATTATAGTTTTGGCGAGGCAAAAAACTATTGACCTGGGTCAATATGATCTTCGTATGAAAGCTGGATAATTGCGAACGAAAGAAGCCATAGAGTCACCAAAGAAACCTTTAAGCCAGTTCATAAGGTGACCGTTCGCAACGGTTGTTCGTAAGAGTAGTGGCTGCCTGCAACAGGGTGATTAGACATGTATTTTAATATCCAGCGATTTTCAACCCACGATGGTGACGGGATTCGTTCCATCCTTTTCCTGAAAGGGTGCAGCCTGAAATGCAGCTGGTGCCAGAACCCGGAAAGTCTGTCCAGAAAACGATCACTGTTGTTTGATGAGCGTACCTGTCTTACGGATTGCAACCTATGCGAGCAGGGCTGTCCGGCTATTCACCGGGAAGGTGGCATTCTGAAAATAGACCGTCCGGCCATTAAACAGGATCAGCTGATCGCACTGGAATCCATTTGCCCCACGAAAGCACTGACAGTCTGCGGAAAAGAGGCGAATGCAGACGAACTCTTTGACCAGTTGATGAGAGATAAAGCCTTTTACGACCAGAGCAATGGCGGAGTGACGTTTTCAGGGGGAGAGCCTCTGACGCAACCGGATCTGGTAGAAAATCTGGCAAGCCGATTACAGGCTGAAGGTGTCTCCTGCGCCATGGAATCCTGTCTGCATGTCCCCTGGAAATATATTGAGCGAGTTGCGCCTTTTATTGATTGCTGGCTGGTTGACCTGAAGCATACGGATGAACATAAGTTTAAAGCGTGGACAAAAGGGTCAATGTCGCTTATCAAGGATAACTTCCGAAAACTGGCCCGAATCGCCCGCCGCATAGTGATCCGTGTACCCGTTATACCTGACTTCAACGACACGAGTGATGAACTAAAATCAATTATCGACTTTGCCGAATCGTTGGAAAACTGTCGTGAGCTTCACCTGCTGGCCTACCACACCCTGGGCATGAGCAAATACCAGTTGCTGGGTCTGCCTTATCAATGCTCAGAGTCCCCCCTGAACAAACCTGAGCTGCTGCAGAACGCACAGACTTACGGCCACAAACACACAAAACTCAAGGTAACACTTGGAGGTTGAGCATGAACCTGAACCATCTTGCCGATCGAATCAAAGCGCACAAACAGGCGCTTGTGAACATCGTTACTCCGCCGATTTGTACCGAGCGCGCAGAAGCTTACACCCGCATCTATCAGGCTCATGAAGACAAACCGGTTATCGTAAGGCGTGCCCTGGCGCTGCAGGAGCACCTGCGTACGCGCTCTATCTGGATCAAACACGACGAGCTGATTGTGGGCAACCAGGCCAGCAAGGTTCGTGCAGCCCCCATCTTTCCGGAATACACCGTTCGATGGATTGAAGCGGAAATTGATGACCTGGCAGACCGCCCCGGCGCAGGCTTTGCCGTTACAGAGGAAGACAAGGAAGCTATCCATGGCATAACGCCCTACTGGCGCAATAAGACCGTACAGGATCGTTGCTTTGGGTTGTTTACCGATGAGC
Source organism: Endozoicomonas euniceicola (assembly GCF_025562755.1). Taxonomy (GTDB): domain Bacteria; phylum Pseudomonadota; class Gammaproteobacteria; order Pseudomonadales; family Endozoicomonadaceae; genus Endozoicomonas_A; species Endozoicomonas_A euniceicola. Next base: position 4,074,108 of record NZ_CP103300.1, read on the forward strand.
AGCAGGCGATTCTGGAAACCACCATCATCAAGGCGGAAGGTAATATGACGTCAGGTGACGCTCACCTGGCCATCAATAATGACAAGCTCCTTGAACTGGGACTGGACGGGCTGATCGAAGAAATTCGCCAGCATCAGGCCAATAACGATATCGCTACCTTTGAAGGCTTGAAGAAAGCACAGTTTTATAAGTCCACAAACATTGTACTCTTAGCCATTCAGGAGCATATACAGCGTTATAGTCAGCTGGCTCAGACGATGGCAGAAACCGAACAGAGAGCATCCCGCAAACAGGAGCTTGAAACCATCGCCCGCAACTGTCAGCACATTGCCCACCAGCGTCCGGAAACATTCTGGCAGGCACTGCAACTGTGCTACTTCATTCAACTGTTGCTGCAAATTGAGTCCAACGGTCACTCCGTATCACTGGGCCGGATGGACCAGTACCTGAACGACTTTTACTGTCGCGATGTTGAAAACCATACCTTGCAGAAAGAGTTTGCCCTGGAGCTTTTGCAAAGCTGCTGGCTGAAACTATTGGAAGTCAACAAAATCCGCTCAGGAGCGCATTCAAAAGCGTCAGCCGGTTCGCCGCTTTATCAGAATGTCTGTATCGGTGGTCAGAAATTAAACGACAGTGGAGAGCCTGTTGATGCGGTTAATCCACTCTCATGGGCGATTCTGGAGTCCTGTGGACAACTGAGGTCAACTCAACCCAACCTGAGTGTCCGTTATCATAGCGGCCTGGACCAGTCGTTCTTAATGGGCTGCATTGAAGTGATCAAGTGCGGCTTTGGCATGCCAGCCTTTAACAATGATGAAATTGTTATTCCCGAGTTTATCAAACTGGGGGTAGAGCGTGCCGACGCTTACAACTATGCCTCCATTGGCTGTATCGAAACCGCTGTACCGGGCAAATGGGGTTATCGTTGCACCGGCATGAGTTTTATGAACTTTGCCCGGATGTTACTGGCTGCGCTTAATGAAGGTGTCGACGCAACCTCTGGCAAAGCCTTTTTGAAACACGACAAGTCCCTGGCAAAAGGCAATTTTGAAAACTTCGGGCAAGTCATGTCGTCCTGGGCTGACCAGGTTCGTTATTACGCTCGCAAGTCCATTGAAATCGACACCGTGGTTGATAGCGTCCTTGAGCAACAGGCTCAGGACATTCTGTGTTCTGCACTGGTAGACGACTGTCTGCAACGAGGCAAAACCGTTAAAGAAGGCGGGGCGACCTATGACTGGGTTTCTGGTCTGCAAGTCGGCATAGCCAACCTTGGTAACAGCCTGTCAGCCATCAAACACCTGGTGTTTGACCAGCCTCAGATTAGCCAGCCGGAACTGGCGAAGGCTCTGGCGGACGATTTCAGTGGTTCTGAAAATGAGCAGTTGCGTCAGCGACTTATTAATTTCGCCCCTAAATACGGCAATGATGATGACGCTGTGGACAACCTGCTGAGCGAGGCTTATCAGGTCTATATTGATGAGCTGAAAGGGTTTGTGAATACCCGCCACGGTCGTGGACCTGTGGGTGGTGGCTACTACGCCGGTACTTCCAGCATTTCAGCGAACGTACCCTTTGGCGCGTCCACCATGGCAACACCGGACGGACGCAAGGCCAGAACACCACTGGCAGAAGGTGCCAGCCCGGCTTCTGGTTCTGACCAGCTGGGACCTACCGCTGTTTACAACTCCCTTGGCAAATTGCCTACCGGCCAGATTCTTGGCGGTGTTCTGCTTAACCAGAAACTGTCGCCTGCGGCAGTCGCCACAGAATCAGACAAGTTAAAGCTCTCAATGCTGATTCGCACTTTCTTTAACCACCACAAAGCCTGGCATGTTCAGTACAATATCGTCTCAAGAGACACGTTACTGGCAGCGAAGGAAAACCCTCAGGATTACCGGGATCTGGTGGTGCGCGTGGCCGGTTATTCAGCGTTCTTTACCGCACTTTCGCCTGATGCCCAGGATGACATTATTTCGCGCACGGAACATCAGCTTTAAGGCTTCTGGCTTTTGGCTTCTGGCTTCTGGCTTCTGGCTTCTGGCTTCTGGCTTCTGGCTTTTGGCTTTTGGCTGTTCATACCAACAGCTAACAGCTAACAGCTAACAACAGTATAATCCACTATTTTTCAGGGAGTTGTGTCTGTGAATTCGAGACAGCAGCAAATTACGCAGATTGTAAACGACAATAAACGGATTTCTGTTTCAAAACTTTCAGAGATACTCGGTGTTTCAGCCGTTACGATCAGGCACGATCTCAACTTGCTGGAAAGTGAAGGGCATCTTAAGCGAACTCATGGTGCCGCTGTCTCGCTAAACAATGATGACCTTGACTCCAGGCTTGAGGTGCGTTTTGACACCAAACAGAAACTGGCACGTGTAGCGGCTGAACAGGTAGAACCTAATGAAGCAGTCATAATTGAGGGAGGCAGCGCCAACGCTCTGGTGGCAAGACTCCTGGCGGAGCGTGGCGATGTCACCATTATTACTCCATCGTCTTATATTGCGCACCTGGTTCGCCACACGTCAGCCAATATCATTCTGCTGGGTGGTATCTACCAGCATCAGGGAGAAAGCGCCGTTGGGCCATTGACCAAACTCTGCATTGACCATACGCATTTCAGTACCGCGTTTATTGGTATCGATGGATTTGACATAACTTCCGGATTTACCAGCCGGGATATGATGCGGGCTGATATAGCGAAGCATATTATCAGCAAGCAACGTCGAAATATTATACTGACCGACTCCAATAAGTTTGGAAGTATCCATTCTACGTCGGTAGTCGATGATATGAATGATATTTCAATGTTGATCACCGACTATGACGCGCCTGAAGGCGATATTTCGTTTATTCGTTCTTCAGGCATAGAGACTGTTTTAGTATGAAACGCTGCGTTACTTCTTAATCCTGAATTCAGCCGACCGGGCATGAGCCGTTAACGATTCCCCCCGGGCCAGCACCGAAGCGACTTTGCCCATTTCAGAAGCGCCCTTGTCTGAAAAATGAATCAGGGATGAGCGTTTCTGGAAATCATAAACCCCCAGAGGCGAAGAAAACCTTGAAGTTCCCGAGGTAGGCAGCACATGATTGGGTCCTGCACAGTAATCCCCCAGGGCTTCAGCGGTATGACGCCCCATAAAAATGGCACCGGCATGCCGGATATCCGGCAGCAGGGCTTCCGGGTTTGCCACAGACAACTCCAGATGTTCCGGCGCAATACGATTAACCACATCACAGGCGGCTTTCAGATTGGGCACATGAATCAGGGCTCCACGGTTATTGATGGAAGCTTTAATAATCTCACTGCGCTCCAGCCCCTGTACCAGATGGTTCATGCAGTAATCAACTTCATGCAGAAATTCAAGATTATCGGAAACCAGAATGGCCTGAGCGTCTTCATCGTGTTCAGCCTGAGAGAACAAGTCCATGGCAATCCAGTCAGGATCGGTTAACCCGTCGCAGACCACCAGAATCTCTGAAGGCCCCGCAATCATATCAATACCCACCTGACCAAAAACTTCCCGCTTTGCAGTCGCCACATAACTATTTCCCGGCCCTACAATCTTGTCGACCCGTGGTACGGTCACTGTGCCATAAGCCAGGGCTGCAATCGCCTGAGCCCCGCCAATGGTAAACACTTTATGTACACCCGCCAGGGCGGCGGCGGCCAGAACCATATCATTGATCACGCCATCCGGCGTTGGCACCACCATAATAATTTCTTCCACACCCGCCACCCGGGCAGGAATGGCGTTCATCAATACCGATGAGGGGTAGGTTGCCTGACCGCCCGGAACATACAGCCCGACACGATCCATTGGCTGTACCTTCTGACCAAGTCGGGTGCCATTGCGTTCTTTGAACGACCAGGATTCCTGTACCTGTCGTTCATGGTAAGTACGAATTCTGGCGGCAGCGGTTTCCAATGCATGGCGCTGTTCGTCAGAAATGGACTCTAACGCATTGTGCAACTGTTGCTTACTGATGATCAGCTCATTCATGGAGCTGGCAGATACACGATCAAAACGACGAGTGTAGTTCAGTAGTGCCCAGTCACCCCGTCTGCGTACAGCGGTAATGATTTCCTTAACAGTGTCGTAAACCTTTGCATCGGATACGTTTTCCCAGGCCAGGAGATATTCAAGCTGTTGTATAAAGTTCTGATCGTGATAATCCAGACGGGCAGGTTTCAGTATTTTTGTTGTCATGGTTAGCGTGTCTCCTGAACGGCGTGGGACATTTGAGCAATTAACTGGCTGACAGCGTCGTGCTTAACCTTCATGGAGGCCTTGTTCACCACCAGCCGTGAAGAAATCGTTCTTATCAGGTCTCTGGGTTCAAGGCCATTCGCACGGAGCGTGTTGCCGGTATCCACCACATCGATAATGATATCAGCCAGACCCACCAGCGGTGCCAGCTCCATTGAACCGTAAAGTTTAATGATGTCTGCCTGCCGACCAATAGAAGCATAGTATTGCTTGGCGACATTGACGAACTTGGTCGCTACCCTGATTCTTTCCCCAGGTTCAGGGGCACCGACTTTGCCTGCGGTCATTAACTTGCAGCGGGCGATGTTCAGATCCAGCGGTTCATAGAGCTCTGTGGAGCCGTGTTCCAGCAGTACATCCTTGCCTGCAACCCCCACATCCGCTGCACCGTATTCCACATAGGTGGGTACATCACTGGCACGCACAATCAGCAGGTTCACGTCTGGATGGGTGGTGGGAATAATCAGCTTACGACTCTGACCAGGATCTTCTGTCAGTTCGATACCGGCCGCCTTAAGCAAAGGCAAAGTGTCTTTTAGGATGCGCCCCTTGGAGAGAGCAATGGTTATCTGACTGGACATCTTGATCAGGTTTCCTTATTAATTATTCCGCCCTGAAGAGTCCGTAGTTTACACGAAGTTATCAATTAAGTTGTTTAAAAAAACTGAGTATCGGGTTATAAGCAGTATTTATGCCAAAAGAGGATATATTCAATACACTTATTTATTTTGGTGTGACTGCTCCCCGCCCTATCGGGTGAGGCTTCTGATTTCTTAGGCAGCAACCGACAGTCTGCCGGATTTACGCAAGCCTCCATCAGCAGAAACGGACAGTCCTTCCGCCTTTAATTTCAATATGCCTTGCTTCTTGATATTGCGAGCTGCATTAATATCCCGGTCATGGATAGCACCACAGCTACACTCCCATGATCGGATTCTCAATGGCATTTTTTCCTGTTTCAAATCGCAGACTGAGCAAGTTTTAGAGGATGCAAACCACTGGTCTATCTTCACCAGATGTTTACCTTCCTGCTTTGCCTTGTATTCGAGTTTGGTTATCAGTGAGTGCCAGCCAGCATCAGCAATAGAACGAGCAAGACGCTTGTTCTTGAGCATGTTTTTAACTTTCAGTGTCTCCACAATCACCGCTTGGTTTTCGTCGATGAGTTGTTTTGATAGCTTATGCTGAAAATCATTACGGGCAAAGGCTACACGCTCATGCGCCTTTGCCACCAATAAACGGGCTTTGTGCCTACCTTTTGAGCCTTTCTTGCAGCGAGATAGAGCCTGTTGTTTTCTTTTCAGGTTACGTTGTGCTTTTTTCAGAAAGCGAGGATTGCCAGTCTTATGGCCGGTACTGGTGATAGCCAGATCAGTAATCCCCATATCAACACCGACAACCTGATTAGCTTCAAGATTATCAATCTGTTTTGGTTGTTCCTGGGTATCATCAGCCAATATGGAGGCAAAATACTTGCCGGTTAGCGTTCTGCTCAGGGTGATAGACTTCACCTTACCCACTATTTCACGATGCACTTTAGCCCTTATGGGCTTGCACTTGGGGATTTTTATCCCGTTATCGCCCACAGAGACAGACGTACAATGGTAGCTACTTTGCTTGCCATGCTTTTTCTTGAAGCGAGGAAATCTTGCCTGCAATTTGGGATTGAAAAAGTTTTGAAAGGCCGTATCCAGATTGATAGTGGCCTGTTGCAGTGCAATAGAGTCAGCGTTTTTCAGCCATGAGTACTTTCGGCTTTTCTTGGCTTTTGCCAGCAAGGGCTTCAGGTGTTTTTTGGGAGAAAGGCTCTGCCCACGAACCTTGTAATAATGAACCTTAATAGCCAGGGCCTTGTTCCATACGAACCGCACAGCATCAAACTGACGGTCGAGAAATTCCGCCTGCTCTGATGTTGGATAGATTCGTACTTTGGTGGCTCTCAGCATGGAACGTTATTTCAGTGCTCATTAATATAAATTTTATATTACAGGTATTTGAAAGAGGTTTTCAAGTGAGCGCACGCAATAAAGATTTGCTTAAAGGATATCTTCGCAAACGACATAGCGTTACCAAGCTGGTTGTTCATTTGGTGTTCACGACAAGGTACAGGCGAAAGCTTTTTGATGGCTATATGATCAAGCAGTTACGGGAGTCGTTCGAGAGTGCATGTGAAAAACTGGAATGCCAGTTACTTGAAATGGATGGCGAAAAAGATCACGTACACCTGTTGGTGGCCTACCCACCAAAACTGGCTATCAGTGTCATGGTAAATAATCTCAAATCAACATCATCAAGACGGTTGCGAATGCTGAATACCCACCTTACTGCTCAGAGCAAAGCAGGCTTAATGTGGTCAAGGTCTTACTTTGCTTGCAGCGCTGGCGGTGCAACTATCGAGACTCTGAAGGACTACGTTAATAGCCAGAGTACACCAGATTGATGGCGGAAGGCTCTGCGTCTTCCCGTCTTATATCCCCGCCCGCATTGGGCGAGGGTTTACGACGATTTTGCTAAAATCACTTCGCTGATTAATGGCTCTATTCATTCTGGAAATTAAATCATGGCCGCTCTCAAGTCATCCATCCTGACAATTTTATTATTAATTTGCACAACCTTAGTATTAAAAGCTCAAGCCGGAATCGAAAACAGTTTTAATATAAAGATTAAAGAAAACCACTTCAACGCCAAGGTAAAAGTAGAAATAAAAGACGGTTACAAACTACTTGTCACAGAGTCAACAAATGATTCAGGAATTACAGAGCGAAGGGATGCTTTTCTCCATTCCAGCGGCAATAGCGGTACTCTGGAGATTGAAGGCTTACCAACAAGCACGACCTCACATACCATAACACCATTTCGTGTTCTTACCCACAGACTGCTGTCTGAATTTTCTAATAGATTCTCTTCAACCAGACATGATCTTAAGAGTCATTACATAATGTTACCAACGGGTTATATATACACAGGTACTTATGACATCCGGGGTCCAATACAATATTTAAACGTGACTAGAAGCGATGAAAACCCTAACCTTTTTGATATAAGCGGCCTGCTGATGTTGGACGACCATGGGAATACAAATAACAGCCCGATATTCGGTATAGACGTGAGCGTCAGAGGGCATATCGAAATAACCCCGGATGGCAATCTGGAACAGTTTGTTTTGAATTCTTCAGACTCATCATCATTATTAGGCCTTAATATTACGCTGGATAACATAACAGGCCAGAATCAGGGGGATGAACAATATGTGCCTGATGGCTTGAGCGGCTCAAGCGTTACAAGGTGTGGTTGTATCAATTCATCCCGCGCACAAGCACAATAAGCTGGCATTATCACCGCAAGCTCCCTGGTTTTCAGAAGCCAGCACAAGGCTGGCTTCTTTACTGCTTACAGGTAATCCGGCACTTATCCCGCAACCCGGCGAATACTTGCGCCCAGCTGTTGCAGTTTCTCTTCAATACATTCGTAACCACGGTCAATATGGTAAATACGTTCAACCTGAGTGTCGCCTTCCGCCACCAGGCCGGCGATTACCAGGCTGGCAGAAGCACGCAGATCCGTCGCCATCACCGGAGCGGCTTTCAGGCCATTCACCCCTTTGATGATCACAGTGTTGCCTTCAACCACCACATCAGCGCCCATGCGCTTCATTTCCTGAACGTGCATAAAGCGGTTTTCAAACACGGTTTCAGTAATATGGCCGGTGCCTTCCGCAATGATATTCAACGCTGTGAACTGCGCCTGAATATCGGTAGGCATCGCTGGATAAGGTGCGGTTTTCAGGTCAACGGCCTGTGGCCGCTTACCTTTCATATCCAGCTCAATCCAGTCTTCACCCCACTCAACGCAGGCGCCGGCTTCACGCAGCTTCAGCAGAATGGCATCAAGAATATCGGGCTGGGTGTCTTTCAGGCGAACACGACCACCGGTAGCTGCTGCGGCAATCAGGTAAGTACCGGTTTCAATACGGTCAGGCAGTACAGAGTAGGTACAGCCGTTCAGGCGTTCAACACCCTGAACACGAATAGTGTCGGTACCCGCCCCTTCAATTTTGGCGCCCATGGTCATCAGGCAGTCAGCCAGATCCACCACTTCCGGCTCACGGGCAGCGTTTTCAATAATGGTTTCCCCGTCTGCCAGACAGGCCGCCATCAGAATGTTTTCAGTACCGGTTACCGTAACGGTATCCATCAGGATGCGGGCACCTTTAAGACGATCCTTGATGCTCGCCTTGATGTAACCGTCCTCTACAACGATATCCGCGCCCATCGCCTGCAGGCCACGGATGTGCAGGTCTACCGGACGACTGCCAATCGCGCAGCCACCGGGCAGGGAGACTTCAGCACGGCCAAAACGCGCCAGCAGCGGCCCCAGTACCAGAATGGAAGCCCGCATGGTTTTCACCAGCTCGTAAGGGGCTCGCAGCTGCTTGATAGTACTGGCATGGACTTCTACGTTCATGCGTTCGTCCACCATGAGGTCTACGCCCATGCAGCCAAACAGCTCAAACATGGTCGTGATGTCGTGCAGGTGAGGCAGGTTGCAAACCGTTACCGGATCGTCAGCCAGCAGAGTCGCAGCCAGAATAGGCAAAGCGGAGTTCTTGGCGCCGGAAATCCGGATTTCGCCGTCCAGGCGATTACCGCCTGTAATGATCAATTTATCCATCAGGTTCCACCAGGGCCCTTCAATTAACTGTTGCGCTGCTGCCATTCAGCCTGTGTCATGGTTACCATGGTCACCGCATGAATCTCACCGCTGGCAATCATTTCATTCAGGTGCTGATACACCATTTGCTGGCGTTTTACTGGCATGGCACCCTGAAATTCGTCACTGATAATGGTCAGGCGAAAGTCACAGCCCTCCCCGTCAACCAGAACCTCAGAACCATGAATTTTCTCTTCCAGCAGCGCCTTCACCTGGGTGGCTAGCATGCACTTTCCTCGTAGCAACAGCCATGGAAACCGCCAGATTTATCAAAGCATTAGACGTATGTCCGCAAGAGCCTATCGACTGGATTCCATGAATCATAAAACAGTTAACAAGCCTGTCATTTGAACAAATACAGGCTCGGGGCAAATCGGGCAATGATATATGACCTCCCGATCAGCCACAAGCACCGGTCGGTCAAACCAGTCAGCAGTTCGAACAGGAGGACGCTTCCAGCAGCTCATCGATACCACAGACCTTGGCAAGGGCCTGCAGTTCCTCAGGGATGCCAGAAAAGCAGAAAGTCGAGTGGTAGTTTTCAGCCAGCCGTATCCAGGACAGACAAATGGACAGGGTAGCACTGTCACCCTTGTGGAGTTCCTGCAGGCTTATCCGGACGGAAGACTGGCCGGCTTGCAGTTCGTTCTGTAGCAGTTTGCGACCGTTTTCTTCCACCACAGCCGCGTTATCAAAGGTCACTATTCCCTTGAGAGCGTAGTGACCCGGTTCAAGGCGTTCCAGTGGCATCGGTTATTTACCTGTTTTTATGTCTTTGCCCCGCATGATCTCTGCCCAGTTATCCACCACTGTCTTAACCTTGCCATAACGATCTACAGCGTCGGCAAACTGGGTCTGGAACTGCTTGGCGATATTGATACCATCCACCGTAATATTGCGCAGTTTCCAGCGGCCGTCGGTGTGTACCATGGAATAGAAAATATCAACACTGCGGGTACTGGTTCTGACGCTCATCTTGACAGGAATACGGCTGACATCGCCGGCAATGTACTTTTTCAGCTGGCTTTCAGAGGTTTTATCCACCGATTCAATAGTCAGGCGGGTGTCGTCCAGTGCCAGCAGGGCATTGCCGTAAAATCTTAACAGACTGTCTTTGAAAGTGGCTTCAAACCTGTCCACCTGATCGGGGCTGCGCCGGGTGTATTTGCCCATGACATAACGGGCAATCTGGTCAAAGGCCACCACCGGAGATAACAGACGATCCACCTCTTTAATAAAGCCTTCCCGGTCTTTTTTGTATTCTTCTTTATTTTTGTCGAACAGGTTAAGCAGGTTCCGGGTAATTTTCTCCACTTCAATCTCAGGAGGCTGAATCTGCGGTGCCGCAAAAGCTGTCGATGTCAGCAATAAAACAGCCAGCCCAAAGAAGAACTGCCTGATTGAGATAATGATTGCTTTATTCATAGTGTCCTCCTGTCTATTTACTGTCCTTATTCACTGCTCCGAGAAGGAACTTGCCAATCAGTTCTTCCAGAATAACGGCTGACTGGGTATCCTCAAAAAGTCCGCCATTCTTGAGGTAGTCTTCGTCCCCACCAACACTGATGCCAATATATTTCTCTCCCAGAAAGCCTGCTGTCACAATGGATGCCGTACTATCAACCGGAATGTTGTCGACATCGGCGTTAATTTCCATATCAACCCGCGCCATATAAGTATGTTTATCCAGGCTGACCCGTGTGACTTTTCCGATAGTCACACCCGCCATAGCCACTTTAGCCCTGGGCTTCAGAGCACCGGTGTTATCAAACATGGCGTGTACCTGGTACGTTCTGTGATCCGTACCTAATGATAAACCACTGACTTTTAATGCCAGTACGATCAGAGCCAGAACACCGGCAATCATAAAACCGCCAACACTGATTTCTACTGTTTTCATCCTCATTACAGTTCTCCAAACATTACGGCGGTCAGAATAAAATCAAGCCCTAAAATAGCCAGCGACGAATACACGACAGTTCTTGTTGTAGCGCGACTGACGCCCTCTGAGGTGGGAATGGCATCATACCCCTGAAACACTGCAATCCAGGTCACCACAAGACCAAACACCAGGCTTTTCACCAGCCCATTACCAATATCCGCAGTAAAACTCACAGACTGCTGCATAGTGGACCAGAAGGAACCTTCGTAAATACCCAGCCAGTCGACCCCAACCATGGCGGCTCCCAGAATGCCCACCAGGTTAAAAATAGAGGCCAGCAGCGGCATTGAGATCACACCCGCCCAGAATCTGGGGGCAATAATGCGCTTTAGCGGATCAACGCCAATCATCTCAAGGCTGGACAGCTGCTCAGTGGTCTTCATCAAACCAATTTCAGCGGTAAGGGCAGAGCCTGCCCGCCCGGCGAACAGCAACGCTGTTACCACCGGTCCCAGCTCCCTGAGCAGGCTCAGCGCAACCATTTGACCGACAGCATCCTCAGAACCATAGCGAATCAGTATGTTGTAGCCCTGCAAAGCCAGTACCATACCAATAAACAGCCCGGACACCGTGATAATAATCAGGGACATAAAGCCAACGCTGTAAAGCTGCTGAACCAGTAGTGAAAAGCGGTGGCCAAAGCCGGAGCGGGAAAAAATAGCCAGCAGCAAAAAAATGCCGGACCGCCCTACAGACTGGACATGATCCAAACCAAACCGACCCAGCTGTTCCAGCCGGTCAAACAAACCTGGACTCATTTGCACTCCCTGAGCAGAGCTTCTTTGTAATCCATGGCAGGATAATGAAAAGGAACCGGGCCATCGGCATAGCCATTCATAAACTGAATGACACGGGGATCTTTGGAAACCATCATTGCTTCCGGTGTTCCCTGACCGATCACGTCCCCATCAGCCAGTACATAAAGATAGTCAGCAATACTGGCGGTTTCATGCAGATCATGGGAGACCACCACACTGGTGATTTTCAGCGCCTGGTTGAGCTTACGGATCAGTTCGACCAGAACCCCCATGGCAATAGGATCCTGCCCGACAAAGGGTTCATCGTACATCACCATTTCCGGGTCAAGAGCAATGGCCCGGGCAAGCGCCACCCGGCGATTCATACCGCCGGACAGTTCGGCAGGCATCAGCGACCAGGCACCCCGCAAACCCACCGCCTGTAACTTCATAAAGACGACATCCCGAATCATGGAGTCAGTCAGTTCGGTATGAATGCGAAGAGGAAAGGCCACATTCTCAAACACCGAAAGATCGGTAAACAATGCCCCACTCTGGAACAGCATGCCCATTTTACGACGCAACCGAAACAGCTCATCCCGGGACAGCCGGTTCACATCCTGCCCGTCGACAATAATACGTCCGGAATCAGGGCGCAGCTGGCGGCCAATCAGTCGGAGCAGCGTTGTCTTACCGGTTCCGGATGGCCCCATGATGCCAACAACCTTTCCCTTGGGAATGGTGATATCAATGTTGTTAAAAATGCGTCGGCCACCCCGATAGAAAGTGAGCCCGCGAATTTCAATAAAGTTATCAGTAGCTACAGCCATCAGCCGATATTTCCTTGCTTTGAAAACGTGCCTCTGTAAACACTCTCTATAAACAACTCTTTATAGACAAGAGTACCTGAGCAAAGGTGTGTAGCAGTCCTTATTACACGCCTGTGCAGCTTTCTCATTATGACGGCTTTTACTTACATTTTGAATATTAACCGTCTTTTGATAGCAAGGTTTTCACATCGGCAACCAGAAGCAACCATTAAAGCACCATCATAGACAACAATAAAAAACTGTAAATAAACCCTCTCAGGGCATCGCTTCCAGACGCCTGGATGACTTACCATTACCAAATAAATTTTGAATTAAAGAACCGGGTCACTCCAACATGCTTGTTGCCATTCTCGCCATTCTTGCCGGCTTTATTATTCTCACCTGGAGTGCAGACCAGTTTGTGAATGGGGCTGCTGCAACCGCCAGAAACTTTAATATATCCCCAATGCTGATTGGCCTGACCGTGGTTTCCATTGGTACATCTGCCCCGGAAATTCTGGTTTCCCTCATGGCCTCTACCCAGGACCATGCCAGCCTTGCTATCGGCAACGCCGTTGGCTCCAACATTGCCAATATAGGGCTGGTATTGGGGGCAACTGCCCTGATTGCGCCTTTACCGGTCAAAAAGTCCCTGGCGCACCGGGAAATTCCAATGCTGGTCGTCGTCTCAACGCTGGCTGGCCTCTGTATCGTTAATGGCTTTCTGACTCAATTGGACAGCATGGTGCTGCTGGGCGCTCTGTTTCTGACACTGTACCTGATGTTTCGCTGGCAAAAGCAGCATCCCGACGAACCTCTTATCGAAGGCGAAGAAGAGGAAGTTCCGGAGTTGTCACCTGGCAAAGCATGGTTTTACCTGATCTCAGGGCTGTTATTTCTGCTGGGTAGTTCGCAGATTCTGGTCTGGGGAGCCACCGAGCTGGCTCGTCTGTTTGGGGTCAGCGAACTGATTATCGGCCTCACCATTGTCGCTATCGGCACCAGCCTGCCTGAGCTGGCAGCCTCTGTTGCCAGTGCCATTAAGGGGCACCATGACATCGCCCTTGGCAATGTGGTGGGCTCTAATATTTTCAACCTTCTTGCGGTTCTGCCCATGCCCGGACTGTTTGCGCCGGGCTCCGTTAACCCCCAGGTTATCTGGCAGGACTTCCCCGTTATGATGGCCCTGACCCTGTTTCTTGCCATGAGCTGCCTGTTTGGCAAACAGCCAAAACATCTGGGTCGAATGACTGGAATATTGCTTTTAAGCAGTTATGCCGCCTATACCGTCTGGCTGTTTATTCATCACTGAAGGAACTACTGTCGCCAAATTGGTTCTAAGGCGGTTAGCGGGCGATGGCCTACCCCTTAACGCATAACCGTTTTACAATAGACCGTTTCGCAGCCACGTTTAAGATAGTTATTCATTATGACCAACAATGACGAGCAGTTCATTGCCATAGGAAAACGTACCATATCCATGGAGTTGGAGGCCGTTCAGAAACTTCTGGACCGGGTAAACAGCAGTTTTGCCCGGGCCTGTGAGGTTATGCTGGCCTGTAGCGGCCGTATCATTGTGGTAGGCATGGGCAAATCTGGTCACATTGCCCGTAAAATCGCCGCCACTCTGGCCAGCACCGGCACCCCTTCCTTTTTCGTACATCCCGGTGAAGCCAGCCATGGTGACATGGGTATGATTACTTCTGAAGATGTGGTTCTGGCTCTGTCCAACTCCGGCGAAACCAACGAAGTCGTTACGCTTCTGCCGCTGCTGAAACGGATGGGGACACCACTGGTCAGCATGACCGGCAACCCGGATTCCTCTCTGGCCTTGGACGCTGACGCACACATTAATACCGGTGTCGACAAAGAAGCCTGCCCGCTGGATCTGGCTCCCACCTCCAGCACCACCACCGCACTGGTGATGGGCGACGCTCTGGCGATAGCCCTGCTGGAAGCCCGTGGTTTCACCGCTGAAGACTTTGCTTTCTCGCACCCTGGCGGTTCTCTGGGCAAACGCCTGCTGTTAAAGGTCAAAGACGTTATGCACAGTGGCAGACGCATTCCGGAAGTGGCTCAGGGTACAAAAATCAGTGAAGCCCTGCTGGAAATGACTCACAAAGGGCTGGGCATGACTTCCATTGTGGATAAAAAGCGTAAAGTCGTGGGCATATTCACCGACGGTGACCTGCGCCGCGCCCTGGATAAAGGTGTGAACCTGCGCCAGACCGACATTGATGATGTCATGACCAGTCACTGCAAAACCATCTCGCCGGATATCCTCGCTGCCGAAGCCCTGAAGATTATGGACGACCGTAAAATTAACGCCCTGATCTGTGTCGATACCGACAACCAGCCTGTTGGCGCTGTTAATATGCACGATTTACTGAAAGCAGGTGTTGTATGATCGACTCATCCCTGAAGCCTTCTGCTGCCAGAGTGCGTCTGGCAGTCTTTGATGTTGATGGCGTACTGACCGACGGCAAGCTGTTTTTTGGCGAACAGGGTGAAGCACTGAAGTGCTTTCATACACTGGACGGCCACGGCCTGAAAATGCTGCAACAGGCTGGTATCAAAACCGCCATCATTACCGGACGACGCTCGACGTTTGTAGAGAAACGCGCCAGTGACCTGGGTGTCGATTTTCTGTACCAGGGTCGTGAAGATAAGATCAACGCCCTGAATGAACTGCTGGAAACCGAGCAGTTCGATATGGACGAGATTGCGTATCTGGGCGATGACCTCCCAGACCTTACCGTTATTCGCCGTGTTGGCTTTGGCTGTGCCGTTATCAACGCACACCCTTTTGTCCGTCAACACGCACAGGCAGTGACCGATCACCATGGCGGCCTGGGGGCGGCCAGGGAGTTCTGTGATTTTATCCTTGACGCGCAGGGTAAACTGGAGCCGATGCTGGCAAAATACCTTTAAACGTTAATTTATTGTAATTTGGAGCCAGTCCATGAGTGACTGGCCTCTTCAACAACAACAGGAATCACACATCGGATGCCCATAAATAGCTCTTACAAAAGCTATCTGTTAGTTGCCTGTGTATTGATAACCATGGTTGGGATAGGCTACTGGTCGTACGACGGTGGTTTGCATGTTAAAGGGCAAAATCGTCAGCCTGAAATACAGGAAAACGCAGATTACTATCTGATAGATGCCACCATCACTCAGTTCAATGAAACGGGAGCGCTGGAATACAAGCTGACTTCCAGCGCTATTACACACTATCCGCATAATGACACCACCCTGCTCAAGATGCCTCATCTGCTCAGCTACAGTAATCCACAGAAACCCATGGTCACTGATGCCCTGAACGGCAAACTGCTGCCCGGCGAGCAGGATATTGAGCTCTGGGACGAGGTCGTCATGATCCAGACCAACAGCAGTGACGGCAGTCAGGTACGTATGGACACCGATTTTCTCACCATATACTCTGAGCAAAGTCTTGCCGTAACAGATCGTCCGGTTCTGATTACTAACGACACTGGTCGTACCAGAGCCATCGGTATGGAAGCGTTCTACAAGGACAGTCTGGTTAAACTCAAATCAAGGGTACGAGGATTCCATGAACCTAAACAGCCTTGAGCCAAATAGAGAGCTTGAGCGGAACAGAAAGCTTGAGCGAAACAAAAAGCCCAAGCGAAACGTCATAAAAAACATGCGTTCAATTCTGGGCATTCTCCTGCTGCTGCCCACCCTCGCAACGGCTCTGCCGTCAGACCGGCAAATGCCCATCGAAATCGAGTCCGACTCGGCAGACATTGATAACAGAAGGGGCGTTTCAGTCTATCGGGGCAATGTGGTAATGACCCAGGGCAGCACTCGAATTACCGGCGATGTGGTCACGGTATACACCAAAAACCAGGAAGTGCAAAAGGTTGTTGCCGAAGGCGTTAACAAGCGCGCTTACTACGAAGAAGAACAGCCCGATGCCCAGGGAACATTGCAGGCATGGGGACATACGATTGATTACAAAGTGCTGGACGAGAAAATCCACCTGATCCGTCAGGCTCAGCTCGTACAGAAAGGTGACTCGTTCAAGGGTGAACGCATCGACTATGACCTGAAGCAACAAAAAGTCAACGCCAAAGGTCTGGAAAACAAAAAGGGTGAAGGACGAGTGCAGATGGTCATTCAGCCCAAATCCGAGCGACAGGAAAAGAATTAACCTGATGGTCACGCTAAAGGCAGAACACCTCAGTAAAAGTTACAAAGGCCGAAAGGTCGTTAAAGACGTCTCACTGACTGTCAACAGCGGCCAGATTGTCGGTCTGCTGGGCCCCAATGGCGCAGGTAAAACCACCTGTTTCTACATGATTGTCGGCCTGGTAAAAGCCGATGGTGGCAAAGTCAGCATTAACGACAAAGACCTGACCCACCAACCTATGCACGGGCGGGCAAGAGCCGGTGTGGGCTACCTGCCACAGGAAGCCTCAATATTCCGCAAACTGTCGGTGACCGATAATATTCTTGCCATCCTGCAAACCCGCAAAGACCTCAACAAGCAACAGCGGCTCGACAAGATGGAGTCACTGCTGGATGAGTTCAACATAGGCCATATCCGCGACAGCACCGGTATGAGCCTGTCGGGCGGTGAGCGTCGACGGGTGGAAATAGCCAGGGCCCTGGCCACCGATCCGGATTTTGTCCTGCTCGATGAGCCATTTGCCGGTGTTGACCCTATCTCGGTTGGAGACATCAAAGGGATTGTCAGACAACTGCAAAGCCATGGCATTGGTGTACTGATCACCGATCACAATGTTCGTGAAACACTGGATATCTGTGAAAAGGCTTATATCGTCAGCGAAGGTGGCATCATTGCGGAAGGCGACAGTCAGACCGTTTTGAGCAACCAGAAAGTTCGTGACGTTTACCTGGGTCACCAGTTCAGTTTATAGTCAGTTACATTCGGGAAGAGTCTCTCTTCCCCCTAACCATCCTCATGCCAGTTTTGCTTTTCACTATTAAGGTTCTGTGCTTATAATCCGGTGACACGGAACGCACCTAAAAACGACAATGTGACAGTATTACAAAGAGCACAGCGTTTTAAGTAAACAGCCATGAGCTCACAACAGCATGAGCAGAAAATGCAGTTCCCGTCACCTGCGTGAACGTGCATTTTCATAGTAAAAGGTACACGGTTGCCCTATGAAGCCCTCTCTACAGCTTAAAATGGGTCAGCAGTTGACGATGACACCGCAACTGCAACAAGCCATTCGCCTGTTACAGCTTTCGACACTGGATCTGCAACAGGAAATCCAGGAGGTGCTGGAGTCCAACCCGATGCTGGAAAGCGAAGAAGCCATTCAGGATCAGGAGAGCCGCGACCAGGAAGCCAGTAACACCGCTGAAGGTGAGCAACTGGTTGACCTCAATGCCCAGGAACCGCCGGCCTCCCCGGAGTCTCAGGAACCCGAATGGTCAGAAAGCATACCCAGGGATCTGCCTGTCGATTCCGGCTGGGAGGAAATCTACTCCAGCATGCCGTCAGGCAGTGATGATGAATTTGATCCCCTGAGTCGCTCCCGAACCACTGAGTCCCTGCAGGAACACCTGCAATGGCAACTGAACCTGACCCCCACCACCGATACCGACAGGGTGCTGGGTGAAGCGATCATCGAAGCCATAAACCCTGATGGTTACCTGACAACGCCACTGGAAGATATCTACCAGAGTCTTGTTTCAGACCCTGCGTTTGAGGAACTCGACACTCTCGACATAGATGAGCTGAAAGTCATGCAACACCGCATTCAGCAGTTTGACCCGGTTGGCTGCGGCAGTGAAAACCTGAAAGCGTGCCTGTCCGTACAGCTGGCTCAACTGCCGTCCCAGACACCCTTTATTCACGAAGCTCAAAAGCTGATCGACTTCCATCTGGAAGCCCTGGGCAGCCGTGACTACAGCCAGATCATGCGCCGCACCCGGATGAAAGAGCATCAGCTCAAGGAAGCATTGAGCCTGATACAGAGCCTGAACCCAAGGCCCGGCTCTGAAGTGGATCAAAGTGAACCGGAGTACATCACTCCGGATATCTCTGTTCGAAAAGTAAAAGAGCGCTGGGTGGTGGAACTGAATTCCGAGTCACTGCCACGCCTGCGTATCAACAACAGTTATGCGTCAATGGTTCAGCGGGCCAACAGCAGCCGGGACAACCAGTTTATGAAAAACCAGCTGCAGGAAGCCCGCTGGTTTCTGAAAAACCTGCAAAGCCGCAATGACACATTGCTTAAAGTCGCCACCAGAATCGTTAACGTCCAGCAGGGCTTTCTGGAACAGGGCGACGAAGCCATGAAACCGCTGGTGCTTGCCGACATCGCTGAAGCGGTGGACATGCATGAATCAACTATTTCACGGGTCACGACCCAGAAGTACATGCATACGCCCAGGGGCGTCTATGAACTGAAATATTTCTTTTCCAGCCATGTCAGCACAGACAGCGGCGGAGAGTGTTCATCCACGGCTATTCGTGCGCTGATCAAAAAGTTGGTTCAGGATGAAAATCCAAAAAAACCGCTCAGTGACAACAAAATTGCCGGATTGCTGGGAGAACAGGGCATAAAAGTAGCCCGACGAACCATCGCCAAGTACCGGGAATCAATGCATATACCCCCTTCCAACGAACGTAAGTGTCTGGTGTAAAAATCCTGTATTTTTTTGCTTCAGAGCAGTACCTGCGTTGTTATCAGTGATAGAATCTAAACAGACCAGTTCGAGAATCCCGGGAACTGGCCACTGTCTTCAAACGGGATCAGCAGGAGAGCGTTACATGCAAGTCAACATCAGTGGACATCATGTAGAAGTGACTCAAGCTCTGAAAGATTATGTCACTAAAAAACTCGACCGCCTGGCAGCTCACTTCGATAACATCACTAATGTACAGGTCACCTTGAGCGTAGAGAAACTACTACACAAGGCAGAAGTGATCCTGCACATACGTGGAGCTGACATCAATGCGACCGCTGAATCCGATGACATGTATGCGGCTATTGACGATTTGTCAGATAAAATCGACCGACAGTTGGTAAAACACAAGGAAAAAACGCTCAATCGCATGCAGGGAGCCCGAGGCTGAAGCCATAACCGACTGAAAGCCCTGGCTTTCAGTCGGCTCCATCCAGAGAGCGGCTTCTTTTTTGCACTCGCACCCTGTGAGCCTTCCAATCGTTGTATGACTATTAAAAACATCCTAACCCCCGAGCGCACCCTCCATGGTGTGCAAGGGATCAGCAAAAAGAAAATCCTGGAAACTATTGCGGAACAGATCAGTGAACATGTTCCCGCCATCAACGCCAAGAACCTGTTCAACAACCTCATCAACCGGGAACGACTGGGTACCACCGGACTGGGCAACGGCATTGCGCTGCCTCACTGCCGCTCCAAAGCCTGCCCGGAGCCAACGGGCCTCTTCATTCGTCTGTCGGAACCTGTTGATTTTGACGCGGTAGACCGTGAGCCTGTTGACCTGATTTTTGCTTTGATCGTCCCTGAAGAAAGCACCCAGGAGCACCTCGATATCCTGAAAGCCCTGGCTCAACGCTTCACCGACGATTACCTGCTCAGTCAGATCCGGTCAGCTAGCTCTTCGGAAAGCCTGTATCAGCTCCTGACAAATCCGGCCTGACCTGAACGGGTATTATACTGTCAGGGGTTATTCTCTGGCAGTCCCACAATATCTCTGCCAGTTTCAACTTCAGGTCATGGCAACAAGCAGGCAGCACAGCTATTACCTATCCTTGAAATAAAGAAACAGGTTTTAATCTCGTTGAGTTACTCTATTATTCAACCGTTAAACCTGTTATCCGTTAATAACAAGCTCCGCATAAAGGGAACCCCCATGAAACTCGTTATTATCAGCGGCCGCTCAGGTTCAGGAAAAAGCGCGGCACTCCATGCCCTTGAGGATCAGGGATATTACTGCGTCGACAACCTGCCAGCCACTATGCTCAGCCAGCTACCGGAACAGCTGAGTGAAGGCGCTAATGAGCCCCCCAGAATGGCCGTCAGCATCGATGTTCGTAATGTTCCCGGAGCCCTGGAGCATTTCCCAAGACTGCTGAAAAAACTCAGAAACCAGGAAATCGATTGTCAGGTGGTATTCCTGGACGCTGACAGCAGCTGCCTGATGAAGCGTTACAGCTCAACTCGCCGAAAGCATCCTCTGACGAATGATAAGGTGTCACTGATCGAAGCCATCGATCTGGAAACCAGCCTGCTGGGGCCCGTGGCAGCACAGGCCGATATCCGCATCGACACATCACCATTGTCTGTGCATGAAATTCATGAGCAGGTTCGCCACAAGGTCATTGGCGACGGCACCAAAAGCATGACTCTGCTGATTCAATCCTTTGGCTTCAAGCACGGTATGCCGGTGGATGCTGACTATGTATTTGATGTTCGCTGCCTGCCTAACCCATACTGGGATGAATCCATCCGGCCATACACCGGTCAGGACAAGCCGGTTCAGGAGTTCCTTGCAGCGAAACCCATGGTGACAGAGATGTTTGATGACCTGAAGCAGTTCGTGGAAAAATGGCTACCAAGGTTTGAATCCGGCCAGCGCAGCTATATGACCATTGCCATAGGTTGTACCGGTGGGCAGCACCGTTCAGTCTATATTAGTGAACGGCTGGGCAACTGGTTCAGTAAACGTTTTGACCGGGTTCAGGTTCGACACAGGGAGCTATCCAAATAATGATCCAGATGCAAGCGACCATCATCAACAAACTTGGACTGCATGCTCGTGCCGCATCAAAGTTTGTCTCGACCACTTCCAACTTTATCAGCCAGATTAAAGTCGGCGTAAACGGTCGTGAAGTGGATGGAAAAAGCATTATGGCGATCATGATGCTGGCTGCCGGTCAGGGAACCACCCTCGACCTGACATTTGAGGGTGAAGACGAGCAGGAAGCAGCCGATGCACTGTGCAATCTGATCAACGATTATTTTGAAGAAGGTGAGTAAACAGCTCCCTCAGTCATAGACAACACCAGGCGTGGAATATGGTTCAGCAACTGCAACTGAGTATCGGGGACAAGGCGCTTAAAGAGCTCAATGAAGCACTGGAACACGGTGTCTCGCCGGAACTCAGACGCATGCTCAACAGCCTTCCGGCGGCTGATGCGGCACACCTGCTGGAATCCTCCCCACCCAAACTTCGCAGCCTGCTCTGGCGCTTAATCGACCAGGATCAGGAAGGCGACGTGCTGCAGGAGTTAAGCGACGAAGTCAGGCAGTTCTTTCTGGACCGGATGAACATTGCCGAGCTTAAGGCCATCACTGACGGTCAGGATGTAGACGACATTGCCGACCTGCTGCAACAGCTGCCCGGCACGATCACCCGCAGAGTGCTTGATTCCATGGACAGTCAGGACCGGCAACGGATTGAAGTGGTCCTGTCCTACCCGGAAGACACCGCCGGTGGCCTGATGAACACCGATATGGTCACCATTCGCCCCAGCAATACCGTTGATGTGGTGCTGCGCTATCTGCGGCGACATGAGAAACTCCCGGAGATGACCGATAGCCTTCTGGTGGTCAACCGCCGGGATGAATACATTGGTTCTTTACCGCTTGGCATATTGCTGACCACAGACCCTTCTGCCTCAGTCTATGAAGTCATGCAAACCGATATCACGCCCATACCCGCAGATACTGAAGACACCCAGGTCGCCCAGATTTTCGAACGACAGGATCTCGTTTCCGCCCCGGTTATCAATGACAAAGGCAAGCTGCTGGGTCGTATTACCATCGACGATGTGGTGGACGTCATCCGGGAAGAGGCTGAACACTCCATGATGAGCATGGCGGGTCTGGATGATGACGAAGACACCTTTGCCCCCGTCTTTAAAACGGCAAGGCGCCGTGCCGTCTGGCTGGGCATTAACTTAATTACTGCCTTTATCGCTGCCTCTGTCATCGGCATGTTCCAGACCACGATCGACAAAGTGGTGGCACTGGCAGTACTTATGCCAATTGTCGCCGGAATGGGCGGTAACGCCGGTGGTCAGGCTCTCACTCTGGTGATTCGCGGGATGGCGCTTGGACAGATCAGCAGCACCAACCTGCGCTGGCTGTTGAGTCGTGAGCTGGCGGTAGGCTTTATGAACGGTCTGCTCTGGGCCAGCCTGGTCGCCCTGATCGCTTACCTGTGGTTTAACGACCCGATTATTTCGTTTGTGATTGGCTGTGCCATGGTGATCAACCTGAGCGCTGCGGTGATTGTAGGTGCCAGCCTGCCGGTGATTCTGAAATCGATGAACATTGATCCATCTCTGGCTGGCACAATCATTCTGACAACGATTTCTGATGTGCTGGGCTTTTTCTCCTTTCTTGGGCTGGCGACGCTTTTTTACGCGTGACCGAATTTATATTCAGCCATTCGTGTTGCATTCCTGATTGCAGCTTCTATTCTTTTTTGACTTCATGCCTTCGTAAAAAAATACTCAAACACCCGGCAAAGCTGTAGTCAAAAATGAATATAAAGGATACTCGCGCATTAACTGTATTTTTTATAGCAGTGCTATGCATAAGCAACTCTTACTCTCAAGTCGCTATTTACTCACGAGCCAAAGCAAACGGCCAATATTATAATACGCTTATTACCGAAGACTTGTCGTATTCTTCTGACGCAGTCAACGTCCCGGATACGAGCAATAAAAAGGAGTACGAATTCGTCTGGAGTGGGGTCACTGAAGGCAGGCACCTTCAGGCCTGCCTCCCCGAGTCATGGTCTTTAGCCACTGAATCGCAAGGCGTGAAGGTAATGGCCTCAACCTTAAACGAGCCTGAGGGTTCAGATTGCAAACTGCTTTATTTTCATAGTGCTCAGGGACGCTCCCGGCTGAAGACAAAAACAGCGGATGTCCAGAACCACTTGTTTCAACCAACATTCCCGGGGCCTGACTTTACCGGGGTAATAGCCCTTAAACCCGTCACAGAGCGTAACTCTCAAGTTCAAGGCTACAGCATCACCAGCGATGTTAAGCCTCAGAATGAAACCGGACACCTGCCATTACCTTACGATCGCTCAGACCCACCCTTATTATTCGGCTCTTCATCAGGGCACATGGGATTAGACGATCCTTTTGATGACAGAAAGCCACCCTTTCTGTTTTCACCCCTGGCTGGAAGCGAACTGGTGATCTCTCCCGTTTTGGCTCCCCAAAACCAACATCCTTTTATTCGCATTACCATTTTGCTTCTATCTGGTGAGTCCTTTACCTCCACTCTATCCGGTGACGAAGCACTGGCACTCAAAAAAGCCAAAGCACTGACCAACCCCTTTCAGTTACTGAGCTATCTCCGGAGAAAGCAGCACTGGTTAAGCAGCTGGTTCAGTCAGAGGGAAGACCTGGAAAGTGCTTTGGAAAACAGCGATGAGGCCAATGAACGTTACATACAAAACCTGATCGATAGCTTAAATGACATGAAGGTGATGATCACATCAGATCAATCTATTCCTGTCAGCGGCATCCTCAACGCAATGATTAATGGTAACCCTGAAAATACTGGTAACAGTCAGGAGGCTTCTGGTAATGGTTTAAGGCACCGGAAAACAGGAGGGGCAAGTAACAATCGGAATCCTGCCGGAAATGGTGAAAGCGGTAATGCCGAAGGTGTCAATGGAGGAGGTGGCGATGGTCAGCATCCCGACCAGACTGTTAAAAAAACAGAAGGAGAAAGTGGAAGTAGGCTGGACATTCGCTCTATTCTGAATCAGAGCCAATTTTCGGAACTGTTTAACACTGTGCCTGACTTTGTTTTGTCCAGTCTATACGCCTACGGTCAGCTCACGGCAGAACAGCTGGCGGAATTGCTGATGGCATTCTCAGAAGATGATTTAAGTTCTTCCCTGAGAAGTGATGACCTGATTGAAAAGCTGGAACAACGTAATGATGAAGACAAAGCTATATCGTTGTCAGTGCTACATCATATTGCAAAAACCGTAGGCGAGAACAATAATCTGCACCTTATCCATCAGCTCATTTTGGCCAAAACACCTTCAGCCTGGAGAGATGTAGTCAGAAAAAAACCCGAAATCCCCAATGACAATATCCCTGAAGAAGTAACAAGGCACCTGGCAAAACTGCTTGGCTTTAATGGTGAAAAACGAGTGAACCTCTACAACAACATGGCCCGGAAAGGTTACATACCCAGTGAAATTTATAGTTCCCGTCTTTTCAGACCATACCCTGTAGCACTGTTTATCATACATAACCATAAGTTAGACAAATCCGTCAGTGGAGCAGTACTCGAGTATATCCATGGTTTAGCCCCTGATCTTGATGTTGAAAGACGCCTTACAGAGCTTCTTTATGGTACTCAAGAGCAGGAGATGACGGAACACACCACCGGACTCCCCATGCAAACCGAAGCCACCAGGCAAAATCAGGACTTAAAGGAAAAATCCAAGGCGGTTACAGATTTCCTGAAACAGAAGGGTATAAAAGAATACACGCTGAATTTGCTAAATAACTCTGGACTATTAGATGAAAATCGTATTAATAAGATTTGTATCGATAACTCAGGCACAATTAATAAAAATGAAATTGATCAGCTTCTCAATGATTTAGTAACACATACTCTGTCCATAGAGGCTCTAAAGCAATTAGGCTATTCAGAATCAGCAATAGAGGCTCTTAAGAATAATGGCAACTTACACATAGATAACTGTAAGTTACTTGCACAAGCATTTGATGATAATGCCGCAGAAGTTATAGCAGAGGGGCTTACCGGGAAACTTAAAATTTTCAACTCCTTTCTACGACTAAATAACATAAAACATCCTGAACTGGTTGACCGCCTGAGAACCAATGATGAATGGTCGAAACTGGATAGTGGACAAACAGCTTTCACTCAACACCGTGAAATTATTCGGCACTACGGCCTCGAAACGTATGTGAACATGCAGGCACAATATATTGTGGACTCTGAAGCAGCCTCCCCCCTTGATGAGTTTGATATTAGTGTTCGCGTCAATAAAGCTATTAAAGCCCTTGCAACATCACACGATCACCAATATGAACGTTTGACTGGAGAAAATCTCCATCTGTCAATCACGACGGCTATCAAATATATGATCAAGTTCAGGGTTAATGAAATAGTAAGACAAAAGACAGAGCGACAGAAAAAGATAGATGAAGGCAGGGAGTCGTGGTGTGAGTGGCTAACCCGGATGATATTTGGCTGAAGGTTGGCAGGCTCTAAAACTGCCCTGCCAACTTCCTGGGCCAGAAGATTTAGCAAAATCGTCGTAAACCCTCGCCCAATGCGGGCGGGGATATAAGACGGGAAGGCGCAGAGCCTTCCGCCATCAATCTGGTGTACTCTGGCTATTAACGTAGTCCTTCAGAGTCTCGATAGTTGCACTGCCAGCACTGCAAGCAAAGTAAGACCTTGACCACATTAAGCCTGCTTTGCTCTGAGCAGTAAGGTGGGTATTCAGCATTCGCAACCGTCTTGATGATGTTGATTTGAGATTATTTACCATGACACTGATAGCCAGTTTTGGTGGGTAGGCCACCAACAGGTGTACGTGATCTTTTTCGCCATCCATTTCAAGTAACTGGCATTCCAGTTTTTCACATGCACTCTCGAACGACTCCCGTAACTGCTTGATCATATAGCCATCAAAAAGCTTTCGTCTGTACTTTGTCGTGAACACCAAATGAACAACCAGCTTGGTAACGCTATGTCGTTTGCGAAGATACCCTTTAAGCAAATCTTTATTGTGTGCGCCCACTTGAAAACCTCTTTCAAATACCTGTAATATAAAATTTATATTAATGAGCACTGAAATAACGTTCCATGCTGAGAGCCACCAAAGTACGAATCTATCCAACATCAGAGCAGGCGGAATTTCTCGACCGTCAGTTTGATGCTGTGCGGTTCGTATGGAACAAGGCCCTGGCTATTAAGGTTCATTATTACAAGGTTCGTAGGCAGAGCCTTTCTCCCAAAAAACACCTGAATAGGACTTACGCATTGACAGCAGGCTTTAAAATTTGATAATAGCCACAAATGACTATCTTTCAGGGACGAAAGTGAGAAGTACTACTCGCCCAACGACTGCAAAATGCACACTTCCACAATACATGGGATTTTTGATCAGTGAGCCCAAATCATCAACATGCACAAGGCTGGCAGAAGTGACTGGCATTTCTCACGATAGCGTTAACCGCTTTCTTCAGCGCGAAAATTACCAACCAAAAGACATGTTCGATGAAGCCGCCCAAAACTTATGCCTTGTTGGCGGCACGTTGAGCGTCGATGATACTGTTCTTGATAAACCGTATAGCAATTCTGTAGCGCTTGTTAGCCACTTCTGGTCAGGCAAGCATCACCGGGCAGTCAAAGGTATTAATCTTGTCACCCTCTATTACACCGATCCCGCCGGTCGGCATATGCCCGTGAACTTCAGAATATGCGACAAGTCGGAAGGCAAGACCAAAAACGATTACTTTCTTGAAATGTTGAGTGAAGTGCTGGCATGGGGGCTGAAGCCAGCGTATGTAACCGGTGACTCCTGGTACAGCTGCGTCAAAAACCTGAAGACGATTAAAAACCATCAGACAGGGTTCATGTTTGCAGTTGAAAAAAACAGGACGGTATCACTGGAAAAAGGTCATTGGCAGCAGGTTCAGGCTCTTGAGGTACCAGACGATGGTTTGGATGTCTGGCTCAAGGATTTCGGCAAAGTCAGGTTGTTCAGGACGATGCTAAAAGACCAGCGTCGCCACTACGTGGTTTACCTGCCAGAAGATGTACCTGTTCAACGCGATGATTTCATCCTGATCCACGACCAGCACTGGCAGATTGAGCAGTTCCACAGGGCGATCAAGCAGGTTTGCCATATCGAACATTTTCAGGTGCGTAATGAGCGGCCTGTAAGAAATCACATATTCTCAAGTATTCTGAGCTTTGTTTATCTCCAGAAAATGCAGATAGCGCAGGAGTTTACGAATATTTATCAGCACCAGCGTAAGCTGTTTAAAGAAGTGGTTGGTGCCTTCATTAAGATTTTTGCAAAGGACAAAGATGACCTGCTACCAAAATTTGCAGGTGCCATCAATGCGTAAGTCCTACTGAAGCCCTTGCTGGCAAAAGCCAAGAAAAGCCGAAAGTACTCATGGCTGAAAAACGCTGACTCTATTGCACTGCAACAGGCCACTATCAATCTGGATACGGCCTTTCAAAACTTTTTCAATCCCAAATTGCAGGCAAGATTTCCTCGCTTCAAGAAAAAGCATGGCAAGCAAAGTAGCTACCATTGTACGTCTGTCTCTGTGGGCGATAACTGGATAAAAATCCCCAAGCGCAAGCCCATAAGGGCTAAAGTGCATCGTGAAATAGTGGGTAAGGTGAAGTCTATCACCCTGAGCAGAACGCTAACCGGCAAGTATTTTGCCTCCATATTGGCTGATGATACCCAGGAACAACCAAAACAGATTGATAATCTTGAAGCTAATCAGGTTGTCGGTGTTGATATGGGGATTACTGATCTGGCTATCACCAGTACCGGCCATAAGACTGGCAATCCTCGCTTTCTGAAAAAAGCACAACGTAACCTGAAAAGAAAACAACAGGCTCTATCTCGCTGCAAGAAAGGCTCAAGAGGTAGGCACAAAGCCCGTTTATTGGTGGCAAAGGCGCATGAGCGTGTAGCCTTTGCCCGTAATGATTTTCAGCATAAGCTATCAAAACAACTCATCGACGAAAACCAAGCGGTGATTGTGGAGACACTGAAAGTTAAAAACATGCTCAAGAACAAGCGTCTTGCTCGTTCTATTGCTGATGCTGGCTGGCACTCACTGATAACCAAACTCGAATACAAGGCAAAGCAGGAAGGTAAACATCTGGTGAAGATAGACCAGTGGTTTGCATCCTCTAAAACTTGCTCAGTCTGCGATTTGAAACAGGAAAAAATGCCATTGAGAATCCGATCATGGGAGTGTAGCTGTGGTGCTATCCATGACCGGGATATTAATGCAGCTCGCAATATCAAGAAGCAAGGCATATTGAAATTAAAGGCGGAAGGACTGTCCGTTTCTGCTGATGGAGGCTTGCGTAAATCCGGCATACTGTCGGTTGCTGCCTAAGAAATCAGAAGCCTCACCCGATAGGGTGGGGAGCAGTCACTCCCCGGCTAGCATCATACCTTCAACCAGTACCGAACCGACCTGAACATTACTGCGGGTATCATAATCATTACCCGCAGCCACAATGTTCATAAATATATCTTTAAGATTACCCGCTATGGTGACCTCAGAAACCGGGTACTGGATAACACCATTTTCGACCCAGAAACCGGCAGCGCCACGGGAATAATCCCCTGTTACCGTATTAACCCCCTGCCCCATCAGCTCGGTTACCAGCAAGCCTGTTCCCATCTGCTGTAACAGCGCTTTCTGATCACCGGCATTGCTGTCGAAAAACAGATTGTTCACACCACCGGCATTGGCAGTACTGGTCATCCCCAGCTTGCGCGCGGAATAGGTTCCCAGCAAATAGTTCACCAATACACCATCAGTAATAAAATCCTTGGCCTGAGTCGCAAGCCCGTCATTATCAAAACTGGCAGAACCCAGTGCCTTCTGTAAATGAGGTTGTTCGTGAATGCGAACCCAGTCAGGGAAGACGGGTTTATTCAAATGATCCAGCAAAAACGACGCCTGTCGGTAGAGGCTGCCACCACTGATCGCAGAGAGAAAGTGAGAAACCAGACCAGACGCCACCTCGGCAGCAAACAGTACTGGCAACTGACCCGTCGATACCTTCTGGCTTCCCAGTCGATCAACGGTGCGCTGTGCCGCTTTTTTACCCACCAGGGCAGCCGATTCCATATCCACTGCATCACGGGCAACTGTGTACCAGTAGTCCCGCTGCATATCGTCACCCTGCTGCCCAATCAGTACACAACTCAGGCTGTGGCGGGTAGAGACGTAACTGCCAATAAAGCCGTGACTGTTTCCATAAACACGACACCCTTGGTGTGTTGAGACATTGGCACCGTCAGAATTGGCAATTTTTCCATCAAACTCACGCCCCGCATCTTCACACTTCAAAGCCAGCTCAATAGCATCGTTGGCTTCAATCCCCCAGGGATGATAGAGATCAAGATCGGGCAGGTCCTGCGCCATCAGTTCAGCTTCCGCAAGCCCTGCATCAGGGTCTTCAGAAGCGTACCCGGCAATATCATAAGCCGCTTTTACGGTTTCCCGGATAGCGTCGCGAGAGCTGTCGGACGTACTGGCCGAGCCTTTCTTTTTGCCACGATAAACCGTTATCCCAAACCCCTGGTCACGATTGAACTCAACGGTCTCCACATCGCCCATTCTGACCCCAACCGACAACCCGGCGTCCAGACTCACCCCAACCTCACAGGCATCTGCTCCCTGACGACGGGCTTCATCCAGAATATCGCTCACCAGTGTTTTTAAACGACCTTCTTCTGCTTTTGGGTCTAAATCTGCTTTGGTTGTTGCGCCCATGAAACACCTGCATTCCGGTTTTGTAAAAATGTCCCCCTAAATCCTACCTGCTAAAGCGAGCTTTGTGAAAAAAACTGCTCCTAAAGGTCAATTTAGTTCTATGGTGAAATGATTGTTGTCTCTCTCATCCTTATTACCCTCAACAGTCTGGATCACAGAAGCTCGCTGAACGTTGGTCTCTGATGCTTTCAGGCAAACTTGGAATACCATAGGAAGTAGACAAATGATTACATTTCAAAACGCTTCAAGAGCAAGGGCTGGTCTTACGACAGTGTTTGATGACTCATCAGCTTTGCGGGTAACGAGGCTGATGTTTTTTAAATGGTTACTACTGCTTCCGGCTGCTGCGAAACCTCAGGAAATACTTTGGTCAAAACCCGGTTTGGGATTATATGAACCTAATCATTACCTTCCTTTTTATACTCAACAAGAATGGTCGTTTAACAAATTATCAACGATTGAAATAGCGACAGAAAGTATTAGTACAAACTATGAAATCGACAGGTCAGTTTATAAGCTTGTTCTTATCTGTACTGAGGATATTAACAGGCTTATTGTCGTATACCCCGTGGGCTCAACTTCCAATAACAAAGGCCATTCCGGATGTTCTTCCAGCTCAAATACGCAGCCGGGAAAACCGTCACGGACGCTTTCTCATAGTTATTCACCCTCCGCGTCTTCATTAGGGGGCAACAATGGGGAAGACCCCCCCGAACAGCCTTACAGAAAAAAACTACCTGATGACTATCAGGCCGATGCCAGAGGCAAGGTTGGAGCAAGAAAATACCACCTGGTCACCGAAGAGAAGGCCAGAGAGCTGGGATACAGCTTTTCAAGTGAAGCTGACACAACGACAAGGGCTGGTACCTGGGTTTTACCTGAAGAATTTCACGAATTATTTCATGAGAATTTACCGGGAATGTCATTAGATGAACTCTATGAGTTACATGAAAATAGAAGACAGCAGTTGCTTGAAGAACTTAAGAAATTACTTAATGACCCGTCAATTCAATCAATTCCCGGACTCACTGATGAGATGATGAGGTCAGACAATGATATACGTATGCCTTCATGCCAAAAGCCTGAAGACCCGGGTTACTATCTATTCCGACTTCAGCTAAGAGGCTCTGTCATTTCCTCTCACTTCGATGAAAAAACCTATACCTTGCAACATGATGGAAAATGGTGCGCACTTAACCCTGAAAGCAATCAATCAAGTAATGATTAGTGTTACTTCTGACAGTAAAATGAGAGTTTCAAAATGCCATCTGTAAACATCCCAAAGAAAATTAATTTTGTAAACAGCAAACCCTTGACTGAGCAACAGGCAAACTACATCAGGGTATGGGCAAAAACTCATCCTGATTATATTATTAATGTCTGGCGTGACAGAGAAGCTGTAAATAGTCAGTATCTTTTTCGTGAAATGTTCAATTATGTCGCGCAACGTGAATTTGGGCATCCTCAATCATCCCCGGTTGGACTTACACTTAAAGATTTTGCAGAGAAAGTCAAGCTTGAATATAAGTCACTATCGGCTAACCCCTTAAGGCGAGCCGGAACGGGTACAGATGGCCTGAACGATTCAGCCATCAGAGTATTACTTAAGACCAGATCAATTGATATTGGAGACAATTTTAAAAACATATTGAAAGAACAGGAATCTATCTACAGCGATCTTAAATCTGTTACAAACATAAAAATCCAAGACATCAGCATAGATCAAAATAAATTCAACCCTGAACTGTTTAAAGGAGACAGAAGTATAGGAAAAACTTATCATGACTTTCACTACGGGAATGCTTATCCCCTGTCCGAACTTATCATTGGATTAGATGCATTAAAAAAGGGTGGATTTTACATTAACTCAGGTGTTTTACCGGAGTTTAACTTTGAACCACTCAGTGAAGCCCAGAAGAAAAAAATGCCTGAAGAAATTCAACTGTTATTTAAAAAGGCAGCTCTTGAGTTAGTACTTAAAAGAGAAAAAGAATTAGGAAACGTTCAAAATGACATAGGTGATTCCAACATCTTAAAGGTTGAGGAAACCAACTATAATAGTGATTATTTAGCGCTTAAAGAAAAAATAAACAACTTAAACCCTGAAAATTTTTTTAAAAAACTTGGTACCAGGCAATTAAAATACAAAGATAGTATCATTTTAGAATCCATAGAATCTTCATCATCGACACCAACCTCAACCAAAGTAGCCATATTAGGCGCAGCACAAGGATCAGATCTACTGCCTGGAATTCACAGTTATCACCTGCAAGCCGTTGAGGAATACCAAAATAGCTTTAAAGAAAATAAATTTTATTATCAAATCTTTGATTTTGAATTAAACAAACTTCACGACCTTAAATTATTAAATAGAAATATATTTTCCGGACTTCTTGATGAGGACAGCCTGTCAGATAGTGAAGACGACAGCATCCAGGATGCTCCGAAAAAGCCTGATCCCGTTAAAGTTAAATGGGCTGTTAAAGCCTATTATAGTCTTGATCTTTTAAATGTAGCTCCTGAACTTAACCGTTATGGAGACGTGTTTGGCGACAGTGTAATAAGAAAATATTATGATGGCGCAAATCTTGGTGAACCAGAGAGGCTATTTAGCCAGAATCATGTATACCCACCTTCCGACCAGACTCTTGTCGCCAGAGTAGAACCACCAGCCAGGTATGTAAGAGGACAGAATTATGACAGCCAGATTATAATATCTCTGGATGATGATCCCTGGATTTATACTGAATCTTATGTGGAGTATTCAAACGTTCCGATTAATAAAAGTAATCTTTTTCAATATAACATTGAGTCTAACGAATTACTTCTGGTTCATGGAAAAAAATTCAAACCTGATGATAAAACAAGAATTATATTAGTTGGGCATGGAAGTAATGATGGATTTGAAAGACCCATCATGCCAAAACTGGTTTCACTATTTCGCAAGTTAATGCCCGAGGGAGCCAAAGTCAAAAGAATTGCTCTTCGCGGCTGTAGTCTGGCTGATAAAAGTCACAGAGGTTTAAAAACCGGAGTCATTCCAGCTAACAGTGATATATTTGTCGCCAAGTTGCTCAGGCGTTTAAAAGGTATCGACATACTTACCCATGACTTAACTGCATCTCAGGTTCCTATCGATACAAACCTTCTTGGCAATAGAATATTTTTTACCGACGAAAATCGTCCAGACAGAATTGAAGTCGTATCCAGAAAACGCAAAGATACTCGTTATGTCTATTCTCTCAATGACGATAACAGCGTTTCCTATACAGTTAAGGAAAGCCTCCCTCCAGACATACAAACCCGGCCTGAACTGTTTGATCAGAATGAGTTAACCAGCATTTTTGGTCAAAAATCCATCATCAGCCATGAAACATCATCAGATATTACCAGCCATAATATTCTGATGAATTCTGACATTAAAAACGCAATACAAATAGGAACTCTTGAGTCACTTAACAAACGATCAACCATTGTTATTGCAGAGCCAGACAAAACGAAATACAACCAAATTATTGAAGTTTTATCATCAACACATGACTTTAAAAAATACAGCGAATGGGAATCATGGATAAGAAAAACCCATCCTGACCTGTTATCTTCAGTTGAAGATACAATGGTCGCTATTCCTGATTCACAAAGTGTCTATAGCCGCTTTCGAAACAAGGTAGCTGAAGGTGCCTTTTCATTTATCAAGCTAGATCCAACATCACTTGAAGATGCCTCTGTTATCAAACAGCGATACCCGGATGGTTTTGCCAGAATTTACCTTCCTGATGTTCCAGCACATGAATTGTGCCGACCAAGGCGAAGCCTGACGGGAGAAAGTTGCCGATTGAATTTCGATGAGGAAAAGTCCTCCCTGAAATTATTGTCCGATGACCAGACCAGCATCGTGGTTTCCGGAGAAGGGAAGAAGGATATCCTGTTGCTCGATCCGTCAGGCAAACCAACGTTATTGGCCTTTCAGCAAGCAGTACGGGAATTAAAAACAGAACTGGCTGATTCAAAAGTTAATAACCGCCATAACTACCACAACTTCATTGCCCTGGATGCAGAATCCATGCTCCAGGCCAAAAGGCTTGTGACACAGTCGGACAAACCAGGCAAAGCCCTGCAGCTCAACCCCCAGCGGCGGGTTCTGTTAGATAGCAGTAACGCTGTTTTCCTCAAGGTTGAAGGAGGGGCTGGCAACTCCCTGACCCTGCTGGGCAGCCCTGACTCATTCAAATCCCGTGACCTCGCCCGCACCGTGACTGACTTTATTGCCAATGAACGGGTCGGTCGCCTGACGATAGGTGTCGTAAAAAATGGAATGTCACTCCAGTCGGTCACGACAGAGTTTAGTGCGATCAACCTGTCTGCACTTCAGGCTTTAACGGATGGTAGCATGCAGCTACAGATGATCGACCCACAGCACACTGTCACTCCATCAGACCCGATAAGAATAGCAAGTCTTGCTGATGACATGATCATCTCCAACAGGTACGGGGTAGTAGAGAACCCGTCCATGGGCATTGATACCCGGTCAATGCCTCTCTCGACTTTGAAAAGCACCAGAACTTCACTGCTGGCAATGGAGAAACAAATATTCAGTCAACCCATTGTCAGGAGCAGTGCCAACAGCATGGTCATCAGGTTCCATATCGAGTCTGCCGCCGCGGGCCTGTCCAGAACCCTGTCAAAAAATAGTTTGTCGACAGACCTTATACCTCGACTGGATTCCCTCGAACAAAAAGGAAAAAAATGGAAGCTGAAATTTTACTCTGTCAACGATAAGACTTCTCGTATCAGCACAAAAAGGTTGGATATTTCCGATCCTGACCTTCTTGCCTCTTTGAAGTTTATCAACGAAAAAATCAGCCTCAGCAGACAGTCATTGCAGGAAGTAACGAAAAACCCAATCGGCACAATGGATGCTATCGGAGATGGAGTGGGTGTAGCCATGACGCTTGGCTCACTGGTCTATCAGATGTTCAGGAATGAAGCTTTACAGTCAGACCAGACTGCCCCCCGGGCAGGTTCAGACTTTCAGCGACGTATACTGGAAGCCCAGATTATCTATGGGATGATTAATGAGCATATAGCAACAGTCGACGCCTTGTTGACAATGGGTAAATACGTCAGCGCCATTAAAAAAGGAAAAAGCGTGGTCAGCCTGGGTGAAAGAATGGCCACTTTTATAGACAAGCATTACAGAGCATCGGCTTCTGCAGCATCCAGTGGAAAAGCAGTCTCCACCCTGGGGAGCCGCGCAATGAGGCTATCTGGCCCTGTTATCAATCTGGCGATCAGTGCCGGCATGGTGACTCTGGACATAATGGCCTTGTCAGCCTGTGAGACAAAGCGCTGTCGTGAAAACGCGGGCATTATTCTGGGACTGGATCTGGCACAGACCGTGCCAGTGCTGATTAGTTTGGGAGCCAGTGCTGCAACGACTGTCGGATTGATAAGTTCCACCAGTGCAGCTGCCGTCGGTTCAGCAATGGGGGTTGCCGCACTCCCGATCACATTCACTGTTACCATCATAACCATTGGCCTGCATTTCAAAGAGGAAATGAGGCAAAAATTTGAGAACAATATGGCCTTCTGGCAAATGGTATACGATGACCTGACCTTGAAAGGCGCCTGGGATGGCGAGGCCAAAAAATGGAATTTACTGACAACAGACATAACGGTTAAGGAGGGTACGGGCCAATACGAAAGAGTATATAAACGTTCCGAAAAGCCTTGCATGGGTAGGTCTTTCTGTTCCAATACCGGTACTTATATCGATGTTGAGATATTGAAGGATGTCGTTAAGCAAAGGCTTTTCCTGACTCCGATTAAAGCGATTGACTTTAGTCAAAAGCAAGTAGAGTTCGGAGAAATAAATATCCACAAGATTAAAAGCCCCAGTGGAAGCGTTTATCTGAATGGTGATGCATCCGGCGAAGCTTACAGAAGGCGGGTAAGTTTTTACGGTTGCAAAGGTGAGGATGGTCTTTTTATTAAATCGGCTACATTCAACCTGCTGGCGCACCCGGCAGTATCCCGGTTTATTCAGAACAATTTTGAATGGCCAGAAGAAAATATAGAAACTGTCATTCTTCCCTCTGGAAAAAACTGGAACCTGAAGCGCTGGTGGGGCTCAAGCGTTCCAGTATCTGACGCAACCAGCTGGGGCTTTGGCCGTTCGGATGGCAAGGGGTGGGAGCTTCTAATGCAGGCTTCAAGGGATGGACTCACCAACAACGTTAACAAGGATTTCACGTTTACGTTCTATCCACGGAAGAAAGGAGACGGCCCGGGCGGCGGGGATGTCTCCGGTGCTTCCTGTGAGTATGAACATGGCAATACGCAAGAAGCATCCGCTTTTATTCTGAAGGACCTTTCCGACAGGAACATTATTAACTTTTCAGAGACGCAACACATCAATATAACGGCAGGTCATTATAATCAGACGTTCATTACGCCTGATGACCCTGCCATGAGTTACAGTTTCTATGGTCAGGGAGGCAATTTCTATACGGTTTCATTGACTCACTTCTCAAAGGCGGACTTTCACCAGACGGGAAATGAGCAGTGGACGATTGATGACCGTCGTCATTCATACACCATTAAAGATTTTCTTCCATTTATCGCTTCGGACGAGAAACCAGAGGGTGGCCTGATTACCCTTCAGGGGAAAAGAAAGCACACGACAGACTCAGAATGTGTCATGCAGTTTAAGGGGTTTAATGCTTCTTCCTCTAACCCTTATCCGGTTGTCGTTGTTGATAAATACCGTTATCCCCACTATATCCTTGATGCCAAAGCGGGTCGTTTTAAGGTTTATTATCCAGAGGTTAAAGATGCGTTTCAGCTAAGTTACCGTTCCCGCACGGATTTGTGGTGGGCTTATAAAAGACCACTCCCTGACGCTTACGCTTTGAACAAGCCCCGAAGGTTCCATGAATTATCCAGCCATCGCTGGCTGGATGTAGAACCTGAGAAACTAACGTATATTTCATTCACCGGACGATACACCGACACCCTTGTGAGGGGAGAGCTTATTCCTGTGGAGGGTGGTACTGAAGGCATTGCCCTTCCCACAGATATTACCCCTATGGCAGGCACGCCGAGCCAGGGTTATTTGTTTTTTAGTCATTCACAGAAAAAGCTGTATTACAGACAGCCTCTGGATCAGACCAATGGACACATGACTGAAATTCCAGCACAGTTTACTTCCAGTGTTGGATCAGGCTCTGATCGATTTCAGTTTTCCTTACAAAGCAGTCAGCGTGTCACTTACCATCTTGAAAAAATTCGCAAACCGGATGGAGAAAGCCGCTCTGTACCTGTTATAGAACCCTCTCGTGCCATCTGGGTTAATGCGAACTATGTAGATTCTGCCAATGAAATGAAACAGTTCTCGCAAGGTCTGCCAACTTCAGCTCATATTATCAAGCGCCTCAGCGATAACGAATCAATTTCAAAAGGCTTTTTTGATGCCCGGGCAAACTCCGGAAATGGCAGGGTGATCATCTGGAATCCGTTTGCTGCAAAGAAGGCGTTTTTCATTGATAACGCTGTCAATCAAAGATCTTCAGACAGCATGAATGATAAGCTTTACAGTGCATTTTACACTCGTCGCCCGGGTATGGATGGAAAGACGCTTGAATTAATAAATGTAAAACGTGATACACAGGGTGACCGATACCTGTTTTTCCAAAAAAGCCAACTGGCCTCCGCTTTTTATGTTGTGGATACAGGCAGCCTTTCGTCCAGTCACAATAATCAACCTATTCATAAACTACAAGCGACTGAGTTTTCTACCACAGCGATGTTTAATCACCAGCGTAGAAGGATCATCAATGCCGCTTTAAGCCCTTTCGGTAGCGAAATTCTTTTCACTTTGAGTGATTCAGTGATTTTCGGAGTTAACCAAAGCGTTCTTGATCCGCTACTGGGTTCCACGGGGCAAAGGTACCCGTCAGTCAATCTGGGGGGCAGCGGTCATGATTTGTGGGTCAGGGGAGTTAACTATTCGCAAGGAGATATTAAGACGACTATAAATGACCTGATCCAACAGATACTGACCCCCTATATTAATCAGTCTGAAAGACCGGTCATGAAGGTTCCCCCTATTGTGCCGGTTCACGGTTATGTACCGAAAAAACACGCCAAAAACCCTCACGATATTAGTAGCTGGTATATTGTTGAGCCCGGCTTTGTTTATGCGACCAAAAGCACTATCAGCCTTATAGGCTTTGATGCACCGTCAAATACTCTCTACGCCTTTGATATTGACACCAAAGAGGTGCTCTCGGCGAAATGCAAGATAACCGACGAATACAAAAATTGTGAGAAGCTGGCTGCGTACTCCCCCTATCGTTATGACTACAAAAATATCTACCTGAAGGATGGAGCAGTCTATGGACTGGATTATAGCGACAATATCTACCAGCAGGAAAAGCACCGGAGAGTGCTGCTCACGATGGATATCAACAAGGGCTTACAGTCTTTCGACCTGCAACAGGCCACCGGGGCGTCTTTAAAGGCAAAGGTCAACGGCATCGTGAAGGCACAACTCAGTGAAATTATCAGGGAGGAAGGCACGGAACTGCCGGAGGAACTGACGTTAAGCCACGCACAGAACATACCCGGATACCAGCTCTGGTACCATACAGCCGCCTCAAAAGTTGCGCCCGAGGGTCTCTATGTTTTTAAAAACCCGCAAAAGGTAGCATTTCTGGGGAGCACCCCCACGCAAGGCAACCGTGTTGACTGGTTTTATTCCACTTCGTCCCGGTTACTGTTCAAACGGGAAAACAGCACCCTTCAGACACTGGGTCCCTACGACGGCATCACCAGCGAGAATGGCAGTAATTCTCTGGCTATCAGCGGACGACCGGACAACGACCGGTTTCCGGACATACGACTGGGGCAACCCCTGGCTGATAGCACCCTGCACCTCAATGGTGGAGGCGGAAGTGATAACTATCCAGTCAGTGGAGCAATGATCAGGCATTATCAGTCAATCATTATTGATAACAGAGTGAGGGAAAAGGCTCATGACTTTGCTCCCGCATCATCAGAGTCTGTGGTAACAACAGAACTGTGGGCCAATGAATTCTCTGCCTCCATTGGCAGCGAAGCCTTGCAGCTTTTTCACCACCCCACCGGGCACAGCCTGTTTTTTCCTGCCCATCATCCCATGAGTGTCAGGGACAGCCAAAACAACCCGTACACTTTCCCGGCTGGAAAACTGCTGTTGACGTTCACTGGCCTGAACATATCCCTGAACCAATTACTTAAGCAGACCCTGAGGCAGCCCGACGCCTCCTGGCAATTACCCATCGATATTACCCGGGTTAGTCCAAAAACGCCCCTGACTGCCAGCCAGGGTCTCCCACTCAAGCTATCCGTACCTGACAGGTATTATTTAAAAGACTTTCGTGAAAGCAATACTATCGATGGCTGGCATCTTAAATTCCGGAGTGGGGAAAAAACAAAAAATATTAACATTCTGGACAAGGATAAGCTGGCTGCCAAAGCTGGTAATTTCTGGATCACGCGAGGCCACGACAATATCCCCATTTACATGCCGGGTGGCATAACGTCGAAAATAAAACAGAACCTTCCATTTCTACGCACTACCCTGAAGTCCATCAAGGATCAGCAATATGAAATGAACCCCATCTCAGAAAACGGCCTGGTGTATCGCTTTATCTCCACA
This sequence comes from Endozoicomonas euniceicola, assembly GCF_025562755.1. Taxonomy (GTDB): domain Bacteria; phylum Pseudomonadota; class Gammaproteobacteria; order Pseudomonadales; family Endozoicomonadaceae; genus Endozoicomonas_A; species Endozoicomonas_A euniceicola. The sequence goes on from NZ_CP103300.1 coordinate 4,113,778, forward strand.
GAGCAACTCAGGAAACCCGTTGAACCAAAAAGCCCGGGAACGGATAAAAACGACAGTGAATGGCTTATTTTTCATCAGCGCAGTTATGAAGGCCTGGAGGCAAAGTACACCGGGGTTACCTCCAACGCACCCGGCTCACAGGTCTATAAGCCGGTTATACGTATCGCCGACGAGTCCGGGAAGCAAAAGACGGCACTTACCAGTATGCCTGCGGCGGTGTTTTTTGCCTGGAACCCGGTTCTTAAAGGCTGGCCGCTGAAAACAACAGATCAGTTTGCGCTCGGTCACAGTGATCCCACCTGGCTGGTGACTACCGAAAATACCTTTATCAAAGAATTCACCCCTGAGGGTCACAATGCTGTTCCCCAACTGCCTGATCCGGTGCTTTATAACCTCAAGGCGGAACAGCTGTCCGTTATGAAGCATGGAAGTCGCGGTCATTGGCATATCCTCAACCAGAAAGATTTAATCCACAAAGTTAAAGGAAGACGCAGTGCCGACAGCCTGAGCCTGACGCTGGCGGAAAAGGTCGGGGGCAACGTGACCGGTTCATCACGTTACCTGGCAATGCCCTATACCTTTGATCAGTGGGTACTTCGTTCTACGCACTCCACTGCCAGCGGATTTCCTTTCTATCTCGGGCCTGAGAAGGGTATAGGCGTCGGCCTGTCACCGTTGTCAGCAAAAGGGTTTATTCCTGAAAAACAAATGGCAGACCTGTTGATGGCAAAAAGCCTGGGAATGTACGACGGTGTTTACTTTGAGGACGGATTAAAAGCAACCTCAGCGATCAGAAACCACCTGTCACAGCAACCACTGACCAGGGTGGCGAGGCAGCAGGAAGCAAACAGCGACACCTCTTTCTCAGGCAATGCCCTGAATAACGTTATTCATGTCACTGTGAGTTACAGAACTTCCAGAATAACAGTGAATGGAAAAGCAGGTGATGACTTTATTCAAATCGCCCGGGATGAAGCAAAGAACTGGCAATATAAAACCAGGTCAGGACTTAACAGAAACATCCATTCTTTTTTGAAAAACCAGCGTATTAGCATCAATGCCGGACCTGGTGACGATATACTGCATCTGCCGGATCAGTTAAGAGTCAAGGTAGAAGACTCCCCCGGAGAAGATACCGTTTGTATTTCCCGCTTTTCCAGAGTTGATATGCTGGCAATGAAACAGTGGACGCTGTTTATCAGGGAATTAAGCGCTGATCAGAT